>JAZGAD010000001.1:0-6566 GCA_036444275.1 Hydrothermarchaeales archaeon (SeqCode)
CCCTCAAGACATCTGTTTTAGGCGGAGAATCCTTCTGGATAAACACGTTTACTGCAAAGGAGGCAGGGGAACTAGCGTTGACGGGTGTTCAACTTGGGGACATTGATGTTTTAGAGCTTAAAGGAGAAGAGATGATTCTTCAGAGTGGGGCGTATATTGCGTCTACGGAGGGAACAGACATTGACACGTCTTGGCAGGGAATGAGAGGGCTTCTCGGTGAAGGGGACATAGTCATGCTAAAGGCTTCAGGTACTGGGAAGGTCTGGATATCCTCCTTTGGGGCATTGGAAAAGAAGGAATTGAAAGCTGGAGAGAAGTTGGTCTTGGATACAGGTCATGCTGTTGCCTTCAGTGGTGCAATGAACTACAACGTCAGAAAAGTAGGGGGTTTAAAATCAACTTTTTTGAGCGGTGAAGGCTTGGTCTTCGACTTTGTAGGTCCAGGGACGCTGTATATCCAGAGTAGGATACTCTCAGGATTTGCACGGTCTTTGATCCCATTCTTGCCGAAGCGATCACATTAACCTTCGCTGGATTTCTGGGAGCACAAGGTGTCAGCTAAAAGGTCGATTTTTTGCCAAAGCTGGCGGGACTTCGTAGTCCAAGACCGACGGCGAAGGCATCCCCAGAGGATAGGTCAGTATATCCTGAAAGCCACTTACATCCAGCGCTTGCCACCCTTCACAGCCAATCCTCTTCATATTCCGGCCTTTTTAACATGATGTCCTCGACGTAGCATCTCAACAGTTCGCCCACGCTCCAAGCTTGGGATATGCAGCCTCTAGGCAAGTACGGTGGGCTGCCGTCGAAAATCTCAGATACTGTGCCCAAGCCAGCTTCCTGGAGGTGCTTGCTCAAAATAGGATCTAGAAGTTCCTTTGCGTCTTCCCGGCTACTGGCAGAATAGTTTTCAGTCCTCAGTAAGGCTGTAACGAAGGGTCCGAGGAGCCAGCTCCATACTGTGCCCTGATGGTAGGCAGCATCCCTCTGAGTAGGACTTCCTGAGTAGCGCCCTATATATCCTTCTTCATTCGGCGAAAGACTCCTGAGTCCATAGGGCGTCAAAAGCTCTTCCTGCACCCTGGATACGACGGCTCTCTCCTCTCTCTTACTTAAAAGTCTGAAAGGGAGGCTAACGGCGAAAATTTGATTCGGCCTCACCGAGGCATCTTTTTCATTTCTTATTACGTCGTAAAGACATTTTTTTTCTGGATTCCAGAAAGCCTTAAAACCTTCTCGGACCCGTCGAGATAGTTCCATATAGTTAGAAGCATCCCCGCCAAATTCTCGCGATAATAACTCAGCTGTTTTGAGGGCGTTATACCAGAGGGCATTGATCTCCACTGCTTTACCATGCCTAGGGGTTACTACCCCGCTCCCTATCTTCGCATCCATCCAGGTGAGCTGCGTTCCTTCATCGCCGGCAGAGATGAGGCCATCCTCGTCAGCCCTTATTAATGCTTCTCCATTGCCCTCGGCATAGGCTTCCAATATCTCCCTGATTTTAGGCCATAACTCCTTTACGAAAGTTGTGTCTCCAGTGTATGTGAGGTACTTGTGGACTGCATAGATGAACCAGAGGGAAGAGTCAACGCTATTATAGGAGCCATTTGTAGCATCGATTAAATTTGGGATCAGTCCATTCTTACAATAAGAGGCAAGAGTCTTAAGAACCAATTTGGCATCTTTGTATTGCTTGGTAACTAAGCAGATGCCCGGAAGACTTATCATAGAGTCTCTGCCCCACGTAGAGAACCAGTGGTAGCCAGCTATGATGCCCTTTCCAGTACCCATGGAGACCAAGAAAGAGTCAGATGCCCGGGCTAGATATTCCAGTTCTCTTGGAGCTCCCTTAGAAATGCTCTTAAGGCGTTTTTCTTCTTTTGCCATAAGTACCTCGTAGTCTTTGGGCTTCTCAGAGTAAAGTTCTCTAAAGGTTTCCTCTGCATTGAAACCTCCTGCTGCCAGGATATGAAACTGTGAGCCCTCTTTTACGTCAAGCTCAAAAAACCCAGGGCAATAATGGTCTTCCAGGTACTCGTATCCTCTCTCCTTTTCCCTCTCGTACTCCATATTCCTGTACCACTTGGCTTCCTCTAACAGACCAGAGCCCGTATATCGCATGCAGTCTGAGCCAAGAAGAAGCATGCCTTGACGATAACTTAGCGTGACAGCTTTTCCATTTGCATGCTCTTCAAATTGTTTCGCTTTTGTGACCTCATGAATTCCACGAGAGTTAACTAGTGGATATATCCTGATCCTCCCCGGCGCATGTGCTTTCAAAACCTCGTATGCTATTATTACTGCATTTCTCTGATGGGGCATGAATATCGTTTTCCTGATTTCCATCCCAAAGGAGTAAAGGAAGGTGGGAAAAGAAGATAAGTTGAACTCTTTGAGGTGCTCGTGTCCTTTTGGGTATACCACCTCTGGATACTTATTGCTGGAAATGCGAAACTTCTTTTCCCCAATGTTGATTTCTTCCTCTAATTTAGCTAAGAAAAGTCTTCTTTGCCAAGGTGGGTTTAGAGGAGCGACTAATAAGCCATGATATTTCCTAGTGTTCACTCCGATAATCGTGGAAGATGCATACCCCCCAACTCCATTAGCTACGAGCCACTCCCCTGAAATGCCCTCCCGGTATTCGAGGGTCTTCCTTCGCAGGATCATGTTACTTTCGGTATTTCTGCAGTTGTTCGTATCTCTTCAGGATGATCTTTTTGAACTCATCGGAAGAGTCTCGAATTTTCTCAGCAGTCTTCGGGTCCCCCAAATACTCTATCCAGGAGGCCAACCAATTAGCGTCCCCCGAAGAGAATAAATCCAGATTATCCTTAAGCTCACCGAAGTTCTTTATCGCCCTATCCCCCAAGTGATAAGGCTTCTTTCCTCCCGCTGCAAATAACTTCTCAGCGATCTTGGGTAGGGCATTTCGTTTTTGTGTTTTCGCCGCCATACATCACCTCCACAATTCCACTCTCTTATTTTGGAATTACACTTATTTTAATTTTTCCTATGCTTAATCTAGAACTATTAATATTAATCATGATAATAAAAAGCACATTCTAATCTTCGATGCTTTAAAAAAGTGAAGAATAACGTTAATCCAAAAATTTAAATATAAGTATATACAATATTTAGTGTTTACCTATAGGGTTATGGGGTGATGGAACTTAGAAACGCAGCCTCCTTCCTCGTTTTAAGGGCTTCCACCGCACCCTATAGGTATCCTAATCAGTCTTGTTTAATGAATCTCTGTATCCTGTCCATGGCTTCATTTATCTCTTCCAGCGAGGCTGCATAGGCACACCTTAGGAAGCCTTCCCCGGAATCCCCGAAAGCGTTTCCCGGTACCACTGCTACTTTTTCTTTTTTAAGCAGGCCTTCTGCGAATTCCTCTGAAGACAGTCCTGTGCCCTGGATTGATGGAAATGCATAGAAGGCTCCTTTGGGCTCTAGGCATGCCAAGTCCATGTCGTTCAGCCTCTTTACAATGATCTTCCTCCGCCTATTATACCTCTTGACCATCTCTTTCATCTCTCTCTCGCCATGGCGGAGAGCCTCGACAGCCGCCATCTGGGCGGTTATTGGAGCGCAGAGCATCGCGTATTGGTGGATCTTCATCATCGCTTCTATGACTACGGCATTGCCGCAGGCATATCCTACCCTCCACCCAGTCATTGCATAGGCCTTTGAAAACCCATTGAGTAGAATAGTTCTGTCCTTCATCCCGTCTAGAGAAGAGAAGCAGGCGTGCTTGCCGTCGTAGGTAAGCTTATCGTATATCTCATCGGAGACTACCAGTAAGTCGTGTTCGTTCACCAAGTCAGCTATCCCCTCTAACTCCTTTCTCTGCATCGTAGCACCAGTGGGATTGTTGGGATAATTCAGTACTAGTGCTTTGGTTTTCCCACTTATCTTCTCCTCGATCTTCTCTGGTTTGACCTTGAAGGAGCCGTCTACCGATGTAGTTACAGGCACAGGAGTACCACCGGCAAGAAGTGCGCAGGGTTTATAAGAGACATAGGCCGGCTCAGGGATTATTACCTCGTCACCCGGGTTGATCACTGCCCTTATCGCGAGATCGAAGGCCTCACTGACGCCGACCGTAACGAGGATTTCTTTCTCTGGGTCGTAGTCTAGCCGGTATTCCTTCTTTAGGTGCCTTGCTATTTCCTCCCTCAGCTCAAGTAAGCCATAGTTGGAGGTGTACATAGTGTAACCCCGCTCCAAGGCATACATGCAGGCCTCTCGGATATGCCAGGGGGTGACGAAGTCTGGTTCTCCAACACCCAGGGATATAACGTCCTCCATGCCCAAGACGAGCTCAAAGAATTTCCTTATGCCTGATGGGGATACTTTTCTAACCCTAGATGAGATCTTCTCTTCCACCCCTGTTACATTGGCTTTTCCAGGCATTGTCCCACCATTTAAGGACTAATAGCCAGTCTCTTCAGCTCTTCCTTATCAAAGAGGATGTCGCCGTCTTCCTTGTACTTCTTCAGCATGAAATGGGTCACTGTGCTCTGAACCTGATCTAGGGGTGCAAGTTTTTCTGCCACGAAGGAGGCTACTTCCTTCATGTTCTGTCCTTCCACTAATACAGAGAGATCGTAGGTACCGGACATTAGGTATAGGGTCCGGACCTCTGGAAAGCGGAGGATGCGCTCTGCAACTGCATCGTAGCCCCTTCCACGAACCGGGGTAACCTTTACATCTATCAGGGCATGCACTACCTCGCTCCCGGCCTTCTCCCAGTTAATGACTGTCTTGTACTTCCTAATTATCCCCTTCTTTTCGTAGTCCTTGATCTTCTTCTTTATTGCCTCTTCTGTCGCACCGGTCATCGTAGCTATTTGCTCGGGGGTGAGTCTAGAGTCGTCCTCGAGTATCTTGAGTATTTCTTTCATTTCAATCCACCTCGGTCTAGAGCTAGACTTGCAACTCTGAGCTTCAGGATAAAAAAACTTTGGGTCTGAGATTCGGCTTTTCTGCCCGTATACACTTAGGCCTCACCAGCCGTACTCGCCTATAAGGGGTACAAAGGCGCAGGACCCTAGGCTCTTTCTCCGAATGTCACCCTCTGGTGTTTTCTCAGCTAGAATTAGCTCCTGGGAGTACCTTCTTCCAATGGGTATGAGGAGTCGGCCTCCGGGCTTCAACTGTTCCAATAGGGGCTTAGGTATCTCAGGTGCACCTGCGGTTACATAGATGCGATCATAGGGTGCTTCCTCTGGATAGCCCTTGGTCCCGTCTCCAACGATTACTTTGACCCCCTCGCATCCAGCCTTTTTAAGGTTCGCTCGTGCTCTTTCAGCCAGGGCCTCTAGTCTCTCTAGGGCGTAAACTTTTCTTGCTAGTTGTGCAACTACGCATACATGATAGCCTGTGCCTGCTCCCACCTCTAGCACTTTGTGTTCCATCTTGAGCTGGAGAGCATCACACATCATCGCCACCATATGTGGTGCTGAGATAGTCTGGTCTTCACCAATAGGCAGGGGGTGGTCCTCATAGGCATGCTTTTCGTCCTCTTCTGCCACGAAGAGATGACGTGGAACCTTCTTCATGGCGCCTATGACCTTTTCCTCCCGAAGATAGCCGATAGTTACAAGACGGTCTACCATTTCCTGCTTATCCTTTTCGTACATTCAAAAGTACCTTGAATGGATATTGATGTGGTTGCCCAAAAATATTTTTGCATCCCCATTAGAATTCAGAATATGGATGTCGTAGTAGCGCATGGACATAAAAATGTCACGGCTGAACATAATACCACGATTGAGGTCACGAGGGACAGAGAAATTGGGAGGCGAGCTGACTGTATTATAGGTGTCAACGCAGATAAGGGGTTAGTGCAGTTGAGTGATGAATTCAAAGCCGCTGCTAAGAACGATGATTGTGCAATAAGGGTGCTCTTTAAGGCTGGTGGGGTAGACGAGGTGGTTATGGGCAGGGGGCATTCTGCTCTTACCTTTAAAGACGAGGATGAAATGGTGATAAGAAAGAGCGACTTCATCTGCCCGCGGACGCTAATGATACGAGCTGACAAGGGTGCTAAAGATCTGGATAGGGGATTAATTGAAGCCTTAAAGAATGGAGAGAAATTGGTAATGGAGATAAGCCTAATCATGGGGGGCGCGATAGGGTTAAAAATTTAATCTGAAAAAAAGCTTTATATACAAACATTTCAATGATACTTTATGGCCGGCATCGTTATCAGCGCTTTATACTTTTTTCTCCCGGCATATGTCGCAAATACCTCTGCGGGACTCTTTGGCCATGGCCGGCCTCTTGACCTTGGAAATAACTTTATCGACGGCAAAAGGCTGTTTGGCGATGGTGTCACCATAAGAGGCTTAGCCAGCGGTATCCTTGTGGGTAGCTTAGTGGGGGTTCTACAGAGAATTTTAACGGGGGATCTTGGCAGTATGGTTATTCTGGGTGTGCTCCTATCTTCTGGTGCCTTAGCCGGAGATGCAGCTGGGAGCTTTATAAAGCGTAGGGTGGGTAAGCCAAAGGGCTCGCCTCTTTTCCCACTGGACCAGCTCAACTTCGTAGTGGGCGGG
>JAZGAD010000002.1:0-8587 GCA_036444275.1 Hydrothermarchaeales archaeon (SeqCode)
GTGAGCCTTGCCACAATCAAACGGTGATGGATATGAATGCATCGGGAATGACGTATCCCCCGAAGGTTTGTGAGGACTGTCATTTGTCTATTGGAGGGGGGCCCTATGATCCCTATGATGGTATGGATGCTGAGGACGCAGAATATGATGATTACTTCCACTTAAGGGAGGATTTAGACCCGTGGACTGAAGCCCCTGCTTTTGGGGTGCCGATGGTCAGGGAGCACATATTCTCAGATTATGCTGAAGATATAAACGTGAGCAATCAGTCTGATGTTTATCAAGGCTCCACGCGCTCATCCTGCTTTGGCTGGAATATGAGTACAGGAGAAGGGACCTGCCATGGCGTTGCCTGGGACTTCAATACGAGTGCTGGAGGGTTTTACGCCATGAACAAGGAGTACAGTGGAGGGTATAATAGGAGCGATCCCTACATGTATAATACCCCGGTAGATGCCCTGCCAGACACCCGTAACTGCATCTTCTGCCACAACAATACGAATGTAACCCAGAGGAAGATTTGGGGCAATGCATCCCAGATTTTAGAACCACAGAACACCGAGCACCCTGGCAGGACCGCAACCGCAAACTCCGAGTGCTATAATTGCCACGTGGAGGGAGGAGGGACGCCATCGTCCTTCCACAGCGAAACGCTAACACGGGGGGCGGGGACATGCAGGGCCTGCCATTTCAATTACGGTACATTTACCTCGACTACGAGAAGCAAATTTGTAAATGAAACGAAATACAACGAGAGCGTCCACTGGAACCAGTCGGTGATAGACTGTGAGGACTGCCATACAAATACCAGCGATGGTACCAAAAACCACACTGGCGCCAATTATCTCCCTCCGGAGTCGGGCTGGAAGTGGTGCGAGGCATGCCATGTCGTACAGCCGACGTATGCCAATCAATCGCCCAACAAAGACGATACACAGAGACACAACATCACCAACAAACCACAGCTCTTACAGTACAACGTGAGCGGCACCCTCAAGAGCCCTCTCGATATAAAGGCAGAGGGCACCAATCAGAGCGCTGGATGCATTGTCTGCCATGATGCCACGCTGTACAACAACTCCGTGAACACCTACAACAGGACCAGCGGTAAGGACTGCCGCTACTGCCACACATTCCCTGACCTAGAGCCGGAGAGCCCCTATACGTAGGTAGGTGAATAAGATGAAGATCACTTCAACGACCACGATTGTGCTGTTGCTCCTAGCGCTGTTGGTAGCACTGGTATTCAACCTGCCGGGCAAGGCCACCTTCGCAGGGAGCCACACAGTCTACAAGACGAGGGACGCCAGCGGCATTCCAGAGTACGGCGACGCCTTTTTCTGCGAGAAGTGCCACCCGAGCATTGTTGGAAACGTCACTGGTTCGATTGCGCATAATTCTACTGCTTGCATATGCCACGGCTATTATCCAAATTACACGAAGCTGTATGGGCCCTATGGTGAGAGCGGCAACTACAGCATAAACCTGAAGCACAACCTGACGAAGAACATCTACTGCACTAACTGCCACACCAACTACAATGATACCGGGGATATACCGATTGGGAGCGGGGTGAATGCTAGGAATCAGTCAGCGCACTACATAAACTTGAATAGCAGTAACTTGAGCGATATCTACGTCCGCGCTTGGAAGTACTTCAACAGGAGCTTCGGACCACTGGACTAAATCTATAGGGATTTCGATTCAATTCAGGCCATCGCCCTAGCTTGATTATACAGTTCCCCCAAGCCTTCCAGGACCTTTAGCCCCTCTAGGAAGCAGGCGTTATCACCTAACTTTCTCTTCTCTAGGAAATCCGAGAAGACCGAGTAATACCACTCCATATGCACAGAGTCCTTGGATATACGGCCCACCCGATCTTGGACCTCTCCGTCTACCACAAGGCTGTCGTCCAGCAGTTGAATCACCTTATCCCCATAGATCACGTTCCTTATCTCCCTCTTTGTGGAGTTCCAGTCTAGGTTGATCTCCACCTTTTCAGGGAACAGCAACTCGAACCTTGCTTTCTTCTCTACCAGCGAGTCAGGGAAATACTCTATCTCCTTAAGCTTCACTTCCCTGAATTTCCGTCCCAGGAGATACATCGCGAGGTATATGTTATGGTAGCCGTGGTCCATTAGGATGCCGCCTCCAGAGATCTCGCGTTTAACACGCCAATCAGGGTTCCAGTCAGGATTCCCAGGGTTATATGTGGTCCTATGGGTACTCATTTGGACCTCCAAGATACCATTGCCCATTATCAGTTCTCTAGCCTTTTGGTATTGGGGTGCGTACTTCCAGTTGTGCACCGGGAAAAAGAAGATCCCTCCTTCATCTACTGCATCTCTTATTCTCTCTGCTTCACTGGTATGGGATATGGGTTTCTCGCAGATGACGTCAAGGCCCTTTTCAGCTGCATACACAACTGCCTCCAGTCTATAGTTCGGGGGAGCGCATATATCTATGACATCAGCATCCTCTTTGACATCTTCAAGGCTCTCGTAGGCTTGCAGCCCATAGCTCCTAGCCTTCTCCCTGCGCTTTCCACATATATCCACGATCGCAGCTATCTCTATGCCCAGCTTGTGATATGTGGGCAGGTGCCCCTTCTCAGCTATGTTGCCGAAGCCTATTATTATCGCCTTCATATCCACCCGTCTCGTCTAAGGAAAGCAATGGCATATGCAGTGGCTTCCCTAGGATGCTCGCCGTAGACCGCATCGTCTAGGTGTACATGCCCTAGGTGCTCTGCCATTTCACCGATAAAATCCTCTGGAGTCATATTTAAAGCTATGGCATGGCTTAGATCACAGATTGTCTTGAACACAGGCATGCCTAACTCCTCTATCAGCTCAACAACCTGCTTGGGCGTCCTCAATAGTTTCTCTGGCTCAGGCTCTAGAGAGTATATATACCCCTCGCATCTTGGCATGCTTCCCCAGCTTCATCATTTCACAGCCCTTATCAATACAGCTGTTGTGTAAAGAACGTCTATGCGCACTTCCTTGAAACCCACGCTTCGAAGCATGCTTTCCCACTCGTTTTGGGTATACACCCACATCCTACCCAGCTCAGCCAAATACTTCACCAGGAACATTATGAAGAACCAGCTGAGTGGGAAACTAGGCTTGAAGATATCGAAGATTATCAGCTTTCCTCCATCCCTTAAGACTCTATGTGCCTCGGTTAGGATGGGCAGGATATCCCTGAATTCATGTGTAGCGAGAGAGCAGTAAACAGAGTCGAAGCCATCGCCAGCGAAAGGAAGATTGAAGGCATCCCCCCTCAGTAACGATGGCTCCCGATTTTTCTGCTTATTGAACTTCAACATACCTTGGGATAGATCGAGCCCTACCACCTGCTCTGCCTTTATCCCTCCTGTCAGATAACCCGTGCCGCAACAGAGGTCAAGAGCCCTTTGCTCGTCCGTATTACCCGGCTTTATGATTCTATCCCGCACCCTGTCATAGGTGCCCAGCATGAGAATCTTGGTGTAGAAGTCATAGTTCTTGGACACCTTATCAAAGTATCTCTCCTTTACCATCCAGTCACCTACTCCACGATCACTATAAATCGTTTACCCTCGAGCATGATATCGTAACTAGTGGCCGTCCTTAAAATTCTTATCTACATCTACCGTGTCTCCGTACGTACGCTACGCAGATGCATAATATAATTAATCCAAAAATAGAAATTCGCGAGAAGCATGGAGCGGGGCATAACCAAAACTATGGTGGTGAGTGAGGCTATGCTCCAATACGCTCCACACCCCCTTTATACACGTTTTATATTAACATATATAAAGTTCTTTGAAATACTTATTTTACATGGATTATCTCGGCAGCAGAGAGGCCAAGATACTCGATATAAACTCCAGCTATTTCGGAGTACCTCAAGAGAAGCTTATGGAGGCAGCTGGCAAAGGGGTTTTCGAGGTCCTTAAGGAAAACTTTAACTTGAAGGGAAAGAAGGTGGCAGTATTCTGCGGCCCAGGGAATAACGGGGGAGACGGCTTCGTATGTGCGAGATATCTCGATGGTGAGGGAGCCGAGGTAGAGATATTCGCCGATAAGAAGGTACAGACCGACGAGGCTGCTAAGAACTTCGAACGCATAAAAGGTCGTGTTCCAATAATGAGTCTTAGGAAGCCTAGCTACGATGCAGATATAGTAGTAGATGCCCTTCTTGGAACTGGTGTAAAAGGAGAGCTTAGGGCGCCTATAAAGTCAGTAGTAAAAGGAATAAATCGCTCAAAGGCCTTTAAGGTCAGCATAGATTTGCCTAGCGGCATCAGCGATGAAGGCAAGGGTTACTGTGTGAAGGCAGACTTGGTGGTTACACTGCACCGCCTGAAAAGGGGGTTAGAGGGGTATAAGACTGTCGTGAAAGATATAGGAATCCCAGAGGAGGCTGAGACGCACGTGGGCCCTGGAGATATCATCGTCAATTTAGCGAGGAAGCTGGATTCACATAAGGGAGAAAACGGTAGAGTCCTAGTGATTGGGGGGAGCGATTTCTACTACGGAGCTCCTATACTTGGTGCACTGGGAGCATTGAATTCAGGTGCCGATCTTGTTTATCTCGCTGTACCCGAGTGCAACTACGAGGTCACAAGGTGCCATTCCCCGGATTTCATAGTCTCCAAATTTCCGGGACACTTCCTCAACCCAACTGCAATAGAGGAGATTCAAGTTGAGAAGCGGGGCATCGACTCTGTTCTTATCGGACCTGGCTTAGGCACTAGAGACGAAACGAAAGAAGCAGTCTTGAAGCTCTTGGAGAAAATAGAAGTTCCAGTGGTGCTGGATGCAGATGCTATAAAGGCAGTAGCTGGAAAGACTCTCAAAGGATTAAAAGTGGTAACACCTCATGCAGGAGAATTCGAGATCCTGACCTGTGAAAAACTTCCCAAGGACAACGAGAAAAGGAGGGAGGTAGTAGTTAGATATGCTAAGAGACTTGGAGCGGTAATCCTCCTGAAGGCGCCTTTAGATATTGTGGCTTCTCCACAAGGGAAAGCGAAGTTTAATGCTACTGGAAATGCAGGCATGACTGTCGGCGGGACAGGAGATGTTCTTGCCGGTGTAATCGCTGGATTCCTAGCCCAGGGACTTAGCGCTTTCGACGCAACGTGCTGTGCTGCATTCGTCAATGGAGTTGCCGGAGACGAGCTCGCCACCTGGAAGGGAAACTGCTTCACCGCCAGCGATCTAGCCGAAGAGCTGCCTTATACTATCAAGAGAATACTGGACTTCGAGTGAATTATCTCTTAAAGAAGTGCTTTTTTAGCAGCAAATCCCGTTTGACATCCTCCAGACAGCGAGGCCGGCGTAAAGGCCTTCCTTCTTGCTACGACTTCTACCTTGAGTTCCCTCTCTATCCCTACGAGCCATCCAACGGTTGCAAGAACGAAGAGCATTTATTTTTGCATTGCATTTAATCCTTTTTCATTGTTTCTTCGAAAGATATAAATCGCATATATGTTAAGCTAGCTTGCATGAACCTGGAGGAAGCTGACCGCCTTTATCTAGCTCAGACATACACGAGACAGCCCATCGCCTTAGTGGAGGGGAAGGGTGCAGTAGTAAAAGATTCGAAAGGAAGGGAGTATATAGACTGCTTCTCCGGCATAGCAGTGCTCAACGTGGGCCACTCCCATCCCAAGGTATTAGAAGCGATTAGGGGGCAGGCTGGAAGGATAATGCATACCTCTAACGTGTACTATATATCCCCACAGGTAGATTTGGGGGCGCTCTTGTACAAGGTGTCTGGGGGTTATAAATCCTTCTTTTGCAACAGCGGCGCAGAAGCAAATGAAGCGGCAATAAAGCTCGCTCGAAAATATACTGGAAAATCAGGTGTAATAGCTGCGAAGAACTCATTCCATGGTAGGACACTTGCAACGCTTAGTGCAACAGGCCAAGAGAAATACAAGAAGGGCTTCCAGCCCCTTATGAAGGAATTTGTCCATGTGGAATTTGGAAAGGCTGGGGCGATAAGAGATTCTATTAACGACAAGACGGCAGCCGTCCTATTGGAGCCTATTCAAGGCGAGGGCGGGGTAGTGGTGCCCCCTGCAAACTATCTCAGCGAGGTGGAAGAGATATGCCATGAAAAGAAGGTACTATTCATCCTAGATGAAGTTCAAACCGCCTTCGGCAGGGTGGGAGAGATGTTCGCTTGGCAGCTCTTCGATGTAGAGCCCGATATATTTACAGTGGCAAAGGCCCTTGGAGCAGGCTTCCCGATAGGGGCAATGCTTGCAAAACCAAAGATCATGGATGCATTTAAAGCAGGCGACCATGCATCTACTTTTGGTGGGAATCATCTAGCTTGTGCAGCTGCAAAGGCAGCAGTAGAAGTGCTCTTAGAGGAGGACCTATTGAAGCGGTCTAGAGAACTGGGAGGCTATTTGATGCATGGACTCAGAGAGCTTCAGAGGAAGCATTCTATAATAAAAGAGGTAAGGGGATACGGCCTGTTGGTGGGCATGGAGCTGACTAGGGAATGCTCCTTCCTGGTGGATAAGGCAAGGGAAAAAGGAGTGCTGCTCAACTGCATTCAGGACAGGGTACTACGGTTCTTACCCCCATTGGTGATAGAAAAGAAACAATTGGACCAGGTTCTCCGCGTCCTGGATGAAATCCTAGAGGAAAAAGGAGGAGGCTAGGCTAGGTGATAGAAGATCTTATTAGGCGTGAGATAAGGGAGATAGCCCCCTACATCCCTGGGAACGGCAAAGACGCTGTTGAAAGAGGAGTAGAGGCTATAAAACTCGCCTCCAACGAGAATCCTTTTGGGCCCTCGGAGGGCGTTGTTAGAGCGCTTAAGGAGATAGATGCTTCTGCTGTCAGCATGTACCCTAGCTCAGATGCGCTAGAGCTTAGGGCAGCAATATCTGAGTACGTAGGAGTAAGAGAAGAGCAGGTGCTCGTGGGCAATGGCTCAGACGAGGTATTAGATCTAGTGGCCAAGCTCTTTCTGAATCCAGGGGAGAAAGCGATAATTCCTATACCGACCTTCTCCTTGTATGAGAGCATCATCAAGCTATACTCCGGGCACCCTGTCTATGTACCATTTTCTAATTTTGAATTCAAAGTGGATGGGATACTAGAGAGTATCGATGGAGAAACCAAGATAGTGTTCATATGTTCCCCCAACAACCCTACGGGCAGCGTCATCTCTCGAGGGGATTTGGAAAGGATTCTAGAGAAGCGCGTCGTCGTAATACTGGACGAGGCATATGCCGAGTTTGCGGAAAGATCCAACGTCGACCTTCTAGAAAAATACGAAAACCTTGTGGTACTGCGCACCTTTTCTAAAGCCTTTGGGCTAGCTGGCCTTAGGATCGGCTATGGCGTCGCTAGAGCGGAGGTGGTCCAGCACATGCTGAGGATAAAACCCCCATTCAATGTCAATGCCCTGGCACAGCGGGCTGCAGTAGCTGCTTTGAGGGACAAAAAGCACTTGAGGCGAACCATTCACGCCATAAGAGAGGGGAGGACGTTCTTATACGAAGAACTATCCAAGGTGCCTAGGGTAGATGTTTATCCATCCCAAGGGAATTTTCTCTTGGTCAACATGCCTGGGGGAGAGCATGTGGCCGATGAACTCCTTAAAATGGGGATAGTAGTAAGGGACTGCAGCTCCTTCAGGGGCTTAAGCAAGGGCTTCTTCAGGGTCAGCATTGGCAAGCCCACGGATAATCGAAGATTTCTGGAGTGCTTGAGGAAAGTTACTTAGCACGGTTGAAGCCCCATTCCGTGAGCTTCTTCTTTATGTCTATCTCCTCCGTATGCGCCCGCTTTATCTTCTCTTCTGTAAGCGTTATATATTCTCTTAACCTCTTCTCGATTGTTTCAATATCCTTTACACTTATTCTGACTCTGATTCTCTCGTTGGCCTCGTCCTTCAGTTCGATCTCGTCACCCATCATCTTTAAGCTGTCTTTAAAGTCATAGTACCTTTGTAGACTCTTGGAGAGTATGTTCTTAAGGCTGAATCCGCCGAGGAGGATCATCACGTCCAGGGTTTCGCTCTCTCTGCTTGCGACTAGGCTGGAGTATCTGAGCACGCCTCCTCTCTTACCGGCGAGGTTCTTGACTGCCCAATTTCTGGTCATGTATTCCAGCTCCTCTTGAGAAAACGTGCCATCATCCACATACTTCTTTGGTGCTACGACAATCACATAGGCCATGATGGCGGTCTTCGGGTCTATAGGTGCCATGGGATTCCGCACTGCATCATCCATCGCTGTCTCTATCCCGAAGATATCTGGATCGTTGCCCATGCTCATACAGGGGGTGAAATGATATATGCCTAGGTTCCCTGGTAACTGGTAGTAATCTGCTACATCAATTGTGGACTTCGTATCCTTGCTACCTGGGGCGATCATCATGTCTATTACCTTTATTATTTCCTGATTTATCCTGTAGTACCGCTCCTCCTTTTCAGCGCTGCCTATGCCGACGATCTTCTCCACTTGGTCGTTGTCCACCAATAGCAGGAGGTCTGCGTTCTGTCTACCGTCGCTGCCGAACTTAAGCAGTCTCGAGATGCCGCATATGACGTTGAAGAATCTCTGGGG
>JAZGAD010000003.1:0-18142 GCA_036444275.1 Hydrothermarchaeales archaeon (SeqCode)
TGAGAGCCCCCTCCTTCTCCTCGTTCATTACTTTTATTTTATCGTCTTCCTTTCTCAGCATCATATTAGCTAAGTATATTGCCTGGTCCTTCTTGAATACCAATAAGCCAGTGCCCTTTATGTCCCCTAAGAGCCGGAGGTATATACCCACGATCAGTGTCTCTGCACCTCCAATCGCCGCAGGGATCTTCTCTATTTCCACCACTGATACCTTGGGGACATTTACGTAGACCTTTTTACCAATCATCTGTGCCAGTGCAGTTGATGCATGGCCTGCCCCTATATTCCCAACCTCCTTAAGCGCGTCTAGCTGAGCTTCGCTTAGTTTACTAATCTCCATTCCTCGCACCTCTGCTCAAATATACTGGCTGTATCCAAGATCAAGGCTACCCCTCCATCCCCGAGGAGGGTAGAGCACTAGAAACCATTATACCGCCCTGGATGCCTCACTATCTCCTCGTGTATGACGGACGTTATATAGGTTTCATGTTATGTTATATTGTCTTATAAGATAAGAAGACCTGTGCACATAAATGTCTTTTGGAATGGATTGTCATGATTACGGGAAGCTTTCCAGCTTCTTCTCTCGGAGCTGTTAACCATACATTATAAGAGACCCTAGGCATGTGACTACTGAGGGATGACAAGTAGGTTCGTCCCATCCCTGCTAATAAAGTTCAAGGAGATGCATAAGAGAGGATAGAATAGACTAACGGGGATGGGGTCCTCCTGCCCATCTGTTGTAGGCTGAGCCAAATCTACATCGATTCTGGGTTGGGTAATATTTATACCACCTCGTTGTGACACTATGTATAGGAATAGGGGGCAGCCTGTTGGAAATTGGGGTTGAGGTCACTAGGGATGTGACGCCTAGTGCAATATTAGGCGTAGTCCTCATGGTAGCTGTCACCGTTATTGTGGTGCTCTACTACGAGAGGGAGTGGGTGCTGGAGAGGCTGGAGGGCCTAGGCATCTTACGGGCGTTTGGGTTTATATTAATGGCCTTAGGCGTGTCCTTAGTCATTGCTGGCCTCCTATGGACAGAGTTCGCCCTCATCGTCGTAGCCGGCTTCATACTCGTAGCACTGGGATACTTCCTAGCAGAGAAAGCCAGCGAATAGGGGGGATAGAATAGGAATAGGAATCAGCATACACCCCCCCCCAAGTGGCACTAGCATAGGTTAGGCTAGGTTAGCTTCTCTGATCCTAGGACACAGTATATCCTATTCTATCTTGGCCTCGATTTCTACCATCACTCAAACCTCTTATTACGAGCCAGTATCTGGGCAGAATGAGGGCTCAGATCAGACCTTGATGACGTCCATGGCCTTGCGCCACTTGTTGCCATCCAGCTCCATTACCCAGACCTTACTCACCTTTGGATTCTTCTTGGCGAGGGAGACCACCTCTTCCCTCGTGGGCATCGACGGGGTCTTCTTTAGGGTGACGAAGCGCTTAGCCTCAACACCCTTCCTGAACCAGCCCCTTATTCTCACATCCCTACCGAGGTATTCCAAGCGTTGACATAGAACATCTTCATCTCTACACCACTCACTCTTTAGATGGATGAAGAGGTGGAGGGAAGCTAGGATAATCTATAGACCCAGGGCCCTCTTGACTGCTTCCCTTATCATCAAAGGATGTAACGGCTTTGTGATGTAGTCCTTTGCCCCTGCTTTAATGGCATCGTTGACCATATCTGGTTGACCTAATCCGCTGAACAAGATTATCTTGGCATTGGGATCGTATTCTATGATACGCCTAGTCGCGTCAATACCGTCCACACTTGGCATGATGACGTCCATGAGTACCAACTCTGGTTTTAGCTCCGTGTATTTCTTAATGGCCTCCTCGCCGTCAGCCGCCTCACCCACGATCGTGTGACCCCCATGGACCAGTATCTCCTTCAGCAAGTCACGCACAGAAGACGAATCGTCAACGACCAACAACCTAGCCATATCCCTTACTCCCTATTCAGCTTAACTTCCTGCTATAACTTCTAGCCTCCCATATTCCCATAGGTTACAATGTTAGGTTCTAGATGAGAGCCTTTATATTTTGTCATCACACTTCTTGCACACACAAGAAGCATGTGGTAAAAAAGAAAAGGGGGGTTTATTTCGTAATAAGGTCGATAGCCCCGAGTATAGTCCCTACTGCTACAGCGACGAATCCTATCACTGAGAGTATCAATGTAACCCAACTGGTAACAAAGTGTATACTAGGCAGAACTCTGACTGTAAGAGTCAGTACTCCTCCCAATAGGTAAGCAAGTGCTCCGGCCATGATGTAGTCAAAGTTTTTCCCTAACTTATCGGCTGTTCCAGCGTATTTCAGTAGAACCCCCACTACAAATAGTGTCACCGCCAGCGATACTTCCCCTACTAATACCATATGCATTCACCCCAACGAGGCATGGTTTTTGCCTCCATAAATAATTTTCTATTTGATCATCACAAGGGCGAGCATAGATAGGTGGAGGGGATGAATATCAGGGCTTTATTTAATTCTTCCATCACCTTTCCACGGTCCTTTGAGCCACCTCTGGGTATAATCTCAAGGAGTATTGCCCCTAAATGTCATCGAACTTAGGATTTGTTTTAGAAGGATTTAAATATCTCTCTAGACGATAATTTGATTCGCCTGCATTGGTTATGAATATGGGGTGGCCTAAGGCTAATACTGAATGGGAAATATAGCCGTAGGTAAACGAGATGACGAGGACGAAGAGCGGGGTACCCGGCTTGGACGAGGTCCTTGAAGGAGGGATCCCGGAGGGCTCCACTATCTTGGTAACTGGGGGCTCAGGCACTGGAAAGAGCATCCTCTGTTCTCAGTTCCTGTACAATGGCATAACCCAGTACGGAGAGAACGGGGTATTCGTCAGCTTGGAGGAGAGACCCCAGGATCTAAGGGCTGAGATGGCCGAGTTCGGCTGGGACTTCCAAAAGCTTGAGGACGAAGGGAAACTCTTGCTTATAGATGCCTCCACTATAAAGATCCCTGTCAAGGTGGATAAGGGCTTCGCGTGGGGCCTAGGCTATGACATCGAGAAATTGATGACTCTCGTCTCCGCGGGGGTGAAGAAGATCGATGCTAGAAGGGCAGTGGTAGATTGTCTCCCAGCTTTAGAATTCGGCCTTGAAAACACGCTGGATGTCAGGAGGGCTATATTCAACCTAGCCTCTCTCTTGCTGGAACTGGAGTGCACCTCCCTTATGACTACTGAGACTATTGATCCAGATAGGATAAGCAGGTATGGCGTGGAGGAATTCATCCTCAAAGGGGTGATTGTTCTTGACCTGATATTAAAGGAGGGGAAGATAGTAAGGACCATCACCGTCAGGAAGATGTGCCGTGTGAGGCATTCCCTCGAGACCTATCCCTTCACCATCGACGAGAACGGCATCACTATTTACCCCGGGGAAGGTGTATACATCTGACTCGATTTACGTGTGCAGCGTCAGAGCCTATTCTAGGTGTTGGGCTCGAACCGTCCTTTGTGCACAGTCTTTTTCACTTCCATGACATTCATGTCCACGAACTCCAGCCTCCAAGCGGTACTTGCATATATTCAAACGGTCCTGAGTAGGTGTCAATAAATCAGTCCTATTATTGACAGCAAATACAAGCCGAAAATTGAGGAGATTTACTCTTCGAATACGAGGAATATTACGCCCTCACTGTAACAAAAGATATAAGTGTTAGAATCTCTATTCATCCCCCAGTGATCCGTATGGTTGGCCTAAAAGAGTGGGCTAAAAAGAAATGCGGGAGGAATCCACCTGATATCCCCAAGCAGGATGTCATAAGGGACACCTAGGAGAATAGTCGTTAGCCAAATCATGAATGAAATATAGGAAAGGAAGCCGCGCCATGAGAAAGAAACTGGACCTCAGAGAAAAGTTAAAGATGCTATCACCAGAGGCAGCAGGGACGACGCCCTTACTAAAGGCTGTTAACGCTGCAGAAATAGAGCTCGGAGAACCAAGAACCAAACCAACATTAGGTGACTTCGAACTCGAACTTGATGAAATCACTAGTAAAGCATCGTTTTTGGATAAGACGAAGGGAGACCGGTTGGAGCAAATCCTCTCCCTACAGGGTGGTAATGATATAAAATGGACAGCCTTGGTCGATCCCTTCGCTGAGAAATTTGCATCTATGGTGAGCGATGGATTAACAGAGATAAAGACCCTACCCCCAATCTTTGGCTCAAGATTCACAGAGAGCTCCATCCTCGCGTCCCACATCAAGGGCTACACTTTCACTCTGGCCAGCTACGAGGTAGATTTCGACAAGCTGGTAGAAATCTTCACTGCCGCTCTCAAGTACGCCAAGGAAAAACTACATTTGGAATAGATAGTCAGTACTGTACTAGAATTTGATCCTATGCAACTCCTTGATATTAACCTCCCTTTGCGTTTCCTTCTCCATATCTCGTAGGACTACGTACCCCCTCTCCAGCTCCTCGTCGCCTACAATTATCACAAAGGAAAAGCCCTCGTTGTTCGCATAGCTTAGGGCTCTACTAAGCTTGCGCCTCATCAACTCCAGTTCACAAGAAGCGTACTCCCGGATTATTGAACATATCTTTACTGCGTCCTCCAGCAAATCCTCACTTGTAGGCACCACCAGTACCCTGGTCTTCTTAACGGGAGCCATACCTGTCTGGGCCTCTAGGGCTAATAACACTCTATCCAAACCGAATGCGAAGCCACATGTAGGGGTCGGCTCACCCCCTAGAACATCTGTTAACGTGTAAGTCCCTCCACCGCAGATCTGCTTCTGAGCTCCCAGGCCCTGGGCATAGACCTCGAAGACTACGCCGCTATAGTAATCCAAGCCCCTAGCAATCCCTAGATTCAACTGATAGGTAACGCCTAACTCTTCCAATAGCTCAAGAACCCTACTAAGCCTCTCTAATCTAGCCATAACGCCTTCATTATTCTCTAAGAGTTTCTTGGCCTTCTCCAGAGTTTTCTTCCCGCCTACTAACCCGCTTATCGTATAGACGAGTTTCCTGTCATCTGCTGGAATGCCTATCTCCGTTAAGAGGATGTCTATATCCTCGCCCTTGTCTATGGCGTTCATCACCTTTGCCTGATCCTCGTCGCTTGCTCCACTACACCCTAGAATTTCCCTAAGTACGCCTACCTCCCCTATCTGGAGATCAAACTTTAGGCCTATTCCTTTCAGTGCATACACCGCTAGTGCTATCACCTCTGCCTCTGCCTCAGGATAGGGGCTGCCTATGAGTTCTATCCCTGCCTGCCAGAACTCCCTGTATCTACCGGATTGAGGCCGCTCATATCTGAAGCAATTTCCGAAGTAGTAGAGTTTCACTGGCTTCGTTGTATGCGAGAGTTCCTCCATGTAAAGACGCATCACCGGAGCTGTCAGCTCTGGCCTAAGGGCTATCTCCCTACCAGACTTATCCTTGAAATGATATAGGTGGCGCCGTATTTCCTCCCCCGATTTTGTAGTTATCAGCTCAAGGTGCTCAAACGTAGGGGTCTGGACCTCTCGATAGCCGTATCCCTCAAAGACCCTCCTAATCGCTTCTTCGACTTTTCTACGCCCCTCCATCTCTTCGGGTAAGATGTCTCTGGTTCCTCTCGGTTTTGAAAAGTTACTTCGCATATCTCAAGTACTCCTTCAGCAGATCCAAGAACTACAAGAGCTCCTTTATAACATTGCATAAATCCTTGTTTCCCCCACCATTTTTCTCTAGGTAGAGGGCAGCAGTATCTAGAATAAACCTCTGACTGATATTCCTCTGCATTCTCTTCACCTAAAAAGCCAAATGATGTGTCTCTTGCTTCAATATTAAAGCTTTCTACAAAATACAAAACAAAAGGAACTGAGCTAAGCTATCTTATTTTCTTGTTTTCCTGCCTGTAGACGCTTGTGGTGTTGATGCTGTCACAGCTTGGGCACTTCAACTCCTTATCCTCGGTAAGGTCATAGCTTATTCTAAACATCTTACCGCATTCCTCGCATACCATGACTTTTTCAACCATAAGCATACCCTAACCCTTAAATCACTTTGTTTTTTGTTGGAATCTCTATTTATTTATTTCCATGCGGCTGAAAACATTAAAACCAGAGCCAGCGTGCACTATGAAGCATAATACTACGCTGAACAAAACAGAAAATAGCCCTATTACACCTATGTTGGAGAAGGGATAACCTAATAGGGGATGGGTCCCCACTATGTAGTCGAAGTAGTCGTTTAGTAGGAACCATGTCACAAATACTAGATGAATCCTCTTTCTCTCAATTGTAGGGAGTATAAAGACAGGCTCCAAGATCATCCCGAAATGCAACACGAACATTGTTACATAGAAGAGGCGGTTGAAAGGCGCTAAGAAGTAATCAGAGTAGAATAGGATCACCAACAAGGTCCAAAGACCGTATTTCATTACGTACACCGAAGCAACGAAGCTCAGCCAGCCAAGTTTTCGCCCCAGAAGTATGAAGAGGAGAGCTAGAGAGAATAAAAGAGTCGAAGTAGCGCTGTCAGGGATAAATATCCATAAAGTGAGAGGCGATGCCGCTAATAGCTCCTTATAGTAATAGAAGCCGAAGGCAGAGCCCGCCAAATTCACAGCTAGAACCAAGAGCAAGAGACGAGGTCTCACGGTTCTTCCCTTTCCAGCTCCCGTGCTGGGACGCCTCCAATAAAAGAACCAGGTTTCACATCCCTATTAACGAGGGAACAAGCAGATACCATGGCACCCTTCCCAATCTCCACTCCAGCTAGCACCGTGGTATTTGCTCCTATCATAACACTTTCGCCTATGCGCACGCTGCCCTTTCTCCACTCGCCGACGAGATATTCGTGAGCCAAGATCGTTGCATTGTAGCCGATCACGGTGTTATCCCCTATCTCAATGAGCTCTGGAAAGAAGATATCAAACATCGCCATCAAGCCAATAGAGACATCCCTCCCGATATTAATACCAATCAAACGGTAGAAGAAGTTCTTAAGGCTGAGCGATGGCAAGAAGCGGCAGAGGTATATAACCAGGAAATTTACGCTGACCCTCAGTGGGTTCCTTATCCTGTGCCAGTACCGCATAGAGTTCCGTCTCCTTACCTTATGGACCTCCAGCCTCCTTCCATGCATCATCCTTTTCTCCATATCCCGCCTCACATTAGAGATGAAAAGCTAACAGACACTTTCGAATGCTCTACACCGTTATTATTATATTTGCAATTATTAATGTTTATTTAATATGACTAAGTGCAACTTCTGCGACAGCACAGCCGATAGCATGCATTTCGGTCACCATACTTGCGAGAAACATTCCCTAGAGTTCAAGGTATTCGAGGAAAAGAAAAGGGATATGGAGGTCAACCTAAAAGACGACATGCGGGTGGTGGAGAAGATGCTGAAGTTTAATCCTGGTTTAATGACATGCCCATGCTGCAACAACACCCTCGTAGTGCATCACTGGAAAGTAAAGGGCAATAAAAGGACCCCTGTCTTTAAGTGCGCTGCATGTGAATTCCTGGGCTAGCCTGGCTGAGTTAATTATACCGCGCTTTGATTTTCCTTTTCTCTTTTTCTTAATTCAACCCTTTGGATAGCTCCCAAGTATTTTCATAAATGAAGCCTGTCTTTTTAGCTCTTTTAATGCATGTTTTATGCCAACCTCTTCCCTATGCCCCTCAAGGTCTATGTAGAATATGTAGTCCCCCAACGCCTTTCTCGACGGTCGGGATTCTATTTTGGTGAGATTTATTCCCAGCTCTGCAAATGCCCCTAATGCCTGGTATAATGCACCATGCTTATCCTTGAGACCAAGAATGAGGGATGTCTTGTCATTCCCCGCCTTAGTATGGTCTTTTTTAGATATCACAAGGAACCTGGTCTGATTCAACTCCTCATCCTGAATGTCCTCTTTTAGGATTTCCAGCCCATATATTAGCGCCGAGATTCTGGGTGCAATAGCCGCTGTCTCTCTGGACTTGAGCTCTGCTACATGTCTTGCGGCCTCGGCAGTACTGGAGAAATTCCTAGTCTTAACCCCTAACCCCTTCAGGAAAATCTTACACTGCGCTAGAGCATGGGGGTGGGATATCACCTCCATTACTTCCGAAAGTTTGACTCCCGGCTGGGCAAGGAGGAGATGCCTTACATTTAGTATGATCTCACCGTATATCCTTACATCTTCCCTAAGGAGCATCTCCAAGGTCATGCCCACCGCTCCCTCGATGGAATTCTCAACGGGCACTAATCCGTGGGGCGAGCGCCCTTTAGAAACACTCACGAATATCTCCTCAATATCCTCTGCTAAAAGGAATTCAGGCTCTTCGAAGAATTTCAAAGCAGCCTCCTCACTGAAAGTCCCTCTAGGCCCAAGAAGCGCTACCTTCGCCTTGTTTTTTCTATCACTCATCCTTTTCTGTACCCCTTTGAATCCCTTTACTCTGCTTTAGAATGAGGTCTACCAGTTTTTCCACGAAGCCCTCGTCAAGCTTTTTTGCAGCACCACTATAGTTCTTTCTGACCTTTCGCTCCCTAGCATCGTCCTCAATCTTGAGACCTCTTGATCTCTTGATCCCTGCTATATCTTCGACTATCTCGAACCTCTCTTCCAGGAGACGGACTATATTTCTGTCTATCTCATCGATGCGCTGACGTAACTCCTCTAGGCTCATGAGGCAAGTTCGTGGCCTAAGATTAAAAATCTTTTGCGGAATCCGTAATCCCTAGACGAGTGTTGCTGTAGAGCTCCGGAATATCCGCAATCGTTACGTATCGAATCTCATATGTATCCTCAAGGATGGTTAAAAACCTGTCCAGTTCTCCGAGTAGGTGGGGGGTTAATTTTTGTGGATGCGCAAACATCACGAAGGGCACCTCTTCTTCTGCGCATCTATCTGCAAAGCCGGTTAATATCGATACGTTCTTCAGCCTCGCTTCAGAGGTAACTACAGGTATCTCAACTACACCGTTTTCCATGTAATAAGGCCGGGGGTTTGAAAAATCCTGATAAATACTGCTGTCGATCTCTATTCCAGCCTTTTGCAGTACTTCGAAATAAGCTGGATTTCTAGTCCAGTTTACCACGAGCGACGGCGCTCTAAATATCCTAGGACGATATGCATTACTGATACTCTCCATGATGACACGTTGGGTGATTAATAAGTCCCGGTAGAAAGCATCCTCGCTTTTGAAACTTTTTTGCCATTCTTCATCCCATGAGTAGTTGTAGATACTGCCTATCAAAGCCGCTTCCCCTTCATCAAATAAGGGAAAATTATGGTAATAGGTATGCATGCCCAGGAGGTAACCCCGGGAATATATCTCCTGTATCTTATCCGGGTACTTCTCAGCTGTTACTCCAAGGACAAAAAAAGTTGCAGTGGCATTATGTCTTTCCAAAAGCTCAAAGATAGCTGGCAAGGTTCTACCCCCCTGGTTATCCCGCACGTCTTCATAGTCAAAGGTTAGAGCCACGTAGAGCTCTTTCACATCATACTCTTCCACGCTCGGTGTATGAACCTCTTGCATGGAAAGGACTGCATCCTTTTTATTCCCAACTATAAATATAAACAAAGCAAAAAGTAGAAGGAGAAAGAAGGCTGTGACAATCTTTTTGTCCATTTAACCAAGCTCTTCTCTCCGCCCCCTTATAATCACGGCAAGCAACAAGACTATTATAACGGCTGCTGCAATGGTGAGATACCTCTTGACATCCGTGGGAGCCGGGCCTGCGCCCATCTCATCTGCTTTAGAGAGAAGCCTGTTAAGGGCGTTTGTAGCTATCTGGGCATTACTCTTAGCCGTCTCAATCTCCCCATTTTCATGAGCGCTTTCCGCTAGATCTATCTGTGTTCTAGCGTCTTGTAATTCAGCCTCCAATTCAGTAGTGGCCACACCTTTAGCCTTAAGGGAATCGATTTTTGTTCTAGCTTCGTTGTACTTGGCCCATGCATCATCTATAGCAGTCACAGTCTGCTTAATCTCTATATCTGTTACCGTCAGCGTCAGTGTCCCGTCATCTTGCCATTCAGGCTCATCACCCTTGTATTTCACGTAGGTGTTAATGGATAGAACGGTTATGGTAGTCATCTTCTCAACCGTGGGCGCCCAACCGCTAATTCTGATCTCGATTTTTCTCACACCATCTACTGGCAATGGAATCTGGTAGCTCTGTACGCCATATGTCTCTGGAGGTGCATCGTCGATCTGTATTTCAAGCCTAGGACTTGTCAGGTCCGTGGTATAATTTAGCTTCGCTTCCTCTGGTACTACACCTACCTTCTCAAGAGTCATGCTAGCCGCCACAAGATCGCCTATTTTTGCTGTTGTCTGGTCTAATTTAGTGTCACTTGGTTTAAGATAATCAGGGACCACAGCAGAAGCGACTCCAATACTTACTACAACAAGCGCAAGAGCGAGTAAATAAATACCTATCCGCATCCTTCGTTCCTCCATCAAAACAACGGTTTTATATCTCCAAGCAAGTCCTCCAACTCCGATGATGCCTTTTCCACTCCTTCTTGAATTTCGAATCTCTGAGCGATGTCCTTCAAACCTGTTATCATCAATCCTATATTTAAATATTTAGAATGAGGTTCATCTCTGAAGACATAGTCCACTTCACACCCAAATCTGCCCTTAACCCATTCCTTGGCGAAGCTCTGCCCATATACGTTGCTCAGGTCCCCATAGATTATGAGGTGTAATTTCTCTGCTTTCTCCATAGAAAGGAAGATGTGATCCTTGAGCATCTTGTCTAGGATATCCTTTATGGATATGTGCTCGGCCTTAAGGCGCATGTAGCCGGCGGTGGCAATCTTATCTCTAGCTATCTCCAGTATCTTAGCTGAATCTATCGTACTCAGGAACTTGAATATCGCCTCGTTGATTATCTTGTAGGCAGAGAATATGTCCTCGCCATGCTCAGTGAGCACGTTATTATCGAAGACTATTGCTCCATCCACTAGGTCAATGATGCGCGCTAGGTTCGCATATGTATTCTTGAGGTAAAGGGTTCCCTCAGCCTTGGAGGGAAGCATCAAGACCCCGATTATAGGTACATTATAAATAAACCTGAGCCTCTCGGCAATGAAAGGATATCCACCAGTGCCAGTGCCACCACCTAAGCCGGCGATAAGGAAGAATATCTCAGGCTTCTTCAGGTTCACCTTCCTTATGGTATTCATGGCGAGCTCGGATTCCTCTTGCATTATCTTCTTCCCGAGCTCTATATCGCCACCTGTGCCATGCCCCTTTGCCCTGCTGCTTCCTATGAGCACCCTGCTCCTCAAAGGTATCGAGTCCATAGAAGTCAATGCATCCGAGGTATCTATTGCTACGCCCTTTGCAATTCCCCCTCCTTTAGATAACTTGCTGATCAAGCTACTTAAGAGATCCTTGCGATAAAAGGATTCCACTACCTTGCAACCTGCACCTCCGATGCCGATGAGAGAGAGCATCCTTACCCCCTAGAGATTGTCTATGTCCCCCAGGAGATAGTCGATGTCTCTTTCCTCCTTCTCTTCGCCGCCTCCAACCCGCCCCTGGATCAGCCTAGCCTTCTCCAACATGCTCTTGACCCTTGGAGCATTAGCAATGCCAGCTAAAAGCACGACGCATCCCACATAGCTGCTCTTCAGCAATGGATAATCACCCCCCCTAACCTCGGTACCAGTGATGGTACCCTCAAGCCATTCCCTGGCCTTCTCTATCCCCTTTCTGTCTAACTGATCTGGGGGACCAGCGATTATTATAAGCCCCTTATTGGCAGTTGTATACTCGCAGGGTAGAAGCAGTCTTCCCTTCACGGCGCGCTTCATCACAGATAATACCCTCGATGCCTTGCCTATCTCGTACTGCTTCTTCCGGAAGAGCCTTGTAAACAGGCCTTCCCTCTTAACCATCTCTGAGGCATAGCCGATGCTGCATATCCCGCCGCCCCGCATAGTATTTATGACCTCAGAAGCGTCAACCACCATCTCTGGGGCGTGTTTCCTAGACCTTATCTCGCCGGATCTACAGATTATCCCTATCCTCTTCACCACTTCGGCATTTATTCTATCATATGCCTCACGAACGCTTTCCCCGGAGCGCAGAAAGGCACCGTTGTCCACCAGTATGGTAGCATCACAGCTAGGTAGCAGAGCCTTTAGACTCCTAGCTGCATTCAAAGTGTAGATATCCCCCTCGTTCCCAGCTGGCAGGACCCCGACAGCATATACCGGCTCATCGTATACCTTCTTCAGATGCCTTGCAATTATTGGCATAGCGCCGCTTCCAGTACCGCCGCCCAGGCCAGACACTAGTAAGAAGGCATCTAAATTACTCACATTAGACCTTGAAACCCTATTAAGGATTATATCGGCTTCATCCTTAGCAATCTCCGCCCCCTTCTTGTTATCAGCTCCAACTCCATGCCCCTTAACTTCTGTCTCCCCTAAAAGAATTCTATCTTCTTGCGGGATGTATTGCAAGCCCATTAAGTCAGAGACAGCAGTGTTTACGGCGATTGACTCGAAGGTATGGGGAACATGGCTTTTTCGGTCATCAATTAAAAAATTATCCGCAATCTTACCACCAGCCTGACCCAAGCCTATGATTAGAACCTTCATTATTCTTCCTCCGTTGAATCAAAAATTCCCGTTAGATATAATAAGCTTTCTCCTTATAAATATTTTCTCAGGGACGAATTTGACCGAATGTCAAATATCTACCTAATCCACCTTTGAATTCCCCATATGTTTAGCTAAGGAAAACCCTGATATCCCTAAAGAGCTGTACCCTTTCGCCTCAGTATCTGCAACTCTTCAAGGGTCTTATCTTAATCACTTATAGTGGTACCTCATTGGAACAAATCCTCTACTCCGAGGTCCTTAAAAAATCTGAAGTTCTTGACCATTATACGCGACTCCAACTTAGTGATAGTGTCAACAAAGCCGTACCAGTATACCACTAATCCTGGGCCAAGAGTCTCAAGGCACTGGGCGAACTGCTTATCTAAGTAATATCTATGTAGCTCCTCATCTCCAAAACTGGCTTTGCTCTCTGCCCAGTAGATTCTTACATCTTCTACCACGAGCGGATCCTTCAGCAGAAAGTCCGGAGTCTTAGTATTTACAGCTCTAGGCGCCTCTTTTTCAGAGGTGAATCCTACACCCATCTTAGTTAGCCATTTTTCAAGGATGTCCTCCCCAAGCTTGCCCCATTCGCTCTGGGCGCTATGCGCCCATGGGGAGTACAAGTAATCTTCCCTTAAGGCCTCCTCTACCTCTGCCTTTAATCTTACATCACGAATGCGCGATGGATCCTTTAGAGCTCTTTTTCTAGCGTTCGCCGAAAAGTCTAATTTCTCTAGGAGTAGTAAAGCAATCAAAGCTGATGGGAAATTCAGCTTCTTAGCCAAGCTAAGGATGGACTCGCCCTTGCTCCAGCTCTCCTTAAGAGAGGGCGAATCATTCTTGATCTTGTGGTATCTCTTTTTAGCATCCCTCACCCGTTTTTGATTCAGAATTATGGAAAGAACACTCTTTTGAACACCGTATCTGCCAGAGAGTTCTTCTATATTGGACTCTGTAACCCTACTATAAATCTCAGCGTACTTCTTTTCCTCCATGAATCAAAGAAATGCAATCATTTAATAATATAGTATTCTATCCAGTATCCAACGATCCTCCATGATGATCCGCAATCTCACCAAGGATAATATGATATGTGAAGCCGAGGAAGCGAGAAGCTTTCTTGCGAGGGCCCGGGGACTGATGCTCAAGCAAGCACTAGGGAAAAACAAGGGGCTTCTTCTTAGGTTTTCCTTCAAGGAAAACGCAGTGCATTCCTTCTTCATGAGGTTCACAATAGACCTCATCTTCCTTGATAATGCGAAAAATGTTGTAGACCTATATACGTTAAAGCCCTGGCGCGTCTATCGCCCGAAAAAAGCATGCCACTGGGTAATAGAGGTCAATCACGAGACTATTACGGACAAGGGAATAGAATTAGGGGATAAGCTTGAATTCGATTGAGATTGGCCTATATAATGTCAACTGCACCTACTCTGAACTTTTGCCGAGGAGCATGCAGAGAAGTGCCTTTTGCACGTGCAACCTGTTTTCCGCCTGTTCAAATATGATAGAATTATCGCTATCCATTACTTCATCAGTTATCTCCAACCCGCGCTTAGCAGGAAGGCAGTGCATGACTAAAGGGTTATTTGCCTCTTTTAAAAGCTCACTGTTGACTTGGAATCCCTTAAACGCCTGGAACCTCTTATCCTCTTCTTTCTCTTGCCCCATGCTCACCCATACATCTGTGTAGACAATATCCGCTCCCTTCACCGCTTCTTTGGCATCGTGGGTTATCTCTACACTCGATTTATTCTCTGCATACCCACTAGCCTCAGCCACGATTGCAGAATTTGGCTCGTATCCCGGTGGACAGCCCACTGCGATATCCATGCCTACTAGCGAAGAGCCCAGAATCAGGGAGTTGCAGACATTGTTGCCATCCCCCACATATGCGAGTTTTATATCAAAACCCTTAGCCTCTTTGATAGTATAAAGATCAGATAGCGCCTGACAGGGGTGCTCTAGGTCAGTTAAGCCATTGATGACTGGTACACTAGAATGCTTAGCCAGCTCAACAGCATCCACATGATGTCTGGCCCGTATCATTATAGCATCCACATAGCGTGACAGCGTCAGCGCAGTATCTTTCATGCTTTCACCACGGTACAGCTGTATTTTTTCCCCCTCCAGATGAACAGCGTGCCCCC
Source organism: Hydrothermarchaeales archaeon (SeqCode) (assembly GCA_036444275.1). Classification (GTDB taxonomy): domain Archaea; phylum Hydrothermarchaeota; class Hydrothermarchaeia; order Hydrothermarchaeales; family JAZGAD01; genus JAZGAD01. The sequence goes on from JAZGAD010000003.1 coordinate 14,766, forward strand.
CGAGCTGGCTCATGGCTACCTCGAAGGAGACCCTAGTTCTAGTGGAAGCCTTCTCGAAGATCATGGCTAGGCTCTTATTCTTCAAGTGCTCTCTGAAAATCCCTTTTCTAGCCTCTTCTTTTAGCTTCTCTGATGTCTGGAATACGTAATCCAGTCTATCCCGTACATCACGCACTGAAATCATATTCATAGACTACAACCTCAATCTCTTAATGTGTTCCATACTCTTTCGTATGTGCTCCGGTGACGCAATGTCCCATCTATTCCACAGCGGCCCATCTAGTGCAACAACACCTTCCAGCGAGATCTTTCTGGCGGTCTCGATATCATCACCCACGCCAACGCAGCCTACAGCCCTCGAACCGAGAGCATATGTTTTCCCGTCCCGTAGCTCCATAGAACCTGGGTAGACCTTAAGTGCGCCTTTGTACCCGTCCCGTAGCTTATAAACGTTGCTTAGATCTACTTCTGAACTACCTGAAAACTTCTTCCTGAACCCACCATAGGTTAGCGGCACAGCATAGGTCATGACCGTCGCTAGAGGCTCAAAATCAAGCTTAGTTAGTTTTTCGTCGATCATGTTAAAACATAGGTCAACGAAGTCACCCTTCACTATTGGAAGCAAGTTCATTATTTCAGGGTCCCCTGGCCTAGAATTTATTTCGAAGACTTTCACTCCATCGCTAGCGCACGTATAAGCCATGTAGAGAGGTATGCCGCGCAACCCAGGGTTAGTCTCGCTGCCCCTCAATTCCTTAAATATCCTTTCACCAATATCAATTCCATCCTCCCAGTCCCTTTGACTCATGAAGGGCAGCCTATTCCCAACGTCTTTGTAGGAGCCCATACCGCCGGTATTAGGACCTCTGTCACCATCCAAGGCCCTCTTGTAATCCCTCACGGCCGGTGTAGCAGTGAGATGCTTTCCGTCAGAGAAGAATTGCAGGCTGAACTCCTCCCCATCAATCTTTTCCTCTACTAGCACCTTGCCATGTTCATATATAGACAAGAAATGATCAAAGAGCCCCTCCCTAGTTGAGAAGTGGTCCCCCCAGACGCCAACCCCCTTACCAGTAGCTGGTTCATCAGGCTTCACGGCAACTTCATTGTCAAGTTCATCCAGCCAGGACCAAAGATCTCTTTTCACAGCCTCTACGCTGCTGTAGTCTGCATGATCAAACACCTTAAATTTGGGATTTACTTCTTTGCAACATCGTTCCAATAAGCGACGCTGTGCAACCTTGCTTCCCTCAATAGCGTATTCCCTCGTGGGGCATATCATAGGAACCCCTACTTCTTTTTCAACCCTATTTCTAACGCCAGCGATTATGGGACCCTCTGGACCGACTATTCCAAAATCGATCTCACCTTTATGCTTCTTGGCGAATTCGCATATCTTTTCTATGTCTGAACCCAAGGTGAAATCCACGGATCTCTCAAGGATAAAAGGATTCCTTTGTTTATCAGCATCAAAGATCCTTACCTCATAGTTCTCGCTACGGGAGAGAGCGTCAGCAATGGCCGCTGCTCTCGAACCATAGCTAACGAGCAAGACCCCGACCTTTTCCATCAACCTACCTCGCTTATAGAAGCTTTTTATTAATTAAGGATATATCAACCAAGATATATGTTTTCAATTCTACAGTACCCATAATAGTTCCCTCATGTAGTGACAACTCTTTCTTTCTATTTCTCTTTTTAACCAGGATAACCTAGGTTCACCTCTATTGTTATAAGGGCTATACCCAATCCAATGAAGACGAGATGCACCAAAATGAAATACCCGATAGCTACGTATATTAAACTCTTAGCCCTCGACAGCATCCCTCCAACTATATCCATCCCCTCTACCGAGTCCTCAAGTGGAACTGCGACTTCTGAGACAATGCCTACAAGAGGCGCCCTAAGATTGTCTATGCTTTCTCCAGCATCCTTTAGCTTCGAACCGACGTCTACAAGGCTTGCGGATGTACCCTCAAGCTTCTTAGATGTTTTCCCAAGGTCCGAAGCGGTCTTCTCTATACCCTTGGATGCCTCGCCAATCTTATCCCCAGCTGCCTCTAACCTCGAGGAAGCCGTACTCATATTATCAATGGCCAGTTCGAAGGATGCCTTCCCGGGTAGAGGGCTTCCATTGAATTCATAGCTGTCAGCCCATTCCCTCAGTCCTTGGGCAGATGCATTGAGGGATAGCCCCGCCTCAGCATTAAGTCTGGAAGCCCCTTCTAGTTCCACCGCGGCAGCATTCAAGTTTCCGGAGGCGCTGCTAAGGTCTGTGGAAGCAGAATGCACCTCACTGCCTGCTCTATCGATGCTCAAAGAAGCAGCCTTTAGATTAGAGCTTGAGTCACCTATAGAAGTTTCCAATGCTAGCTTTCTCCCCCTTAGGCTGGCGCTGGTGTCTGATAGAGAACTCCTGAGATCCGCTGTGGCCAAGGCGGCCTCTCCATCATAGTTCCTGACCACTGTTATTGCATAGACCCCTACCATAACACCGATGAAACCCAGTATTACCAGGAACGCACCCAAGGCCTTTAATAAAAAGGAAGGAAATTCCATTTCCAATGCACCTTTATTTTTTTACCCTCACTTTTCTATCATTCATAGCGCCGGAATCAAATCTGTTGCCTTAAAAAGGGCATCGAGCTCTATTCCGTGTTCTCTCAGCATTTCCTTAGCTCCTTCTTCCCTGTCCACGACTGTCAAGACCTTATCGCACCTTGCATTGTGCGCTCTAATGGCTTCCACAGCAGCTAAGGAAGAAGCCCCAGTGGTAGTCACATCCTCGATTACTGTTACTCTATCTCCAGTCTCCAATTGCCCCTCCACTACGAGACTAGTGCCGTAGCCTTTCTTCTCTTTCCGTATCATCAAAAAAGGGATGCCGGTCTCTAAACTTATAGCTGTCGCAAGAGGCACAGCTCCAAGGGCGATGCCCGCAATCCTGTCTGTCTCGCCAGCCTTAATTAAAGCAGCCATTTCCTTGGCGATTTCCTTCAGAATGCCTGGATTGGTGTATGCCCTCTTGATATCGATGTAGTAATCACTCTGCCTACCGGAAGAAAGGACGAATTTCCCTTTCCTTACACTACCCTTCAGCTTATCAACAAGCATTTCTTCACCAGGGGACATCCTTCATTCTCAACTGGTATCCCAGCTTATTAACGGCCATGTGCCCGATAGGAGTAAGAATGAAGAGCGTAATAATAAATTCCATAGGTATGGGAGTGACAACGCGGGCAAATAATAGCCCGCCCACTACGAAGTTGAGCTGGTCCAGTGGGAAAAGAGGCGAGCCCTTTGGCTTACCCACCCTACGCTTTATAAAGCTCCCAGCTGCATCTCCGGCTAAGGCACCAGAAGATAGGAGCACACCC
>JAZGAD010000004.1:0-5594 GCA_036444275.1 Hydrothermarchaeales archaeon (SeqCode)
GCAAAGATAAGACCCTCCCTCCAGGCTGATGGAGGAGACATCCAGCTTGTGGATGTAACTGATGGTGTGGTCAAGGTAAAGCTCACCGGTGCCTGCGGTACCTGCCCAATGTCTCAGATGACCCTCAAGATGGGAGTTGAAGCAGCACTGAAGGAGAACATACCCGAAGTCAAAAGAGTAGAGGCCATTTAATTATAATCCTGGCTTCGATATATACAACGAGGATGATCGCCTCTTTCAAGTAGCTGTAGTCTGTGCTTTGAGTTAACGCTAATCTGTTTTTAAGCACAGGGAATATGTATTTGTATTTTATTTTCAAAATAGGATGTCTGGGTAAATAGGTTAGGTTAAATTCTTTTATTCTCTAGCTAATTCAATGTATTATAGAATAAGAAAAAGGAGTTAAAAATGAGGATAGCTGTTCTCGACAAGGACAGGTGCAAGAATGGGATAGATTGCCCCTTCATCTGCGGCGGCGTATGCCCAGTGAATAGAGGTGGGAAGGAGTGCATCGTTGTGAGTGAAGACAAGAAGCCCATTATATCAGAGGAACTATGCATAGGTTGCGGCATATGCCCTAAGAAATGCAACTTCGATGCTATCACTATCATCGGCCTGCCTGAAGAAAGGAAAGATGAGATGGTCCACTGCTACGGCGTTAACGCCTTTCGCCTCTTCCGCCTGCCCTATCCTAAAGAAGGTGCGGTAACTGGGCTCATAGGCCAGAATGCTATAGGGAAGACTACGATAGTAAAGATACTAGCCGGTGACATCGTGCCCAATTTCGGGGAGCTCAATGGAGGAAGCAAGGACGAGGCTGTGGAGCACTTCGCTGGTACACAGTTCTATGATTACTTTAGCGCCCTATACAACGGAGAGCTAAAGGCAAGTTGGAAGCCCCAGTACGTTGATGTCTTGCCCAAAGTATTCAAAGGCAAAGTCAGCTCACACCTATCAAAGGTAGACGAGAAGGGCGAGCTTGATGCTCTAGCTGATAAACTGGAGTTGGAGCATGCCCTGGATAGAAAGACCGGCGATCTCTCTGGCGGTGAACTGCAACGCGTGGCTATTGCAGCATGCATCCTTCGTGAAGCAGACATCTACATCCTAGACGAGCCATCCTCGTATCTCGACGTTAGGCAGAGGCTTAGGCTTGCCAAGATTTTAGAGGAGCTAGCGAGAGACAGGCGCGTGCTATTAGTGGAACACGACCTCGTTGCCCTGGACTACCTTGCTGACTATATAAGCATGCTCTATGGTGTCAAAACTGCCTACGGCATAGTCTCCCTCCCAAAGACTGCGAGACACGGGATGAACACCTATCTCCAGGGCTACCTTAAGGACGAGAACATCAGGTTTCGTTCCTCTTCTATCAAGTTCGAGGTCAGACCGCCACCTAGGGAATGGAAGGGGGAAATTTCTATGAGTTTCAGCGGACTCAAGAAGTCTTACGACGGCTTCGAGCTGAATGTTGATGGAGGCGAGATAAAGAAGGGCGAGATAATAGGCATCCTCGGACCAAATGCTATAGGGAAGACCACCTTCGTCAAGCTTTTAGCCAGGGAGCTGGAGCCTGACGCGGGGGAGATCTCCGTAGAGGAAGGAGTAAGAATATCCCATAAGCCCCAGTACATAAAGCCAGAGTTCCAGGGCACTGTTGCCGAGGCCTTCTCTAAGTCCAATGTGGAGGTGGATTCAGACTTCTTCAGGACTGAGGTGGCGAAACCCTTTAACCTGGACGAGTTATATAACCTCCAGTTGCAGGAGCTGAGCGGCGGAGAGCTGCAGCGCGCAGCTATTGCCATCTGCCTAGGTAGAGATGCCGGGGTCTTCCTATTAGACGAGCCGTCTGCCTATCTCGATATAGAGGAGAGGCTTAGGCTGGCTAAGATCATAAGACGGGTAATTGAGAAACTCAACTCAGTTGCAATAGTCGTCGACCATGATATTCTCTTCGCTGACTACATATCTGATAGACTGATAGTCTTCTACGGCGAGCCGGGTGGAAAAGGCACCGCCACAAGGCCGCTGTCAATGCGTAAGGGAATGAACTTCTTCCTCAAGGATCTTGGGATAACCTTCAGGCGTGAGCCTGACACGGGAAGGCCTAGGGCTAATAAACAGGGGAGCAAGCTGGACAGAGAGCAGAAAAGTAAAGGCGAGTACTACTACAAGGGGAAATGATTAACTTTCTAGTGGGTAGCCAGCCTCCCTCCAAGCCTTGATTCCGGCTTCATAGTATATTACATTATAGCCTAGCTCTCTAAGTTTCTCTCCCACCTTAAGTGATTTCTGACATGTACTACTGCCACAGTAAACCACTATTTCCTTTTCACCGTCGAGTTCATGGTGGCTCTCAGCTATCTCAGCCAGAAGCATGGAGCCTGCTCCTTCTATATGCTCTTTAACATAGGCATCCCTACTTCTAACATCTAGGAGTATGAAGTCCCAGCCGTCCTCCATCCTTTCCTTAAGTTCCTGGGTAGTGATAGTCCTACTTGCCATACTGTCTGTACCTCTATGTTGTTTGGTAGTTTGTTTCAATCGATATCTGTTAATAGTTTTTTGTCCAAGCTCAAGATCAGCTCTTCTTAATTTCCTGCCATTCAGTAGCTTATCATTATCAAATTCAAATCGAAGGAAATATTTAAACTCATCCAAGATATTTTGAATACAAATGGCTAGATTTTGCCCTAGGTGCGGTTCTGAAAACATTGCCTGGGTACTGCCACAGATATGGTCTATTTGGCAGTGCAGAGAATGCGGCTATCAAGGCGCCCTGATAATCGAGGACGGCAAGATGGCTGAGGATATAAGAAAGGACTACCTAAAGAAGACGGAATCAAGAAAATAACTCTATCAAGCTGCATCTCCTGACGGACATATAAACGAAAACGAAAAAATTTTTAGATATAAAACAACAAATTAAATTCGTGAAAAAACTGGCTACTTTCCTTTTTTGCGTGTCATTTTCAATAGATCGAGGATTTCGTCGGCCTCCTTCTTAGATAATATACCCTCTTCTATTGCCACTTCTCGCACAGTCTTTTCCTTTGCATACGCTTTCTGCGCCAGCTTCGCCGCCTTCTCATATCCTATGCGCGGTGCCAGAGCTGTTGCTAATGCTAGGCTCTGCTCTGCTAGTTCGCGGCACCTCTCCCCGTCGGCGGTTATGCCCTTCACACATCTATCGGTAAATGCTCTTACTGCACCTGTCAAGACCCCTATTGAATTCAGCAGGTTGTATGCTATCATGGGCATCATGACGTTGAGCTCTAACTGCCCTGCCTGCGCAGCGAAGGCTATTGCGGCGTCATTACCCATTACCTGGAAGGCCGCCATGTTAAGCATCTCAGCCATCACAGGATTCACCTTGCCGGGCATTATCGATGAGCCAGGTTGCACAGCTGGCAGCTCTATCTCGCCTAAGCCTGTTCTTGGTCCTGAACTGAGTAGGCGTAGGTCGTCTGCAATCTTGATGAGGCTCACGGCGAGCACCCTTAAGGCACCGCTCACCTCTACCGATGCATCCATGTTCTGCGCCGCCTCGAAAGGGTTTTCTGCCATCCTAAATCCTAGACCTAAAGCGCTGTTTATCTCTTCGACCGCCAGCTTTCCAAAGTTTGGGTGGGCATTTAGGCCTGTGCCGACAGCTGTAGCCCCCATGTTCAACTCTCTCAACGCATCGCCAGCATGTTTTATTCGCTTAATGCCTTTCCCTATCATCGTTGCATAGCCGCTGAACTCTTGTCCAAGTGTTATAGGTACAGCATCCTGCAGATGCGTCCTGCCCGGCTTGATTACCTCCTTGAATTCCCCTGCCTTCTTCTCAAGCGCCTTCTCCAGATCCGCTAGTGCTGGTAAAAGCTCTCTCTCTATCGCCTCTAGCGCCGCTATGTGCGTTGCAACATGTATGGTGTCGTTCGAGGATTGCGCCATATTCACATGGTCATTCGGGTGCACAAGTGAGTAGTCGCCCTTTCTCCCGCCGAGTAACTCTATCGCCCTATTGGCTATGACCTCGTTGGCATTCATGTTCTGCGAAGTCCCCGCTCCCGCCTGGTAGACGTCCACAACGAATTCTTGGTCGAGTTTTCTCTCGCTGACCTCTTTTGCAGCCTTTGCTATCGCGTCCCCTATTTTCTTATCCAACTGCGCCAGCTTAACGTTTGATTTTGCTGCGGCTGCCTTCAATATTCCCTGTGCCCTTATGAAACCACGCTGTAGAGTGATGCCGCTGACCTGGAAGTTCTCTTTTGCCCGCTGCGTCTGTGCCCCGTAGTACGCATCCTTGGGCACCTTAACCTCTCCTAAGGTGTCCCTCTCGATCCTGTAATCCATTTTCCTTCCCAGCCCCTAAGCTGTTTTTTAACCCTCTCCCCTCTTGGCTTAAATATTTTGCGAGAATGAGAATGAAAATAAGAGAAACATACGATAAGGTAAATAGTCGTGCTCTCGTTTTCTACCCTAATTTCCTGAAAACATACAAGTGCCCTTCATCTTCCACTGCTGCTTTATCGTACAACCTCACAATGCCTTAAAGGTAATCGGAACGAAATGTTTGTACGTTACGGCATCATTGATCAAACAAAGTATTTATTGGAAATGGATAACCACAGTGTATGGATATAGTCACGGATAGACTTGGGAGGGATATAAGACTTACAGAAGAGAGGTGGAGTTACATAATACGCCACCACCCGGAAATGACAAATTTAAAGAGAGAGTTCCGGAGTACGGTAAGTGAACCAGACCTTGTTGTTAGAAGTGTGTACAACCCTGAAGTAGTTTTATATTACCGATACTTTAAAATCATATTTGACGGTAAGTATCTCGTTGGTGTAATTAAATTAAGTACGGATAGTTTCGTTTTAACTGGTTACGTTGCTGATAGAATTAAGGAAGGCGAAGTACTATGGAAAAAAGACTGAAATTTTCGTTTGACAAGGAAGGAGATGTTCTGGATATTTCAATCGGTACGCCTGAGCCAGCACTATCAGAGGATATAGGCGACGACATACTGATTAGAAGAAATCAGAAGAAAGAGGTAGTTGGCTTCACGATTTTAAACTTCACAAAGAGATTTGAAAAGCTCGGCAAAGAAGAAACTATGCCTATCAAAGCAAACTTTGTACTTGTTGAAGATTGAATTACCACTCCACGCTCTCCTTAAACTTCGTAGGCCCGCCTTCTTCTAGCTTTCGGAAAAACATAGCATAGAAGTGCCGTGAATTTTGGAAAAGACTTATTTACGACTAGGATACACTGGAATTCGATGGAAATAGTTTTTCATCCTCATGCAATCGATGAACTGAAAAAGAGGAATCTCAAACAAGAAACAGTTGAGGATGCATTAAAAAGCCCAGATACCGTTTGCGACGGCAAAGTCGGCAGGAAGATAGCGCAAAAAGTTTAGGGACGTTACTTGTTGAGAGTTATATACGAAGAAAGTGCTGACACTATCATGGTAATAACAGCTTATCCCACAAAACCGGGGAGATATGAATGAGCGATATAAAATATTGGAAGGACATTGACGTATTAAACATAGAGGTTAAGAGGGGGAATTACGAGTATAGCCAAGAAGTTTCGGA
>JAZGAD010000005.1:0-13577 GCA_036444275.1 Hydrothermarchaeales archaeon (SeqCode)
GGCGTTAGCCTATAATGAGGTCACAGGCGAGCTATTACCTTTCCAGGTGACGGTTCAGAGGAAGAGGAAGCACGGCATCGAAGAGGCGGCTAAGGAGCACCCGCTCAAGCTCTTTGCATTCGACTTATTATACCTGGATGGCGTAGACTACACCGAGAAGCCCTATATCGAACGTAGGAAGAAGCTGGGCGACATTATCTCTGACGAGGTGATAGTGCTCTCTGACTTCATCATAACCGATGACTACACGAAAGTGAGGGAGTACTTCGAGGAAGAGCTGGAGAAGGGCTTAGAGGGGATCATTGCCAAGCGTTTGGACGCTCCTTATTCCGCTGGCGCGAGGAATTTCGACTGGATAAAGTTGAAGAGGAGCTACAGGGGCGAGCTCTCTGATACCATAGATGTCTGCATCGTGGGCTACTTCAGGGGGCGTGGCTTGCGTGCTAAGTTCGGCATAGGCGCCGTCCTAGGCGCTGTGTATGAGCCCGAGGAAGATGCCTTCAAGACGGTATCAAAGGTGGGCTCGGGTTTCACTGAAAAGGGATGGGTCAGTCTGAGGGAGACGCTAGACGAGATAGCAATTGAGCATAAGCCTGCTAGGGTGGACTCTCTCTTGGAGCCTGATATCTGGGTAGAGCCGAGATATGTGATAACTGTAACTGCCGATGAGATAACGCGCTCGCCCATGCATACTGCAGGGAAGACAGATACCGAGTCGGGCTATGCGCTGCGCTTTCCTCGTGCCCAGGGCTTCATAAGGGATGATAAAGCGGCAGAAGACTCAATAACTGTCATTGAAATATTATAGATGTATGGGATGAAGAAGCAGGTTGATGTATAGACTCTTGATTTTTGTAATTTTTAAAAGACTGTGAGTAGGCTAGTTTCTCACAAGATTTTTATTCGATTAAGTCAATTTAAATTTTAACTATATCCACAAAGAGACTGTAAATTATGGACTTCGTGAAGACTGGTATTTCGGATTTGGATAATCTGTTTGCGAACGGCGGCTATCCCCTGGGTAATCAAATTTTACTGATAGGTGGTCCAGGAAGCGGGAAGTCAATCTTCAGTGCACAGTTTCTATACACTGGGGCCAAGGAATACGGTGAACCCGGGGTATACGTAACACTGGAGGAGCCGCCAGAAAAGATAATCAGAAACATATCTCCCTTTGGATGGGATTTTAAGGCCCTCGAGGGAGAGGGAAAAATCCGATTCATGGATAGCGTGAGCCTCCGGGCAAAGGGAGGGAGGGATGTGGATCAGGAAGTCCTCAAGGAAAGCCTCGATGTCGACAACATGTCGCTCAGTATAGAGAGCACTATAGAAGAGCTCTCAGCGAAGCGCCTCGTCATAGACTCGCTTTCTATGATGGGGTTGTATACGCAGGATGAGTTTGCCTTGAGGTCAAAGCTTCTAAGGCTCTCGGAGATGCTCTCATCGAAAGGCGTGACGTCGCTTCTCATATTTGAAGCGACGAACCGGGACGTGGGCGTGGAGGAGTACCCTGTAGAGATGTTCATGTTCGATGGCGTTATAACCCTGGAACTTGATCGAAACTCCAAGGAGCGGAAGATATCGATAAACAAGATGAGGGGCACAAAACACGTGATCGGCGCCTTCCGATTCAAAATAACCGACTCAGGAGTAGAAATAACCCTCTAAGCACGTTAGCTGGATAAATGCGTTTTCCTTTATATCAGGACTGCTGTAAAATCTTTTTAAATAACATTTAATACTTCAAACACTGAAGTTTAAACATGCAGAAATACCAGTCCTGGGAGGATCCCAGATGCGAGATTCTTAAGGCCCTGTATAAGGCCAGGCCCATGAGCAGGAAGCTCTGCTTGACATGTAAGGGCGGGCGCCTTCTCTGCGGTAGGCCCTCTTGTCCCCTGCTCGCTAGAGTGAAGATCCAGAGTCCTTTGGAAGGGCAGTTAAAGGAGGAGCTATTCGGGCCTTCACCGAGCATATTCGTGGGCTGGAAGGGCTATCCAAAGGTATTCATCGGCCCTCTTACCTCTCTGCAAACCGAGAATTCAGCGCTCCTAGACGATCCGAGCATGTGGTACGGCATGGGCTTCAACGACATCATAAGGATGCGTTCTCTGCTAGTGCGTTCGAAGTTGAGGCAGGGCGTTCGAGCTAGGACAAAGCTTGTGGAGGAATCCCAGGAAGTGGCGCTCTCTATAACGCCCGTGGACACAGAAGTCAGATTCGAGAGGAAGCCCAGCTATGGCATGTCCTTCACCTCAATAAGCCAGCCTCTGGGTCCGAGCGGAATCTTGAAAGACTTGAAGGTTGCAGATAATCCTAAGATACCAAAGAAAGTGGACTCCATCATTGAAGATGAATTCAGAGCCAGCGATGCAACTCTGGAGCTCTATCGCTCTGGATTCGATGTCTACTACTTGTCCCGAGTATTATCTTCAGGTGCTCTCGGCGTAAAGGAAAATCGGAAGCTAGTGCCGACGAGGTGGAGTATTACTGCAATAGACGACATCCTCGGTAAGGGGTTAACAGAAGAGATCAGGGATTTACCAGAGGTCACCGACTATATGGTATATCGCAATACCTACCTGTACAATCACTTCGAGGTTCTGCTGATGCCCCGTAAGTGGGAGTACGAGCAGTTCGAGGCATGGGCACCGGATACGCTTTGGACAATGGCCTATGATAAGCCTGCTATAAACCAGGAGAACGAGGGCTACTGGGGCCGGAAAGATTACGCTTTAAAAGAGGGAGGTGGCTACTATGCATGCCGTTTAGCTGTATTGGAGGCTCTTCAGAGGATGCGTAGGCAGGCAGGTGTTGTCGTCTTCAGGGAGATATACGAGGGCTATGTCATGCCTGTCGGAGTCTGGGAGGTCAGGGAGAACGTCCGCAAGGCAATGGCGAATCCTCCATCCAAGTTCGCGAGCTTGGAGGAAGCCTTGGAAGACATAGCAAAGGGGCTGAAGATCCCGTTGAAGGAGTATCTAGACAGGAGCAATATTCTGAGGCAGCTTAGATTAGAAGAATTCCTCAAAGTGTGAGCGATAAGTACCGTACAAGAGGCTATTATTAAGGCTATCCACCGCCACCGAACTCGGAGAGCGATGCCTGTGTCGTCTTCTCCTTATGGGTCTGTGTCTTTATCCTCTCCTGTGTGAGCTTCTCTGCCCTCTCGTGGATGTGTTTAGCTCTCTCCTCACTGGTGAAGTACTGGATCTCGTTCAGTGTGAATTCCAGTTCAGATGCTATTTTTGCTCCCATCTCTGGATTCTGCATAACCATCTTCAGCATCGGGAAGTATTCTTCTTTTGCCTCCCTCTTAGAGCAGTGAATTCCTTTAGAAATCTTGCCCGCGGCACTGTCTAAGAGCTCCCTCTGCTTCTTCGTTCTGGCATAGAGCACGAAGATCTCTGGATAGCGGTAAGGAGTGAATCCTCTGTAGTGGTGGTGCTTTGCTGTTGCTACTCCCGCAGACATTAAATCAGATGCATAGCTGAGGAGCCCATGCTCCTGCCTTCTTATAATCCTGCCCAAGAATACATCGCTCCTCGATATTTGTTGGAAGGCTCTAGCCAGGTCGCCTTTGTCCGCGTATTCTACAGGGAGATTCTCAGATATCCATTTCATCATAGTATCTGCGTCCTTGCCTGATTCCCACATTGCTTCTCTCGCGCGGTCGCAGGAGGTGGTCTTGAATATCTTTCGCAGTACGTCGAATATTTTGGCCTCTGAGTCGCGCATAGTCAAGACATCCACGTCATCTAGGGAGAGCTTTGATCTGCCCTCGCCCAGTGCCTGGAGATCGTTTATTGCGCTCCTGAGGTCGCCGTTTGAATTCGTCGCTATTATCCTGAGGACTTTCTCTTCGGTCTCTATACCCTCTTGGGAGCATATGTTCTTCAAGACTCCAAGTATTACTCCTTGGTCCAGCCTCTTGAATTCCACTAGCTTTACTAGGTTTCTGAAGTCCCTGGGAAGCTTGTAGGGGTCGTTGGCTATGAGGACCATAAGTTGCTTGGCATCCTTGATCACGTTCTGCAGAGCTTTCACTCCACCGTAGTCGGATTTGCCGTGTATTCCATCGACCTCATCTACTATGATGATCTTCTTCTCGTATTCAGGGTTCAGCGTAGTGAGAGAAGATGCTGAGCCGATGATGCGGTTTATCACTTCATAGGTCCTAGCGTCACTGGCGTTGAGCTCTATGCGGTCGTAGTTGAGTTCATTTGCAATGGCATATGCTACAGAGGTCTTGCCTGTGCCAGCAGGGCCATGGAGAAGGATAGCCTTCTTCTTTGGCACGCCAGTTTTCCATTCATCGACCCATCCTACGAGGGCTCTAACAGAGCCGGGGTTGCCGGCTACGTCCTTGAGTTTCTGCGGCCTGTATCTCTCCACCCATGTCTTCATTTTTGTATCATTTTGTGATAGACGCTTAGGTGTATAAAAAGGTGCTTAATTATGGTGCAGTGCAGTGAATCATGCTTAATGGAAGTGGAAACTAACTAGTCGTCTGTTAACGTAAATAAGTCGAAGAGTCGGTTTTGGGCGAGGGGGATATTCAGAATTTTAATTTATTAACCCAATCAGGTATTTTCTTATCCACAACGTTATCGTACTGGGGCCAATAAGGTTTGATATCAATTATAGGGGTGCCGTCCAAAATATCCAAACCTTTTACTTTTATCTTATTTCCCTCATGTCCTACCAGCCTTACATTCGTAATCGCAATTGGATTTGGTCTTGTAGGGCAACGACAGGCGAAAATACCCACAATTGGTACATTCGGATTGCCTTGTGGACGATGGGTTATGACATAACCCTTAACCTTATCCATCCAATAAACAATAATTACATGAGAATAATCATCTATACCCATTAATGCTTCCGTGAATTCCTCATTCACTATTATTTCAGAAACTTCATCAGCAAAATTTCCAAATCTTGCTTCTTTAATAGTATTTTTCACAAAGCCTATGGGTTTTAAAGTAATTTCTTTCATATTATTCATAGTTTCTAGTTATCTAGAGTGTATTTAAACGTTTGTTTTAGCAAATCTTAAACGTTTGTTTTAGCAAATTCCGAAGTCGATTGCGTACGTTATACGGGGTAAGTTCGCGATAGCAAATCTGGGCTAACTTAATGCCAAACTTTAAATCCAAGTTTCTCTCACCGCTTGAATATGGGCTATGTGCTGGACTCCCTCAAGCGTTCCTTAAGCATCGTCAAAGAGAACCCCCCCATATTAGCGGTATCATTCGTGTATGCGTTGATTAGCACACCTATCGCTATCCTGCCGAGATTATTCCCAAAGATGGTACTATCTTTGCCTATATTCTTGCTTCTGGCTGTTATACTATTCATGATCTTCATCGCCCCCTTCTTCACCGGCGGTCTCTATGGAATGGCAATAGAAGCTATAGAGCGACCGATCAACCTATCGACTTTCATCAAGGAGGGCAAAAGGAACTATGTCTCGCTATTCATTGCGTTCTTCTTGTTTTTCGTCTTAATATTTGGCTTGCAGATAGGGCTGATGATGGGTAGTTTCTTCGCTGCAGGCATATTGAAGGACATCATCCCACTCTCCCGTGCAGTGCTAGCATTCATCACCGTGCTCTTCACGATAGTAATACTGCCGATATTGATGTTTTTCCTCCAATTCTTCGACATAGGCATCGTGGCCAATCACTACGGGGCGATAGAGACATTTAGAAAGAGCTTTGGTTTTGCAAGAGCGAGGCTCTTAACCGTCTTCTGGTATACCATCCTGAGGTTCTTGATCATGATACCCCTGATAATCCCAAACGTGCTCGTATCCATCTACACTCCTCGGGGGATGCAAGAAGCAGGACAAATCGGCGTCTTCGGAGCAGCGCTTCCAACTGGGCTGCTGTTGCTATGGGCCGTAGCCAATCTAGTCTTGGGGGCTCTAATCGGGGCAATTCAAGTTGTATTCCCAAGCGTCTTTTATACCCAATCTCAAGCTCAACAAATTTTCATAGAAAAAGATAAGCCTGAAACTCCGCTGCATACCACAGCATTACAGGAGCGGCCTCTACCGTATTAGAACAATAAAGCAAATCAAATTGGCTAAGTAGAAAAGGCAGTTAAAATTGGCGTGATTAGGCCCTACCGAGCCTATGATTTTATATATGTTAATTTCTAAAGATTAAGTGAAATCATGAGCATCGAAGTACAAGAACTGCAGAAGATTAGGCAAGACCTCGATATCCTCACGAATCTTTATGCAAAACTGATCGACAGGCTTTTGCCAGAAGAAGAGCCCGATGAGGATGACGTCAAAGCCATCAGGGAGAAGGATGAGATAGTGGGGGAGGAAGAGCTCTTCAGGGTCTTGAGGGAATGAGCTTTCAGGTAAACATCAAAAGGAAGGCTCTGAAGTTTGTTTCTAAATTGGATAAAAGGGACAGGAAGAAGCTGGGAAAAGCGCTACTTTTGTTGAAAGAAGATCCTGTTCCTATAAAATTTCTCGATATTACCAAAATCAAGGGCGAGAAGAATACTTACCGCATAAGGGTTGGTAAAATCAGAGCCTTATATGAGGTTATGTGGAACGATAAGATCATCCTCATCAAGAAGGTCGATTTCAGAAAAACAGCATATAAAAGATAAGTCATAATTCATATGTGTGTTCTGAATAAAACAGCTTGGTACCGGAATTCCAACTTAAGCATAAGTGAGGCCAGTTATACATAAATTAGCGTTTAGTCATGGAATTTCCTTGTTCATGAATAAAATAAAATATTCCAACTGTAGGATTTTAATGAATAAAATTGATTACATTATATCCTGCTTTGCAGACGTTTAATTTCCCTCTATTTTACAGATATTTTTTAACAAAAAAAGATAAGATTTATATGCCTATTTGAATCTAATGAGAACAAGCTTTTTTGAACTTTAAAAATAGGGACTGAAATGGTGGAAGAGGATTACGTAGCAAAAGACATAGAAGTACTCGAAGGTCTGGAGGGAGTTAGGAAGCGCCCCAGTATGTACATAGGGAGCACCTCTGAGCTAGGCCTGCATCACTTGGTCTACGAGGTCGTTGACAACTCTATCGATGAGGCTCTAGCTGGCTACTGCAAAAATGTGGAGATAACGGTTCACCCAGATAACAGTGTGACCGTAGAGGACGACGGCAGGGGCATACCTGTGGATATCCACCCTAAATACAAGAAGCCAGGAGTGGAGATAGCCATGACCATGCTTCACGCCGGTGGAAAATTCGGCCACAAGGTCTACAGGATATCAGGCGGCCTGCATGGCGTTGGAGTAAGCGTTGTAACTGCCTTGTCGGAGTGGCTGGAAGTAGAAATCAGACGTGATGGCAAGACCTATCACCAGCGCTATGAATGCGGCAAAACAGCTACACCTCTAGAGGTAACGGGGGAGACCGAAAAAGTAGGTACCAAAGTTACATTCAAGCCTGACAGTAGCATCTTCGAGAGCATCGAGTTCAACGGCGAGACCCTTGGTGATCGCTTCAGGGAGCTCGCCTATCTAAACAAGGGGATCAAGATCACAGTTAGGGACGAGCGTGTCGACAGAGAGGCAGTGTACCATTACCCAGGCGGGATCCTATCCTTTGTGAAGCATTTAAATAAGAACAAGAGCGTCTTGCACGATACACCCATTTACATAGAGAAGTCGACTGACAGCGTTCAGCTGGAGGTGGCGATGCAGTACAATGACGGCTTCTCTGAGAACGTCTATGCATTTGCCAATAGCATAAACACGAAGGAGGGGGGCACGCACGTAGCAGGCTTTAAAGCAGCAGTCACCAGGACTATAAATGACTACGGCAAGAACAACAACCTTTTCAAGGAGGGTGAATCGCTCTCAGGAGACGATGCGAGGGAAGGTCTGACAGCTATAATAAGCGTGAAGCTGCCTGAACCGCAGTTCGAGGGGCAGACCAAGACCAAACTTGGGAATAGCGCGATAAAGGGCGTGGTAGAGTCCCTAACAGGCGGTGGACTCACAGAGTTCCTAGAGGAGAATCCCAGTGTTGCCAAGAAGGTCATCGAGAAGGCTGTCCTTGCGATGCGGGCTAGGGAAGCTGCTAGAAAAGCTAGAGAGCTGGTCAGGCGCAAAAATGCTTTAGAGTCAACTGCGCTGCCAGGGAAACTTGCAGACTGTTCAGAGAAGGATCCAGCGCTGTGCGAACTCTATATAGTTGAGGGTGATTCAGCTGGTGGAAGCGCGAAGCAAGGACGCGACAGGGGCTATCAAGCGATACTGCCTCTGCGGGGTAAGATATTGAATGTCGAGAAGGCCAGAATGGACAAGATACTTGAAAATGCGGAGATACGCACCATGATAACTGCTATTGGTACCGGTATAGACGAGGATTTCGATATAAACAGCTCCAGGTACCACAAGATAATAATAATGACCGATGCAGACGTTGATGGAGCCCATATCAGAACGCTTTTACTCACCTTCTTCTACCGCTATATGGAGCCTCTCATCCACGCCGGCTACATCTACATTGCTCAGCCTCCGCTCTATAAGATCAAAAAGGGCAGTGCAGAGCGCTACGCCTATGACGACGGGGAATTAGAACGCAGTGCACTGGAGATGGGCGCGAAGGGTGTTACTATACACTCCGAGAAGCTTGGTAAGAGCCTAACAGAGGGTGAGACGAAGGAGCTTTTGGACAAGCTGACTCTCTACAAGCATTTCTTCGAGAAGGTCAGGGAGTTCGGCTACTCGGCATGGCTGCTGGATGCTCTCATCACAAATGAAAAGCTGGTTTCATACCTAGATTTTAGGGACCGTGGGAAGCTGGAGGAATTCGTTGCTTGGGTCAAAAACAACGTCAAGGGCATAGGCGAGGTCTTAATTGAGGGGGAGGAGCCGCCCTATAGGATATCCCTAATTCTAAACGGCACTAGAGATGTCCTTAACGAGGCTATAACTGAGAGATTGCTGTCCCGTGAATTGAAGGGGCTGTATGGCATGTATCAGAAAACTGGGGTAAAGGATATCCTGCCGGCAACTGTAAAGAAGAAGGAGATTAAATTGGCAACTGTCAACTCTGCGTTGGAATTGATAGACGCCCTAGTGAAGCAAGGAAAGATGGGCGTAAGCATACAGCGCTACAAGGGTCTGGGAGAAATGAATCCTCATCAGCTCTGGGAGACCACTATGGACCCCTCTACACGGACCGTTCTTCAAGTTACCATAGAGGATGCTATGAAGGCCGATGAGATCTTCACCATACTCATGGGTAGCAACGTGGAGCCTAGGAGAGAGTTCATTGAGACACATGCCAGAGAGGTAAGAGTACTGGATATATAGTTATTTTTTTGATAGGTTTCACAGAACACAACACATAGAAATCGCAACCAAAATTAGAGGGTATAAACTAACCTTTTTATGCCTTGAACTCTTATCTTCCACTAGTGAAGGAAGGCTCGGTTAATGGCAGATGAAATAGAAGCTCATACTGGCGAGATAATCGTCCCGGTAAAGATCGAGGACGAGATGAAGAAGTCCTATATAGACTATGCCATGAGCGTCATTGTGGGGCGTGCTCTGCCAGATGTAAGAGACGGCTTAAAACCTGTGCACCGCCGCATCCTTTATGCGATGCATGAGCTGGGCATGACTCATAACAAGCCCCACAAGAAGAGCGCACGCATAGTAGGTGAGGTGCTTGGCAAATACCATCCCCACGGCGACACAGCGGTCTACGATGCATTGGTGCGTATGGTGCAGGACTTCTCGATGCGCTACCCCCTCATAGACGGCCAAGGCAATTTCGGGAGTGTTGACGGCGATTCAGCAGCTGCAATGCGTTATACAGAGGTGAGGCTTGCTAGGGCTGCAGAGGAGATGCTCGTCGACATAGACAAGGACACAGTTAATTTCACCCCGAACTTTGATGAGTCACTTCAAGAGCCCAGCGTACTGCCAGCCAGACTGCCCAACCTACTATTGAACGGCTCCTCTGGAATAGCAGTGGGCATGGCGACGAATATACCTCCACATAACCTCGGCGAATTAGTGGATGCAACGATAAAGCTGATAGATGATCAAGAAGTCAGCATAGAAGAACTAATGGAAGTACTTAAAGGACCTGACTTCCCAACGGGTGCCTCCATATTCGGGGTGGGTGGTATAAGGGATGCCTACACCACTGGCAGGGGTAGTATAAGGCTCAGAGCGAAGGCGGCAATAGACGAGATCAAGGGGAGGAATGCCATCATAGTAACTGAGATTCCCTATATGGTGAACAAGGCGAAGCTCGTAGAGGATATTGCTGCATTGGTGAGGGACAAGAAGGTAGAAGGCATCCATGACCTACGGGATGAATCCGATAGGGATGGGATGCGCATCGTAATAGAGTTGAAGGGTAACGCGATCCCTGAAATAGTCCTCAACCAGCTGTACAAGCACACACAGATGGCGAATACGTTTGGCGTCATAAACCTGGCTATAGTGGAGGGAGAACCAAGGGTTCTGAACCTAAAAGACATCCTCTTTGAGTACATCAAACACAGGAAGAACGTAGTCACCAGAAGAAGCAAATTCGAGCTAGACAAGGCAGAGGCGAGAGCACATATCCTAGAGGGACTTAGGATAGCCCTTGAGAACATCGATGAGATAATAAAGACCATTAAGAAATCAGCGGATGCCGACTCTGCTAGAACGGCACTGGTATCCAGTTTTCCTTTGAGCAAGGTGCAGGCACAGGCTATCCTGGATATGCGTCTGCAGCGCCTTACCGCTCTTGAGAGGGAAAAGATAGACCAGGAGCACAAAGAGTTATTGGAGAGGATTGCATGGCTCAAGGAGGTGCTCGCCAGCGAGGCGAAGGTCCTGGGGATAATCAAAGAGGAGCTGTCAGAGGTCAGGGAGAAGTACGCCGATCCTAGGCGGACCGAGATCGTGGAGGCAGCGCCGGAGCTGACAGTTGAGGACCTCATACCCAGGGAGGATATGGTTGTTACGATAACCGAGACAGGCTATGTGAAGAGGCTCCCGGTAACGAGCTACCGCATGCAGCGCAGGGGTGGAAAAGGCATTATAGGAATGGAGACCAAGGAGGAGGATGTTGTTACAGATGTCTTTGTAGCATCAACTCATGACTATGTTTTATTCTTTTCCAGCAAGGGGAAGGTGTACTGGGTGAAGGTATATGAGATGCCTCCGGCAGGGCGCTACTCAAAGGGCAAAGCCATCGTCAACCTCCTGCGGATAGAGTCTGACGAGAGGATAACAGCCAACATACCTGTTAAGGAATTCGAGGAGGGGCGCTTCCTATTCATGGCTACAAAAAATGGACGGGTCAAGAAGACACCGCTCTCAGCCTACAGCAATCCCCGCAAAGGAGGCATAATAGCTTTGACGCTGGTGAAAGGAGACGAACTGGTAGCGGTGGAGATGACCGACGGCACACGAGATATAAGCCTTGGTACGCGATA
The DNA here is from genome assembly GCA_036444275.1 of Hydrothermarchaeales archaeon (SeqCode). GTDB lineage: Archaea > Hydrothermarchaeota > Hydrothermarchaeia > Hydrothermarchaeales > JAZGAD01 > JAZGAD01. Next base: position 11,454 of record JAZGAD010000005.1, read on the forward strand.
CGGCAAGGCTATACGCTTCCATGAGACGGATGTCCGCTCTATGGGGAGAGGTGCGCAGGGAGTGAAAGGGATAACACTGAGGAAGAAGGACGAGGTAATAGGTATGAATGTGGTTAAAGAGGAGTTCGCATTGCTCGCTGTAACAGAGAACGGCTACGGCAAGAGGACCAAGTTCGAAAATTACCCGATTCAAAGGAGGGGTGGAAAAGGTGTAATAAACATAATACCCAGCGTCAGAAACGGGCCTGTTATAGGCATAGTCGAGGTATCTGATGAGGACGTACTGATAGTGACCTCTGCAGAGGGCGTGGTGATAAAGCTGCCTGTGAATGGAATCTCTCTTGTAGGGCGCAACACGCAGGGCGTTAGAGTAATGAGGCTTAATAAAGGGGACAAGGTTGGGGCTATGACCAAGGTCGTGCCAGAAGATCAAGAACTTTAGTGGGTTGTTCCCATGTTAAACATAGAGGAAACTCATGAGAAGGAAAGCAATAGGCTGAAGAATGAGCAGGCTGAGTGGGGGGACTTCTATACGAAATTCAAACCCCGGTTGAATGAGTTCTCGAACTACGAGGAGAGGATTCATGAGCTGGAAGAAGAGCTGGAGAACCGGGAGAAAATCGTAAAGATTAACTTCGAGAAAGAGAAAGATAAGTTTCTTAGTATTACCGGCGTATACCTTTTGGCTTCGCTGGTCTTCGTCTGGATGATTTACCGCATCCACAATCCCTGGCTCTTATTCGGTGCTGGAGTACTCGTTGGTATTGGTTTTGCTTTTCTGTTGAGGTTCTGGCTGAATGTAAGATAGGCCCGTCTTACCCCACTGGATCCATCACTTCTACCCCCACGTCCACGAACCCTTTGTCATGGGTCATCAGCTTACTCACACCGTTCTTCTTCATGGTGGCGAGTATTGCCGCGTCTCGCCCACCTATTCGATGCCTGTAATTCTCTTCGAGGATGTCTATGGTCGTGCTAAGCGTATCGGAGTCAAAATTAGCCAATGTCATGCTGGACAGCTTCAGCAACTTCTTCACCCTCTGGGAAAGGTCGGCTCTAGGTAGCGAAGAAACCTTGAACAGGTAGTGCGTCACCTCCATCCAGATTATCGTTGAGGCCAATATATCCTCGGAGTGTATCACTTCTTCCAGTGCGGACTTCACCTTCTCATGCTCTGGCAACGTTGGATCGAGGTAGTATATCCAGATGTTGCTGTCCACAGCTATCATGGCATGGTCTTCCAGATATCCTTCGCCTTAAGGGCGTCTTCTTTTGTTACTTTGGTAGTCCTAATCTCTTCCTGCAGCTTCGTTGCCTCTCTCAGGAACTCATCGGGCGATATTTTCTTGTATATTAACAGTCCTTCCTCTCTTTCCTCAGCTACGATATCTTTGTTCGGTTCTATCCCAAGGGCTCCCCTCACTTCTATAGGTATTGTGACTCTGCCCCGTCCGTCGACCTTAAGCTTTATTCCCATGTTCCCACTTACCCATCAAGTGGGAATTAACAAGATGGAGAATTGTTATAATGGCTGGCATTTCCAGCTCCGTGGGTTTTGCTTTTCTGTTGAGGTTCTGGCTGAATGTAAGATAATTTGTCGTAAAAAATCAGATGCATTTATATATTGCGAATTATAGAAAATAAGGAAGGTGGGCATATGAGGGTCGAAGATATCCTGAGTGAGGGTTTAGATTTTTATAAAAAACAATTTATGACATTTATTATTGCAACAGCAATCGCCGTTTTCGGCTCAATTTTCATAATTACAGCACCGCCCCTGTTTTTCGGACTCTACTTTATGGCGTTAAAGCTTATCCAGGGTGAAGAGATTGGAATCGCAGATGTCTTCAAGGGTTTTGATTACTTTAGTGTCAGCTGGATACTGGTGATAGTCGGGGGATTATTAGTAGCAGTTGGCCTAGTTTTCCTCATAATTCCGGGGCTACTTCTTATGGTACTCTTCCAGTATGCAGTTCCTATTGCCATATCAGAGAAGGCGAGCGCAATCGATTCCCTTAAAAAGAGTTATGACATCGGACGGGCGAACTTTCAATTTTCAATAATACTTGGGTTCGTGCTCTGGGTAATCAATGCCATTGGAAGTGCCGTTTCTGTAGGCTGGCT
>JAZGAD010000006.1:0-50590 GCA_036444275.1 Hydrothermarchaeales archaeon (SeqCode)
CCATGGGCACTAGAGCTGGAGCCGAGATGACCAGCTTCGAGATGCGTTTCTGTGCCATCAGGATAAAAGACATAAACGCCCCTATAGGCACGATAGCAGTCGGCTTCAAGGCACCTGTGATCAATGCCAAGAATGAGAAATTCATGCAGACCAAATACGCCCATATTGGAGGAGAAGCAGCTCCAACGCCGCTGCGCGTCCATGGGCCTATGGAAGAGGTGCGTGAGGGAAGAGGCCCCTGCTACATAGACACCCGTGGTATAAGCAAGGAGCAGGTGAGGGCGCTGAAAGAGGACTACCTAGACGAGTATCCAACTTTGGCATTATACCTCGCCTCCAAGGATATAGACCTAGAGAAAGAACCCCTGGAGATATACGGCACAGACCCATACATCGTCGGCGGGCACTGCAACTCCGGCTACTGGATCAACACTGATAGAAGCACAACGTTAAAAGGACTCTTCGCAGCTGGAGACGTGGCAGGCGGAGTAGGAAGCAAATTCGTCGGAGGATGCTTCGCCGAGGGAATGATAGCCGCCAATTCAGCATTGGAATACATCGCAAATCTCAATGTAAAAGTCAGAGAAGAGCAGGTGGAAGCTGAAAAGAAGAGGATATTCGCACCTCTGGAAAGATGGAAGTCAGGAGAAGGTGGTGTAACGCCCAAAGAGATGGAGGCGCGGATGCAGAAGGTGATGGACGAATACGCTGGCGGAGTCCATTATTTTTACCAGTTAAGCGAGGACAAGCTGAGGATCGCATTGAAAGAGATAAATGGGCTGAAGGGACAGGCGAAGTACCTCATAGCAAAGGATACGCATGAGCTCATGCTGGCACACGAAGTCATAGACCGCCTGGATGTAGCCGAGGTGCTTTTACAGCACATGATATTCCGCAGGGAGACGAGATGGCCGGGCTACCACACGCGCATAGACTACCCAGAGCGCGACGACGAGAAGTGGCTTGCCTTCGTAAACTCTAGAAAGAACCAAACTGGAGAGATAGAGGTATTCACCAGGCCGTATGAACAACTCGTGCCTGGAGACCGATACAAGCCGTGAGGAAAAAATGATTGTAGTAGATTTAGAAAAATGCACCGGGTGCAAGGGACGGAAAGAAGCTCTATGTGTAGAGATCTGCCCAGGTGATTTAATGGCAATAGATAAAGATACGAAGAAAGCTAGAATACGTGAGCCAGGCGACTGCTGGGACTGCATGGCCTGCGTCAAAGCGTGCCCCTTCAAGGCACTGGCGACGAGGCTGCCCTACCCATTGGGCTACTATGGAGCCAGCTTAGTACCAACTAAAACTGGAGACAAGATCGTGTGGGAGCTCACAGATATCAAGGGCAACAAAGAGGTATTCGAGAGGAAGGTGAAGCTATGAAACGTCAGACACCAGTCGGAGGAAAGCTAGTAGATAGGATGTTGAAGGGAAAGAAGAGCGAGAGCGCTGCAGATGAAGCACTGGAGATGTCCTCTATACACGTAGGCCAGGACTCTACTATAACCCTGGAGATGATTGCTACAGGCGTCCTCAGCCCATTAGAAGGATTTTTAAAAAGCGAGGACTATCGCAGCGTCCTCTATGAGAAGCGCTTGGCAGATGGTACGCCTTGGACCATACCCCAGACATTCGCACCTTTTGGAGACGGCAGGGAAGAGCTAGTCAAAAAAGTGAAGGAAGGCGAAGACATAGCGCTCGTGGACGATGACTCAAAGCCTGTTGCCATTCTGCACGTGGAAGAGAAGTTTACCTTTGATAGGGAGGAGCGAGCAACGCAGATATTCGGCACCACTGATAAGGGGCATCCAGGCGTGGACCACATCTACAGGAGGATGAGCGACACAGCTTTGGCAGGGAAGATAGACATGCTCAGGCGCCCATTGTGGGGTCCGTTTGAGAAATATAGATTAGAACCCAAGGATACCTGGAGGATATTCTACGAGGAGAATGGATGGAACAGCATCGTAGGCTTCCAGACAGCAAATCCCCTGCACAGGGGACATGAGTACCTCCAGAAATGTTCTTTAGAAATATTCGACGGCCTCTTCATAAATCCAATCGTGGAGACAACGAGGAAGGCCTACTTCAGAAACGAGTTCAGGATAAAGGCATACGAGGCGGCTCTCAATCTCTACTACCCAAAGGAGAGCGTTGTATTCGCACCTCTCAGGGTGATCATGCGCTACGCAGGTCCAAGAGAGGCGATAATGCATGCCTTGATAAGGAGGAACTACGGGTGTACGCACCTCATACTGGGGAGGGATCACGCAGGCTTCGCTAACTACTACCCGAAATATGCAGCCCAGGAGATATTCGGCGAGTTCGAGAACGGCGAGCTAGGCATAACGCCGCTCTTCTTCAGAGAAGCGTTTTACTGCACGAGGTGTGCCTCGATAGCTACTGAGAGGACATGCCCGCATTCAGGCGAGTACCACGTTACCATGAGCGCCTCCTCGACGCAGGAGATATTCAGGTACGGCTACGTGCCTCCTAAAGAAATTATGCGGCCGGAAGTGGCGCAGGTAGCGATGCAGGGTATACAGCCAAAGGGCGTGGACAAGAACGGCTGGGCGTTACAGCCGCCTGGTGATACGATAAAGGGCTTGTTCCCCTTCTACTTAACCCACCAGAGGCTCGGGGGCTATCCCAGGCGCGAAGCCCTTGATCCTAAATCGTTGACTGTAGAAGACTTGAGGACTGCTCTTCTAGATGTCAGGAAGAATGCCGACAAAATATATGATGGAGTATATGAGGGAATAGCGCACTACTTCGACATCTCTAGAAGCATAGCGTCGAGGCAGAGAAGCGAGACCCAAGAGGAGGCGATTCTCAGGCAGAAAGACTTGATTTCTGCTCTGGAGGAAAAGGTGAAAGTAGCCTCTGAGAAGGTCCATGATCCATTCATGTACCAGGATAAAGCAGAGGCAGAGAGAGAGCTGAGGGTAGCCAAGCTCATCCTGGGAGACCTGCAGAGGCCGGGCCCAGAAGAATTCACATCCCGAATATGGAATCCCATGGAGTTCGAGGCCTACCGCCATACCTTAGACATCACCGGTGAGATCTGCCCTGATACGCTCGTCGAGACCCAGAAGAAGATTGACGAGATAGCAAACGGCGACGAGCTCGCTGTTATAACGGACTACAAGCTTGCTACCGAGACTATACCCAGGTGGGCGAAGAAGGAGGGATATGACGTACAGGTAGAGAAAAAGGGGAATAGATGGGAGATCCTCATTAGAAAGGTGAAGAAATAGATGAAGAAGGGAGTAATATCCCAGAGGCAGGAGGGTTACGTCACTCTACGCCTGCCGAGCAGCGGCAGGATAAGTTCTGAACAGTTAAGAAAGCTTGCCGACGTAGCAGGCGAAGAAGGAAAGGGCTTTGCGCTTTTAACAATGCGGAAGAGCGTGGAGCTGCCCTGGATAAAAAAGGAGTCGGCAGAGAGAGTTATCGACGAGCTCAATGAAGTAGGTTTGAAGCCGGGTTCCACGGCCAGAGAGATCAGGGAAGTGATGGCTTGCGCAGGCCAGGAGCGGTGCCCGTTTCTCCAGCTTGAAGTAGATAGTGTTGGGGACGAGATAAGAAAGAAGTGGTACGGCAAGGAGATGCCGAGGAAGTTCACTATCACTTTGTGCGGCTGCCCGAACTACTGTTCCCATCCATATCTCAACGACTTCGGGATAGTGGGAAGAGCGCGTCCGAGGATAGTGATTGAGAAGTGCATTGGCTGCGGGCAGTGTGTGCGCCTATGCAGGGGCGATGCAGGCGGGGCGCTTACGCAAGAAGGTACTAAGACACCTGAGATAGACTACGACCGCTGTATAGAATGCGGGTGGTGCATAACCAACTGCCCTACAGGCGCGATGGAGGCAGAGAAGTTCGGATGCACGATTACAGCAGGCGGGAGAGGCGGTACCAAGCCGAGGATAGCCACTGAGATAATCAGGATTGCAAGCGAAGAGGAGATGTTCAAGATCCTGGAGCGGGCCATTCAATATGTCAAAGAATACGCAGATGGTACTGAAAGGCTGGCTGACATCATGGAAAAAAGAGGCGTAGAACACTTCATGGAATATGCGCTCCCAAAAAGCAGGGAGGTGAACGAGGATGACTAAGCTCAGGGGAGGCATGGGGCTGCTTGCTCAGAGCCAGAAGGACTATGTTACAATACGCCTTCAAGTCACAAGAGGCAAATTAAGCATTGAACAGCTCAATGGCATAGCTGACGTGCTGGATAACTATGGGAAGGGCTTCGCCATACCAACGATACGCAAGGGACTTGAGATTCCTTGGATCAAATTTGAGGACTCGCCGAAAGTGCTAGAAGAATTCAAGAAGCTGGGATTGAAAGCAGGCTCCTGCGGCACCAAGATAAGAACCATCGTTGCATGCGCAGGCATGGACCACTGCCCACTCGGCCTAGTAGACATAGAAGGGGCATATGCAAAGCTTAAAGACGAATACTATGAGCGCGATACACCCACGAAATTCAAGATCTCTATTTGTGGCTGCCCAATGGCATGCTCGCATCCCCACATAAACGACTTCGGAATAATAGGCAGGATACGCCCAAAGATAATAGCCGAAAAATGCGACGGATGCGGCATCTGCGCCCGGGTATGCAAGGGTGAAGAGGCTGAAGCAAAGTATAAGGTGGAGCAGGATGCCATCGTCGAGGGAAATCCACCAAAGATAGACTACGACCGATGTATCGGCTGCGGACTTTGCATGAGAAGCTGTCCTAGAGAAGCTATAGCGGCAGAGGAAGCTGGCTTTGCCTTATTCATAGGTGGAAAAGGCGGGAGGCACCCAAGGTTTGGAGAGGAAGTCGTCGGCTTGGTGAGCGAAGAGGAGATGTTCCGCATACTGGACAAGACTCTAAAGTACTTCAAGAAATTCGCCCAGGGCAAGGAGCGCATTGTCGAGGTGATTAATAGGAAGGGTATAGAGCATTTCAAGAACTATGTGCTGGAGGGAGGAGAATGAGGTTCGAGGAGCTTAAAAAAGACATTATAGACCCTGGGTTCTGTATACACTGCGGCGCATGTACAGCTTTCTGTAACAGGCTCAAGTTGAACTTGAAGCCAGAGCTTGTAGAGGAGTGTGTCGCAACCTGTTCATCGCCCTACGGAGAGCACGGGCTATGCTATGAGCACTGCCCTATGGTGAGGGTAATAGAAGCGAGGCATATCTTTCCGCAAGGCGAGGGCGGCATACTAGGCAACTACAAGGGCATAAAGTCAGCTAGATCCAAAGAGGATGAAGTCTTAAAGAATGCGCAGGACGGTGGAGTAGCGACCTCTATACTTGCTGCCGCATTCAAAACAGGGAAGATAGACGCAGCGCTCATCGTGGGCAGAGACGAACTCTGGAAGAGTGCTCCAAGGCTTATAACCTCGCTTGACGAGCTCAAGGGGAGCGGGGGATCCAAATACACTGAAACGCCAGCTGTGCACCTGCTCGGCAAAGCATCGAGAGACGGTGCGAAGAGTATTGCAGTGGTTGCTGTGTCCTGTCAGATCCAGGCTTTAAGGAACTTGGAATACAGCCTCCTATACCCGGACGGCTTCTCCCCCTATTCTGATTTAAAAATATACGTAATAGGCTTATTCTGCTCAGGCGCATTCAGCTATGAGCGACTCCTTCAAAAGCTGGATGTCGATCCCAAGGAGATAGAGAAGATGGATGTCGAGGAAGGGGATTTTACTCTACACTACAACGGCAAGGTCAAGAAGATACCTTTGAAGGAGCTGAAGGACGCGATGATGCCCAGCTGCCGCCTATGCAGGGATTATACTGCTAAGCTGGCTGACATTTCACTCGGCTCTATAGGGACAAAACCGGGATGGACTACTGTGATAGAGAGAAACCTGAAGGGATGGGGATTGCTCCGGGATGCGCAAAACGAGGGCCTGGTCGAGGTCAAAGAGGATGTCGACAAGGAAAAACTTGAGAGGATTGTGAAGAAGAGGCTGGATAGAATCGAGAAGAGGATAAAGAGGAGGCTGGAAGAAAAGCTGCCTTTGCCCCCGGTCACTTTCCAGGAATAAAACAAGCGTCGCATCCCTCAGGTACAAGAGCATGTTGTTTATGGGGTCCGCAGAGCGTGCGATCAGCCTTCACCTGCCCGCAGATCCTGCATATATCTAGGATCATATTCCCCTCCTTGTTCTCCACTATCTTTTCAGCCAGCTCGCTTATGGCTTTCTTCACGCCTTTCTTTAGCGCTATCTTGCTTCCTCTCTTCTTCTTCATGTACTGGGAAACAGCTGCTTCGGTCATACCCAGGCGCTGGGAAACCTCCCTCTGGTTCAGGCCACGATCTACGAGTTCCTTCGCTAACTCGGACTTTATACTGGGCAGGACATACCAAACCACAAGCTCGCACGGTGATTTCATATTACCTCAAGCCAGACTTAACACCTGTTAAGTTTCTTAGAACTTCAGCTAGATCTTTCTTAAAATGTCTATTGTTATGCGGTGGTACTCCCTCCTAGGAATGATCTCTATCTTGGCGCAGTTTATACCACCCATGCCCCAGATATCAGCTACCACGTCACCTACTACATGTGGTATAGTACGTTCATCCAGGCCATCGAGATAAGGCGTTCTCGCTCTTACTACTTCCATGATCTTCTCCTCTTCGAAAGAAAATTCGTAGAGCAGTTTACCGTGTGATACGCAGACTTCGAATTCATCGCTGGGCGAGACTTTGATGGTGCCGTAAGGAGAAGAGAATTCGGCTTCTCTAGCGATGCCTACTTTTGCCCTTTCTTTGTCTTCTACGGTTGCGTCTACTAATTTGTTGTATAGCTTTGTATCAAGGGTGCCATAGGGATTCCCTATAACAGAGGAGGGCGGCAGACCAAGCTTTAATGCGTCTTTGAAGCTCTGCCTGCTCAGGTCATATTTGGTTGCGGTGCCGTATACCTTAGCAGAGGTTACACCCGCTAGGAGGAGGCACCCGAGTACATGCTCCACCAAAAAAGCTGCTTTATCCCCAAGCATTAGGTCGACACGGTAGTCGTTTCTAGTGACATTTGCAAGCGTTGCAGGGATGTCATTTATCAAGAATCCTCTGCTATGGGGTAATATCTTGAGGTAGTCGGTCTCTACGGTATCACTTAACATGTGATTTGACTATGATTACGCCGTCGCTGGAGTCCATATCGTCTGTCGTAATCGTCCTCTTCTCTTTTCCCCTGATAGCTAGGAAGTCTATTAACTCGCCCTTTTTGTCCACGGTAACCGACTCCACTTTACCCAAGTACTCCCCGAACTCATTGTAGACCTCCTTACTGATGAACTCATGGTGAACTCCGCCTATCCCCATCGGAGGCTTCTTTATTATCATTACATCGTCCACAGCAGTAAGTTGCTCCTTAGGCAGTACCTCCTTTTCGCCTTCTAGGTCAAACCTCTCCACCTCGCCTTCAGCAATTTCCACGCCCTTGAGCCTACCGATGTACTGTCCTGCCTCAGAGAACGCCTTGAGCTCCGGCACCTTCTCCAGTTTCGAGCTCAGGCTGATGAGTGCTATCCCGTTGGTGATCAGTACTATTGAGGGTAGGAAGAGGAAGATGGTAAGGGTCTTTATCGCACCTAGACTGAAAGGAGGGGACACTTCAGGGGTGAAAAGAGAAGTAGCGAAGGAATAAAATTTGAGAGGTAACCACAGGGCTATCACTCCCAGCAGAATATTGAGGATCCCTATACCTCGAATAGATCTCATAGTGGCTCAATGAAGAATCGTCTTTCCTCTAATATAAATGTTTAGCTTTCGGACTGTCGGACCTATGGACATGGACCCAGTAGATCACAATGTAGAACCGGTACCAGACCCAGACTAGGAACATTAATTTTAGTTAATCGCTATATATTTAGGATACATAAAATGGGGAGTTCTTCGCACCTGTATCTATACATGTATCTATAAAAGTTGATGTAAATGTTGTTTTCCACAATGTAAATATATACTTACATAATGGAAAACTTTATATACTAGATGTCAAATATATTATCCATGATGGAAGTGGTGAATGCGAAACCGTATACCTCCACCCATAGGCAGGGATGGCCTCCTTCCACTTTTTCTCAAATCATCCCTGCCTCCACTTTCCATCTTAAGGGATTTTTATCATGAAGAACAATCTTAGGGTCCAACGTGCCATTATAGAAATGACCCAAGGAGAGTTAGCAAAGAAGGTAGGCGTGACCAGACAAACGATAAATGCTATAGAGAAAAGGAAATACAATCCGTCTTTGGATTTAGCCTTTAAGCTAGCGCGGCTCTTCGACATGAAGATCGATGAGCTTTTTTTCTACAGGGGTGATGAAAATGAATAAACTCATGAAGATAAAGTTTGTTGTTTTTTCGGGGATACTCATCATAGCCGCGATTTCGTACATTTTCCATCTATTGCCTTACAAGGCGATATGGCTCTGGTTCCCAATCCTCGTCTTCGTGGATTACTGGATGGACTGGTATGCAAAGAGAAAAGGGATGATACTCTCAGATGAGATGACAAGGCTGACGACCGGAAAATCTGCATGGGCGACCTTTCAAGTGACAATTGCCCTTATCTTGCTCACAATAGTCTACTATGATTCCAATAGGATGTATATAGACCCCCGCTTTATACTGGCGTACATCGCAGGATTCATGGGCATCATCTTCCTTATCGCCAATACGTACTACAAATTCAAACAGGGTGCATGGGAGTAAGGGAATGGCGGTACCCGATGGAGAAAATGTGGGATGACTTTCGAGAAATCAATTTCAAAAAACAGTGGTGATCCAGTCGAGTTGGAAAAACTATTTAGAGAATACAGAAAAATTTTTTAGTCGATCCTAGTAGATCACAATATAGAACCGATACCGCACCAGGAGGGGGGTTAGTAATTTTTTATCAGGTATATATTATGCATCGTGAACTACTGAGACCTAAGAAAGCTTTATATACATACTGGATTTAGTTATCCATCCATCATTTTACAAGCCGGAAAAAAGTATAAGATTTGAGTATCTCGTTAGGCTTGTGAGTATGTATGGGCCATGATGTAGTATAGGCGTTGGCCCCGAAGTTGTATTATACAGATGATGACGGGCTAAATTTCCATATCATGGCATAGTATGGAGACTCAAGCTGAGCTTGAGTCCGACGTAAACTCGACAGTGGTGACATCTAGCTACGATGCGGTAGCTATTTTATGTGTGTATATACCAATTCCGGTTGATCCTGCCGGAGGTCACTGCTATTGGGGTTCGACTAAGCCATGCGAGTTTCTAGTTCTTGTAGCTAGAGCGGACGGCTCAGTAACACGTGAGTAATCTGCCCTCGGGACGGGGATAACCCCGGGAAACTGGGGATAATACCCGATAGATGGAAAGGTCTGGAAGGATTTTCTGTTCAAATCCTACGGGGCCCGAGGATGAGCTTGCGGCCGATTAGGTTGTTGGCGGTGTAAAGGACCACCAAGCCGAAGATCGGTACGGGCACTGAGAGGTGTAGCCCGGAGATGGAGACTGAGACACGGCTCCAGGCCCTACGGGGCGCAGCAGGCGCGAAAACTCCGCAATGCGCGCAAGCGTGACGGGGGGACTCCAAGTGCGTTCGCGTTTAGCGAGTGCTTTTGCAGAGTGTAAATAGCTCTGCGAATAAGAGCGGGGTAAGACCGGTGCCAGCCGCCGCGGTAACACCGGCCGCTCAAGTGGTGACCACTATTATTGGGCCTAAAGCGTTCGTAGCCGGTTCGTTAAGTCCTTGGGTAAATCCATTCGTTTAACGAATGGAATTCTGAGGATACTGCCGAACTTGGGGGCGAGAGAAGTCAGAGGTACTTCGGGGGTAGCGGTGAAATGCTGTAATCCTTGAGGGACCACCAGTGGCGAAGGCGTCTGACTAGAGCGCGCCCGACGGTGAGGGACGAAAGCCAGGGGAGCGAACGGGATTAGATACCCCGGTAGTCCTGGCCGTAAACGCTGCGGGCTAGGTGTTACATCCTCTACGAGGGGATGTAGTGCCGAAGAGAAGTTGATAAGCCTGCCGCCTGGGAAGTACTACCGCAAGGTAGAAACTTAAAGGAATTGGCGGGGGAGCACCACAAGGGGTGAAGTCTGCGGTTCAATTGGATTCAACGCCGGAAATCTCACCGGAGGCGACGGCAGAATGAAGGTCAAGCTGATGACTTTGCCGGACGAGCCGAGAGGAGGTGCATGGCTGTCGTCAGCTCGTACCGTGAGGCGTCCTGTTAAGTCAGGCAACGAGCGAGACCCGCACCCTTAATTGTCAGCAGATCCCTTCGGGGATGCTGGACACCTTAGGGGGACCGCTACTGAAAAAGTAGAGGAAGGAGCGAGCGACGATAGGTCAGTATGCCCCGAATCTTCCGGGCTACACGCGGACTGCAATGGCTGGTACAAAGGGTACTGACTTCGAGAGAAGAAGGAAATCCCCAAACCCAGTCGTAGTTCGGATTGAGGGCTGTAACTCGCCCTCATGAAGCCGGAATCCCTAGTAATCGCGTGTCATTATCGCGCGGTGAATATGTCCCTGCTCCTTGCACACACCGCCCGTCACACCACCCGAGTGAGATTTAGATGAGGCTGTGTCCTCTGGGTATGGTCGAATCTAGGTTTTGCAAGGGGGGTGAAGTCGTAACAAGGTAACCGTAGCGGAAGCTGCGGTTGGATCACCTCCTGAGCAACGGCATCGTAGCTAGGCACTATAACTGTCGAGTTTAGTCTGCGTGGGCCCGTAGCTCAGTTGGAAGAGTGTCCGCTTTGCAGGCGGAATGCCCCGGGTTCAAGTCCCGGCGGGTCCACCTTTTGAGCGGACAAGAATATAGAAAGAACAAGAATAAGAAAGAAGAGGCAGCCCGTGAGATATTTTGCGGGTGAAGAGGCAGAGTTTGGCTTTATGCTAAAACTGTGATGCCCTGCATAGTTTGGTCGAGCGCATTCCGATTTAGTGCTCCAGTAAGATAAGAATGCTGTACGCCACCTAGGGGATGGCTTGGCTCAGGACACCGACGAAGGGCGTGGCAAGCTGCGATAAGCTTGGGCGAGGCGCATGCAGCCTTAGAACCCAAGATTCCCGAATAAGGCTTCTTCTCGTGGGGAACCACGAGGCTCAGTAATGAGCGGTAACGCGGGGAATTGAAGCATCTTAGTACCCGCTGGAAAAGAAATCAAATGAGATGCCGTTAGTAAAGGCGATCGAAAACGGCAGAGGGCAAACTGAATCCCGTATGGTAACATATGGGAGATGTGGATGGACATGTAATGCGGCCCAACCCGGAGAAGTCGAAGTCCTCTGGAAAGTGGTGCCGAAGAGGGTGAAAGCCCCGTAGGTATAATCCGGAGGGTTGCCGCATGTCGAGAGTAGCGTGAGTTGGATATCTCGCGTGAATATGGGAGGCATCGACTCCCAACCCTAAATATGTTCTGAGACCGATAGCGCATTAGTACCGTGAGGGAAGGTTGAAAAGTACCCCTGACAGGGGGTGAAAAGAACCTGAAACTAGGTGGTTATAGCCCGGCACAGCTCGAAAGGATAGAGTCTTCCCGAAGGAAACTCCTGTGAGGGGGAAGTACGAGGGAAGAGGACCAGAGTTGTGCCATCCGTTTTGAAAAACGGGGCGGGGAGTTTATGGCTATGGCGAGGCTAAGGGTTAAAGCCCGGAGCCAAAGCGAAAGCGACTGTTCCGCATCATTCGCTTCGGTGAATGAAAGGGACGAGGTGTGAAAGTGCCTGTAGTCATGGTTGTAAGACCCGAAACCGGTCGATCTAGCCCGTGGCAGGGTGAAGCCTTTCGAAAGAAAGGTGGAAGCCCGAACCGTTGTTGATATGCAAATCACTCGGATGACCTTGGGCTAGGGGTGAAAGGCCAATCAAGACCGGTGTTAGCTGGTTCCTCTTGAAATGTCTCGTAGGACAGCCCAGCTGGAGGTAGATGGCAGTATAGAGCACTGATTAGGTGTTTGGGCTCCGAAAGGAGTCAGCATCTCGTCAAACTCCGAAGCTGCCACCGCTGTAGAAGGCTGGAGTGGGGGCGCGGGGGTAAGCTCCGTGTCCGAAGGGGGAATAACCCTGACCTGGGTTAAGGTCCGTAAATGCTAGCTAAGTATTAAATAAAAAAGGTGTTCTCGGCCTCAGACATCGGGTAGGTAGGCTTAGAAGCAGCCACCCTTTAAAGAGTTCGTAACAGATCACCCGCCGAGGCAGAGTGCCCTGAAAATCGACAGGGTTAAGTTGGCTACCGATACCCAGGAGGTCCGCAAGGACAGCTGGTAGAGAGGCGTCCTGTTTGGGTCGAAGAGAGGCGGTAACGTCTCTTGGACCATGCAGGATTGAGAATCCCGCTAGTAGTAGCAGCAAAGACGGGTGAGAATCCCGTCCGCCGAAGGGGCAAGGTTTCCTCAGCAACGATCGTCAGCTGAGGGTTAGTCGGTCCTAAGGGTGTACGTAACTCGATACACTCGAAAGGGAAACGGGTTAAAATTCCCGTACCACAGGGGTACATGCGGCAACGCAAGTCCATTTCCCGACGCCTTTGGGTAGGCTGAATAGGATTGTCGTCCTATCTAAGCATTGAAGCCTGGGGAGTCTCATAATGAGGAGAACCAGGTGAATGTGTGAATGGGCTTCCTTTTGGAGGCTTTGGCTGAGCCCTGGGGCCCGTGAAAAAGGAAATGGAAAGGATCCTCTGTGCCCGTACCAAGAACTGACACAGGTGCCCCTAGGTAAGAAGCCTAAGGCGTGTCGGAGCAATTCAGTCAAGGGAATTCGGCAAATTAGCCCCGTATCTTCGGTAGAAGGGGTGCCTGCTCTTTACGGAGCAGGTCGCAGTGACAAGGGGGGCCCGACTGTTTAATAAAAACATAGGTGACTGCTAGCCCGTAAGGGTGTGTACAGTCGCTAACTCCTGCCCAGTGGCGGTAAGTCAAAACCCGGTTCAACGGGTCTAAGCTCCGCTAAACGGCGGGGGTAACTATAACCCTCTTAAGGTAGCGTAATACCTTGTCGCTTAATTGGCGACTTGCACGAATGGATGAACGAGGTCCCCACTGTCCCTGACTGAAATCCGGTGAACCTGTTGTGCTGGTGCACAGACCAGCGACTTCCAACGGGTAAAGAAGACCCCGTGGAGCTTTACTACAGTCTGTCGTTGTGGCGTAGTGTCGGATGTAGAGTGTAGGCAGGAGCCTTCGAAGCACCCGCGCCAGCGGGTGTGGAGGCGTCAATGGAACACTGCCCATCCGTTATTACTCCACTAACCTCTTCGGAGGGACATCGATAGGTGGGTAGTTTGGCTGGGGCGGCACCCCCCTGAAAAAATATCAGGGGGGCTCTATGGTTGGCTCAACCGGGTCAGAAATCCGGTGTAGAGTGTAAGGGCAAAAGCCAGCCTGACTGGAATTCCCCCAGATAGAATTCCAGGTGCGAAAGCAGGACCTAACGAACCTCCGTGTCCTCCTCGATGGGGGCCGGAGATGACAGAAAAGCTACCTCGGGGGTAACTGAGTTGTCGCGAGCAAGAGCTCATATCGACCTCGCGGCTTGCTACTTCGATGTCGGCTCTTTCCATCCTGGATGTGCAGCAGCATCCAAGGGTGGGGTTGTTCGCCCATTAAAGGGGATCGTGAGCTGGGTTTAGACCGTCGTGAGACAGGTTAGTTTTTAACTGTTGGAAGTGTTGGTCGCATGAGGGGAAGGTCCATCTAGTACGAGAGGAACGGTGGGTCGTGGCCTCTGGTCTATCGGTTGTCTGACAAGGCATTGCCGAGCAGCTACGCCATAGCGGATAAGAGCTGAAAGCATCTAAGCTCGAAACCGCCCTCGAAAATAAGCGACCATTTTTCTGCGTATAGTGGGACTGGCGACAGTAACGCTGCAGAGAACAAGGACACGAGTAAAAGACTCGGTTGATAGAACCGGGGTGTAAGCATCAAGCTTCGGCGAGGTGTTCAGCCCGCGGTTACTAATAGTCTAAGGCACCTTTTCCGAAAAAGCATTGGATCGGGCGTTGATCGACCAGGCTATGCAGGGCACATATATCTTCTATTAATTAAGCTGTTAGTTGGATATATCTTAAGTTGAGCCTAGAAAGAAATTTAGGGTTTTTGCGTGCCCATACATAGAAAATTTGCCTTGAGATTCAGCTTGTTTTGTAAATGCTCTTTCTATGTCCAACTTTCAAAACAAGTACTCTGAGGACTTTTTTTTGAATGTCGATGATTACCCTGTAATCTCCAACTCGCAGCCTGAAATAAGGGGAGCCGACAATTTTTTTGACATTCCTATGTGGATTTTCCTCCAGCAATGAAACTTTTCGAAATATTTGTTTCGACACCGAACGATCAAGCTTTTTCAACTCTTTAACAGCGGATTCTGACCAGATGATCTCATACATCAGAGCCCCATTTCTTTTCCAACTTCTTCGTGCGTCTTGTATTCGCCCCTTTCGATTTCAGCTACAGAGCGTTCGATTTCCTTCTTTGTCTCCTCATTCAATTCTTGTAAATCTTCAAGAATCCTTTCTATAACGTCGTTATAAGTCTCTCTCTCGAAAAGCTTTATCTTATCGAGGTGTTCCTTGATGCTTCTCGTGATTTGGATGGTCGTAGGCATGCATAATATATTCTTTAAGCATATATTTAAAGATTACTATAGCATGTTATAGTATGCTATAGCTCATAGAGAGTTAAGCTTATTCAAATCCAGTCTTTGCTATCGAGTTTCTGAGGTATGTAAACATCTGTCATGAATGTTATGCCGTGCCTGGCGAGGGCCTGGAGCTCTGCCTTTTCCTTGCGCTCGACCATGAGTTGCAACTCGGACCGCCATTTTCTATTGTTCTTTATCCAGGGGTATTCCAGCATGTTCTCTGCCTTCTTGATGTCCCAGTCAGTCATTTTAAGGCGTGCGGCCTTTGACACATCGAACTTGTCTAAATCGCTGGGTAGCAGGCCGAGGAGATGTGCCTTTGGCACCGCGAGATAGGGGCTTTCAAAACTTAGTGAGATACTACCCCTCTTATAACTGGAGCATATCTGCATACCGTAGCTGTCGCTGTCGGTGAGGACGTATACCGGAAGCTTCTCTTCCTTATGGAGCCTGCGGATGAGCCGTCTCGTAGCTATATCCGGTTGCCCCTTACCGGTGATAAGTAGGCAGTGGTTTCTCTTGTGAAAGTTCTCCTCAATGAGCCGAATTAAGGCAGCGTCCTTCTCCACCACAAGTATGTATTCAGCGCCGCAATCAATGATCTCCACCTCGTCTATAAAGGGACTGATTGACCAGCCACCTCTCCCCAGAGAGTTGCAATTAAAGGTGTCATCTCCTTCCCGAAGGGTGAGGTCGCCTACGCATACCCCTTTGGCTGTTGCAACTACCCTTATGCAGGGCCTGGTCACTCTCATGCTGACTGCTATATCCTCTATTATATTGTCGCTAGCATTCTGATCGCCGTTGAAGAGTTCTGGATCTTGATAATAGACCTCCCTCTTGGTAAGATGCTTGTCCTTCTCGGCGACCTCCTTCAGGACGCTCATTACAAAGAGCATCTGGGTAAAGGAGGTAGTAGTACCTGTATTATGGAATGTGCGCTTTGACTTCTTGCTGCCCATGTATATGATGTCCTTCTTCTCATTGTAGACGAAATTCTTGGCACTTCTACTTGGCACGTCGAAGCCTGGATTTTTTTGCTCTTTGATATCTTCTAATATCTCTTCAGCATTCGATTCCAGCTCTTCAAGGAGCTCTCGAGCATTCATCTCCTCCTGTATTATCCTACGCTTGGGCATCTTCTTCCTTTCCTAGTCTTTGTTGCATCACCGGTCGCCTCCTCCGGATCTCCTGCACAAGTAGTGTGCTTATCTCCTGCTTCTTCACTGGCAGCAACTTGGATAGGGATTCAGCTACAACCTCTGCATGCTTTTCTAAGAATTCCCTAGTTTTTCCTGCTCTCTTGTTCTTCTCTAACCTGTTCACGTGCTGCTTCAGCCTCCTGCTTACAGCCTGCAGTGCTAGGCGGATCTCGCTGGCAATGACATCATCTGCCCCAATGGCCTGCTTTGCCACACCCAGATATTTGAGCTGTGGCGATGTAACGTGGACCACGAAGATGACAGGTGCTAGAGGCAGATTTCCCTTTCTACCCAGCTTGTAAAGGGACCAGTCTACCTCCTTGGCTGTCTGAGTTATTATGTCGCTTCCAAACTCGTAGATTAGAGGCGTGCAGTTGGCTATCCGTATGAGCTTTTCCTGGTCCTTTAAATCAGCGGGCACCTTGCCTCCGTACATCGCGAGAACTTGAACTTGGACAGGTCTACCCTGCGTACTAGTGGGTTTTCTCTCCAGATAGGAGTATTTCTCTGGGTTATAGATGGATGTAAAGCCCTCTATGAGGGTCTCTTTGGGAATTGGCATGAGCGAATCCATAGGCGGCGAGGGAAACGACATGCTCCTCAGCCCTTCTGCTAGGAGCCGCACCTTGTTCTCGTCGCTGAGCATCATATTCACTGTAGTCTTTTGAGTGAACAACGGCTTTGGCAACTCTGAATTAGCGATGCCGTTTAATCCGAAGAAACCTTTGAGTTCTTCATTGCTTAATGCGCGAATATTGCTGCCTGAATTTAGCTTTCTCTTTAGCACCAATTTCGTTGCATAGCTATAATCAATCTCAACATCTCGAACCAGGCTCTTGAGGTATACACAGATCTTGTCCTCATCGCCTTTCAGCTCTTTGAGCTTGTTGCTCTGTGCGACCCTCTTGACTATGTCGCCGGCAAAGAATCCCAGTTCATCGAAGTACTGAAGGAGGACAATCCTATCCAGTAGGTAGAAGATGCTTTTATCCCCTATTCTACAGAAATTCCGCTTCAGAAATCCGGCTAGACTTATACTCCTAATCCGGGATTGATAGCTCAATAGATCCTTAAGCTGGCCTATATCAACACTATTAGGATGTGGCGGCACAGGTTTTGGTATGGGTATGCCGGTACTATTCCTTTTTAAATATTCCAATACATTGCCATTTTCCCGCAGGCTGAAAGTGATATAGGGGTGAATAGAAGCAATACGCTGTATGAACTCTAGTATAGTGCCTCTAGCCCGAGAGTAATTGCCAATTAATGTGATATTCATCTGTGTCCCGTGCTCTGGAAATTCTCCCGCGTATGACTCCTCTAGGATCTTCTTTACTGTTCCTTTTCCGTAGTCGTATACATGGCGGTGGGCCTGCTTTTCAGAGAAGGTCTTGCTTATTATTTCAGCAGGTTTTCCTGTGCTCTGATTAGCGTAGATGGCAGCTGCCTTCCATCCTATGCCTTGTTGTGATCTGCTTGCGCGATACTCTATGGTGCCAGTGCCACCTGCTCTGACTATGATCTTTACTTTTCCTCTAGGTATGCCTATACCGTTATCCTGGATGGAGAGTTCTAGTTCTCCACGGGATTTATCAACGACGTTTATCATAATACCGATTCTAGCATCATAGTCGTCTTCGTCCCTTGACTTGAGGAGAGCCTCCCTAGCTTTGTCGATGGCGTCTGCGGCATTCTGCACTCCTTCTGCTATAGCTTGGAAGGGTGCCCTTGACTTCTGCCCAAAGCCGGTATCGACACGTTTTAAGAGCTCTTCAGCGCTCTGGAGCCTGATGTGCTTGTGAATCTGTTCATCTGCCATCCTACGGGATATGCTCAATGTTCTATGCCTCCCTTCATCTTTAGATAAAGGTTAATGAGGCGGTTGATGAGATCGTCATAGGTCTCCTTCTTCATCCCTACTTCCAACAGCCTATCCCTTGTAGATTTCTTAAGTTGTATAGTTGTTATATCTTGCATATAGACGACAATAGTAGTGTATAAGTATATATAGTTTTTGACTAACTGCCATGTAGGTGGGGGCTGGTATATGTTGTGTCCTATGTATGTGAAAATTATTATAAATGGTAAATTATATATACTACAACTATATTACTTATTTTCTAATTAGTCAGAGGAGGTAAGAGTGAAGGCGGGGGAATGGTTGGTTCCCCGTGGATAAGGAAGGACTTCAGTTAGCTTGGTGTAGTGCTGTTTCAATGACTTCTCTAGTGTCTCGGCTGTGATAGAAACTAAAGGTCCCTCCCCTCAAGTAAGAAGGTAGTGGAGGTAAGTGAGAATTGGAGAATTCGATAAGAAATAAGAAGGCTTTTTTTGGGACCAACTCTACCCTTCGAGATCTTCATGGGTTAGCGGCTAGGTTGATTTTCTGGCTGTCTTCCTTTCTTCAAATGTTGAAATTGAAGGAGGTAGAGCTAGTGAGGCGTGTAAAAACACCTCATCTTCATATTCTGCGTGACTCCGGCGTGGCAGCCATACTCACATTCGCTTTCATTTTTATATTGATCACTTCCGATGTATTTGCAGTAGCCCCAGTGATTCTCTCTGTCGATGTAACACCCGACAGCGCCAATACAACTGATGTCTTAAGCTGTACAGTGCAAGCAACACACCCGCTAAATAGTACTTTTGTGATAAATATAACATGGTATAATGGAACAACACAGTTCACGGAAGCAGATTATAACAATGGCAGTTACGTAAACGACTCAACCTGGACAGTTCCTGTTAGTGTTGGAGCTGGAAATACAAGTAAAGGTGAGATATGGAATTGCAGCGCTACATTTTGGGACGCAGATCAAGTTGACTTGGTTAATGCGAATGGAACTGAAACAATTGCTAATGCTCCTCCGAATGTTACTTCTGTAGCTATCGCGCCTGATCCTGCGAATACCACTGATACTTTGACTGGCTCTGGTACGTATGCTGATGCTGATGGTGATAGTGAGAGTGGTAGTACGTATAAGTGGTATAGAAATGGCTCGGTGATGGCTGGTGAGACTGGTACGAGTTTGGTTGCTGGCAAGTTTCTGAAGGACGATAATATCACGTTCGAGTATACACCCAATGATGGTGCTAGTGCTGGTGCTGCGGTGAATTCCAGTGTCTTGACGATTAGTAATGCTCCTCCGAATGTTACTTCTGTTTCAGCAAATGTCACTAATGCTAAAAATGGAGATTGGATTAGATTTACCTCAAGCGGAGCATCAGATCCAGACAACGATAATTTAAGATTGGAATGTGGTTCTGCTTCTGGTTTGTCAGATTATGTTAATGGTTCTTACGGAGCACCAGAAAGAACCGCTGATTGGGCAAACACATGGACTGATAACGCTGTGCACACCATTTATTGCAGAGTAAATGATGGCTTTGTAACTTCATCGGATGTTAGTACTACAGTCATTGCAGATAAGACGGCACCAACCATCGATTTCACCTCCCCAACTCCACCAGACAATGCTAATCTCTCCGTAACCTCTGTGACGATCAACATCTCCCACGATGAAACCTATCCAGACACGTTGATCTTGAACTGGAACGGCAGCAATCAGACTCAAACCTATTCCGGGTTGTATACAAATATTTCCAAGTCTGTGTCGGATGGAGTATATACCTATTATGCTTGGGTGAACGATACAGCTGGAAATGCAAACCAAACACCCACAAGAACCTTAACTGTGGATAACTCGGCTCCTGCTGTTGGGCCGGTGATTTTGAATGCCACTATCGTGCAACCAGGTGTGCATGTCCTCATAAACGCGACAATAAATGATGGAACTGGCGTAGGCGTTAATAGTAGCACCGTCAGGATCCTGGTCAACGGTAGTGCCCAAACAGTTACCCCAAACCCACCGTATTATACGGCTGTGTACGTCAACGATACTGTAGGGGTATACTCGGTCAACGTCACGGCTTACGACAACTTGAATAACTTCGCCTTTAATGATACGAGGAGTATAACCGTGAAAACCACAGCTCCAAGCGTGGTGATAGTTAGTCCTACGAACACAACCACTAATGATAACACACCCCTCTTGAATGCGACCTTCGGGGAGCTGGTAGATACAGCTTGGATAAGTATAAATGGTGGTGCTGGTCAGAATTATACGACTGGCGTGTCCAACCTCACGTTTGAACTCGGCCCGCTATCCGACGGACCTTACAATGTTAGGGTTTTCGCCAATGACAGCGCGGGCAACGTGAACAGCTCCGAGAGTGTCTATTTCACTGTGGACACAGCTAAGCCCACCATCTTCTTGGCAGTGCCAGCTGATGGTCAGACCATATTCAACTCCAGCGTGGTGTTTAATTTCACCCCTGTGGACAACCTAGCAAGCATAGTAAACTTCAATCTGACTATTGATGGTTCTGTAAATACAAATGGGACTGCCCCAAGCGGTGGCTATTGGACGGTGTTTACAGACAGTCATGCTGACGGTGTGCACTATTGGAATGTCACGGTCTGGGATGATGCTGGTAACACCAATGCAAGTGAGACGAGGAACTTCACCGTCTTGACTCAGTGGCCTGTTCCACCTATTACTGTTCCATCTATCCCAAGCACTACAGTCAGCTCAGGCCTTATTGACCTCGCTTCCTTAGGGGTTCCGCAGGTGATGATTGAGGGAATGGGAGTTACGGGCTACGAGTACATTGTAACCACTAACGGTTCGACTCCGGTTGTCAACCTCACAGTAAATGTCTCCCTAGAGCCTCTTGGGGTGACTGATATCGGTAGTGAATCTGGTGCGATACCTGGCTTCTATTTCAAGATCAACGTGAACGACTCCTCGTGGTTCGATCATGTGACGGTGATCCAGCTCAGGATATACTACAACATAACGAACATCGCCCTGCCCCATAACGTCCCCGAGAGCACTTTGAAGGCGATGAGATACACTAATGGCTCATGGGTGAGGCTTGACTGCAATGAGCTTGGCGGTTGCACGGTGGCGCTGGAAGATGGAACCAAGCTATATGCTGCTGGCATCGTAACTTCGTCGGTTAACGCTACGTATCCCTATGTTTGGGCCAATCTCTCGAATTTCAGCGTCTACGGCGTAGGCGGCACCGCTGGTGCTACGGACACCGATGGCGATGGAGTCATAGACAGCGCGGATGTCTGCCCAGATACGGTAGGCACTGATGTGGATTCCTATGGCTGCCCTATAGGGCTTATACCCGATACCGCTAACATTAGTGGAAATGTTACCCTATCTCCGGATGCGAATATATCAGGCTCTGTGACGATCGGGGGTTCTGCTAATATCTCTGGCTATGCTACTATTAGTGGAGGTGCGGTTGTTGATGGTAATGCGGGTGTCTTGGATTTCGCGATTATCACCGGGAATGCTAGCGTAGGTGGAAATGCGGTTGTTGAGGATTCCGCGATTGTTATGGGTTTCGCTAGTATCTCTGGCTATGCTACTATTAGTGGAGGTGCGGTTGTTGATGGTAATGCGGGTGTCTTGGATTTCGCGATTATCACCGGGAATGCCACTATCAATGATACAGCGGTTATCTCCGGAACCTCTATCGTAAACGGAACCTCAATTGTAGCCGGAGTATCGACGGTGTATGATTCGAATGTAACCGATTCAGTCGTAATCGACTCAGATCTAACCAGCAGCGTGGTTTCAGACACACCCATCACGCACATATCTGCCTCTGGCGTCAGCATAGTTAGTTGGGCTATCTCGAGTCTGCCAGGGGAGACTGGCTCTATCTCGATAGCGGAGGAAGGCGTGAGAATTAACTTTACCAACGTTTACACAAGTGTTTCCAACATTACTAATCTAATTCTTGACACCAACAGCTCCACGGTTGCCACGGGGGCGGGTATGGTGGTGGCTTCACAAGACGCGGACGAGGGCGACTTCCAGATATATATCTATGCAAATGATACCATTTTAGCAGCGCTCCTTGAGGTAGCAGAGACCAGTATTAATCCTGAGGGTACGGCTCTCTCGGACATAATCACCAACTACCTGTATGTAAATGCATCGCCCAATATCAACGGAAGCAATGTCCAAACTATAACTATTAAACTGGAGATTCCCTCCGGCTACACAGATATTACGATATATAGATATAACGGCACGAGTTGGAATGCACTGTCGACTACAACAAGCGGTAGCTATGCCTATGCAAACACCTCAGGATTCAGCGTTTTCGCTG
Source organism: Hydrothermarchaeales archaeon (SeqCode) (assembly GCA_036444275.1). Taxonomy (GTDB): domain Archaea; phylum Hydrothermarchaeota; class Hydrothermarchaeia; order Hydrothermarchaeales; family JAZGAD01; genus JAZGAD01. The sequence goes on from JAZGAD010000006.1 coordinate 22,073, forward strand.
TAAGCGCTTCTGTAGTTTCCCCTCCTTCTGCGCCCAGTACTGGAGGCATCAGCCCAGGTGCTAGAACTCAAAAAGAGGGTGAAACATTGATAACCACTGGTCCCATTTTGGCTGGGAAGATAAAGGTTTTCTCGATACCGCCGGCATCCAACGTGTTCCTCACAGAACTGGAGATCCAGACTAAGAAATGGTTATCTGGCTTTATATCAGTAAAGACCCTCTCCGCGAAGCCGGCGGGGGTGGCGACCGCTCCAGATAAGGTCTTCAAATATATCGATGTTTCCCTGCGCCTGATAAACTCGGAGGACATCACAAGTGTGAAGCTCTTCTTCAAGGTAGAGAAATCTTGGCTTGAAAAAGAAGGCGTATACCCAGACACGGTCACCTTTTATAGGTTCACCACTAAATGGGACAAGCTCGAGACCACAAAAGTAGAGGAAGATTCTACTTTTGTATACTACTCGGCGGTGTCCTCCGGGCTATCATACTTTGTGATATCAGGGAAGACGGAGGCGCCGAAGCAGTTGGTTCTCCTAGCGAACAGCATAGACCTAAATCTTTCCTCCAATTTCATGTCAGTGCTGAGGAGCGAGGGCATTGAGATAACATACACGACTCCATCCGACTTCTCGGAGCATAACACCAGCAAGTTCATCGTGATCCTGGGCGGGCCAGATGCCTACGAGGGCGTGGGAGAAATAGTGAAGCAACTGCTCAGTGAGAGCGAGCAGGAATACCTACGAGTCAAGAGTAACCGCAGGATGTATGTGAAGACCAACGTCTGGGCTCGGGGTCAGGTGGTGATGGTGGTCGCTGGTTCGGGCAGGGATCAGACTAGGATGGAGGCTGATGCGAACAAGATTGAGGTAAGAAAGAAGGTGAAGGGTAGCTAGAACTGTATAGTATTTCGATGGCAAGCCCTAGTTCATTTTTAGCATGTTTGTAAACACTCACCCTCCTGGTTTCGTTTGGGAGAGTTTAATGAAGGCATTACTAGGCTTCTACGTGTCCTGTCCACAGATAATATGGAAAACTGGTTTTAACTAAATCAACAGCATCTGCCAAGAATTCAGTCCCGTTATAATCAGTGTCCCGGTGCTTTGACTTTTTCTTAGAAGAAAACAGTGCCGGCTAGCAGATATAAACGTGCCATAGAACACGACAATTGGAGGCATCCTCGTGCACTGGAACCCAATAGCTATCATAACACATTACCGAGGGACCCTGGGACGCCTCATGCTCATTTATACCTTAAATTAATATCCGCATATCTCTAGAAAATTCTTAAAGATGTCAGGACCTCTCGGAGTATGCTCAACCTCTGGATGGAACTGCACTCCATAGAGAGGAAGATTTCTATGGGCCATAGCCTCAATCTCGCAGGTAGAGGAGTGTGCAAGTTTAACAAAATCCTTCGGCAACTTTGATACTTCATCCTTATGGGATACCCATGCCTTAAAGCTTGGCGGCAAACCCTTCAGGATCGCGTCTTCCTCGTCTACTATTATCTCGCTCTCTGCGTATTCCCCTATATCAGCGGTCTTCACTCCTCCCCCAAAGAGTTTCGCCATAAGTTGGTGACCCAAGCATATCCCGAGTATAGGTAATTCTCTTTGGTACTCCCTTATTATTTGACCCGAGTTTCCACTTGCTTCTAGGTACTGTCCACCTCCAATGACTATCCCTTTAGGGCTTTCTTTTGCTATTTCCTCCAGGGTTATGGTGTTCTGAACCAGCTTCGCCTGGACACCTAAATACTTGAGGCTGCGGTAGATTCTATGGTTGTACTGACCCATGTTGGCGACAACTAGAATGTCTGTCATCTCATCTAACTAGCTCTAGCAAAATAAAAAACTTATTCACGTTAAAGAGTAATCCAAGGATGAAGTCAAGGATTCTATCCAGTACACCTTCCCAGCTAGCTTCCTCTCTTCTATTCCTCGTCTATCACTTCTATTTTCACTTCCGCTCCCTCGCCCTCTTCTTCCGTTTTCTTTTTGAGCCTGTTTAGTATCGCCTTTCTCTTAACTATAAGAACCACTATAATTGCAAAAGGTGCTATTATTACCAGAACCAAGGCTACCAGGGGTAAAATCGGTCTCTCTGGTTCCTTAATGGGCTCTATGGGCGCGAGTGTTACTGGAGGTTGTACTTGGATTGGCTCGGGTGGAGGGCCTAACACCGTTCCAGAAACGCCGTAAACTGAGCCAGATACCCCATATACGCTGCCGCCTATACCATAAACTGATAGATGGGAGGTCTTGACCCAGACAACATTGTTCTCCTTATCTATCCTAATAGAGTTTACCCAGGAAGGATTGCCATCTATAAGTGTTACCCATTCTCCATAGGTCTCTGAGTCTGGGTCGTCGTCGTACCACTTCATATAAAGCGAGTCTTCGGTAAGCCCCCTCTCTCCCAGCTCTTTTTCTGAATATTTTATAATTATCGTGGTCCAGTCTACTTCTGTTGCTGGAGCTTCGAGGTTTACGAAGGTCCCGAGGGAAACCTCTCCCTCAGCCACTTCCCACTTCTTGAGGCCCATAGGGGCTTTACCCTCCTTGAGAGCCGCGTATTCTATGATTTTAACTCCTTCCCCCCCTACATCTTTTCCTTCCTTGGATTTGATCTCAATATGGCTTCTTCTTAGATTGGAAGTTGCCGGATTTATCACGTAACTGCCCTCTACGGGGCTTATTCCAACAGCCTTGATGTCGCCTGAAACCCTCTCCCTTGTCTCCTTTGGCGGGCTTATAATATTTGCAACTTTGAGTAAATAGGACGTAGCTGCCCCTTTCAAAATATTAGCAGCGCCGTAGTCCTTCTTCCTCAGTTCACCTGTATTCAACCCAGCGACTATCAAACCACGGGGGTCACCAGAGGTAGACACATCCATAATGAAGTCTTTTGTCGTCCATATTTCAGTAGTAGGATTATCGATTCCTCCTTTTACCACATCGGTTATCCTACCGTTTTGTATAATTATGCCTACTTTCTCGCTATCCACATTGAGGTTGATCCTTGCCGATGCAAACATTCCCAAGCCAGGGGGTATCCCCTCTTCGCCTACGAATCTGTTGACCTCTTCTTTATAATTGTTGATGATCTCATACACCGATTTATCTAGCTCGCTCCTAGGAGTTTCAGCTGAGAGTGCTTGAGCCGTAAAGAGAAGTAAAATAAGAATGATAAAGATCTTGTTCATACTTTTATTCATTGTAGCTGATATCTCCTTTATATTATAAATAATTAACGAGAAGACGATCCCTCTATCCCTCATAGGATACTTTCGCACCTTGTTTAATCAGGTAGTTTATCAGCTTCTCAGCCCAAAGAAGCTTCTTTCTCTTTATTTCGCTGTCCGCAGAGAAGGAATATCTGCCTGTCTTTCCGTGGAAATCCATGCCATAGAGGTGTACCTCCTTAGCTTTGAAGTGCTCAGCCATGAAGACTGCTCTGTCGCCGTCTGTGAAGCCACCGAAATTATAGAGCTTACCAACTGGCCTTACCTGGGCAGTGCCTACAACGTTCTTGAATTTAGGTGCATGCCTCTTGATGGCTTCTATATTGCCACCGTGTGCATGAACCACAATGATGCTTCCCCTATCGTTAGCGTGGATTAAATCCTCTAGCCTGCCATCTAGGTCGGTAACTATAACTTCTGGAATAATCTTTTTTTCCAATAGAAAACTCGTGGAACCATCAGCTGTTATATTCACCCCCGTAGGAAAATTCTTCATGCTTTCTAACGATGGGCCTGCGCCATAAACATTAACCCTTCTATTTCGTATCCTCTCCTCCAATAATCCCTGGGACGTGTCCTTTAGAATCTCGTCAAGTACAACAGCGGCCTTTACGTCATCTTCCTCAGAAAAGCCAAATTCAGCCAGAATCTCCAGATAGAATCTTTCCCATTCCCCGTATCTCATGGTTCCCTAACCTATAGCTGGAGTTGATCTATCACGTTAGAAGCAAACTTTTTTATGGCTACTGACGCTGGAGCATCTGGATGTGTTAATACTATGGGCTTGCCAAGCATAGCGGAGCGCCTGAACCCTCGGTCTTCAGGGATCACTGCTAATATCTTTGCACCGATAGTTGCCTCAATTTCTTCCAGTCCGATCTCCTGCACGTCATCAGAACTCCTATTAAGAGCAGTCCCCAGTATCCTGGAGCCTAGATCCTTAGCCACAATTTTGGTCTTAATAGCATCTGATATGGAGACTATATCTGGATTTACTACTGGGATTACATTCCCTGAGGCAAGAGCTGGAGTAGCGCTAATTCCCAAGCCGGCTGGAGCATCTAAGATGACTATATCTGCGCTATCCCGTAGCTCTTTCACCACATCTATAAGCCTATCTGGTTCCGCCCTCCTCAAGCCTTCAAGGGTCAGACCAGCAGGGATAACTTTTACTCCTCCAGGGCCCTCAAAGATAGCATCATGAACGTCAACAGTCCCTGCAAGAACCTCGTGGAGGCAGGGTGTAAGATCTTCCATACCGAGGTGGAGTACGAGGTTCCCCATTTCTATATCAGCGTCTAAAAGGATTACATCTTTTCCCTGTTGAACCAGAGATACTCCAAGGTTGACCGTCAGGGTCGTCTTACCCACGCCGCCTTTTCCAGAGGCAATAGTTAGAGCCTCCAATGCCACAACCTCACATTATCACCTTAACACAAACGCAGTACCGTATGTTATATTATGTAGAGTGCTCCTGTTAGTAGAGATTCCTCAGATAGGCTGTTAAGCTTTTCCATTTATTTCTTTTAAGGATATAACAAAGGTATCCTTTTCTATAGGCCACTCTTTAGTATACCCCTCTCGTTCAATCTGTTGCGATATCTCCAGCGACTTAGCCCTTGTCTCACCGCAGATATAGCCCTTTTTTGCCTCTAATAACTCAGCTATCTTGGAGTCCTCTATCTGTATGCTCGCCTTTATATCCGCCTCCACATCTAGATCCAGCTCCTTCCGCATCTCCTGAATACGGCGCACCAGCTCTCTGGCATAGCCTAGGGATAATACATCTGGCGTCCTTGTGAGGTCCAAGAAGACCATGCCAAATTCAAATTCCTCGGAAACAAGGGCCTCGCTAAGTTCCTCCTCAGGTTCTAGGATCTTTACCTCAAGGGCATTGCACTGCATCTTCACTAGGTCGAGAAGCCCCTCTATCGCTTCTTTAGCTTCTTCAGTGCTCGGGCGATATACAATTCTCGAGATAGGCCACCTCCGCTTTATTCCCTTCTTTCCCCTTGCTGAAGACACTGCGTCTGAGAATCTCCTTGCTATCTCCATCATACCTTCAAGCTTCCTATCGATGACCTTTGCATCGAAGTCAGACCAAGCTTCAAGGTGCACACTCTCCATTCTCCCATCCAAGTTGCCATAGATTTCCTCTGTAATATGAGGTGCGATGGGCGCCATCACGACACAGAGCTTTGTCAGCACTTTGTAAAGGGCTGCATAGGCCGCTAGCTTCTCTGGATCGTTCTTCTCTATCCAAGTCCTCGGTCTTATCAGAGTGATATACCACCTGCTCAAATCCTCAAGGACGAATTCCTTAATTGCTCTCGTTGCCTTATAGACGTGCATGGCCTCGAAGGAAGAAGTGACCTCCTTTGTGAGGGAATTCAACCTGGAGAGGATCCACCTATCCTCTACTCTATATCTCTCCCTTCCAAGATTATTAGGATCAAAGTCATCGATGCCCATGTAGGTGGTAGCGAACACATAGACATTCCAGAGGACGTTAAACATCTTATAGACAACCCTTACTTCATCCCAGTTGAAGCGTAGATCTTCCCAGGGTTTGTTAGCCCAGAGGACATAGAAGCGGAGGACTTCTACACCATATTTATCTATAACCTCCTCAGGCTGCACAACATTGCCCAAGGATTTACTCATCTTTTCCCCTTTTTCGTCTAAAGTGAAGCCGTGCATGAGCACCCTTCGGTATGGAACTTCGTCGAGGGCTAAGAGTCCACAGCCCAGCATAGAGTAAAACCATCCCCGAGTCTGGTCATGACCTTCAGTAATGAAGTCAACGGGATACCATTTCTCAAATTCCGGCTTCGTCGAGGGATAGCCCAAAGAAGCCCAGGTAGCTACGCCTGAGTCGAACCATACATCAAGAACATCAGGAACGCGAATTTTTGAACCTCCGCATTCACACGGCAGCACTACCCCGTCGACGAAGGGCTTATGGAGTTCCTTTACGGTGATGTCTGCTCTCTCCTCCAGTTCCTTCTTAGAGTCGATGACCTCTATGCTTCCGCATTTTTCGCAGATCCAGATGGGTATGGGTATGCCCCAGTAGCGCTGCCTGGAGATGGTCCAGTCTCTAGCATTCATCACCCAGTCCTTGAATCTAGCGGATCCAGCCCACTCGGGGATCCATTCTACTTTCTCTATCTCCTCAAGCATCTTATCCTTGAGCTTGGTGATTTGGATGAACCACTGCTTTGTAGCACGGTATATGATAGGGGTCTTGCAACGCCAGCAGTGCCCGTAGCGATGGACTAGGGTTTCGGAGCCCAATAGAGCACCTCTTTCCTTTAAGTCCTGCGTTATCAGGTTGTCATGCCTCTTCACGATCTTCCCGGCGTATCTCCCGGCGTCCTCAGTGAAGGCGCCCCTCTCATCGACAGGACAAATAGGTGCTATGCCATATTCTGCGCCCACCTCGAAATCTTCGGGTCCATGTCCAGGAGCGCAGTGCACGCAGCCGGTACCCTCCTCCAGGGTTACGAAATCTGCCGTTAGGATGACAAAATATGCCTTCTCGGGTGGTTTGGCAAGGGCATTTAGGGGATTCGTGTATCTCATACCCTCCAGCTCCGACCCTTTATGAGTGCTCAGAATTTTATAATCTAAGCCGAATTTCTCCTTCAATAGGGGTGCCAGTTCCTTCGCCAATATGAGCACGCCCTCTTTGGTTTTAGCCCGCACATACTCGAACTCTGGATGCACCATCACAGCAAGGTTTCCAATCAGGGTCCAGGGCGTCGTGGTCCAAATGAAGATGTATTCTCCCTCTTTGTCAACTATCGGAAACTTCACGTAGATGCTCGGGTCCTCCCGATCCTTGTATTCGATCTCGGCTTCAGCTAATGCTGTTTCGCACCTGGGGCACCATGTTACAACACGCAGATCCCTTGTTATAAGGCCCTTCTCGTAGGCGCGCTTCATAGTCCACCAGGCTGCTTCAATGTATTCGTCCCGCATGGTGGTGTAGGGCTTATCCCAATCCATCCATACGCCGAGGCGCTTAAATTGGGCGGTCATTACAACTATGTGCTCTGTCGCCCAGTTCTTGCATTCTTGGACAAATTTTTCTATGCCCAACTCCTCAATCTCCTTCTTGTTTTTGATGCCTAGTTTCTCCTCCACCTTTACTTCTATAGGCAGGCCGTGGCAGTCCCACCCTGGCTGCCGCCTGACATTCAAACCCTTAGCCGCCAGGTACCTGGTTATGGAGTCTTTCAGGATCTTGTTCCATGCTGTGCCGAGGTGTATTGCTCCACTAGCGTAGGGTGGGCCATCTAAGAAGTAGTACTTCGGTTTATCGGCAAGTTGAGCCTTGCTCTTCTCATAGATCTTTTCGTTGCTCCAGAAGTCTTGAATCCTTTCTTCTAGGTCTACGAGGTTTAACCTTCTCTCTGCCTTTTTTATCATGATTCCACCGGGCGAATAGGAAAAGGATACAACAGCTTTTAAAAGTTTTGATAATGAGATGATAATAGAAAAAAATGGACGATCCACGTGTGACCAGAGCCCTCCAGCTCCTTAGAGGGGTGAAGGCAAAGGAGCTCTCTGTGAAAGAGGCAGTAGCGCTAATAGAGATGGTGACGGGTGTACCTGAACTCGTAAGAGCTGTGCTAGAGGAAGCTGAAAAGCAGGGCTTAATAAGGAGGGTGAAGGGAAAGATCATCCTGAAGTTCGGTGCCAAAGTATCTGGCCCAGACTTCTATTATCCACGATTAAAGAGGGTTCGATGCCTGGACAAGTGCAAGAAATGTGGTAGGGAAATAACTAACTGCTATTTCATCCTCCTAGAAGAACTCGAACTGGGGCCCTTTGGTAGCAAGTGCATTAAGAAGATGAAGCTGGCATAATTGATTTGTTTTACACCGGTACTTCGATAGTTATATATTTGCTGAAAAAGCACTTCAGCTAAGGAAAGGGAAAGATAATGGTGAGAGCGATGAGGAGCGACGCAGTTAAGAAAGGGGTTGAGAAGACGCCCCAGAGGAGTCTCTTTAAGGCTATGGGCTATACCGATGAGGAGCTTGAGAAGCCTTTCGTCGGAGTAGTCAACACCTTCAACGAGCTCTGCCCCGGGCACATACATCTGCGAGGCATCTCAGAGGCCGTTAAGGCAGGGGTTAGGATGCAGGGCGGCACTCCATTCGAATTTGGTACTATAGGAATATGTGATGGTATAGCCATGGGGCACGAGGGCATGAAATATTCTCTACCATCTAGGGAGATAATAGCCGACTCCATAGAGGCCATGGTCGAGGCACATCGCATGGATGCATTCGTTGCTGTAGCTTCCTGTGACAAGATAGTGCCAGGAGCATTGATGGCGGCAGCCAGGATAAATATACCCACCATCGTGGTAACCGGAGGCCCAATGTTGCCAGGGATCTATAAAGGCGAACACATAGACTTGGTCAGCGGAACCTTCGAGGGTGTAGGGAAACTGCAGGCTGGAGAGATAACACGGGAGGAGCTCAAGGAAATCGAAGACAGCGCTTGTCCTGGCTGCGGGTCCTGCGCAGGTATGTTCACCGCCAACACTATGGCATGTGTAACAGAGGCTATGGGTATGTCCCTTCCCTACTGCGCGACTTCTCACGCAGTTGATGCCAAGAAGCTCAGGATAGCGAAATACTCGGGAATGGCGGTGGTAGACCTAATCGAGAAGGACCTGAAGGCTAGGGATATTATGAGTGATGAAGCCTTTGAGAATGCTGTGAGGATTGACCTCGCCTTAGGAGGCTCAACCAATACCGCGCTACATCTCCCCGCAATAGCTCATGAGGCGGGGCTGCAGCTAGATCTAGAGTTCTTTGACAAGCTGAGCAGGGATACTCCACATATATCCAACCTAAAACCTGGTGGTCCATACAGTTTGCTTGACCTAGAGAGAGCAGGCGGTCTACCGGGTGTGATGAAGCGCCTTGAGGGTAAACTGAACAACTGCATAACAGTCACTGGCAAAAAGGTGAATGAGAACATCTCTGGAGCTAGAGTCTTGGACCAAGAGGTCATAAGGCCTTTAGATAATCCATTCCACAAGGAAGGGGGTATAGCGGTGCTCAAGGGCACACTAGCGCCAAAAGGCTCTGTAGTTAAGCAGACGGCAGTAGGCGAGGGCATGATGCATCATATTGGAAAAGCTAGACCCTTTAATTCCGAAGAAGACGCGGTTGATGCGATAGTAAAGGGAGCTATAGAAGACGGCGACGTTATCGTGATAAGATACGAGGGCCCAAAAGGCGGCCCCGGGATGCGGGAGATGCTTTACCCTACCTCGATGCTAGCTGGGATGCACCTTGAGGAGAGCGTCGCTTTGATAACTGATGGTAGGTTCTCTGGAGGTACCAGAGGCCCGTGTATAGGCCATGTCTCTCCAGAGGCCGCTGAGGGAGGCCCTATAGCTCTGGTCCGAGAAGGAGATGAGATAGAGATAGATATACCAAAGCGGAGACTCGACCTGCTGATAAGTGAAGATGAATTGGAGGAAAGAAGAACGAAATGGAAGGCGCCAGAAAAGAAAGCAAAAGGCTATCTCCGCATCTACCAGAGGCTCGTTAGCTCAGCCAGCGAGGGGGCTAGATTGCTTCTCTAACTTATTTTCACTAATCTTCCTCGTAGGCCTCGGTTCCATATAGATCTGCGAGATATTTCCTCTTCTCGTCAGAAATTTTCGTTTTTTCCCCTTCGACCACCAATATGTCCCAGTGCTTGTGCTTCATGTCTTTAGTTAGCTTATAATCCCTAATCCTAAATTTCTTGATAGTTCGTCCACAGCTGGAGCAAGTCAGCACTGTCTTACTCCCCTCGTTTCGTGGGAGCATGAAACTCTTGCACGATGGGCAAAACCTCAAGTACGTTCCCCCGACTTTTTGGTTATATCTAATTTAACTTGTAACGATGATAATTCTTTTTAGAAACTAAAATTAGAAAGATAGAAGCAGGTTCCTTTATAATTCACGAGCTTTCCTCTGCATACAGGGTCCGTAGACAAGGGCTTTATAATCAGGTCCGCGCCAACGCTGCGGGCGATATCCTCTATAAAAACATAGAGTTCTGGCGGAGGTCTAAGGGCGTAGATGAGACCTGCTCCCTCGTAGATACGCATATCCGGCTTGGTGACATCGTCTCTCACTGCCCCTTTTCTGGGTTCGATGTCAGTAGCTATAGCTCTCATACCCTTCATTTCGAGTTCTTGGAAGACCCTTGAATCACTACCCATTCCTATTTCTACTATCTTAGTCCCCTTGTACTTCTTGATTATATACCCTGCGAAGTCTTTAAAATCCTCAGCCACGTAATCACCTATGATGATAGAGCTGGTTACCTTCAGTGAGATAGAGGATAAGCTTATAGACGATTTATGCGGGGGAATAAAAAATATTTTCGGTTCCTGCAGTGTTTTGGAATGCAAACTCGATGTACCAGAAGATGCCTATGACAAACTGCGAAAGCAATACGAATCAGGCCCCTTTCTAGTTGCTCTTATGAAATATTCAGAGCCCCAGAGAGACAAGATACTGGGAGTAACAAGGGAAGACATATTCACACATGGGATGAACTTCATCTTCGGCCATGCCTACGTTGGGGGAGAAGTTTGCATTTTATCCGTTCATAGGCTTGATCCACGCTTTTATGGGCAGGAGGATTACCCGCTGTTCTTAGAGCGATGTATAAAGGAGGCTGTCCATGAGCTGGGGCATTGTTTCGGCCTAGGGCACTGCGACGAAAGTTGTGCGATGGCTTTCTCAAATAATATTCGGGCTGTGGATAAGAAGCATCTAGATTTTTGTAAAGATTGCGGGAATAGTATACGGAGGCAGGGATGATAGTTATTAGAAACTTTAGGCCAGCTGATCTTGGCAGAATTTATGGCATTGAGCAGAAGTCCTTCAAGGATCCATATCATGTCGTATTCCTCATGAATCTCTACGAGTTATACCCTGAGGGCTTCTTTGTGGCTGAGAAGAACAGCTTAGTGGCGGGCTACGTGATATCCCGAAAGGTTGGTGCGAGTGGACACATTTTAGCCATAGCTGTGGCGCAAGAGCACAGGAGGGGGGGTATAGGCAGAGCGTTAATGGAGCAGGTTATAAGGCATTTTCTAAGCCTAGGGATAAAGGACATATGGTTAGAAGTCCGGGTATCCAATGAAGTGGCAATAAGATTCTACAATGAGTTGGGCTTCAATATACAAAAGAGAGCGAAGGCATATTACTCAGATGGAGAGGATGCAGTTGTCCTGGAGAGGAAGTTCGCAGGAGAAAATCTAGTTTAATCAAGTATACAGCACAGCATACACTACATTAATTATTGCTAAGGGTACTTGCGAACCCATTGGCTTCTTTCTTGCATATAAGAAAAGCGGGAGGGATCGAATGAGGGGAAAGGAAGGTCCTTATCCCTCGACACCTAGATCCCGCGGGGTAAGGAGTTTTAGGTTCCTAGGAATCTTGGATATCGTGCCTACCTTTGCACCAACCAAGTACTCGATGCCTTTCGTTCCTGCTATCTCCACCAGCCTTTGGGTTACCACGCCGTCGAAGATGACAGCGGATACCTGTTTGTCGGAATTCTTTAAGGCTGCAGCAAGATCCCTGACTGCCACTTCTTTGAGGATCTCGTTCTTCTGGTCAAGCAGATATGCCTTTAATGTTCCGGCGAGAGGCGCGAACAGCTCCTTGTATCTCTCCCTATGCGGAATAGGGATCTTACTTTTCACTTCTACTTCTACCTTCTTTTCTCTTAGCACTTCTACCTTCTTTTCTCTTAGCACTTCTACCTTCTTTTCACTCCGCACATCTTCTTTTACCAGTGCCTTACTCGTTACTCTTCCCCCTACGCCTGCCGTAGGAGTGGCTAAACTGCCAAAGACCTGCTCGGCTGGTATCTTATTCCTCAGGGATTTGAAGATCTCTTTTTTGGAGAGCTCTTCTACTTCCTTGTCATTTGGAGCTCTAGCTACGAAGTCCACTTCAGCAACCTGGAGGAGCTCCCTAAGGATGAGTTCTCCCCCTCGGTCCCCATCGGTGAACACCGTAACAGTCTTTTCCCTACTCAGGTCTACTACGCTTTTTGGAATGTTTGTGCCCTCGACAGCGATGGCATTTTTTATCCCATATCTCAACAGCTTGAGGACGTCAGCTCTTCCCTCCACAACTATCACGGCGTCAGATTCATTTATATTCGGTCCAGCTGGCAACTGATCCTTCCCGTATTTCCTTATCTCATGTTGCCTTATGGACTCGGTGACTTCCTCTGTTATCTCTAGGGTGTCTGGCGTTATCTCCTCTATCATTGTTGCTAGGATATCTTTGGCTCTCTCGACGACTTTTCTCCTCTTGGATATTCGGACGTCTTCAATGCCCTCCACTCCTATGTTTGCCTCGCAGGGGCCGACCCTGTCTATTGTTTCAAGAGCCGACGCTAAAATTGCTGTCTCCACCTTGTCTAGACTGGAGGGAATATTTATGATCCCTTTAGATTTCCCTCCCTTTGATTCTATCTGTACCTCTATTCTCCCTATTCTCCCGGTCTTCTGGAGCTCCCTCAGATCCAAACCGTTGCCTAAAAGCCCCTCAGTTTGTCCGAAGACCGCTCCAACTACATCGGGCTTCTCCACTATGCCGTTAGCCTCGATCTTGGTGTGGATAACGTATTTAGTGGTACCCATATCAATTTTACCCATAGTATTAACCCCCTTATCATTTTTTCATTCTCCATTTTTAACTGCAGTAAAATCCCCCCTTAAAATAGACAAATTCATTAATCGATGAATGAATGTAAGGATTTACCGCAGTGATGCTTATTATGTGGATGTGCCTATTTTACTCTCACAGTATTTAAATCTTTATCTAACTTCTCGACTTCCAATGGACTCGATAAGAATTTTTTCTGGCTATGTTTTGGTGAAGATGTATTCCGATGGTATAAGGAGGCTTTCATACCCCTATCAATTAACGAACTTATTCCAAACTACCCGCAGAGCCATGCCTATGCCTCTGACGCTCAAGGGATAATTGATGACGTAAAGATTATTAGACCTCTTGGATTCCAGGATCCAGTAATCCTTATCCAGCTCGGCGTATAGCGGTTTTGCCTGAGTGACGAAGGATACCTCCTCTTTGTGCCCGTCTACGAGTATCCTCTTGGTGCGGCTTCCATCTTCTGTGTACAAAGTTATATCCACAGGCATCTTGGAGAGATCGCCCTCTTGACTGATTTTAATCTTGGTAATATACTCATATCCGCTAGAACTCTTTCCCACAAGCACCTCCTCCAATGCATAATCAGGCAGCGTTGTCCCCCTGATCCATTCGTCGAAGAACCAAGTCATATCCTCTCCCTGTACTCCATTAACGATACCTTCAAAATCCTCAATACTCGCGCTTTTACCCTTATACTCCTGCAAGTAGGTTTCAATTACCTGGTAGAAGGCGTCATCTCCCATGGCAGAGCGGAGCATATGCAATACGAAGGCCCCCTTGCCGTATATAGTGGCGTGATAAAGCCCCGTAGTATAGTCCTCCTCCACCGTAGAGATTGTTGTTCCAGCACCTACCTTGAGGTATTCCTGCCGCTTCTCTTTAAGGGAGCGTATCATTGTATCTCTACCGTGCTCCTGCTCCAAGTAGAGGAGACTTGAATAAGTAGCAAGTCCCTCATGTAGCCAGAGATCATTTGCGTCTCCCGCTTCTACCCCCTGGAGAGGGATTCTTAAAGGCTGCAGGTTATAACCCTTGTTGACCGAGACCATGGCACCCCACCAAGTATGAGCTATCTCATGGGCCAAAAGCTCTTCTGATCCATCTCTCAGAACGCTGGGGTGAAGCATGATCAGGCCCATTGCTCCATGCCCCCCAAAGAAGAATTCAGGCATCTCTATTACAGTAAACCTAGCATATGGGTAGCCGCCGAAGCGTGGGGAATAAAAATCTAGAACACGTTCAACGCCAGAGACGCAGTTCTCAGCTAGATACGTCTCTCTTGGATTGAGGTAGCAGGAGACCTCGATTAATCGGATACCTCCCCGTTCCGCCACCCATGCGTGAGGACCATCATACGACCTTGCAGTGTCAGAGATGAAGACCACGCTCGACCTTTCCTCATACTCTCCAGCTGCGAAAGATACCCCCTGCACAGTGTCTTCGATTCTCCAGAGGAATTCTGTAAACTCTCCTTTGTCTGTTACCTCTACTAATTCCCCTACGGTTATCGCTTTGTAGGCATTCGGTACCGCAATGGATACACTGGCTGTAGCTCTATCACCGAAGAGTATGGGGTACCAGGCAGCACGATAGATCATGTAGCTCACTTCTCCTGGTTCGCCGATATAACCCACGACTAGACCCCCAAACCTGATCAAGGGCTTGGAATTAGTGTACTTGACCTCTACTTCCACCTCACCAGTCTGATGCATTGGAAAAACAAGGATATTGCCCTCATGTTTAAAGGAAACGTATTTTCCTCCGACTGTAATCTCATCCACCGACATCTCCTTATTTAATATTAGCTCCACATCCGTGATTGCATCTACCTCAATAAGCAAAGAGGCTACGGCCCCCATACTCTGTCCCGCGGGTACTAGCTTGACTTGTAGATCATAGTGCAGTATATCCACTCCTCCCCCGGCATAGACTAAAGGCAAAGTTAACAGGACCACGAGCAGTGCCAAGGACTTCATGATTCACCTTTAGGGTTCTACTCTTATTCCTTCCCTTCCTTTGATTATACTTAAGACTTATAGTTAGTACTATCTATTTTGTCTATTCCAAATATTTAAACAATAGGCCAGTTACATTAAGTTCAACTTGGAAACGATAGGAGTGATAATCCTGAGGCCGAGAGTTATTCTTAACGCCGGTATGACCCTGGATGGCAAGATAGCCACGAAATCTGGGAACTCTGAGATATCAAGCAAAGAAGACCTAGAGAGGGTGCACCTCATCAGGAAGGAGGTCGACGCAGTAATGGTAGGTGCGAATACCATCCTAGTAGATGATCCTCGTTTGACAGTGCATAAAGTGCCTGGCGAAGGCAAAAATCCGACACGCATCGTCGTAGACAGCCGGGCTAGGATACCCTTGAGCGCTAGGGTCTTCAGCAGCGATGCTAAGACGATAATAGCTGTCTCCAAGAGGGCTGACCAGGAGAGATTGGAGGAGATAAAGAAGAAAGCGGGGATAGTAGTATGCGGAAAAGAGCTTGTGGACCTGCAGTGCTTGATGGAAGAGCTATGGAAAAAAGGGATAAGGACACTTTTACTGGAGGGTGGAGGCACCTTGAACTGGAGCATGCTCAAGGCAGGCTTGGTGGACGAGGTCAGAGTTGCTATTGCCCCGAGGCTGGTAGGAGGCAAGGAAGCCGTTACTTTGGTTGATGGTGAAGGCTTCGATTTGGTGAAAGAAGGAGTAAAATTGAAGATAACTAGACACTACCCATTGGGGGAGGATTTCATCCTGGAATATGAAGTGATTCACTGACGGTACTAACATTACTAGACTAGGGCTTAAAGTACTTATATTCACTTTAGCAGAGTAAGTATTATGATCACAGTCATAGGCACCGCTCATATCTCCCAAGACAGTATAGACGAAGTGAGGGAGAAGATCCTGGAATTAAAGCCAGATATCGTAGCGGTGGAGCTCTGCGAACAGCGATACAGGGCACTAGTAGAGCATCGAGATGTACCTATATTAGAGCTCGTCAAGGGCAAGAACTCTTTCTTACTCTTATCTAATATACTTTTATCGTTCCTCCAGCGCAAGCTCGGAGAAGAAGTAGGAGTCAAGCCGGGGGAAGAGATGCTTACTGCGGTAGAGGCAGCGAGAGAAGTAGGAGCCAGCTATGCCTTGATAGACAGGGACATCAGGATCACACTTGGTAGAGCAACAGCCAAGACAGGCGTCATAGAGAAGCTGCGCGTGCTCAAGGAGATGTTCTCTGCATTCGCGTTTTCCAAAGGCGATATAGAAGAGGAGATAGAAGAATTAAAAAAAGAAGGTAATGTGGCCGAGATACTAGAGAGCTTCCGGGAGACCGCCCCAAATCTCTACAAGGTGCTGGTTGGTGAGAGGGATGCATATATGGCGAAACGTATCCTAAGCTTGGATTCCGAGAACGTTGTAGTCGTAGTAGGAGCCGGGCATAAAACTGGTGTGGAAAACTATATTCAGAATCCAGACACAATCCCTGATACAACTGAGCTTCTAGAAGTGCCCAAGGGACTCAGCGTCTTCAAAGTCCTTAAATACGCCCTTCCAGCCCTCATAGTCGCTATTTTCCTTTTGGCTTTCCAGAAGGGGGTGCCACTCAAAGGCCCGCTTGGGCTCTGGATATTGAATCATGCCTTGCCAACATTCCTAGCTGTTCTACTAGCTAGAGGTAGCTTGGCGGCAGCTGGAGTGGGAATGCTTGCTTCCCCACTAACATCCTTGAACCCCCTCCTCGCTGCAGGCTGGTTCGCTGGTTTGACAGAGATGAAGGTTAAACGCGTAACCGTCGGAGATGTCTCAGAGATGTTCGATGCTACTGGCTTCAGAGAGCTCTACAGGAACCGCGCCTTCACGGTGTTACTCGTTACAGCCTTTGCGAATTTGGGAAGTTTAATAGGCACTTTCATATCTTTTCCAACAATAATATTACCCATGTTAAGAAGCGTATTCGGAGGATAATATGAGGTTCATTAGTTTCATAAAGTTCTATGTGATGATGGTAGCATTCCTCTTCATCTTATACTCCCTCTACGATTTGGGGCTGAAGAGGGAAATATTCCTGTTCCTGGCGCTATCTCTTCTCTCACCAACCCTGTTCAAGGGGGCGATTAAAGCGAGGGGTATCAAGAGAGGCGACATGGTCCTGATATCAATGACACGGGAGGATGCATTCGGCTCATATGTCCAGAAGATTCCTGCCAGAGCCCTTACTAATGGGAGGCTCGGTGATGTGATCGAACTCGAGTATGGGGATAAAAAGGCTAGCGGGGAGATAACAAGCTATGGTGGGTTCATTTTCCCGCCAGATGTAAATCTCCTGTACTATGAGAAGATAGTCAATATATGAAATGATGAGGTAAGAAAAGATGCAATTTTCAGAGACGGAAGTAAAGGAGCTAGTAATTTCAGCTGTGGTGATAGGCTTCAGCTTCGCCTGGATAATGCGGGGCAGCTTCGGAAATTTTTTAGCTGTTTTTGTAGTAATGCTCCTCTCTGTCGGGGCTGCCTTCATCTGCCATGAGCTGGCCCATAAATTCACAGCTCAGCACTATGGTTGTTGGGCAGAGTATCGAATGTGGGAGACAGGCTTGATACTTGCTTTCTTCCTCGCGGTTAGCGTTGGCATTGTATTCGCAGCCCCTGGAGCGGTATACATTACCACTGATTTTTATGGTATATCCAAGGAGAAGAACGGTATAATCTCGGCTTCTGGACCTGTAACGAATCTGATATTAGCGTTGCTTTTCTTCCCTCTGACGCGTTATACCGGACTCCTAGGAATGCTTGGACACTTCGGTTTTCTAATAAACACGTGGCTGGCATTGTTCAACATGATTCCCTTTCCACCACTTGACGGCTCTAAGGTACGCGCGTGGGACTCTCGGGTATGGATAGCAATTACACTTACGTCCTTTATCCTTCTCAGAATCGCTTAAGCTGAGTTTAGCAGTGAGACTATTTCCCGAGTTTTCTGCGAGATTTTTATTTGTTGGTGAAGTGAAGTAGCTCCTCTAATTGGGATTCCAAATATCTTTAAAGTGGTTAAGTTATAACGTTATAAGGATGGTGTAGTTATGTCAGAGGTATTTGAAGCAAAGGTACGTAAGATAGGCAACGCTAGGGGCGTGATAATCCCAAATAATGTCTTAGAGAAAATTCATGCCATAGAGGGGGATGTGATACAGTTGATGATTCCCATTACAAGGACCAGAAGGTTGAAAGCCCTCAGGAAGGTAGCAGGACGGTACACGGGGGCAAAACCCTTCAAGAGGGAGTATGAGGATCGATACTGATGTTCCTAGACACCACCGTTCTCGTTGAGATCCTTAAGGGCAATGGGGCGGTCGTCAGCTACGTAGAAAATGTCGCTGAAAGGGAGCCTTTAGTGTTTTCAATTGTGCAAGTTGGGGAGCTTGCTGATTGGTGCTATTCTAATAACTTCGATCCCTCGAAAATCTTGGATGAAGTAAAGAGCATGGCCACTGTCGCGGGCATCACAGAGAGGATATGTCTCGAAGGCTCGAGGATAAAACATGAGCAGAGGAAGGCCGGGAAAAGCAATTTTAGCCTTATCGACGGGTTCATCGCCGCCTCTGCAATGGGCTTTGAGCAGAAGCTTCTGACAAATGATGGGGACTTCGAGGGTCTTGAAAACGCGATTATCCTTTGAGAGCCACTTGGCATGAATAGAAAATATCTTTCCAGAGCTCCTTCAGTTAAATGGACAAACAGAGGAAGAAGGAGATCCATGCGAAGAGCTTGGAGAGTTCTATCAGATAGCCATGGAAGACATAAGCACCAACTGGAGGGGGTATCTCAGGGAATATAAGGAGATAACGAAGCAGTGGTTTCGGAATGTTGTAGAAGAAGTTTCTAAGGTAAAGTTATTGTTGCTCTCTAAAGGGTTTGATTCCTTCTCTCAGAACCCAAGGCATTACAGGATTGATGACCTCCGCATACCCAAAGTGCTCGTGCCGGAAATGATCGTCTGCCGAATAAATCCTCTCCACGATATTTCTCAAGGGATACGCAACGAGGTAATCGTATACATGAATATCTGACTTCGCGGCATCTGTCAAAGCGTCTCTTACTATATCAAACGTTAAGTCTTTAACAAAAAATTTTCCTGTGCCAAAGTCTCTGATTAGCCCGGCTCTTGTTTTCATGTTGACTCCAGATCTCCTGAGAACCTCTATTATTTCCCCCGCTTGATAGGCGCTCATGCCAATTCGAACTTCTCTATCAGAGAGGAGTTCTTGGAGCACGTCCTTTGCCACCCCATGTATCTCCGCAAATTCGTCTTCTCTGGGTTTGACAAATGCGAAGTGCCATATATTCGTGTCGATGAGTATGTGGCTAGGCATCCTCAACTGCCTCTGCTTTCATCATCTTTTCTATGCTCACCTCTGGCCTCGGTTTCTTGAGGGCTCGTAGAGCGCTAAGGCTCTCTGGTTGCGCTGGTTGAATCCTGATTTCATCGCCAACCACCACTGCCTCGTATTCGCTTCCTTCTAGGAGGTTTACCTTCTCTCTGACCTCTTTGGGTATGTAGACCTTTCCGGCAATTACTTTGACTTTCATTTTACCATCAATCTTACCAGAAATTTTACCATTATCAAAGATTACTTAACAGATTAAGTTAGTTTAGTTAAGGTTGGGTAAAGCGCCAGCTATCAGATTAAACTTCAGAATTCATCCATTACGTAGTCTTCCCATCCCCTTTCCTCTAACAAGATTTCCAGCTCCATGGGCGTGAGCATAGGCTGCTTATATCTCTGGGCATCCTCTATTACTATCCTGGGGCAGGCAGTATTCACTAGCGCATCTAGTTTCCTAAAGGACATGAGATTGTCAGGTGTGATCTCGTTGAGATAGAGGAGATAGGCCTTCTTTCCTTTCTCTTCAAGCTTCCTCTTTATCTCTAAAGCCAACTTCTTTCGCCGTTGTCCCCTCTTACTCCCCACTATGATTCCAAATGTTTCAGCTTGAGTAGCTTTAGCGATTCTGGCATACCTCTGTTTCAATATCTTCTCTTTGAGTTTACTTATATCCCTCACTTCCCGCAGTAGAACATCGAAGGCAAGGGTCTTCTTCCCGGTGGCAAGGGCAACGCCTAAAGGATGGAAATCTCCGCTACCCAAGTATAGAAAGGCATCCACCTGGTCTGCTATGCTCTTAGCAGCGATGAAGGAGCATCCCAGTACTTGTCCATCGTACTTAGTCCTCCCACGTCCTATCCCTATATGCACCTGGTAGCCGTTGTCCTCCAGATATTTCTTCACCTTCTCGAGGAAATGCACATGCTGAACAGTGGTGACCAGACCAATCTTCTTAGGCAGCTTCGCAAGGTTCTTGGATACCAAGGGGATAGGATCTATGTTAATCCTGACTTCGATATAGAATACGGGTATGGCAGTCTTGGATAATATCTCTGCATGCCCAAAATGGAAGAGAGCATCAACCCCGAGTTCATGCATCTCTTCATCGGCTAGATCGCAGGCGCCGTAGCATGGATCAGAGGATATAATTACTTCGCATCCAGCTTTCGATACCTCGTCAGCTATCCCCGCCGCATAGTCTTTTAGCCCCTCTGGAAACTGGAGGCCGATAACACTGTATTTTTTATCCTTTACTATTTTGATTATTCTGTCAAGTTCAAAGTCGTACGTATCCATTTAATGCCTCGCATCTATATTCCTAAAATCTCCCTTAAGTCCTTAAGCAAAGCAGCTACATTCTCCTCTCTTACATGGGGCATTATCACCAGTCTTATCTCTCCTTTTTTAGTCCTCGAAATCATCCATCCTTTCTTGAGAAGCTCGTCAGCTATAGCATCCTGCCTTTCATGGGCGAAGACAACGATGTTCATCTTGGGCTCGAAGACATTTAGCTCCATATTTCGTAGCCCATTATACAGCTTCAGGGTTAGGAGCATACAGTGCTCTACGTTTCTCTTGTAGCCTTCCCGCCCCATGAGTCTCAGAACAGCATAGGTTGCGGCTGCCGAGGCACCGCTCCTGGTACCGAGAAGAGTGTAATGTTTTTTCTCCACTAGATATGGGGAAGAGGTCTCTATGTGTTTTAGCAGTTCAGCATCCCTAAGTAGGAGCCCACCGCTCGGCACTGGTGCTAGGCCCATCTTGTGGGGGTCTATGGTGATAGAGTTTACGCCCTCAATTGAGAAATCAAACTTCTTTATAGGGTAGCCGAGTTCCTTTAGAAAAGGCAGAACAAAGCCCCCGAAGGCAGCATCGACGTGCAGGTAAAGTTTTTTTTCTAGTGCTATCTCGGAGAGCAGTTCGATATCGTCTACAGCGCCGTATTCGGTATTCCCGGCTATCCCGACCAATGCTATCGTATTCCTGCTGATTTTTTTTCTCACATCATCGATGTTTACCGAATGGTCTTCATTGGACGACGCCGTGATCATTTTTAATTTAAGGATGTTGCATGCTTTTTCAAAAGAGAAGTGTGCTGCCTCAGGTACAACGATTTCCGGTTCTGCTTTTCCATACATGTTTCTGGCGAGCCACAAAGCAGTTATATTGGCCTCTGTGCCGCCAGAGAGTATGAAGCCGCAGGGATTTGTGTTGTTTAGAAGCGAGCCCAGCATTCTTACGGCTTCGTTTTCCAACTCTTTTGTACCTTTAAATAGGCCGGAGTCGCCTAAATTGGAATCAACGAAAAGTTCGATAACCTTCTTGGCGAATGGATAAGGCGAGGTGCACATCGAGCTGAAGATCTTGCCATCGGCATATCTATAATCCTTCTCCTGGGCCTTCCTCAAGTTCTCTAAAATTTCCTTCTCTGTCACGCCTTCTTTATCCATTTCCGTGTCTAACGGAGTTCATTGAGATAAATACATTTTTTGGTTTTGCTGAGAAAGGAGTTGGTGCTGAAGATGGTTGATGAAAATTCGGTGATGATAATATGTATTTCTTGAAGTTGAAAGATGAAAATCCTTTAATAATAGTAATTGCGTTAATTTTAGCTATGTGTGGTTCTTTGTATGTGTACTTCTTTGAAGATGCAATTCCATACCAAATCATTGAATTCGGAGTAGTCATCCTTATAGGTGTGATCACATTCTGGGGGGCTTACAAAGGAGCATTCACATGGATTAAGCGGAGGAGAGCTGACATACAGGTATGGTTAGTAGAAGAGCCGATGGTAGTTGAATCCGATGTGAAAGTAGAGGCTTGGGTAGAAGAAACTTCGTTGCCACCCAATAGCCTAGAATTGGTTTACTTTAATATCCGTAATACGTCTGAAATTCGTCTGAAAAATTGTAGGATATGGATTAAGTTCCCACCAGAATTTCATATTATACATAATCTAGACAGTGAACTTGAAAAAAGAAACATATCTACTAAATCGAAATTTCCTTTAGGTTCGCTTCATAGAACACGAAATCCTATTCTAAACAAAGACAAGATACCCAATTACAATAATATGGAACATAATAAAGAATTCGCAGTACGCCTTGGTTGCCATGCTTTCTTCGATCCAATGAAGTACAAACTCACATTCAACGTTTTTGAAACAGATGATGATTCAGGATATTTTCCTCTGTGGATTGAGACACCTAGAAAAGAGGGTAAGTATTCTGTTCAAATTGTTGTTAGCCCAGAGAATATTGAAAAGGAATTTAGAGTGGATTTGCAAATAATTGTTGAATCTGCTAATTAAATCACAAAGTACGTGAACAAAAATAGCTTGATTAAAATAATTTTTTATGTCCCAAGTAGTCCGTACAATAATTTTAGAACTCCGTCAAGTTGTTCTCTCTCCCGTTGCCTATATGCATTCCCTTCAATTATCTTCATTCCCCTTTCGATTACTCTTGCCATAGTTTCTATATTGTTTTGCCATAGTGCATCATTCTCATCCATTTCCTTTTTCCGTTCAAAGGTGTCTACACCATTATTTTTCAATTCTTGTTCATTCTCAGCTATAAATTCCCTATAGCTATTTTGATAGTTTCTTGCGATTTTATATTCTTTGGCGTATTTCTCAGCAATCTCCACCATTATCATTCCTTCCTCCGGAGTAAGAACACCGTCGGCCGCAGCTGTTGATTCAACCGAATTCCATTCTTTAATTATAGAATGCATTTTAATCCATTCCTCTCTATTGAGATCAGAATGTTTGACAAACTCTTTTGCGATAGTAAGACCCCGACTTTCGGTTAAGCAGCCACTAAGTAATATCAGGAGAAAGATTACAGAAATAACAAATACTTGTTTCATCTCGGCTCTCTCAGTTCAGATTCTATAATCCCCCCTTATATAGATTTCGTTACAGGTGCTTTACACATATTGGAAAATGGTTTTGTATCGTTATATGTGATTTATCGGTGGTAACAATGGCTCGAAAGGAATATGTCTCAATATCCATTCCAAAGGAACTCGCCAACAGAGTTGACGAAATCCTTGCGGGGAGATGGGGTTTTAGGACAAGGGCAGAGATAGTCAACGAGGCTTTAAGAGATTTTATCTTACGATTAAAAACAACTGATTAATAATTAGAATTAGAGATAGGAGTCTAAGCCCCTATTCTCCAACAAACGCTTAGCCAACTGCTCCTTATCCTTGTTCTTCGCCCTGATACTCTACCTTACCTAGTTCGCTATTTTATCTAAGTTTGTCCAGTATAAGCCTCTTTTCTGTCCTGGCAACCATCTCTCTGATTGTCTGCACTGCATCGGGGTTAGCTGACACACTAGTAATGCCGTATTCCACCAGTTTCGCCACGACCTCGGGGTCAGAGCCCGCCTGCCCGCATATAGATGTATCTACGCCTGCTTTCTTGCACTTCTTTATCACCATCTCCAATAGCTTCTGAACCGCTGGGTGCTTCTCGGTGTAGAGCTTGGCGACACGCTCATTGTTTCTATCCAGAGCCAACGTGTACTGCGTGAGGTCGTTGGTGCCAAAGCTTATGAAGTCCAATCCCTCTGCTATGAAGTCCTCGATGATCAAAGCCGAGGCAGGAGTCTCCACCATTATGCCGAACTTCAAGTCTTTATGAGGCCTTAGTCCGACTTCCAGAGCGATGCGCTTGGCCTCCCGCAATTCCTCAGGATGCTGTACCAGTGGGATCATTACACCTATGTTGGTGAAGCCCTCATCCACAAGCTTCTTTATAGCCTTGAACTCTGCTGCCAATAACTCGGGTTGATCTATGCCTCTCCGTATACCTCGCCAACCCAGCATTGGATTAGGCTCAAGCGGCTCTTCGTCACCGCCTTCCAAAGTCCTGAATTCATCGGTCGGAGCGTCTAGGCTGCGGTACCAAACAGGCTTTGGGAAGAACGCGTCTGCCACCTGCCTGACGCCGTCAGCGATCTTATTTATAAGTTCCTCCTCCTGACCGTCCCTAATGAACTTAATGGGGTGCTTGCCTATGCCGAGGATCATATGCTCCACTCTAAGCAATCCAACGCCATCTGCTAGGGGTGCCACTCTCTGGGCTATCTCAGGTATGCTGATGTTGGCTTTGATCTCAGTGGCTGTAATGATTTTCGCATGTGCTACGACTTCCCCCTTAGGTTGCTCTACCTTTTTGGTCAGACCCTTATACACAACACCCTTAGAGCCATCGACTGTAATCTCCATGTCCTCTGATAAGACCTTACTGCCCTTGCTGGTTCCAACTATACATGGTATACCCAGCTCCCTAGACACTATTGCGGCATGGCATGTTATTCCACCTTCGTCAGTAACTATGGAGCTTGCTCGCTTCATCGCCGGCACCATATCTGGATTGGTCATAGTCGCCACGAGGACGTCTCCATCCTTTATCTTATCCAATTCATCCACGCTGGCGAGGATCTTGACCTTTCCGCTTCCAACGCCAGGAGATGCCCCAAGTCCCTTAAGCAGGATGTCTCTAGCCTCTGCCTTTTCCTCCTTCTCTTCCTCCTCGTAGAACACTGTTATAGGCCTAGACTGGAGCAGGTACATCTTCTCACCCTCTACAGCCCATTCGATGTCTTGGGGAAACGCATAGTGATCTTCAACTTTGATTCCGAGGTCCGTCAGCTCTCGGAGCTCCGCTTCTGTCAGAGTCTGTGCAGTTGCCTTCTCTTCCGGCACCTTCTTCTTAAGGGTCTTGCCGGTCTTCTCGTCCCTGATGAACATGATCTCTTTCCTGGTTATTTCCTTGTTCAGGAGTTCCTTGGTATCCTTGTCTATCACATAATGATCAGGGGTAACCGTTCCAGATACCACGCCCTCACCTAGCCCCCATGCGCCCTCCACGATGAGCTGGTTTTTAGCTCCTGTAGCTGGGTGCACCGTGAACATTACCCCTGCCTTGTCAGCGTTAACCATCTTCTGCACTACAACCGCTATCTCTACTTTCGAGTGCTCGAAGCCCTTCTTCTCGCGGTAGAATATCGCTCTAGGAGTGAAAAGGGAACTCCAGCACCGCTGAACCGCCTCAGCAACTTCTTCCTCAGAGACGTTTAAGAAAGTCTCCTGCTGCCCGGCGAAACTGGCTCCAGGTAGGTCCTCTGCGGTCGCCGAACTTCGAACAGCTGCCAAGCTCTTTCCGCCAGTGAGTTGCTTATAGCTATTAATTATCTCCATTTCTATGTTCTTTGGCATTTCAGCCTCATTAATGAGCTTTCTAATACTCTTGGATGCATTCTGTAGCTCCCGGTTATCATCTACGTCTGTCTCCCCTAGTATGGACATGATCTTTTCTCCAAGACCACTCTCCTTTATGAAGTGTGCATATGCCTCTGCCGTTACAACGAAGGCATTAGGTATCGGCAACTGCGCTTTGACCAACTCCCCCAGGTTCGCTCCTTTCCCACCAGCTATCCTTACGTCGTCCTTATCTAAGTCTTTTAACCACGCTATCGCGCTCTTCAATTCTATCATCTTCTTCTCCTCTATCATCCTCACACCACCTCTCTCATCTCTTTTATGATCTTAGCCCTTGATTTTTGATATCCCCTAATCCCTATCTCAGAAATCATCTTAAAGTCCGGCATAGGGACATTGAAATAGGATCTCAAAAAAGTAGGCTCCACAACGAAACTTCGACCATCCAGCACTGAAACTTCTTCTAGAGCATGGAGATCCCGAATGATCTTAGCCACCGCTATAGTCTTGGCAAATTTCTTCACGAACTTAAAGGTCGGCTTTATAATACCATTCTCTATCCTCGAAATGGTCTCCCTCCGCAGGTTTAAAAGCCTGCCAAGCTCCGCTTGGGTTACTCCTGCAGCCACCCTAGTTTTTCGTATATCCTTACTGGGTTCCTCAGAGGAAACTAATATTCCACCAATTTCCTGGACATACCTATTGTACTCTTCTTCAAGATTGTACACCATATCTCAAAGTAATTCACAGGACTATAAATAGTTTTTGTTACGTGGGACGTAACATCGATAAAAACATCAATGAAATAGCAAACCTAAAATAGCTGAACATAGAAATCAGGAGCAATGATAAGA
Organism: Hydrothermarchaeales archaeon (SeqCode); assembly: GCA_036444275.1. Classification (GTDB taxonomy): domain Archaea; phylum Hydrothermarchaeota; class Hydrothermarchaeia; order Hydrothermarchaeales; family JAZGAD01; genus JAZGAD01. The sequence continues at coordinate 48,519 of JAZGAD010000006.1, forward strand.
GAAGGAAGGCTTGGAAAAAGCGTTGATAAAGAGGTTTTAGAGTACATATCTTCGCTGAAATTCGATCGCAACATCCTTACTTATGACCTCATTGAGGATATGGCGCATGTCGTCATGCTGGCTGAGACTAGCATAGTCGGTGCGGAGGACGCATCTAAGATCCTACGCGGATTAATGGAGATATATGGGCGCTCAGGGGGAGTATTGAAGCCAAGCTACGAGGATGTGCATCTCGCAGTAGAGGGGGAGCTGACGAAGCGTATAGGCGCTGCCGCAGGTAAGATGCATACAGCCCGCTCACGGAATGATCAGATTGCCTGTGATCTCAGGCTGTGGCTGAGGGACGAAGTCAATCAAATCTCGTCTTCTATCACTACGCTAATCACCGCTCTGCTGGATAAGGCGTCTGAAAACACGGAAACCATCATGCCTGGATATACGCATCTGCAGAGGGGGCAGCCTACTACTCTGGGACACCACTTACTGGCACACTGTGATGCATTTTTACGGGATATAGAACGCCTAGACGACGCGTATAAGAGGACAAATCTCAGTCCCCTTGGAGCATGTGCCCTAGCGACTACCAGCTTCCCAATAGATAGGAACAGGACCGTAGAGCTCTTAGGCTTTGATGGACTGGTGGAGAACTCTATGGATGCCGTGTCGTCAAGGGACTTCCTGCTCGAAGTGCACTCTGTCTTATCCATTCTCATGCTTCATGTAAGCAGGTTAGCCGGGGAACTAATCCTATGGTCGAGCTCTGAATTCGGCTTCGTCGAGTTGAGCAATGATCTCGCGTCCACCTCCAGTATAATGCCCCAGAAGAAGAATCCAGATATCCTAGAAATAATGAGGGCCCGCTCATCTAAGGTGCAAGGAAACCTGTTTTCATGCCTTAGTATATCCAATCTCCCCATGGCTTATAACCGGGACCTCCAGGAACTCAATCCTATTATACTTGATTCACTTATGATGGCCAGAGAGGCATTACCCTTATTGGGCAAAGTCATCGCTGGATTGAAAGTAAACGCTGAGAATATGCTTGAAGCGTGCAGCAATTTCATAGTTGCTACAGAACTTGCTGACCTCATCGTGAGAGAGAAGAACATACCTTTCAGGCAGGCTCACAAGCTGGTAGGTGCTGTAGTGGCAAAGGCAGTTAAGGAAGGAGTATTACCAGGAGAGATAGATGCGAAATTCCTAGACGAAGTATCCAAGAATACTTTGGGTAAACCTCTACGCCTTGAGAATAAGCATATAGAAGCAGCTCTGTCACCCAAAAAGGCAGTTGAGGCTAAAGTTGCTGTCGGCGGGCCTTCTTCTAAAGAGGTAACGAGGATGATAAGTGCTAGGAGGGGAGTGCTCAAGGAGAATGAAAGGAGTCTAAAGGGAAGAATTCAGAGGATAGAGAAATCGAGGGAGCAACTCCTTTCAACCGCGAAAAAGCTGGCGGGCAGGTAAGGCAGGGAGCGAGATGTACAGGGGAAAGGCGGAGGCAGCTCTAGGAGACATTAAACTCGGGGAGAGGATAAAGATAGAGAAGGGTGACAGGTATTTCGAGGGCGTGCTGATGCCTCGGACAGAGTTGGGGGATGAGGATCACATCGTGCTCAAGTTTGATAACGGCTATAATATCGGCATAGAGGTCAGTGAAATAAGGATTTCGAGGGCGAGTAAATGAAGCGGGTGACCATCCTTGGGACCGGGGGCACTATAGCATCGAAGATAGATTATAAGACCGGCGCTGTGCATCCTGCTCTCTCTGCAGAGGAATTATTGAATGCTATTCCAGAGCTTGGTGAGATAGCTGAGCTTGAAACAAGGGTCCTGTTCAATATCCTCAGCGAGAACATGACGCCTAAGCACTGGCGGGAGATAGCAACTGCTGTGGCAAAGGAACTTAATTCAGGGGCAGATGGCGTGGTAGTTGCCCACGGCACTGATACCATGGCCTACACCTCTGCGGCTCTGAGCTTCATGTTGAAGAATTTACAGGGTCCCGTTGTCCTAGTTGGCTCCCAGCGCTCCTCTGACCGTCCGTCTTCTGATGCGTCGCAAAACCTGGTGTGCGC
>JAZGAD010000007.1:0-6585 GCA_036444275.1 Hydrothermarchaeales archaeon (SeqCode)
AATGCTGGAAAGGCAGTGATAGTTCTCGCCAAAGAGACAGGATTCCGGAAGGAAGCTGCCGTGGGAAAACAACTGCTTGCAAGGGATGCCTTCAAGTTCCTGGATACGATAAAAGAGGTAGAGTTCACGGAGACATTCAAAAGGGAGACAGAGGCAGAGGAGGGGAAAAAGAAGGCGCCAAAAGCAAAAAGCAAACCAAAAGAGAAAAAGACTGACTAGTCATAGTCGATTTGTTTCTTTTCTGGCCTTTAAATAACCCCTGTGGAGCTTGCTAAGTCAATGGCTTCCTCCTTAGTCAGCCCGTCTCCAAGGATCGTGTATCTCTCCGGTCTGATTTCATGCGCCTTTGTGAGGGCACTGACAATAATCTCAGGTTCTATGCCGAGTTCCCTGGCTGTAGTGGGCGCCCCTATCCTCTTAAGCACATCCATGATCTCTTCCCAGCTCCCACCCTGAAGCTTCATCATCATTATAGCTCCAACCCCACATTGCTCCCCATGAAGGGCTGGCTTCGGTGCGAGAATATCTAAGGCATGGCTGAACTTGTGTTCAGAGCCGCTTCCAGGACGAGAGGAGCCGGCGATGCTCATAGCCACGCCAGAAGAAATAAGTGCCTTGACTACTCTCCTTATACCTTCCTCGGATTTCTTCATGATTAGACTAGAGGAATCAGCCACGATCTTAGCTGTCATTATGGATAGAGCAGCCGCATACTCGCTGTACTCCTCTCCATTCTTCAGACGGCCCAGTTCCCAGTCAGCCACGGCAGTGAACTTAGCGACTATATCCCCGCATCCACTTGCCGTGAGCCTGTAAGGGGACCGCCTTATTATCTCGGTATCTGCTATAACACCCAAGGGAGCCCGAGCTGATATAGAGACTGTGCCACCTTGGCGCTTAAGAGATGCCCGGGAGGAGGCAATTCCATCGTGGGATGCTGCTGTGGGTATGCTCAAAAACTCTATAGAGCTCTCCTTGGCAGCGAGCTTGGCGACATCTATTACGCTTCCTCCGCCAACCCCCGCGATGAAGGTTATTTCCTTTCCCGAGACAAGTTTTTTTACATTCTCCACTTCTTCCAGGGATGCTACCCTCACTGTCTCTACCTCTACCTCATGTTCCTCTCCCAACACCTCGCTTACCCTCTTGCCAGCAACCTCATAGGTTGTAGGATCAGAGACGACTAAGGCCTTGCCCCCTAGGCCCAAATCCCTGCATATAAAGTTGACCTTTTCGATGGAGTCCCTTCCCACTAAGACGCTCCTAGGGAGTTGCATGAATCTAGGCTTCTTATTTTGCATTGACATAGCGAACCTCAAGACATATGTGATGATTCAAGGATAATAAACCCTGGGTGATTCACTGTAGAGAGGAATTTCGCCTCTAATCAAATAAAAATTTCGTTGTATATAATGATTGCATAAAAAAGCTGTTTTAAGGGTGCATCCCAGATACATAAGGGGATCCTGAAGTCAAACTCCTTACACTTAGTGGCAGTGTCCATTGAAGGGGTTTTTGCAGTGAACCGATTAATATTAATATAAATCCTTATGTAACCAAGATGCATGGCTGTTTACACGCCAATCGACTATGTGATAGCCCTTGGCATACTCTTCGCCGTCCTTTGGCTTTCCAAGTACCTGTTCACCCGAGTGCCTCTAGATGAATATTTCGTACTGGCTATTGCTCCTACCATGGCTCTGGCAATAACTATTCGACTCTTGGCGGATGCCGGAGTTTACCAGAAGAGCCAGTACTGGAGTGTTACCCCTGGCGTGTATATCCTGGGTGCTGCCTTCGGAGTCGTTGCCATTGCAATTGGCTTATTCGCAGAAGGAAAGTGGAAAGTAGACTACTGGAAAATAACTTTTATCCTTGGAGCTGTGGCTACCCTTTATTTCCTAGCGAGACTGACACAGCATATACTCTACCCTACTAGATCCTTATACCCCCTTGTACTGGCGATTGTGATTACCAGCCTGATTTACGCTCTTTCTTCCTTAAATAAGACGACCAATATCTTTACTACACGGACCAACTTGGCTATCATCTTCGCACACTTGCTGGATGCCAGTGGAACCTTCATAGGGATGGACTACTACGGCTTCTACGAAGAGCATCCCCTGCCTGAGCTTATTATAAATTTTTTCGGAAGCGCTGCCATCATGATACCCCTGAAGCTAGTTGTGATACTAGGTGCTCTATATTATCTGGAGACAAGAAGAGAGGAGGGTGCAGAAGCAGTTTTATATTATAAGATGATTAAGTTTGTATTCTTCATTCTGGGCATTGGCCCCGGAACTAGAAATGCTGTGATCCTTACGTTGGGGTGAAAATGGAGAAGGATATCTTCAACATACCAAAGGAGAATTTCTCCACGTGGTACGAGGAGGCGCTGAAGAGAGCCGGGATAGTGGACAAGCGGTACCCAGTGAAGGGCATGGATGTTTTCCTGCCTTACGGCTATGCTATCCACGAGAATATCATAAATACCTTAGAGGATATGTGGAAGGAAAGCGGCCACCAGAAGGTACTCTTTCCGACTTTAATACCTGAGGACATTTTCGAGAAGGAGGCAGAACATATCAGGGGCTTCGGTGGGGAAGTCTACTGGGTGACGCACGGCGGAGAGCGCCCCCTCGATGTAAAGCTCCTCATGCGTCCGACCAGCGAGGTGCCCATGTATATCATGTTTAAGGAGTGGATTAGGTCACATGCCGATCTACCCTTGAAGGTTCATCAGACTTGCACAGTCTTCAGATATGAGACCAGGGCTACGAAGTCTCTGATACGGGTTAGAGAGATCCCCTGGAATGAGGCGCACAGCGTCCATGCCACTTGGGAAGAGGCAGATAAGCACGTGAAAGAGGTATGGCGATACTATGAGTTGCTTGTCAACGACTATCTAGGACTTCAAGCCTTGATGCTGAAGCGCCCGGAATGGGACAAATTCCATGGAGCTGACTATACTACCGTGATGGATGCGTTGATGCCTGATGGCAGGATGCTCCAAATTGTAGGCAATCATCACCTTGGGAAGAAGTTTGCTGAAGCGTTTGACATCAAATATGAGGACGAGAAAGGCGAGAAGCACTACGTCAGCCAAGCATCCTATGGCGTTTCCACGAGGCTAACGGCAGCTATGCTCGCTATTCATGGAGACACGAAGGGGCTGGCATTACCCTTTAAGATAGCACCGATTCAGGTGGTTGTAGTTCCGATAGTATACAAGGGTAAAGAGGAAAAAGTGATGACTAAATGCAGGGAATTCGTAGATAGATTGAAGAAAGCAGGCATAAGGGCGGAGTTAGATGCGAAGGATAAGACTCCCGGAGAGAAGTTCTACTACTGGGAGATGAAGGGGGTGCCCATAAGGGCTGAGATAGGCCCTAGGGATGTGGAGAAGGGCATCGTAACCCTTGTGAGGCGGGATACAGGTGAAAAGAGCCAGATGAAAGAGGATTCGGTAGAGGATATCTTTGCATTGGGCAAGAAAATCCTTGAGAGCCTTAGAGACAAGGCTGTGAAGGAGTTAACAAGCAGGATTAAAGAGGCAAGCTCTCTGGAGGAAGCTGCTGATATCATTGGTAAGCGGATGATTGCTAAGGCTGCTTTCTGCTCCCGAGATATGGATGGCGAGGCATGCGCCGAGGCTGCGAAGGACAGAACAGATGGCGGCCAGATAAGGGGGACCCTCTTTCCAGTCCCAGAAAAACCTGGGGATAAGAGCAGCTGTATAGTGTGCGGAAAATCAGCGAGGGAGATAGTCTACATAGCCAAGGCGTACTAGTAAGATTTTTCATTTAATGCTGCTGCTTGCATGAAAACTGCAGCTCTCTTTTGTTTTACTTTATCTTCCAGATGGTTCCTCTCTTAGTGTCCTCTAGGGTTATCCCCAATTCCTCGAGCTTTTTCCTTATATCGTCAGAGGTATTGTAGTCCCCTTTTTCCCTGAACCGGTCCCTAATGGCTGCTATGCGCTTCAACAAGGAATCTTCGCCAATATCTTCTACTTCGTGACCTAAGCTTCGAATGAGCTCTGCTATCTTCTCCCTAGAGGCCTCTGAGAGCGTTTTTCCACTAGAGAGTCCAAAGATCTCCAGGGCCTCCTCAAGGAATCCCAGAACTTCGTTGCTGGCGCTTTCCAGCTTGTTTACCTCTTTGCAGAAATCGAACAGTACCGCCAAAGCCTTCGGAGTGTTGAAGTCATCATCCAAAGCCTCGAAGAATTTTTTTCTAGTTTCCTTCACTAAATCGGATGCAGCTTCGGATCGGCTTAAGGATCTAGCGTATTCCATAGTGTTGTGGATCCTTTCTAGGGCCTTCTTGGCCTTCTCCAGGCCGTCGTAGGAAAAATCTATAGCACTCCGGTAGTGAGCAAGTAATACTAAGAACCTAAAGGAGTCTGCATCGTACTTCTCGAGGAGTTCTCTAATAGTGATGAAATTCCCAAGAGACTTGCTCATCTTCGCCCCCTCGACATTGAGAAAGCCTGTATGCATCCAGTACTTGACGAAGGGTTTTTTACTGGTGGCTGCTTCAGACTGCAGGATCTCGTTCTCGTGGTGTGGGAATATCAAGTCTAGGGCACCGCCATGGATGTCGAACTGCTCACCCAGATACTTGCTGGACATCGTGGAGCATTCGATGTGCCAGCCCGGCCTTCCCTTCCCCCAGGGGCTGGTCCAAGACGGCTCTCCTTCTTTTGCCTGCTTCCAGAGGGCGAAGTCCATTGGGTGGCGCTTCTTGATGCGAATCTCTACTCTAGCACCCGCGATCATATCCTTTAGGCGCTGATGGGATAGCTTCCCATACTCCTTGACCTTGTCCACACTGAAATAAACATCACCGTTAGCAACGTAGGCACAGCCGTTATCCAGAATCCTCTGAATGGTCTCTATTATCTCAGGAATGTGCTCAGTTACCCTTGGATGGGCATCTGCTCTCGCTATGCCTAACGCATCAATCTCCTCGAAGAATATCTCCCCGAATTTATTTGCTAGCTTTACCGGGTCCTCTCCCCTCTCTACTGCCCTATCTATTATCTTGTCGTCCACATTTGTTATATTCATGACATACTTGACCTTGTAGCCCTTAAAGCGCAGGTAGCGAACAAAGCAGTCGAATGCCATATATGTTCGTGCATGGCCTATGTGAGGGTAGTCGTATACGGTTGGACCGCAGACATAGATGCTAACTTCGCCCCTCTTTAATGGTTTGAACTCCTCCTTTTTTCGGGTTAAGGTGTTGTATATCTCCATAGTAACACATTAAACAGGTATGTAATTCTAAACCTTGAGCTTATCGCCATTGATAATGCAGTCCAATAGCTAAGTTAAGTGTAAGACTTTTTCTACCTTTTTGGTAACCATCTTTGGTGTTACAACCCTATTACCCACTTTCACTTGATTTCCCTTGGCCAGCTCCCCGAATAAAGGCCCAGGCGCAAGACCCAGCCGCTGCGCCTTTTCTGGATCAAATCTCTCCTCCCTTAATATCAAACGATCCTTCTCCACGATTACCTCATATTTCTCTTTCAATATCCCCATGCATATCTCCACTATGCCATCTCTAATATCCTCCTTGGAGAAGAATTTATTAGATATCCGTCCATCTTCTTCCATCTTCAATATCGCACCTTTTTCAATGAAGGCCTCTTCTAGGCGCTTTCTGGATATTTTTTCTGCCTCTGACAGCAACTGCTTTGGTACACTGTATTCCGAGTACCCTGGCTCTATTCCTTTCTGGAGGTCTTTCCCTCTCTTCAATTGAAAACCCAGATGCTTAGCCAAAGCCTTAACCTTAGCTCGCTGTCCTTTCTTCATTCCTTTCCAGTCCAGATAGCCAAAGGCAGCACCCGTCTTATCAATGGCCTGCTGGAAGACATCGCCTTCGAGATCATCAATAGCATATGAGGGAATTATATGTCCTATGGCGATACTTTTCTCTAGCACTACTTTTGTGTGTAGAGGTGCATAGTGGCTACCTCCTATCCCTATGGCTCTATCAAATTCCTTCTTATTTTCAGCCGCCTTTAGCACCGCTTTACCCACAACTGATACCGCTAGAGGATCCTTCCATTCCTCCTCTGTGCTTCCCACCTCCACGAATAACACAGGCTTCTCCAGCTCTGTAGGGCCGTGGTGGGTTGCCTCTAAGGAGACCCTGTAGTCCAAGGAGTACTCTTCTTTCCCTTTCTTGAGCTCTAGCAACGCTACCTTCATGGCGTCGGTGTCGCAACGTGCAAGCTCCAGCGCCCTCCCTCCAACGTCGGCGCTCTTGGTTAGATTACCGGGTGCATGAACCGTTAAAGTCCGCTCTCCAGATGCACTTCTATGGCGAGAGGCAAAAATGTAATATTCTGGATCAAAATGAGCATCTAGATGTCCTGCGTCAACCTGGTGCTTCCTTGTAGCTATGAGCCACACGTCACCCTTCTTGTATATAGGCTTGCCCTCGAAGTCTCCATCATGAGAGAAAGCCTTGGATAACATCTGATATACATTGGAGCCAGCGATATCCTTCTGAGATGTAACAATCAAGCGCATTTGCTTCTTAATTCTACTCTTAAAAATTATAAATATT
>JAZGAD010000008.1:0-4963 GCA_036444275.1 Hydrothermarchaeales archaeon (SeqCode)
TAAGCCAACATCGCCTCTGAATGCAACTTAAGATTGACTCATCATATCCTTATCCCATGCTCCTCCTTCAGAACATTGAGCACCACCATGGTATAGGTGCGCGTCACATACTCCATCGCTAGGGTCCTTTTCACAAATTCATTTAGAGTGCCCCGGTCCTTAAACTTAGCAACTATCATAACATCATATTCACCGGTGACATCGTAGACAGCTGAAACATTGGGCTCTTGGGCCATCTTCTCCTCAATCTCTGATAGGTGTCTACCCTCCACGGTTATCCCGATAAGGACTGTAAGGTCGTAGCCCAGCTTAGAGAAGTCGACATCTGGTATGAATTTCTTTATAATGCTCATATCCTTGAGTTTGTTTATTCTATTGTATACTGTGCCTTCGGCTACTCCGAGGCTGTCTGCTATCTCCCGATAACTCTTTCTGGCATCCTTCTGGAGCTCTCTTATTACCTTAAGATCCAGCTCATCTATCCCGTCTGTCATTTAAACATCTCCATACTACTTTTTCGATTAATAATGTCAAAGTATATAAAATTTTCGAATTATACTGATGATTTGTATAAATTACCGAAAACTTTTTATATAATCATTCAGTTTTATTGAAGAATATTAAGTAAATGAATCAATTATGAGGTGAGATCATGGCGAGTCACGATGCGAAGGTGAAGAAGATCCTGGAGGCTGTGAAGGAAAAGGACATACACTTCGTAAAGTTCCAGTTCACCGACATATTGGGGATACTTAAGAGCTTTGCGGTTCCAGCATCAGAATTAGAAGTAGCCATGGACGAGGGTATGGGCTTCGACGGCTCTTCCATAATGGGTTACACGCCAATAGAAGAGTCAGATATGATAGCTATGCCCGATCTAGACACCTTTCAGATACTGCCCTGGAGACCCCGTGAGGGAGGAGTAGCTAGGCTGATATGCGACATCAAGTTGCCAGAAGGAGGGCCCTTCGAAGGCGACCCAAGATATGTGCTGAGAAGGGCCGTCAAGGAGGCAGAGAAGAAGGGATTCCAATACAATCTAGGCCCGGAATTAGAGTACTTTTACTTCAAGACCATGGATTCTCCAGAGCTCATCGACAGAGGCGGATACTTCGACTCACTGCCCCTTGACCTTGCCGAGGACTTGCGGAGAGAGACCATACTCACTTTGGAAGAGATGGGTATAATGGTGGAGTACTCTCACCACGAGGTCTCAGCATCACAACATGAGATCGACTTATGCTACGCTGATGCCCTCTCTATGGCTGATTACGCCATTACTTACAGGCTCGTAGTCAAGGCAATCGCCCAGAAGTTAGGGGTATTCGCAAGCTTCATGCCTAAGCCCATCTATGGTGTGAACGGCTCTGGAATGCACACCCACCAGAGCTTGTTCGATTTGAAAACCAAAAAGAACGCCTTCTACGATGCTGACGACCCAGATGGATGGTACCTCTCAGATACTGCCAAATACTTCATCGCGGGTCAGTTGAAGTACGCGAAGGAGATAACAGGTATCCTAGCACAGTGGGTAAACTCTTATAAGCGGCTCGTACCCGGCTATGAGGCCCCGGTATACGTTTCCTGGGCCCGGAGGAATAGATCTGCCCTGATACGCGTGCCCCTCTATAAGCCGGGCAAGGAGTCTGCCACTAGGGCGGAGTACAGGGCGCCTGATCCTGCGTGCAACCAGTACCTTGCTTTTGCAGTTATGCTTATGGCAGGGCTCGCCGGCATAGAAAACAAAGAAAAGCTTCCAAAGCCAATCGAGAGAGATATCTTCCACCTCACCAGAGAAGAGAGAAGGGATCTAGGCATAACAGAGCTGCCTGGAAGCCTTGCAGACGCTATAAAAGAGATAGAAGGCTCAGAATTAATGAGACGCACCCTCGGGGAGCACACCTATGAGAACTGGCTCAAGATAAAGAAGGACGAGTGGGACGATTATAGAATCCAAGTCCACAAGTGGGAGCTGGATAAATACCTACACCTTCTCTAGGTTTTCATTTGCCCCCACCAGTTTAAGCCTCTATTGAAACTAAAAACATATTTAATCCCTAATGCCAGAGGATAAGGGGATGAGGATAGCCTTAGCTCAGATAAATCCCACAGTAGGGGACTTAAAGGGCAATACTGGGAAGATAATAGACTACCTAGGGAAAGCAAGAGCGGAAGGTGCCACTCTAGTTGTATTTCCAGAGCTTGCCCTAACAGGGTACCCGCCGAAGGACCTATTGCTTAAGCCATCTTTCATCAGGAAAAACAAGGAGAGATTAGGAGAGATAATAAGATATACGAAGGGGAATGACATCGCAGCCATCGTGGGCTATGCGAATGAAGGAAAAGAGGGGATATATAATGCAGCTGCCCTGATTAGCGATGGAGAGCTCATAGGGGTGCAACACAAGCGCTTCCTCCCTAACTATGATGTTTTTGACGAGAAGCGATATTTCCAGCCGGCTGGAGAGTGCAAGATCTTCCAAGTAGGTGACGTGAAGCTCGGGATAACCATCTGCGAGGACCTCTGGATGGACGACGGCCCTTGCGCCGAGCAGGCGAAAATGGGAGCCGGGATGATAATCAATATATCTGCATCCCCCTTCCATGTAGGAAAGATCGATAAGAGGAAGAAGCTCCTCGCGAGGAGGGCGAAGGAAAACCGGGTTCCCATATTGTACTGCAATCTAGTGGGAGGACAGGATGATCTAGTATTCGACGGCGGGAGCTTAGTATTCAATGAAAAAGGAGAGCTGCTTGCTCAATGCAGACGCTTCAGAGAAGACCTATTGGTAACGGATCTTAAAAAACAGGGAATAGTACCTGAAGAGAGCCTGACAGAGGAGGTATACCATGCTCTAGTCCTGGGCCTTAGGGACTACGTGCGAAAAAATGGATTTGAAAAGGTGCTCATCGGATTGAGCGGAGGTATAGACTCCTCTCTGTGCGCTGCCCTCGCAGTAAAGGCCCTCGGCGCCAAGAATGTGATAGGAGTTTCCATGCCCAGCGTGATAACCTCTCGGGAGAGCAGGGAAGACGCCGAGCTATTAGCCGATAACCTGGGCATAGAACTCAAAGTGATACCGATAAAAGAGGTGGTGGGGGGATATTCCAAGCTGCTATACAAAGAATTCGAGGGAAAGGAGCCGAATGCAACTGAAGAGAATATTCAAGCGAGGATTAGAGGAAACATCTTGATGGCCCTTTCGAATAAATTTGGCTACCTGGTTTTGTCAACCGGCAATAAATCAGAGCTGGCAGTAGGCTATTCAACCTTATATGGGGATATGGCAGGCGGCCTAGCTGTGATATCTGACGTGCCCAAGACTATAGTGTACGAATTGGCGAGATACATAAATTCTATTGAGAAAGGAGATGCTATACCTAAGAGCGCACTAGAGAAAGAGCCTTCCGCTGAGTTGAGGGCGGGGCAGAGAGACGTGGATGATCTGCCGCCCTACGAGATCTTAGATCCAATCCTAGAGGCATATATTGAAGAAGATAAGAGCAAAACAGAGATCATCTCCAGGGGCTTCGATAAAGAAGTCGTGGCAGATGTGATTTGGAGGGTCGACCACAACGAATACAAAAGACAGCAGGGCCCTATAGGGATAAAGGTAACATCCAAAGCTTTCGGCTCCGGTAGGAGGCTGCCTATAACGAATAAATACGAGGGATAGATAATAGAATCACCATCAATGAAGAGGAGAACAAGAGGCAGACTGGAAGATTTTACTATACAATACAAACCGCAAGTATTAAATTTGCCTAGGAATGAATTGAAGCTATGAAGCTTCCCTTCGATCTGAAAGATGTGAAACCTGGTTCCTTTGCGTACCTTACGAAGCGCAAGCTCAAAAACAAGGCTGGAAAGGAGACTGGGGAGATCCTTCTCTGGAAGAAGAAGGACCAGGAGGAATCACAGTACCTTCTGAAGTGCCCCTTTTGCGAAGCTGAGGGGGAAGGAAGCGCGCTGTTTGTTAAGCGTCCTTATCGGGTGAAGTGTTCACACTGTGGTCGAAGTATTTCTCTTCCGAAACTTACGGCCCAGGCCAAAAAGGAGTCAAAATGAGACTCCTGCTCCTCCTGTTACTGTTACTGGGCGGATGCATTTCTAAGACAAGTATCATCCAGGAGGCACCGGCAGTGGCAGAAGGAGACATAGTTTTGCTTAACTATATCGGCAGGGTAGATACTGGGGAACTCGTCAGCACTTCCTATGAAGACCTTGCAAAGGACTCAGATATTGCGAAGGCTGAGAACTTTGAGGTGGCGACTGAGTATGGTCCCATAAACCTCACCATAGGCTCGGGTATGATGCCGTCTATAGAAAGAGCTGCACTTGGCATGCATGTTGACGAGAAAAAGGACATAGTGGTGCCTCCAAAAGAGGCGTATGGAGAGCGCTCACCGAAGTTGATAAGGAGTATTCCCAGGATAGCTGCATTACCTAAGATCACTGAGGTACCACTGGAACAGTTTGAAGTCACGCCTATAGAAGGCGAGTATATAGAGCTTAAATACTGGTCGGCTAGGATATTAGAAGTGACCAATGAGAGCGTTGTCCTGCGTAATGAACCAGAGAACGGTAGCACAATACAGACAGACTATGGCCCGGCGTTGGTAGTAGTGAATGATACCCATGTCATAACGATACTCACTCCAGAGATCGGTTCTACTGTAGCTACACGCTTCGGGAATGCGAAAGTCATCGCTTATGACGAGAGCACTATTACTCTGGATCACAATCACCCTCTGGCTGGAAAGACACTGCTCTACACTATAAGGGTGGAAGGGATAGAGAAGGCCAGATAATTAATTTTAACTCTGGTTTTAAGTAAATCTTATATCAATGGGGGGCAGTAATTACTGAGGTAAAGCGGGGGTTGCCGAGAGGCCCAAGGCGCCAGACTCAAGATCTGGTGGACGTAGGTCCATCGTGGGTTCGAATCCCTCCCCCCGCACT
>JAZGAD010000009.1:0-22100 GCA_036444275.1 Hydrothermarchaeales archaeon (SeqCode)
AGCTTTCCTGTTAAGCTTTCGGAGGCTCCTCTCTAACCGTAAGAGAGAAAAGAAGAAGCTACGGAAGAGTGATCTGACATACCAGACTTTCTATCTAAGCATACTCCTATTATTCGTTATAGCTCTCATCCTCAGTTGGGGCCTAACCAAGCCGGTTGTCGATAAATTCGTAACAGGCGTGGAACCTCCTATCTCTCCTGGCTTCTTCAATAGAACGGGATTTCCCATAGTCGCTGGCCTGATGCTGCTCAGTGGCTTCTGCGCCCTCTTAGGTCTTACTCGGAAGAGGCCCCTCTTCATAGCTACTGGAGGCGTCCTTGCAATCACAATAGTAGCTGTCTTAGTATTCCAATCCATATGGCCTAGTGTATCATCCTATCTCACTGCGTTTCTCCCACTCGCTGTTTTCGCCTTACTGGGGGCAGCGTACAGGATATCCCGCAGTAGATCTCTAAAGGTGGTTGGCAGCTATTTGGTACATCTAGGAATTGCGCTATTGCTCATCGGCGTGCTGGCCAGTTCCACCCTGCAGGAGACATCAGACGTCGTATACGTATACCCAGATGATATTGGCATCTTGAAGGATGTAGGTGGAGGATATGGCGTAAAACTCCAAGATATTAACGTAGCCCAGGATGAAAAGGGCAACTGGTTTCAGGATGCTAGAATAGCGGTCTACCGTGGCACTGCGGAACTCGGGGAGGTTACCGAGAGGCATGTGAACGATGTTAGGTATGGGCACTATGCCGAGGTCTCTATTTTCAGGAGCATACGAGCCGATGTATATCCCGTTTTCCATGGTGTAACTGGGCACGGAGCTGGAGTAGCAGTAGTCATACCCCTGCGGGTGAAGGTATTGCCTTATGTAAGCTTGATATGGGCTGGTATTATTCTATCCATCAGTGGTATGGGGATCCTACTCTATTTAGATTTTCATCGTTAATCCTTGTCTTCTGAAGTATGAAAATCATAGGCTTCTCAGGCAAAGGAGGAACCGGAAAGACAACACTGACTGTTCTCTTCCTCAAGGCCTTAATGAACATGAACAACAAAGAGATACTGCTCATAGACTCTGACCCGAATGAATGCCTTCCAAGTGTTCTCGGCATAGATCAATTCATGCGACTTTCAGACGTGGTAAAGGGTTACGAGGGCAAGACCATTGATCCAGCGCAGTTCTCTCAAGACTTCAACTCTATGCTGCTAATGAACGAGCAGGATGGTTTCGACTTAATGGTCATGGGACGCGGCGAGAGCGAGGGGTGCTATTGTATTATAAACCACTTATTGAAGAGCAGCTTCGAGCAGAATGTTCTCAGCGGAGGCCCTTCATACGATTATATATTGATGGACTGCGAAGCAGGGATCGAACACATCTCCAGGAAGACCTCTTCGGCGATACACGACCTCGTCGTTGTTACCGATGCCTCGATGATGGGGATACGCACAATGGAGCGAATAAAAAAAGTGTCAAACGAGGTGAAGAGTAGCGTAAAGCGGTTTCATGTGGCAGCTAACAAGATCCAGAATCCAGAGATGTCCTCGAATATAGAGGAGAAGGCGTCCCAGCTTGACATGCACTATCTGGGCAGCATCCCCTATGATCCGGTGATAGAGGAATACAACTTCCTGGGAAAACCCCTCCTTGGCTTGCCAGAGGACTCGCTGGCATATCTAGAAGCCAAAAAGATGGTGGACAGTATATTAGCTGTCTAGCCCTAATTCCATTGCCTAGTTCTAATGGTTCTTCTTAATACTTTTGAAATGCTCTAATAAGCGTCCGCTCCTTTTTCCGCCAGTAGACTCATCATACCAGCACTATGTTTTCCTAAATCAAGCATCTTTCCAAGAGAAACATCGGAAGACAAGGTTGGGCTTTCAAAAAATATATATAATACATGGTAGTACACTTTGATTGCGGATTTGGAAAGGTGTTCAGTGACGGTTTGTCTTTGATAGGTTGCCACTGGCGACGGGTCCTATCCTCCGGGATAAGATTCGCCTGAAAAGAAGCAACGGTCCTCGGCCTTCGGGTCGGAGAACGGTGTGACTTTTCGGCTTTGTCAAGTCCGCGCTTTTCATTTTGGGCTTCGGTTTTTTCTTTTTATCTTAGTTGCTCTTTTTGTTCAATATCAATGTTACAACAAGTAGTAGGGGGAAGCCGCGAAGCATGATATTTCTATACTGCCGGGATTAATCACTTTTCCTGAGCTCTCACTACCTTTATATACGATTGCAAGAGATGCTAGTAGGGGAATGGTAATGGACTTAGAAAATATGGTTGAAAAAATCTCTAATGAGAGCGGATTGGAGGGGAAGGAGATCAAGGCAAAAATCGAGGAAAAGAGGGAGGAACTCGGAGGACTGATAACCCCTGAGGGTGCCGCCCATATCATTGCAAACGAGGTAGGTGTAAACCTCTTTGAAGGCGCTAGTAAGGCTAGTGATCTAAAGATAGAGAACATAATCCCCGGAATGCATAGTGTGAATATAGTTGGAAAAGTACTGAAGGTATACCCATTGAAGGAATTTGATAAGAAAGACGGCTCCAAAGGCACCTTAGCTTCTTTAATCCTAGGAGATGACACGGGCAGTATACGGGTGTTATTCTGGGGCAGTGAAACATCGCTTCTCAATGAAGGTAAGATAAAAGAAGAAGACATCTTAAGGATAGAGGACGGCTACAGCAGGGAGACGCAGAACGGGGAGGCTGAAGTCCATATAGGCTCTAGATCCAGTGTTAGTGTAAATCCAAGCGACGTGGAGAAAGGGGACATAGCTACACCTATGCATATTCCTGCACCGATCCCGCAAGAGGTACAGAAGAAGATCTCAGAGTTAGAAGAGGGTATGAGTAGTGTTGGTGTGCTCTGCAAGGTGGTACGCATACACGAGGTGAGGGAATTCGAAAGAAACGATAAGAGTAGGGGTAAGGTAGTGAACTTGAGTATCGCTGATAAAACCGGCAGGACAAGGCTTGTGCTGTGGGGCGAGGACGTGGAGCTCGTAGAGGCGGGAAAGATTAAGAAGGGCACTACTATTAGGGTGAATAAGGGTTATGTGAAAGCCCGCTACGGAGAACCAGAGCTAAACATTGGAAAGTACGGCGAGCTAATCCTGGACCCAGATGGAGAGGTAGACGTAGATATACCCGATCTCTTGATACAGAAGACGCTGTTGGGAGAACTGGAGAACGGCGATAAAGCTGAGATAAGAGGCGCTCTAATGGAGCTCTACAGCCCTACGGTCTTTGATAGAAAGAGTGGCAAAGGCATGGTGGTCAACGCGTTGATAGACGACGGCACCGCATGCATGCGGGCTGCATTCTATGATAAGCTTGCTGAGAGGCTATTGAACATTCCTCTAAAAGAGTTAGACGCTGAGGGGGATGTAGATATATCTAGATTAGACGAGAGAAGGAAAGAGATCCTTGGAAAAGAGATTACCGCCACTGTGAATGTCAAGCATAGTGATTTCTCTGACAAGAATGAATTGGTCGTATTGGACCTTGACTTTAACCCAGACCCACGGGAAGTGGTCAAGGAATTACTTAAGGAAGCAAAAGCGAGGGAGGAATAGAGAAATGGAATTAGAAGAACTACCCGGAGTAGGAGCAGCTACCGCTGAAAAACTGAGGGACGCGGGCTTCAAGACCGTGGAATCCATAGCGGTAGCGAATAGTAGTGAACTTAAGGAAATCTCAGGCATGGGGAATGGCGCTGGCCGAAAAGTGATAAATGCGGCCCGGGAGATCCTACAACTAGGATTCATGACAGGCAGCGAAGTCCTGGAAAAGAGGGAGAACCTTAAGAAGATAACCATGAGTAGCAACACCCTAGACCAGTTAATGGGAGGCGGAATAGAAACACAGGCTATAACTGAGCTATTCGGGGAATTTGGATCAGGAAAAACACAAATATGCCATCAGCTGGCAGTCAACGTGCAACTTTCTGAGGATCAGCACGGACTGGAGAAAACAGTTCTCTATATAGACACTGAGAATACTTTTAGGCCTGAAAGGATCGTCCATATGTCCCAAGCTCTAGGTCTGGATCCAAAGCCAATCCTTGACAACATAGTCGTGGCTAGAGCTTATACCAGCGACCACCAGATGCTCATAGTGGAACAAGTTGAGGAGATGATAAAGGAGAAGAACATCGGACTGATAGTGGTTGACTCCCTTACATCCCAATTCAGATCAGACTACAGTGGCCGGGGCATGCTCGCTGATAGGCAACAGAAGCTCAATAGACATATGCACACACTCCAAAGAATCTCAGATATCCACAACCTCGCAGTCGTAGTCACCAATCAAGTTATGAGCAGGCCTGACTTCTTCTTCGGAGACCCCACAGCACCTATAGGCGGGCACATCGTAGGGCATTCATCTACATTCAGGGTATATCTGAGGAAATCCAAGGGCGGGAAGCGCGTAGCTAGGCTCATAGACTCTCCAAGTCTACCAGAAGGAGAGGCAATATTCTCGGTGATAGGAGACGGAATCAGGGATTAAATAAGCGGACAATTGGATCTAACCAACAAAGTATTTATCCCTATTTTTATATTTGAACCCATGATAAAGGCAGTTGCCATAGACATAGACGGCACCCTTACCGATGCTGGGAGGCGGTTAGATCTGGATGCTGTGTCTAGGTTAAGGGAGCTAGAGGATCTCGGCGTGAAAGTGATTCTAGCCACTGGCAACATCCTCTGTATAGCAGAGGCTATTTCCATAATGATAGGCACCTCTGGCCCGTTGATAGCTGAGAATGGGGGAGTTATAATGGATCCTAAATCAGGGAAAACAAGTTACAGGGGAAATATCGACCTGGTTAAAAAGGCTTTCCAGCACTTGATGGGTATATACAAGGTGCAGAAAGTCAGTAGGTCGGAGCTTAGGAAGACCGAGATAGCCATCTATAGAGACATCGAGGTAGGAAGAGTGAAAGAAGCCCTCAATGATTTCCCGGTTAGCATTGTGGACACGAAGTTCGCCATACACATCAAGGATGCAGAGGTGAATAAGGGCACAGCCCTCGTGAAAGTAGCAGAGATGATGAACATAAAACTGAGAGACATAGTAGCAATAGGGGATAGCGAGAATGACCGCGAGATGCTCCAAGTTGCTGGCTACGCCATCTCCGTTGGAGAGGGATTGAGGGACGTCAGCGATTATACCACAAAGGAGAAGCTCGGGAAGGGTGGAAGGGAAGCACTGGATGTCGTCCTCCGAATGAAGAGAGATGAAGATGAAAATGAAAAACGGAAACAGTAGATTAGATTTATAAATTACGAGAGTCCTATATTGACTGGGATTTCATGGGAGTCACAATAACTATTGCTTCAGGAAAGGGAGGTGTCGGGAAGACATCCTTAACAGCTAATCTAGGTATCGCTTTAGCAGAGTTCGGCAAGGACGTAACCCTCCTAGACGCTGATATAGAAATGGCGAATTTAGAGCTTCACCTCGGCTTGGAAGGGATGAAGGTAACCCTGAACAATGTCCTCTCCGGAGATGCCGAGATAGAGGACAGCATCTACCAAGGTCCCGGGGGGGTAAAGGTTATCCCGGCAGGAATATCCCTAGATGGACTGAAAAATGCTGATCCAGACAGGCTCAAGAGTGTATTACGCCAGCTTATGGATATGACGGATATCCTCCTCATAGATTCTCCGCCAGGACTAGGGAAGGCTGTAATCACTGCACTGGCAACTGCCCAAGAAGTAATCCTCGTTGTAATTCCCGAGATATCCTCTATGTCTGACGCATTAAAGACCAAGATCGTGGCTAAAAAACTTGGAACCCACATCCTTGGAGCCGTGATAAATCGAGCCGGCTACGATGAGAAGACCGACCTCACCACACCCGAAGTAGAAGCCATCTTGGAAGTAAATGTCCTTGGCGTGATTCCTGAGGATGTCGAGCTCAGGCGCTCTACCACCTTTGGTCAGGCCATAATGATCAGACGGCCTGATTCTCCTGCCGCTATAGCAATAAAGCATCTGGCCGCAGAGCTGATAGGGGAGAAATACATCTATGAGGGGCCCAAAGAGGGCATGCTAAGACGATTCTTGTCAGGTCTGCTAGGAGGATGATGAAATGCAACTCTATCTTTATCTACTGTTGATTAGCACCCTCCTCAATGTGGGCCTAGCTCTTAAGATCCTGAATTTGAGGGGGCAACTACTGACTACTAAAGGCCGGGATCTTACCCCCGAGGAGATGGAATCCCTAAAGAAAAGACTTATCCGTATAAAGAAGATCACCGAGGCATCCAATAATTTCATTCCTTAGCTACGTCTTTCTTTAAATCTCTGAAGGTAGCTAGCCTCTCTGCTATAGCGTTATGTTAGTGTATTGTCTCAAGACTCTCGCCCCCTCACGGAGACCATGGTATCTCCAGGTAGATCTGGATAACGCCTTACTATACCCATCAAAACCTTTCTAACTACATCCTCCACGAAATTAGGATTCTTATGCGCCTTCAATACCACAGCCACTTCATCCCCCTTTTTAAGACCTCGTAGAGCTGGGAACTCATGGATTTCTGCAGGAGGGCGATCAAATCCTCGGGCTCTATCTCTCCATTCCCTTGAATTTCTCACCCAGATAGGTAAACTGCGCCAACAAAGCCTCAAGCTGAATTATCTCATTGCTGCCCTCCACCAACCTGAAATTGTATTCTCCTATGGTATCGACCAACTTCACCTTGGCCTCCTCAGGAATCGTCATACTGAATACCTCTCTATGAAACTGCTTCATCAGATCTTCCCCGCTCAAGCCGTAGGTTATCAGCAACTCCCTGAGCCTCTTCCTAGCGGCAGCGAAATCTCCACTGAGGGCTATGCGGAGCATCTCCCTTATCTCCTCCGGCGTAGCTTTTGCCACCACCCGATAGATGGTCTCCTTATCCAGCTCCGTCCCAAAGGAGGCAGCTGACTGGAGGAGGTTGATTGCCCGCCTCAAATCACCTTCCGAGACATACAGTATTGCCTCCAATCCATCTGGGCTCAACTTTAGGTTCTCTTTTTGAGCTATTTCCCTTATCTTAGCCCCCATATCCTCGTCCTTTAAGGGGGCAAACCTGAAGAGTGCGCACCTTGACTGAAGGGGCTCTATTATCTTGCTGGAGTAATTGCAGGATAGAATGAACCTGCAGTTATGGGTCCACTTCTCCATGGTCCGACGAAGAGCATGCTGGGCATCCTTAGTTAGGGCATCTGCCTCATCAAGAAAAATGATGTTGAAATCCTTATACATGGCCCGCGAATGGGCTAAGCTCTTTATCTTTCCCCTGACCACATCTATCCCGCGTTCATCGCTGGCGTTCAACTCGAGTAAATTATCCTTCCAGTTCTCGGAGAAGAGCTCCTTCGCCAGAGCTATTGCTGCCGTAGTCTTCCCAGTGCCAGGCGGTCCAGCGAAGAGCATGTTTGGCAAGTTCTTCGATTTAACGTAGCCCTGTAGCCTCCCAACTACATCCCTTTGCCCAACGATGCCCCCTACTTTGTCCGGACGGTATTTCTCCACCCACATGGCCTCGATCATCGTCTGCCCTCATTTATTTATGCCATCTGCTGATTATTAGTTACTATAGCATCCAGAAGGATCCTAGCCGGTTTTGCTATACTCTTTACCCTCCTCTTTATAAATCATATCTACGCATCCAGCGAGGAGGTCTAGGTATCAAACGTCGATGGAATTATAGACCCGGTTACCAGTGGCTATATCGCCCGGGGGTGATAAGGGTCAAAATGAAAATAATGCCACCAGGAATAAAGCTGCCAGACGACATAGAATTCGTGACTGTAGAAGAGGAAGTAGAAGAGAAGAAGGTAAAGCCTGCAAAATTAGAGGAATCGGTTGAAGAAATGGAGGAACTTACCCTAGTGGTCGACGAAATATAATTTTCAGGCAATAGCCGCTTTCCCTTCCACCCTATACCCTCCTAACTGATCTCTTCGTCCATCCATTTAAAGTACTCTTCACTGCCTTCCAATATAGGGAGTACTAGGATAGCTGGGTTCTCGTAGCTATGCATCTGCCTGACAAGGCAGATGATCTCCTTTACTTTTTCTCGCTTGGTTTTCAGAAACAAGAGTGACTCGTCAGCCCTCTCCAGCGTACCCTTCCACCAATAGATAGACTTCACCTTTTCTACCACGTTAGCGCATGCCGCCAGCCTTCGCTTAACCACTGCTTCTGCGATGCGTTCGGCCTCCGCAAGGTTAGAAGCAGTTATATAAATAGATACATAAGAAATATCGCCCATGTTAGATTTTCATCGGAAAAGGAATAAAAGGTTATCCTCATGAAGTGGTTGTGGTTTGTCGGTGCTCTCATCGTTGGGTGGATCATCTTAGTCGAGCTGGATAAGAGAAAAAAGTTGGGTGACGGCACAGAGAGGCATTCCATTCTATTCATCGTTAGAACTGGAAGGGGAAGGGATTTCATCTCTAGGCTAGCGAGCCACAAGAGGTTCTGGCGGATCTTCGGCAACATAGGTGTGGTAGTAGGAATCTCAGGCATGCTGTTAATGTTCTACGCCATAGGAATGCTCCTCTACTCTAAGTATTACATCGGTATTCCGGTCCCTGGTTTCCAAGCAGTAATACCTGGAGTTACCATCCCCTTTTGGTACGGTATAGCTGGATTGATAACAGTCCTTGTGGTCCACGAACTGTCCCACGGTATCCTCGCAATAGCAGAGGGTATCCCCCTGAAGAGCGCCGGTATAGTATTCCTAACGGCCCTGCCTATAGGGGCTTTTATAGAGCCAGACGATGATGAGTTGCAGAGGAAATCGATAGGAGCGAAGCTAAGGGTGTACTCTGTGGGCTCCTTCGGGAACATACTCCTGTTTATCCTAGCCCTCGCCCTCATCGTCTCCTTTAAAGGTATGTTCTTCGGGAACCCGATGATAAACATAGTAGGGGTGACCGAGGGATCCCCAGCAGACGGAGTTTTGGAAGCAGGCATGGTACTGACATCCATAAATGGTATGGAGGTCTCCTCTATGCAGGACTTTCAAGCGGCTGTGAAGGACATAGCACCTGATCAAACCATTGTCTTGACCTCAGAGGATGAAACTTATACTCTGATTGCTGCCCCAAAGAAGGGCGATCCCAGTGGCGGTTATATCGGAATCTATGCTAAGGAGGACCGTCTCATTAAAGAAGGGATGAGCAAGCACGCCTACTTCATCTTATTTTGGGTAGCCTTCTTAAACCAGGGCATTGCACTTGTGAATCTGGCGCCCCTTCACTTCGGCGTCGCAGCTACAGATGGGCACTACATTCTAAAGGAGATTATAGGCAGATTCATCCAAGAGGAAAACGCCGAGAAAGTCACCACCTTCATTTCTACTACCACCCTCATAGCGGTGCTCCTCTCAATAGTGAATCCCCTAAGCTTATTGGGGTAAAATAATTGGATAATGGAGAGTAAGATAAGGTAAAAGGTGGAGGAAAATTTATGCATCTTGAAACGAGAAGGCAGTTCCTCCATATGTCGGGTGTTGGTGTAGCCTTTTATATTAGGTGGGCGCATGATACATATGGATTTTTTTTAGCCTTCGCTACTCTCGCTGTTTCTCTCCTTATAGGCTATGCCATCACTAGGAAGTATAGGGAGGGCATGCATTTACCCTTTATTTCTAGGTTCATCGAACTCTACGAGCGGTCTGAAGTAATAGAGGAAGACCCTGGCAAGGGCGCTTTATCCTTCTTCGTTGGTTCCCTAGCAGTACTAGTCCTCTTCAGGTTTAACATAGGTATAGTCAGCGCATCTATAATGATCCTAGCCCTGGGCGATTCTGTATCCACCCTCGTAGGCAGAAATTTCGGTAGGCACAAGATATTCTATAATTCCGAGAAGAGCTGGGAAGGAACAGCCGCTGGTTTCCTCTTCGCCTTTCTGGGCGCAGCTACTCAAATCAAACTAGGGATAGCCTTTGTAGGAGCCCTCACAGGCATGCTATTCGAGTCCTTTCCCTTGAAAGTTGACGACAACATAGGAGTACCACTAGCATCTGGCGCCGCTATGAGTTTGGCACTTTTTTTCTGAAATTTTTTCCGTCATTATTATATATTATGATTCATGATTCAAAAAAGCTAGAGGGATATTATGAAAGAGATCAGATTCCACGGCAGAGGCGGCCAAGGTGTGGTTACAGCCGCTGAAATATTGGCTGTCAGTGCCTTCTACGACGGCAAGTATTCGCAGGCATTCCCGGTCTTTGGAACAGAGCGGAGAGGGGCTCCAGTAACTGCTTTCAGCAGGATAGACGACGAATTCATCAGAATCAGGAGCCAGATATATGAGCCTGACTATATCGTTGTCCAGGACCCATCCCTTTTAGATGTTATAGATGTAGCAGAGGGTCTGAAGAGTGACGGTAAGATAATCGTGAATACCGAGAAGAGCCCAAAAAAATTGGGTTTGAAGATAAAGGCGGAGATTAGAACTATAAATGCCACCAAGATAGCCTTGGAAGAGTTGGGCAGGCCTATCGTGAACACGACGATGCTAGGTGCATTTGTCGCATTGACAAAAGAAGTATCCCTAGAGTCACTTGAAAAGGCTGTGTCAAGGAGGTTCCCGGAGAAACTTGCCTCTAAGAACCTGAAAGCTGTGCAAGCAGCCTATAAACTTAGTCAGGATTGATATGAAATGATCTCTAAAGGAGGAGTAATAAGGGACCCTGGTAATACAAGCAAAACCAAAACAGGGGGATGGCGCACCTTCATGCCAAAGATAGACATGGAGAAGTGCATAGACTGCGGTAATTGTTGGATCTACTGCCCCGATGTATGCATCCAGAAGCAAGGGGGAGACTACGTTGTGGACCTGGATTACTGTAAGGGATGCGGGATATGCGCCAATGAGTGCCCATCCAATGCCATAGAGATGGTACTAGAGGAAAAGTGATGAAGGACGTGATCCATGGAAGTAGGGCAGTAGCCGAGGCCGCTAGGCTTTGCGACGTGGATGTGATTGCCGCTTATCCAATAACTCCTCAGACTCACATCGTTGAGGACCTAGCAAAGATGATCGCCGACGGTGAGCTGGACGGAGAGTACGTGAAGGTTGAATCCGAGCATTCAGCTATGAGTGCCTGCATTGGAGCAAGCGCGACGGGTGCTAGGACCTTTACAGCCACAGCCTCTCAGGGATTAGCGCTGATGCATGAGATGCTCTTCATAGCGTCTGGCATGCGTCTGCCGATAGTCATGGCTAATGCAAACAGAGCCCTTTCAGCACCGCTCAGTATCTGGAACGACCAGCAGGATTCTATTTCCCAACGGGACTCTGGATGGATACAATTCTACTGCGAAACAGCCCAGGAGTCTCTAGATACAACTATCCAAGCCTTCAAGGTGTCAGAGGCAGAGAAGGTTTCCCTCCCATCCATGGTGTGCCTTGATGGCTTCGTCCTTACCCATACGATTGAACCTGTGGATATTCCGGACAAGCCAGTTGTACAAAAATTTCTACCGCCTTTTAAACCTTCAACATACCTTGACCCACAGGATCCAATGACAATGGGCGCCTACGCTGACCCTAGGTATTATACGGAGTTCAGGTACGAGCATGAACGGGCCATGGGAGAAGCATTGGAGTATATAAAAAAGGTGGATAAGGAGTATAAGAAGGCCACCGGCAGGGAATACGGCCTAGTGGAACCCTACAATCTGGAAGGAGCAGACGTAGTCCTCATTGCTATGGGCTCTGTCGTTGGTACGATTAAAACAGTAATTGATTCTTTGAAACTCCCAGTCGGTCTACTTAAGATTAGAGTGTATCGCCCCTTACCTAAAGATGAGATTCTCAAGGCACTGGAGGAAGCCAAAGTCATAGGCGTCATCGACAAAAACATAACCGTCGGGTTAGGTGAGGGTGCCCTTTTCACCGAGATAAAGGCATTGCTACAAGGCAAAGGAAATCAGAAAGTTTTAGGATTCATAGCAGGACTTGGTGGCAGAGATATAACCCCCGGGGATGTGAAAGATATCATATCTCAATGCTTTGGCTCACTTAAGCCTAAATCTGCAAGTGAGGGGGTTACGTGGGTAGGTCTGAAGGTGGGAAAATGAAAGTAGCTGTAGATGTTCCGAGCTATGTGAAATGCAGGAAAGTATGTGAGGCGAACCTCGCTGCGAATAGATGCTGGTATTTCGGGGAGAACCTGAAGGATGTATCCGAAGAGGAACTCTTTGCTCAGGGACATAGGGGGTGTGCTGGATGCGGCGGTACAATAGCCATGAGGCTTGCCTTAAAAGCCGCTGGGAAGAATACGGTAGTATCTCAGTGTACAGGCTGCATGGAGGTAGTATCCACACCGTACCCCGAGACAGCCTGGAAGGTGCCATGGGTGCACGCTGCCTTCGAGAACTCAGCTTCAGTTGCAAGCGGTGTAGAAGCAGCCCTCAAGGCTCTGGGCAGGAAAGAAGGGGTCAACGTTATAGCATTCGGCGGCGATGGAGGCACAGTCGACATAGGCTTACAGGCACTGAGCGGTGCCATTGAGCGGTGGCATGACATGACGTACATCTGCTATGATAACGAAGCCTACATGAACACAGGCGTGCAGAGGAGCGGAGCGACGCCATATGGCGCATCCACTACCACTTCTCCAGCTGGCAAGTTATCTATTGGGAATGATAGACCCAAGAAGGACATGCCTAGGATCGTCATAGCCCACGGTGCCCCTTATGTCGCAACGGCTTCGGTCGCGTTTCCCATTGATTACATGGAGAAGGTGAAAAAGGCGCTAGCCACCAAGGGACCATGCTACATCCATGTCCATGCCCCGTGCACACCGGGCTGGGGAATAGACAATGAAAAGACCATAGAAGTTGCACGCCTCGCAGTTGATACAGGCATGTGGATTCTCTACGAGGCTAATGATGGCGAGAGCAGGATCACTTATAAGCCCACGCAGCAGGTTCCAGTGAAAGAATACCTCCAGATGCAAAAGAGATTCAGGCACCTCAAGGATGACACCATAGCAGAGATCCAGAGGGACATCGACGAGCGGTGGAAGGAACTCTTCGCTTAACTATACTACGCTGCCTGGTGAATTATTAATAGAATAGCATGGGTTAGGAGATAGCAATGGATCTAAGCATTATTGAAGATACCTTTGCTGAGGCCTTCACCAGTTACTACTCACGGGTCCTAATAACAGCTGTTAATGAGAGATGGGCTGAAATAGCATCTCTAGAAGCCACAGGTTATGGTACCTCTATGATAGACTGCTCCGCCGAAGCAGGGATAGAAGGATACTTGAGTCCAGAGAGAACACCGGATTCTAGGCCGGGATGCATTATCCAGATATGGGCCAAAAAGAAAAAAATAAAAGATGAATTAATCGGTAGACTGGGCCAGTGTACCCTCACAGCTCCTACAGCGGCGGTCTGGAATTATTGCGACTCCGATGAGAAGCTGGATATAGGCCGTAAGATAGGCTTCTTTGGAGACGGCTACCAGAAAGAAAAAAGAGTACGTGGGAGGGAAGTCGTATCCATACCTACCATGATGGGGGAGTTTCTGATAGAGACTGAGCTGGGTGTAGCCAAGGGTGTCGCTGGGGGTAACTTCTTTATTCTCGCTCAAAGTCAAGCTTCAGCGCTGGAGGCAGCGGAGAAAGCAATTGCGGCTATTCGTGGTGTGGAGGGAGTGATAGCGCCGTTTCCAGGAGGGATATGTACCTCTGGATCCAAGATCGGTTCGAAATATAAATTCCTAAGCGCTTCTACAAACGAGGAATACTGTCCTAGCCTAGCCTCTATTGTAGAAGGAAGCAAGGTGAAGGGGCTTGGGGCGGTGGCCGAGATTGTGCTAGATGGTATCTCTGAGGACAAAGTTAGAGAGGCCATGCGCTCTGGTATAGAGGCAGCTGTCAAGGTTGAGGGT
This sequence comes from Hydrothermarchaeales archaeon (SeqCode), assembly GCA_036444275.1. Lineage (GTDB taxonomy): Archaea > Hydrothermarchaeota > Hydrothermarchaeia > Hydrothermarchaeales > JAZGAD01 > JAZGAD01. The sequence continues at coordinate 13,919 of JAZGAD010000009.1, forward strand.
GTAGCTAGGATATCTGCTGGGAACTATGGTGGAAGGCTTGGAGATATCAAGGTCTACCTGAGGGAACTCTTCTAGGTGCTTTCATGCGAGTGCTCATAGCTCAAACAGATGTAAAGTTAGGGGATAAGGAGAGTAATCTAGCTAACGCTCTAGAGATCGTCGAGGGCCATGACGCAGATCTATTCCTGTTTCCAGAGCTATTCACCACAGGCTTTGATTATGAGCATATAAGAGAACTGGCAGAAGAGCTTCCAGGTGAAACAGTAGCAGCTATCTCAAGCATATGCGGTGATTCCCTGGTGGGTGGCTCCATCTTAGAGAGATATAGAGATAAAATATACAATACATTCATCCTTGTCTCAAGAGAAGGGTTGGTTGGAAGCTATCGGAAAATGCATCCATTCGGCGAGGAGAAAGAATACCTCGGAAAAGGTAAAAGTGTCGAGGTGGCAGGCACGGCGATGGGTAACTTGGGTCTAGCTGTCTGCTACGACGTGAGGTTTCCAGAGCAATTCAGGGAGTTGATGCAGCGTGGAGCTGAAGTCGTCCTCGTCTCTGCAGAGTTCCCATTACCTAGGCAGGAGCACTGGGAGGTCCTCCTCAGGGCTAGGGCGATAGAGAATCAGTTCTTTATATTGGCTGCTAATCGCATAGGCAGAGACGACAAGAGTGAATATTTCGGAGGCTCTTTAGCTCTGACTCCTTGGGGCGATGTACTCGCTAGAGGAGGCATCGAGGAAGAGATGATCACTGTGGAGATAGATGTAGCAGAGGTTAAGAAAATCCGGGAGAAATTTCCAGTCCTCCGGGATGCGGATATACAGCCTTGAAGAAGGTAGAAATTCTTATAAGGTGGGAATCTTAAAGTAGGTTGGGGTCGGAAATGAAGAAGATCGCCATACTAATGTTTCTGGTGTTTTTACCTATCACCCATGCTCTTGAAATAACGGAGTATGACGCAAAGGTGGAGCTTTCAGATATGACGCCACTAGAGAGCATCAGCCTCACTATGATTAACACACATGAGTCACCTGTTACTGAACTGAGCTATCCCTTCAACAGCAAGGCTGCGGACCTCTCGGTCAGCGATGTGTCTGGAGAGATTTCTTCCTCTAGTGAATATAAGGGGAAAAAGACGTTTATCACCACATATTTCAGGGAGCCCCTGACCACTGAGGAGAGCTATACCATGACTTATAAATTCCTTTCCTCAGGTCATGTAACCAAAAAGGAGAACACCTACATCCTTTCAACCAGTCACTCCCTACTAGCAAATGTCAAGAACTTCAGGCTTAGCATTGTATTGCCTGAAGGCTACGGTATAACCGAAGAAGGCGTTAGCCCAGAGCCTGTAGAAATCGTCTCCGATGGTAGAAAGGTGATCCTGAAGTGGGACTACCGTGAGCCCATACCAACGGGCTTGAGAGAATTTAGGGTTATAGTTCTTTTCGAGAGGCTAGTCGTACCAGAACTAGTCGTACCAGAGATAGTTGAAACAGGAACAACAGCGGCAGAGAAGAACGACATTTACTTTTACACATCGGTTTTCCTAGCTGCACTTCTAATCCTTCTTATATTGAAGTATATGAAAGAAGAGGACGTATCTCTTAGGCACTATCTTAAGAGACGTAGGTACATCGAGGGGAAGATAGACATCTTAAAGGAGGACGAGCAGGCTATCATGAAGATGGTGATAGAAAAGGATGGAATAGACCAGAGAGAGATTCAGCGAGAAACCGACTTCTCAAAGACCAAGGTCAGTAAGATTTTATCCGAGTTAGAGAAAAGGGGTGCGATAACGAAGCGGCAGGTTGGACGGAGGAACAAGATATACCTGACACAGACACTGAAGGAAGCATAATCCAATCGTTCAAAAATTTATTTAAGCTCACGGCATAGATATTGCCTTAATGTCGGTGAAGCGGATTTTAAAGGAATACAAAGAGGGCAAGCTATCCTCGGAGGAAGCTGAAAAGAAGCTAAAGCTCTTCGATTTCATCAAGATTGCTGACTGGGGAAACATAGACATATTGAGGGAGCATAGGACTGGTACGCCCGAGGTAATCCTCGGAGAGAGCAAAAGCGATGATGAACTCTTCCTCCTAGTTAAAGAGGTCACTGCGAGAAAGGGGCGTTGCATAGTCACCAAAATATCGCGTGCTAGGATGGAGGCACTGGAGCATAAACTCCCTAACGGTGTGTTGGCAGAGAAGAATGAAAAAGCTGGTGTATTCGTCGCCAAAAAGAAGAATTTCAAACTTGAGAAGACCAGCGGCAAAGTAGCTGTCCTCTGCGCCGGCACTTCTGATGTGCCAAAGGCTGAGGAGGCCAGAGTCATAACAGAGGAGATGGGTTGCAAGGTTTACACTTTCTATGATGTCGGAGTTGCCGGTATACATCGTCTGCTTCCAGCGGTTAGGAAGATGATAGAGGAAGACGTTGACGCAGTGGTAGTTGCCGCTGGAATGGAGGGGGCACTTCCCTCTGTAGTCGCTGGACTTATAGACGTGCCTGTTATAGGCCTCCCCATATCTACAGGCTACGGTGTTGGCGGTAAAGGAGAGGCCGCCCTCTTCTCTATGTTGCAGAGCTGCTCACCTGGCTTGGCAGTAGTAAACGTGGACAACGGCTTTGGGGCAGGTGTCCTGGCTTCTCTGATAGCAAATAGGGCTGCCAAATTCAGAGATTGAGAGTTATCTCTGCTTGTTTCTCTATTTCACACATCATCTTCTTTAGAGGTATTCCTGTTTTTTCTGCTATCCTCTTAGCGTCTTCGTACTCGGCCTTCACATTGATTACCCGCTTCCCGTCCATAGCAACCTTGACTCTAGCCTTCTCCTTGTAGCCTGCTAGCTTCACCTCTATAGTTTTGACCTCCCTCGCTACATGGAATCTCTTCTGGGCAGGGCTTATCCTAACTCCAAGGGTTCCTGTCTCGCTTACCAACAACTTTGCTAAGGCTTCCTCGTTGCCAACCCGGCAGACCACCTTCACTAGGTTGCCTGGACGATGCTTCTTGGTTGTGGTTGGGATTATCTGCACATCAAGGGCGCCCTCCGCGTACAGCTTCTCAAGGGTGTAGCCTAAAACCTCTCCAGAAACGTCGTCTATACTGGTTTCGAGCACTGATACTGCTTCAGTAGGCAAACCAGTTTCGCAGAGTAAGATCCTCAGCACATTCGGCATTCCTATATCCTTTGTCCCTGCACCAACCCCAACGGCGGTTATCTTGGCTGGCGGCAGCTCAGAGAAGGTCGCCAGGTTAGCCAGAATAGCAATCCCTGTTGGCGTAGCTAATTCCCCCTCGCCGCTCATATGGAATGGAATCTCGAATTTCCTTAATATCTCGGCAGTAACTGGTGCGGGCACAAGTAGCTTGCCATGAGATGTCTCGACAGCTCCTTTACCTGTGTTGACAGACGCGGAATATACATTCATCTCGAAGAGTCCTAGGGCGTCCCCCAAACAGGCTACTCCAATGATGTCCAGCAACGTGTCCGGTGAGCCGAGCTCGTGGAGGTCAACTTCCTTGCTACGGTGAGCAACTTTCTCTGCCTCCACTAGGGTATCGGCTACTCGAAGAGCGAAATCTAACGCACTTGAACCGAGTTTGATGTTTTTAGCGATCCTTTCGGTGCTCCCCACAAGGTCGAAGGGCTTACCCCCGGACACCTTTGCATCTACCCAGAGCGCTGGCAATGTCCCCTTCTTGATTCCCTTCTCGATTCTTATCTTGCAGCCGACGTCCTTGGATATGGCAGCAGCCACCCTCTTGAGTTCACCTACATCACTCCTGAGGTCAAGTAATGCACCAAGTACCATGTTCCCGCTTATCCCTGAAAGAGACGGATCTATATGTGCTATCTTCATCTTTCTCTACCTGGGCAGGCTAGTCAGCACTCGGGGCTGTTTCCCGACTAATACTACGTCCTCTATCCGGACTCCGAATTCCTTGTAGACTCCGGGCTCTATAGTTACCACCATGCCTTCTCTGAATTTCTCCTTCGAGTCTTTACTTATCCTGGGCTCTTCATGGACCTCTAGACCCATACCATGCCCACTGGAGTGCAGAAAATATTCCTCAAGATTGTATTCATCTAGCACGCCTCGAACAGCTAGGTCTGCTGCCTTTACATCGTTTCCATCGTAGCACTCCTTTATCCCGGCCTTCTGGGCTTCGCTCACGGCCTCGTATACTTCTAACACATTTGAAGGCGAACCCATTGTGAAAGTCCTACTCAAATCAGAGTTATAATAATCCACTTTTGCACCTACATCAATAATTACAGGTGCGCTTATCGCTGCTTCTGTTGGCGAGTGATGCGGCACCGAGGAATTCCTGCCACTTGCAACTATAGCTTCAAAGGCGACTTGGGCGTGCTTCCTGATAGAGTATTCCAGGGAAGCTGCAACCTCCCGCTCAGTCTTCCCTTCCATCTCTGACTCAACACCCCTAGCTGCGTCCTCTGCAATTTTTATAGCTTTTTTCGTAGTGTCTACCTCTTTTTTCCCCTTTATCTTCCGCATATCCTCTATAAAGTCCAAATTGTGTATTTTTTTTCCCTTAAGATTTTTTTCGATGAAGCCAAATGAAGTGAAATTCTTTTCTACCCCCATCCCCTTGTATCGTAGTCTTTTAATCTCGCTCCCCACTTTTTCTACTACCTTAAACTTGACCAGCGAAGCCTCAGCTGGCGCAGCATCCATTCTTGAGACCAATAAAGTAGGCTCATCTTTAAGTAGGAGAGCAGAGGTCGCCGAAGGGAAAAAGCCGGTAAGGTAGAATATGTTTTCCGGCTTCAGGACTATCCCGCATTTCAAGTCTTTCTCCGAGAGGCGATGTAGAGCATCGTCCAGCCTAGATGCCATAAACATAAATCTATCTATATGTGATATATTTTTCCATGTTCAATCGCGTAGCCGTAGGAGGTACCTTCGATCACTTGCACACGGGGCACAAGACATTAATAGAGAAGGCCTTCGAGGTGGGCAAGCAAGTGGTGATCGGCATAACCTTGGATGAGATGCTGAAGGAGAAGAATGCAGAGGACTTTCAGAAGAGGAAGAAAGTACTGGAGGAGTTTCTATCAAGCTTTAGCGGCTACGAGGTAGTAGCAATTGGCGATGTCTATGGTCCAGCGGTAAGCGACCCTAAAATGGATGCAATAGTGGTATCCCAAAAGACAGAGTTTAGAGCTAGGGAGCTCAATAAGATCAGGCAGACAAAGGGACTAACGACACTCAGCATCATAGTGGTACCTATAGTTCTCGCCGAGGATGGCGGGCTTATCTCATCCACTAGGATACGTATGGGAGAGATTGATGACGCGGGAAATTTGTTGACAAAAGGCTAATTCTTTTCATTTCACAACTGCGATTGCTCAAATGCATCGAAAAGGGCGCCAAAAGAAAAGAACATTAAAGATTGAGACCAAAAAGACACTTCTGTTAAGGAATCTATACACCACAGTAACCCCAAATTTACGTATAAGACATGAGAGATGTTGCCGTAGATGGGCTGGAGTGAAGCTCAAGACGCTAATACCCGGGGCCACGAAGTAGTTTCTATTTTCGCCGCCAGCGCAACACCTCCTTCCGAAGGCTGGCTATCTGCTTACCGGCCCCGGGATCCTCTCCCCATCCATATATCTAATAAAATTGTGAATTAGTTATGTCTCCGCTAAAAAAATTGCCTATTTTTATTTTCGTTTTGCTTTTACGAGAAACTTCAATGTTTTCATGCCTATTCCGAGCATACTGAGTATACCGATTGCTCCACCTACCATCGATAAAGTAAGCCCTGCGAGGAACAAAGGGGCGCTTAGTCTTCCGAGGTCCTTAACCTTAAACAATAATATGCTTGCAATCAGTAGAATAAGCCCGGTAACCGCCATAATCGTTGCAAATGCAAATGCTTTGGTGAGTCTTAATGGCTCTTCCAGTTCTGCATTCATATAAGCCCGTTATGTGCTTTGGAAATAAAAATGAAACGCGCCCGGGGGGATTTGAACCCCCGATCTACAGCTTAGGAGGCTGTCGCCATATCCAGGCTTGGCTACGAGCGCATACTCGTTTTATCGTTTTCGGAAATCCTCAACATATGTATAAGGGACCGTGGCCCCATATACCTACCCATCCATACTGCCCTATATCCTTATTATTCTATTAGCTTTTTGATACTTTCCTAGCTTGGCTACGAGCCCTAGCCTACTAAAAGAAGGCATTCTTAAATTTATTACCGTTACCTTTACCTTTACTTTTCTTCTCTGCACTCTGGAAGCTTCTCTATATCTTTCACTACGCATCGAGTAAGATCCACAACCTTCTGCACCTTCTTGATTATGGCCCTGTCGCTGGAACAGACTAGCTGATATTTAGATAACTCATAATCGGCGTTGGGGACAGCAATGGCATCCCCTATGAGCTTGAATTCCTGGAGTTTCCCCCTCACCAAAGCAGCTAACTCTCCGCTGCGACTTATCTGTGCATCAAAGATGAAGATGGCCTCCTTCGGCGAATGCACCTTCAAAACCTCTAGAATTTGTTCTACAGCAGGTAATGTGTACTTCGAGACCCGGTACTTCCCGAAGATGGCCGAAGCGTCCCTCACGAATCCATCGTCACACAAGAAGACACTCTCGCCCTTAAGTGCCGCTTCAACGCCTATTAGGATGTTGTAGCCGTCGATGGCAACGAGCTTCCCGTCCACGTCTTCTATACATGCGAGTTTAATTTTATGCTCCCTAGCCTCTTCCTCTGAAAAGACGGCGCGCACCAAGAAATTCCTCTTACCAGAACTCAACTGGTACCTATCCTCCACCATTCTAAGTGCTGTCTTCCTCTTGTAACCCCTATTCAAGAGGTAGCGCAGATCACATATGGCGTCTTTCAACTCCATAGGAGATACTCACATGCAACCTATTTATTTTTGGCTTTCTTTCTTCTACTCTACTACAATACTTATTTACTCGGCGAACATAGTCTCTGCCATGAAAATCGGGGCAGAATGTATACCTTGTCTGTTCGAAAGGGCGAAGTTCGAGTGCGACTTGGTCTTCGATGAAAATGAAAGAGATGAGAAGGTAGAGACGCTAGCAGAGATAATGCGCTCTATAAGCAGAAAACTTGAACTAAGTATCGTGCCTGCTACCATTGGAACCATTAGGGCGAGGATTATCAGTAAGAAGAGCGGCACCAATGACCCCTATCTAAAGCTAAAAATAGGCAGCGATAAGGTTGCCCGCGAGCTCCTGCCTATCGCTATAGAATTCTATGAGGAAAGTAAGGACAAGGTAAAGGCCCTAATGAAGATCGCTGCCTCGGCGAACTCCATGGAGTACGGTGTTAAGGGCTATGAATATGATAATGAATCCTTCAAGGGGGTCTTCCTGGAGATCCTAAAAGAGAAGCTACACTACGATGAAAGGATAGAGACCGCTCTAGAGAGGTTCGACAGAATACTATATCTGACAGATAATGCAGGCGAAGTAGTATTCGATGAATTCGTGGCAAGAAAGATGGTTGAGGCCGGGAAAGAAGTTGTGATATCCCCTAAGAGTTCGCCTGTTATAAACGATGCAACCATAGAGGACATATCTCGCTCAGGTTTGTTCACTGGCTTCAGGATCGTTCCCTCTGGCTCCTACGTGGGCATATCACTAGAAGAAGCACCTAAAGAATTCCTGGAGTTATTGTGGGATGACAGCTACCTTGTGTTTGCCAAGGGAATGGGGTACTATGAAACCCTATCGGAATTTGAAGGAAAGCTAAAGGGAAGGCTGATCTATGTCTTACGTGCAAAATGCGAGCCTGTCGCCAGAGGGATGAAGGTAAAGAGAGGGGAACTAGTAGCCAAAATGATTTAATTTTTGAGCACTAGATATGCCTTTCACGTCTATGTATCCAGCAAGAATCTCTAAGCACTATATTTTAATTTATTTTTTATAGTTAATTTTACTATACTTTCTAAGGAGGAATTAGGTATGGGAACAAGTATAGTCACGAGAAACTATCAAATTACTCTGCCAAAAGACGTTAGACTGCTCTCCAAGGTAAAGGAGGGTGATCAAGTTCTAGTAGGTGTGGATGAGAAGGGTAAGATAATCTTAGATGTACTCAAAGAGAGTCCGGTCGATGAAACTTTTGGGATATGGAAAGACGAAAGAGAAGGCGCTGCGTATGT
>JAZGAD010000010.1:0-78270 GCA_036444275.1 Hydrothermarchaeales archaeon (SeqCode)
CCATCAGAGAGAGCTAGCAAGAGTGAGCGTGAATGATCAGCAATAGAGTATAGCCCTGCGAGGGGCAGTACTTCTTCCTTGAGTTCTTTAATGTCAACACCCATCTCGCTGGCTATGCCGTTCCAGCTATCTTCGAGGTCCGCCTCCTCTACGTCCAGCATACCTGAATATGGGAGAAACCTGCGTATTAGCTCCTCATTTGGCTTAACGCCAGTCTTCTTGTACAGTTTCTCAACCACCGAGGGGAATGTCGCCTCATAGCTGGTGCTTGTAGCATAGGTGAACCATGCTGGGCGCTCCTGGCCCATGCCCATATCTAAGACCTTGATGGCAAGCTCCTTGATCCCGCCGTTGCTAATTTCGTACTGCATATAGACCTGGTTCCCTATCTCTAGGCCGCGGGAAAAGAACTCCATACTCGGCCCTAAGTTACCGCCTCCTGCCCATGCATCCTCGTGGAACTGCAGCTCTTCCTTTGGAATCTTCATGCCCCTGGTCAGCCAGGCATATATATGGCGTAGGTATTCGTCAGGCTTGTATCTCTCAGGCGGCTCGAATGCATGCTGGCCTATCATGACAAAGCCAGTGTAATGCCTACCCGTAATACCAACGTTGTCTATGTCATTGAATCTGAGACAAAACTGCGGCACAACAAGGGGATTGGCAGGTGGATCAACTTCGCCAGAGACACAGTATGGCTGGAAATCATAGATCGATGCCTGAACAAAGTCAGTGTCATCCCGCCACCTGGCTACTACTGGGTAACGTGGTATGGATGTGTAGCCGAACTCGCCGAAGAGCTCTGAAAAGCGCTTCCATGTTTCTATGTAATTCATCTTTGCCTTGGCTGGGGTATCCCCTATGAATGTGTAGCCCCCTGAGCAGGCCGGCTCGCCGCATACCTCACGTTCAGCAGAAGCTGAAGCCCAGAAATAGCCCCCGCATTCAGTGCAGCGTTTCCTACTAAAGCCCTCCTCTTTCAACACTTCAACCGGGTAATACTTCTCTGGGTCTTCTTGGGCCTTGCGCTTGAATTCCTTCTTTATATCAGGCATGATAGTCGTTGAATCGGGAGGAGATTTAAGTTTTGCCCCAGTGCCTTTGCTTTGAAATACCAACTAAGCCGGTAGAGGCCTGGAGACGTAAGGTCACAGAAAGTAGAGTATGGTGGGGATGATTAGCACTGACATGCAGTGGCTTCTTTTAATCCCTGTTGAGGGGGCTATCAATCCGATGCTTGTGGCTGTAACCGCTATTAACATCCCTATCCAGCCCGTAAATGCTAGTATTAAAACTCCCAAAAACGCTATAGTCACTTTGGAGAAGAGGGAGTAGTCCACGCACTGAACCTTAGATACGAATATTCTGGCTAGACCAAGGGTGATGCTAGTTGCGAAGAACGTCGTCAGCAGCACTATCGAGATAATGAATATGAAATCTGGGGTGGTGAAGTCAGTCATTATGTGTTCCACTGCTATCGAGGCACCGCTCCTCGAGGTGCCTATCAAATATAAAGCGAAGAGGGCGTAGATGGCATCTGCTGTGTTTACCCCGCCTATCGCTACGAGAAATTCCTTCTCATCATCCTTCCCAAAGATGTTCTGAATGATAAGGGCGATTTGCGAAGCTCCTATGCTTGGTAGTAGGCCAGCAAGGATGCCTCCAGCTGAGCCCATAGCGATCCCGGCAGTATAGGTGCTCTCTGAATAGATAAGTTCCTGTTTTGGTATTTTTGGATTTGCCCTCATAGATGTCAAGAGGATTGGTATGCCGAAGAGGCCAGTGAGTGTTGGGAAAAGGGCATACTTAGGTGGTAATACGTTAGAACCCAGGATGAGATACCCCAGGAAGCCTGAGTAGATGATAAGTAGAATTGAATACGTCCGTCTCTTAAGTTCCCTCTCGGTATACACCATGTAGAGAAGCACGAAGGATAGTATGTAAGGCAGGGCGCTGCGTGCATAAGAGTAGAGAACCGGTAGAATCACTATACCTACTGGAAGAACGGCACCGCTTACTACAGTGGCTCCTAAGCTGCCCAGCACAGTTAGGTGTATTGCTTCATAGCCCCGGCCCTGCAGGAGTAGGCGGTGTCCAGGCAGCACTGATAAGACACTGTCTTCCATGGGTGCCCCCAACAGGATTGATGGAATATAATCGACGAAGGTGTGGACAACGCTCATAGCGATTATTAGAGCGATTACTCCGTGAACTGAAAATCTCTCTAGTAGGACCGGCAGGAGGGACAGGATAACTATGATTACTGTATTCACATGTATCCCGGGGGTTAAGCCAGTGAAGGTGCCTAGGACAACGCCTATAACAACGAATATTAAGGAATCGAGCATTTCACCCCCTCCCCCTTTCGTGGCACGACCTCTAGAGTGCCTCGATATTCATCCACGCTGCCAGCTATAGACACCTTGTTCCCCTCGTTAAGGCATCCTAGTTCTTCCTCCCCTAAGGAGCGAGCTGCATCAGCGAAAAGCACTACAGATATTTTCCCAGTGGCATCCTCTACTTCCAAAAAAATGTGACCGTCTTCATGGACCCTTTTAGAGGATATCATGCCCTCTATCACTACCTTGCTCCCTACGTCGTCATAGTCGATCTCAGAAATCTTTATCGTTGTCGCTTGTATCTGCGAAGATACTACTACGAGGAGAAGCAGGCCGACAGTAGATACAGCAAAGGATATCCTCAATAGAGCCGAGTCATCCATCCTCATTTTTCTCCCCCAGTATCTCTCTTCCCTATCCCATTTTATTTCAGTATATATTAGCCTTTCTCATGCTTCTTCCCTTCTTTTAAACCCAGCACTTGGGTGGCGCTGCTGCCCCTAAGATTCAAGAAGCTCTTCTCCACTCCGAGCTTTACCACGTCGCCCTCGCCAGCCTTCACATCGTTTTTGAATAGAAGGACCCCGGGCTTCACACTGGCACAGATATCATAGTTTACCTTGACCGTCATAGGGTCGCCTCCAGCTATCACTTTTCCATAGGTGTAGTCCCGCGCGTATCTCTTCTTAAAGAAAGTAGAGAACAGGGCAATATAGACAAGGGAAATCACTACGAGATGTATGTAAGGAAAGGCGAAGTCCAGAGTCGGCTTTACCCGCTTCACCAGTACCAAGAGTATAGAGATTCCTAGGTAGGAAAGGAAGAAATCCCGGTAGGCCTCGAATTCCTCGAAGTACTCCTTCAAGGAGAAAGTTAGAAGAAGGGAGTATACCACGAGGAGCACACCTAGGACTGCAAAAGGAATTGAAGTAAGGAAATCAAAGATGAAGAGGACTACCAGTATAAGGAATGCTAAGACAACTGCTTGAACTTTGAGGACCATGTAATCCCTGAGTTCTATCCCTCTCTTCTGCAGGATGGAATAGATGACAGGTCTTTGAAGCACTTGGTTAACCCTCTTTAGAAATTCAATGAGCTTGATCAGGACACCGATGATGTAGTATACAACCTTGTTCAATACTCTAAGTGCTGCTTCCCCCAAGTCCTCTAAGAGTCCCATGTATCTCGCCTTTATCAAAGGCAATATAAAAAGTTTGTTTTGCTTGTCTCTATTTTTAAGCGCGCTTCAAGGTTTGCAATATACCGAACGAGGATTTACTATTCAGTCCCGGAATATTTATGCCATTTTTGAAGTGTAAACCTTACTGTGCATATATGTAAACTAAACAGATATTATCTACCAAACCCTAAGAAAATAAAGGGTTGTAGATGGGCAGGCTAGCTAGGATCATTATATTTTTGATAGTCGGAGCATTCGTTCTCACCTACGCTGGATACACTACGGTGCTTGCTGAAAAAACACCCCGCTATGGAAAGCATCTAGGAGAATTAAAGAACCTAGAGATAAGTGTGGTGTATACAGACCCGTACTTTTACACAGAAGAGGGGCTAGCGGGCTATTATATCTCCCTGCCGATGACCTACGAAATACACATCAAAAACAATGGGAAGTCAACCTTTAAGCACTTGGACATAACTGCTATTCATGAGTACTACGAGTCTGGAACATGCGATCGATGGTGGTATCCTTATCCGCGGGAAGTAACCTATGCTAAGGGCGAGCCCCTGCCAGGGGATGCCACTGAGGTCTGGGAGGATATAACCCTTGAAAGGGGAGAAGAGATCGTTTTAAAGGACAGCTACATCCCAACTCTAGCTACGTGCGATGGGCTAGACCAAACCCATTTGATCATAAAACACACTAATAAGGGCCGTGAAACAGCTGCTGTAATGTACTACGAGCCAGAAGCTGGCGTGTTTTGTCCACCTCCACCAGAAGAATAGACTTTAAGCCGCCGGTGGGATTCTCAAGCGGAGGGTTAAATCCTCCATATGGGAGATCCTATATTCTAGACATTGTGGATATAGCTAACCAGAAACCCTACGAATGTATTCTTTAAGCGCCCTCTTTGTGGAATGCCAAGTTCTATTAATTTTTGCCCCATCCAACGCGCCCTGCCGCGCCCTAAGGCTCAAATATTCCTGGGAATAGGGAGTTTCCTTGGTGAGCACCTTTAATGGCAGTAACTCATCCTCGCCTCCGAATATCGATAGGTATTTCATCAAAGATTCATCGCTTGCCCTGGCAATAAAGTTAGCAAAGGGTTTGAGATTTCCTCCATCAGCGCTCCTCAGACATCTATAATACTTCGCCCGATCTTCCTTTCTTAGAACTATGGGCGGATAACCATTTCTTATCAAAAATAGGTTGGTTAGAAGCCTTGCAACTCTTCCATTTCCGTCTATGAAAGGATGAATCTCTACAAACCTGTGATGTAAATACGCTGCCTTCTGGAGGGGATGTGCCTCTATTTTTTTAAGATCTTCCAAAAGGTCTTCTATGTGCCCTGGGACTTTGGTGAACCCGGGAGGTGTTTTTATTGCCCCAGTTATTCTCACGTTTTTTGTTCTGTATTTCCCTGTGTCTTCGATTAACCCTATTGTTACTGCCTCGTGAATTTGCTGTAGGATGGTGTGACTTATCTCCTTTTCTTTGGCCAGTCCTTCTATCAAATCATACGCCATCGATGTGTTTCTAGCCTCTAAATATTCTTTAAGGGACTTGCCTCCAACTGTTATACCTTCCTCGATTACTAGTTTGGTTTCGGAGAGGGTGAGTGTATTTCCCTCGATGGCGTTAGAATGGTAGGTGTGATGCAACCTGAATTCTTCTTGCAATCTTTTTAGCGCATCTTTAGGGAGGGGTCTCCTGGCATCAAGCTGCTCCTTCTTTTTTTCGATCCTCTCCAGTAGGACTACATTAATATCGGTATCGGCCATATTTTAGAAGAACCGATATTAACATCTGCAGAGCTCCTGCAAACAAAAAATTAAAAAGAGCCGCCGGTGGGATTCGAGCCCACGACATCCTGTTTACGAGACAGGCACTCTAGCCAGCTGAGTTACGGCGGCAGCATCAACTCAATCATATCTTACCTCATAATTTTAAATAACTTAGCCCCCTACTCTAATTGATGCTTCTTAAGAACTGTAAAATCATTACTGCCAAAGATATCATTTCAGCCAATATTCTCATCGAAGATGGAAAGATAGTAAAGATCGGGCGAGGGTTGAAGGATAAAGAGGTAATAAATGTAAAGGGCAAGCCTGTTATTCCTGGCCTGGTCGACGTGCATGTGCATATGCGTGACTTCCAGCAGCGTTACAAGGAGGATTTCTTTTCAGGTAGTAAAGCAGCCCTAGCAGGAGGCGTTACAACCTTCGTGGACATGCCTAATACGCTTCCCCCGATAACAGACGAGAGGACCTTCCAACGTAGATTGAAGGAGGCAGGTGCAAAATCCGTTGCTGACTTCGGCATAAACTTCGGAATCACCTCTGCTAACTTGGATGAGATGGAAAAAGTAGACCCAGTAGCATACAAGATCTACATGGATCGAACTCTAGGCGAGATAGGCGACGAAGTACTGGAGGAGGCCATGAGTAGATGCAATGGAAAGATGGCCTTCCACGCTGAAGAGGGTGCAATGATTCCTGACAAGCTCTTGGAGGAATTTCTGGATCATGCGAGAGTTAGAGGCCCGGAAGTAGAAGAAGCAGCGGTCAGAAAGACCAGCGAGCTAGCAAAGAGTATGAAGAGGCAGGTGCACCTATGCCATCTATCGCTGGGCAGCTCTCTTGAGTATCTCAACGAGTACACCACCTGCGAGGTCACGCCTCATCACCTCTTCCTCACGGAGGCATGCCTAAAAGAGATGGAGGGACTGGCAAAGACGAACCCACCCTTAAGAAGCGAGAAGGATGTGAAGACGCTGCTAGTTGCGTTGAAAGAGGGGAAAATAGACATCGTCGCCAGCGACCATGCACCCCACGAAGCGTCAGAGAAAGAAGCCGGTCCTGCTGAGGCGCCTCCGGGTGCCCCCAACTTGGAGGTGATGCTGAGGCTCCTATTAACACTGGTGAACAAGAGGGTTATAACCATAAATCGACTGGTTGAGGTTGCATGCGAAAACCCTGCTGAGATATTTGGCATCAAAAAGGGCAGAATAGAGGTTGGAATGGATGCAGATCTTGTCGTCTTGAACTTGAAGGCGAGAGGCAGAATCGAGGGAGACGAGTTCTTCTCAAAGGCGAAGTACACTCCATTCGAGGGTTGGAAAGTGACAGGCAATGTAGAGAAGGTGATTCTCCGCGGGGAGGTGGCCTACGAGGACGGGGATATATGCGTGAAAAGGGGCTATGGGGAACCAGTAACTAAAGAAGATAGGATAAAATAAGATAACGAAACGGCGAACTATTTACGACACGTTATATTTTTGTAGTATGTGTGGAAAGAGGAAGGCATGGAATACGAATATTCAATTATAAACATGGTTGCCATGAAGGAGAAAGGAATGATAGCTCAAGAGGGCCTCCTAAACAAGGCTGGAAAGGAGGGCTGGGAGCTGGCTGGCATTGATGGCGAACTCTACATATTCAAGCGAAAATTAGAATAGCACTGTGATACTATTCTCCCCTCCCAGAACCTGAAGTCAAACAGCTTAATTTAATTTAATTAAAACTTCTTCTTAGCCAGTTTCACGTCCACAGCTTTTACAGTTTTCCTTCCAGCATGCCTGGCGTAGTCCCCTGCTTCTTTAGAGATCTGTGCTCCGATTTCTTCTAGAACAGAAGCCATCTCTTGAGCTGCATCGTTTCCAACTCTCAATCCAGTGGCATCCCTTATTATCCTATCTGCTGCTGCTAATGGTACATCTCCCATATATCATCACCGCATCTACCTTCATCCTGCTCTAATATAAAGTTTTCGAATCCAAAACTAGCTGATTTTCAGGGTTCTAACCAATTTTTCGGCTGGGACAATATTCAGGTTCAAACCAAGTCTCCTCGGGTCAATGCCGAAGGCTAGGCCCATAAGTTGTGTGAAATAGACTACTGGCATGTTTATTTTCTCATTATAAGCCTTCTCTATGTCCATCTGCTTTGCGTCTAGGGTCATGTTGCACTGTGGGCAAGGTGTGGCTATGCAGTCAGCACCCAGTGCCTTGGCCTTGCTCAAGAGGTCGTAGCTCAGCTTCAACATTACCTCCTCATTGGTCACTATTATAGTGCCTCCGCAACACTTCGTCTTCATATCCCAATCTACTACCTCAGCTCCAAGTGCTGAGAGCAACTTATCCATGGACGTGGGATTTTCAGGGCTGTCGAACTGCTCTTTCCTAGGTGGCCTAAGGAGGAAGCAACCGTAGTAGGGGATGACCTTCAAGTTAAGTGGGTTGGTAACCATTGAAGAGATCTTCTCCAGTCCGATGTCATTCACAAGGATATCAAGGATGTGCTTTACTTGGGTTGTACCCTTGTATTCCAAGCCGGTTCCTTCAAAGGCGCGGTTGATGTTGTTCTTAAGCTCTGGGTCTTCGGAGGTGGACTCGCCTACCTTCCAGAGGTTATAGTAGCATACTGGACAGGGCGTGGTGATGTCTAAGCCTTCTTTCTCAGCTATAGCAAGGTTTCTAGCAGGCAGAGCGAAAGAGAGCAGGTGATTAATATTATACACCGCAGAGGCACCGCAACAGCTCCAGTCATCGAGCTCCACAAGTTCTACACCCAGCGCTTTGAATACCTCTCTCGTAGATATGTCGTATTCCTTGGCAGAGGAAGGTAATACGCAGCCTGGATAATAGCCGAACTTCATTTCTCGGCCTCCATCTCTATTTTCCGCACGTTTTCAGATATCCTCTGCAATTGAGCTATGCCCTTGATTTTGTGTGGCATGATCTCCATCTTACCCTTCTTGATCAGCTTCAGTCCTAGGGGCATGTCCTTCATTAACCGTTTTATCGTGCCTATCACTGCACCTATAGCTAACGCTGGATTGAAGATTTTTCTCCAAGTGAATTTCGTTGGCGTAGGCCAGAATTCACTCCGCAGAACGAATTTAAGCATGAGCATTGCTTCAAACAGCCTTCCATTCCCCTTGGCGATCTCAGTGAAAGACATATAGAAGGCTGGCCCCATCGGATTCTTGGGGGGAACCCCCTCTTTTATCGCTATGGATTTTATGGCACTCATTATGTGGGAGAGCTCCACACCCCTAGGGCACCTAGTGGTGCAAGTCTGGCAGGCTGCACATGTCCAGATGGTACCACTCTGTAGTACTTCTTTACGCATCCCCAGCTCCACCATGCGGAGGGTCTGCCTTGGGGTGTAGTCCATAGCATATGCAACTGGACAGCCGCCGCTGCAAGTGCCACACTCAAAACATACCTGAGCGTTCTTGCCCCCCGCCTTGATCACTTCTTGGATAAAGTTAGGGTCACAGTCTTTCAATAGCACCTGTTCCAAGGACGGTCCTCCTTTTGGAGATTTAGAGGAATTTTGTCATTTGAAATACTTATTGAAAAGCAAGAAATTAGTGTATGAACCGGCGCCGCTGACTTACTATTAAGCGGTAATGGATCATACTGGGTATTCTCAACTCCCGGATTGGCAACTCCAAATTCAAAAATAATAAATACTCCCTCTTATAAACTAAAGATAATGATTAAAGCTTTTAACATCATGACTAAGGATGTTGTTTCTGTATCCTCAAATATTTCTCCAAAGGAGGCAGCTTCACTCATGCTGGAAAAAGGAGTAGGTAGCTTAATCGTAGAGAAAGGGGGAAAGACTGCCGGGGTAGTCACAAATAGGGACTTCGTCAAGCTCACAGCAGTGGACGAGGAGGCAAGCCGGGTAGGGGATATAATGTCTACCCCCGCTATAAAGGTGCATGCAGACTCAGAACTCATAGAGGTCCTAAAGGTGATGGCGAATAAGAAGATCAAACACGTTTTAGTCGCAGATGGAAGCCAGATTATGGGCGTTATAACCCTAAAAGACCTGGTTGTCAGTGCCCCGGAGTTCATCCTTAGCTACGTCATGGAGAAGCTCACAGACTTTGATATCCCTCAGCTTTAGTATTACTCTAGGAACTTTTTCATATCCACACTAAATTGCAATGCACATTACATGCAGAGCAGAAGACCTGAAGATGGGTATAATTGCTGGCACTAGCGAACCAGCGGCAAAAGGTTTAAATCATACCGCGGAAGAGGTTATGCGGGAACTGGAAGGAAGAGGCATCGAGATAATACGGCGTTGAGGCTCAAAGAGAGCACTAAAAATGAGGTAATTCTGGTAGGCAGATACCTAGTGGAGGATTAGCAATGGATGTAAGGACCAGCTTCGTGATAGCTATTGGGATACTGCTTTTCACGATGTACTACCTAGAGAAAGAAATGGAGAAGGAGCAGATATTTTGGCTCTTCTCAGGATTAGGAGTTGCTTTTGGACTGGCTTCTGTTTACACAGTGGCAAAAAATATAGCCTCTTATGAGAACTACATAACATTCGCCGTTCTCTTCGTCTTGATGGCCATCTTCTATTACGAGGGGGAAGAGGAAAAAGGAGAGGCAAAGGCTAAGGAAGCTGAAGAGGCAGAGGGTAAGCATAAAGGTAAGCATAAAGGTAAGCATAAGCGCAGGAAGGCGGGCAAGAAAAAGTGGTCCCATGTATAGGCTCACCGAAGAAGGCTGCAAGTACCTAAGGGAAGGTCTTCCCGAAAAAAGACTCGCCCTCCTCTTAAAGGAACCCTTAGAGCTAAGAGAAGCTCAGGAGAAGATAGATAATTTCTCTATAGCACTGCAGTGGTGCAAGAAGAAGGGCTGGGTGCGATTAGAAGAGGGGAAGCTTCACCTAGTTAAAGAGCTTGAAGTAATTCCTGAGGAAGATGCTCTGAAGCAGGTCCACGAAGGGGGCGAGGTAGGGGAAGAAGTGCTTTCCATCCTTCTAAGTAGGGGTTTGGTGGAGGAAGTAAGAGAGGACATGCTAAAGAGGGCAAAGAAGCTGGTTGGCAAAGAAATCACCATACTGCCCGAGGAGCTCATAAGGACCGGTTTGTGGAACAAGGTAAAGTTCAAGCCCTATAATGTGGAGGTGCCCGGAAAGCGCATCTACTCCGGGAAGAGGCAACCCTATCAACACTTCATTGGAAAGATAAAGAGAAAGCTTGTTGAGCTAGGCTTCAAGGAGATGGCTGGACCGCTGGTGGAGACTGAATTCTGGAACTTCGACGCACTATACCAGCCTCAGAACCACCCAGCACGGGACTGGACGAGTACCTACCAGCTTAAGTTTCCAAAGCAGGGAGCACTTCCAAGCGGGGAGGTGGTAGAACGCGTAAAGGCTACCCACGAAGATGGATGGACAACAGGTTCAACGGGATGGAGATATAGATGGGATCCGGCAAAGGCCATGCGCCTCATGCCCAGAGCTCATGGGACTTGCCTATCTGCTAGGACCCTTGCTTCTGAACCAGAGATCCCTGGGAAGTACTTCGCCATAGCACGCTGCTATCGTCCAGATATGCTTGACGCTACACACCTCATCGAGTTTAACCAGATTGAAGGTATAGTGATCGACGAGTCTTTGAACATGAAAAACCTCCTAGGCATCTTGGAGATCTTCGCAAAAGAAATAGCAGGGGCAGAGAAAGTCAAATTCTTCCCTGATTACTATCCCTTTACTGAACCCTCAGTGCAACTGTCTGCTCTGCACCCAGAGTTGGGTTGGATGGAGTTCGGTGGCTCGGGCATATTTAGAGAGGAATTAACTAAGCCACTCGGTGTTAGCGTACCTGTGATAGCTTGGGGTATAGGCATAGATCGCCTGGCCATGTTCAAGCTTGGGATAAAGGACATACGCGATCTCTTCACTCAGGATTTAAAGTGGCTTAGGGAGAGCAAGGTGGTATAAGTGCCCAAAGTGGAATTTTCTCTTCAAGACCTGAATGAATTGCTAAAGGAGCTTTCACCCAGTGAATTGGAAGAGAGGGGGATCCTCTTCGCCAAGGGCGAAATAGAGTCGCTGGAGGGCAACCTGGTCAAGGTGGACATCAAGGATACCAACCGCCCTGATCTCTGGAGCGTTGAGGGCATAGCCAGGGAGCTTAGGGGGCACTACGGCATAGAAAAAGGTCTCCCTGTGTTCGAGGTAAGGAGTTCAGGCATAGAGATGCGCATCGATAGGAAGGTGGAAAGGGTCAGGCCCAAGGCTGTTGCTGCTGTTGTCAAGGGGCTCAGCTTCAATGATGATAGCATAAAGCAGATGATACAGCTGCAGGAGAAGGTCACTCAGAACTATGGGCGGAATAGGAGCCTAGTCGCTATAGGCGTTTATGATTGGGCTACACTCAAGCCGCCTATCAGGTACACGACTGTCGCACCAGATGCTATACGTTTCATGCCTCTAGACTTTGAGGAAGAGCTCACCCCCAGGGAGATCCTTGAGAGGCACCCGAAGGGCAGAGAATTTGGACATTTGATAGAAGGATTCGAGGAATATCCCTTGATGATTGATTCTGAGGACAACGTGCTCTCAATACCGCCTATAATAAACTCTGCCTACACGGGCAAGGTAACAGAGGCAACGAGAGACGTGTTCATAGAGGTTACGGGTCACGAAGTAGATAGGATATCTGTAGCACTAAACATACTGGTGGCTGCCCTATCGGATAGAGGCGGCAGAATAGAGAGTGTTGAGGTAGTATACCCAGAGACGAGGATCGTCACCCCGGATTTCACCCCTGGGAAGATAACCCTGGATACAGAGGAGTGCAGGAGGATACTGGGGTTAGAGCTGGAGCAGGAGGAAATGATAGAGCTCTTGGAGAGGGCGCGGTATAGAGCAGTAATAAAGGACGGCAATATCGTAGTGGAATATCCAGGCTACCGTAGGGATATAATGCACCAGCGCGACGTGATGGAGGACATAGCGATCGCCTATGACTTGAACCGTATACCGCCAGAGCCACCTGAGCTGAGCACTACCGGTAAAGTAAATGAGAAGGAGGATTTTGCAGACTTGCTAAGGGTGCTTATGGTCGGCTTGGGCTTTCAGGAAGTACTCACTTTTTCTTTGACCAGTAAAGAGAACCTGTTTGAGAGGATGAATGTCGCAGAGGATAGGGTGTGCGAGATAGCGAATCCCATTAGCTCTACTTGGACTGCTTTACGAAACTGGCTCCTCCCAAGCGTTGTGGAATTCTTAGCCAATAACCTGCACGTGGAGTATCCCCAGTGCGTCTTCGAGGTGGGCGACATAGTAGAGATAGACGAAGGCGAGGAGACGAGGACGAGGAACGTAAAGAAATTAGCTTGCGCCATAACATCTGGAGAAGCAGGCTATGAGGAGGCATCATCAGTGCTGGATGCTCTTTTTAGAAATCTCGGCTTGGACTACGTGCTGAAGAGATCAAAGCACGGGAGCTTCATCTCTGGAAGGGTTGCTGAAATCTTCCTGGAGAAAGAGTCCATTGGGATTATAGGAGAGATCCATCCGCAGGTGCTGAATAACTGGGGCTTGGAAAAACCTGTAGTTGCTTTTGAGTTGAGCTTGGAGCCTTTGATGAAGAGGTTCTGAGAGTATGGTAGGCTTTGCTCTGCAATAATTGCTCCATAAAGTCTTTAGCACCCTCTGAATATGCCAGACAAATACTTTTTTAATAACCATCTACTTAGTAGGCATATGGATTTTTACCAGGGCTTAGTGACCAATATCCACGACTTTGGGGGCGATATAGAGGCCAAAAGGAAGTGCCTAGTCGAGATGGCTGAGGAAAGGCCGATTTCCTTGGTGCTACCCATGCTCTACCGGGAGATAGAGGGCAAGGCCCTTCACAAGATCGTCAGGGACCTAAACACTTGCGACTACGTGAGCCAGGTGTTGATACCTCTAACTGCAAAGAACAGTAGCGAATACAGAAATGTTCTAAAGTTCTTTGATCGTCTTAAGCTGCCGCACCTTGTGTTATGGTGCAATGGAAAGAGGGTCATGGGGGTACTAGATAATCTCACAGAGGAGGGTATCGATGTGAGAAACATCCTTGGGAAAGGGAGAGATACGTGGATAGCTCTTGGCGTCGCCAGTCTAGATTCCTATGCCATAGCTCTTCACGACGCTGATATCCTCACGTATACCCCGGATTATCCTGTAAAGCTTCTCTATCCTATAATCGACCCTGATCTGGATTTCATCTTTAACAAGGCGTACTACGCTAGGATAGGTGACGGCGAGAGACGGATGTACGGACGCGTATTGAGGTTATTCCTTCTTCCACTCTTAAAGGCCCTTCAGAAGAAGGTACGATACCAGTCGAGGTTTCTCAGATATCTGCGGTCCTTTAGGTATGCTCTATCTGGAGAATTCGCTCTCACCAGCGACCTGGCATTGAACATAAGCATTCCAGGAGATTGGGGCCTGGAAATAGGGATCCTCACTGAGGTGTATAGAAGTGCCGCTGTGAAGAGAATCTGTCAGACTGACCTGGGGTTCCATGAGCACAAACACCAGAAGATAGGCACGTCGCCTAGTAGGGGCCTGCTCAAGATGGCAGGTGATATAGAAAAATCTCTACTGAGGTCGCTTACTGAAATGGAGGGTATAGACATATCCGAGGCATTCCTCCTCAGCCTTCAAGTCCTATACAGGCGCTTGGCCCAGGAGGACATCTACAGGTACAGTGCAGATGCACAGTTCAACGACATCATGTACGACAGACACATGGAGGAGAGCGCTGTGGACACATTCAGCAATGCTATTCTAAAAGCTGGTCGGGAATACGTAAAGAACCCCTTCGGTACCATTGTCCCCAGCTGGATAAGGGTCACATCGGCTATGCCCGGAATTAGGAACCGGTTGAAGGAAGCTGCATTGGTAGATGCTGATAAACTTGGCTAGGGTCTTTTTCTATTATTTCATCACAGTTTTAACGAAATTGAGGGTAGTGAAGATAATTCCTATAAGAATAAAATGCATCCCAGATTATTTCATTTCTTTCCGCATCTAAAGTTGCGTGTTATACACTGTTGGGATTTTGGCTTCTTATTAGTTCTTCTGAAAGTTGAATGAACTCTTTTGCCATACGCTTCTTATCAAACATTTCTTCGACTCTCTTTCTTCCATTCTCACCAAACTCTTTCGCAAGACTTTGATTGGAGAGAAGTTCAAGGATACGATCTGCTAACTCTACAGGCAACCTATCCTCATTCCGATTAATTAAAAATCCTGTTTTGCTGTGAACTACAGACTCTACCATCCCACCAGAGCGTGTGACTATAACCGGATTCCCGCAGGCCATTCCCTCAACCGGGCCAAGCCCGAATGGTTCGTTCCCAATGGTCGTGTAGATTAAAATATCACAAAGAGAAACGATTTTAGGAATATCGTGATGGGTATAATCACTTATATGGATATTTTCTCCAAGATTGTTATCCTGAATAAATTTATCTATTTCCAAGTCATATCTTGCCAATTCGTCCATATCCTTAAAAATCCTCTTCTTCCGTCCAGTCAGGACCATTAGCGCTCGAGGAAATTTTTTTATTACGATGGGCATGGACTTAATTGCCGATAATATTCCTTTCCGGGGTAGAAATCTTGCATTGTTAAGAATTACTTCCCTGCCCTCAAAACCGTATTTTTTCTTTAATTTTTCCTTTTCTTCCTTTGTGCGAGGAGTAAATAGATCAAGATTTATGCCATGCATTATTACAGTCCATTTATCGCTTGGGATATTAGGTTTTTTTGAACCCAATGAGTTCTTCATATACTTACTAATTGTAACAAGTCTATCCCAGGAAATTTTTTCAATTATTTGCCACATAATATCCATTGATCGATCTTTAAAGACATCATTATGGAGAACCAAATAGCAAGGGATGCCTCTTTCAGCGCATGCATCTTTTAATGCTCTTGAGAGATCGTAGAAATCCATATGGAGGTTATGAGCCTGTACTAGATTTATTCCCTGATCGTCTAAAAATTTATCAAACATTTGTTTTGAGGTATCATAAATATTTTCAAACCCTTCAATAATAGAGGGAACCATTTCATCAACGCGTATAACATTTACTCCCTCTACAACTTCAATGCTTGGAGTTCCTTCACAGCTCCCGCAGAGAACATGCACCTCTGCTCCTTGTCTCACCATTTCTGGGCATATGGTCAAAAGATGCGTCTCAACTCCACCAATAACGGGAGGAAATGCCCAGTGAATAACCCCAACTTTTAATTTTATATTTTCTCAGCTCCAACGTTAGAGTACGTCACCGATTATTATGTTTATGACCTATATTATACCTTGGTAGGATGGGCTTCTCATATTTGGGGTGAAGGAGGCGTTGAGGAGCCTTGACATCAGAAGGAGCTACAAAGTCCTAAGGCACTGGATCCAGCGTCTTGGGGTCCTGCGCTAAAGGCTATTTCGAAAAGGGCGAGGCCAGCATAGCAGTGGCGAACGAGACCAAGTCAAGATAGACTGGAGGTGGTCAAAATCTAAAGTTGACACCACCGAGATGATACCGAAAAGTTATATCTAAGGCCGCCTAGAGTCTAGAGTATATGGCCAAGGATATACTGGTGGGCATACCGGCAATAAACGAAGAGGCGACTATAATCCATGTTTTGAATACTGTAGCTGAGGGCTTAAGCGACAACTTTCCCGAGTACAAGTCCATCATATTTGTGGCAGATGGTGGTTCCACAGATAGAACTGTGCGGCTGGCAGAGTCTTTTAGGGATAGGTTTAACATAAAAAAGGTTGTGGAAAGGTCTAAGGGAATAGGAAAGGGCGAGGCTGTCCTCAGGATCATGAAGATGGCTCGCGCGATGAAGGCGAGCATGGTTGCGATTATAGACAGCGACTTGCTGAGCATCCAACCTTCTTGGGTGGACTTTCTCCTTAGACCCTTGGCCTTCGGCATGGCTGATTTCACAACTCCCAGATATATCCGAGACAAGCATGACGGCGGTATAACCAAGCACCTGAGCTATCCAATGATAACCGCCCTATTCGGCAAGGAGATCAGACAACCCATGGGTGGGGAATTCGGCATGAGCCTAGGTCTGGTCAAGAAGTGCCTTAAAAACCCTTTTTTCCCCAAGGATTTCGGCATTGACACATTCATGACGTCAGTGGCCCTTGCTAATAATTATAGGATCCATGATGTCCCCTTGGGACCAAAGTTCCATGAGTCCACCCAGAAATACCTAGCGCCGGAGAATCACCTCTTACCCATGTTCGAACAGGTGTGTACAGCCCTTTTTAACATGATGAAGTACTACGAGAGTAACTGGAGGTCCAGGGTTATAACAGTAGGGCGCACACGACCTAGGAGGATTAACAGGTATAAAGGGGCACTGCCAACGCCTACCAAAGTAGATCCCGAGTGCTTCTATAAAGCGGCGGTGATGAGGATAGACGAGTACGAGGAAGCCATGAAAGAGACATTTGGAAAGAGTGGATCAGACACAGTGAAGAGCATGGTGGAAAGCAAGACTATGCCCTCTGAGTTCTGGATCGAGAGCATTTTTAGATGCGCTGCTCACTATAAGAAGACGATGTCTCCAGATACCGTAAAGGTCTTAGCAGGGTTGTGGCTGACGAGATATGCAAATTTTGTTGAGGAGACTAAAAACATGAATCTCTACGGGACGGAAGTATTGGTGTACGATCAGATGCTATCATTTCTGAATAAAAGGGACTATCTTTTGAGCATATACTGACTATTTCTGATATAAACAAAGTCATTACAAGAGGCTGGATGATAAAATGAACAATGACAAATTGAAGCTGGCTGCCTTCGACATAGACGGCACATTATTAGAAGGGCGGAGTATCTTCCACTTAGGCAGGAGCTTTGGCTTCTTAAAAGAGGCTGAAGAACTCATCTACAGTAGCCTCCCCTTATACAAGGTCAGCGAGGGGCTTGCCAAGCTCATGAGGGGTATATCCCTTGAAGATGCCCTAGAGGTCGTTAAGCGCATTCCTCTCATGAATGGGGCTGAGTATACCATTGCCGAGCTTAGATGCAGGGGGTACAAGCTGGTGATTATAACAGATAGTTACGACTTCGTCGCTGCGTACTTCAAAAGGCTGCTAAAGATGGACGCTACTTCCTCTAACAAACTATTGGAAGAGGACAAGGTCTTTACCGGAGAGCTTATTATGCCTAGGGGCTGCACGAGCGAGGAAGAGTGCAATTATCCTTCAGTATGCAAGCAAGCGGCTCTCCTAGGCTTCATGAAACAGTATGGGGTCTCTAAGAAGAACACAATTGCTGTAGGGGACAATAAGCCAGACCTATGCATGCTTCAAGAGGCTGGCATGGGCATAGCCTTCAACCCAAAGGTTCCAGAGCTGGAGAAAGCGGATGTGGTTATAAGGGAAAAGGATATGAGAAGAATCCTGGATTATATATGAGATGAGGCCGCTAAGCCGCTGAGTAAAATGTTTGGAGCTATTAAGAACCGGAAAGAGCTCATAGATACAGGTGTGTCTGAAGCCGATAAAAAGGCAAGACGATTAACCATTGAAATTCTAGAAGCTGGCCTGAAGGCCGCAGATCCACGAAAAGCCGTGAAAAAGGTGCTGTCTGTTAGAGATGAGAACCTCGTCGTAAAAGGCAAGGCTTTCAGCCTGCACGATGTGGATAGAATATACGTCGTTGGCGCTGGAAAGGCCAGTGGCGCAATGGCAGAGGCGGTAGAACAGGTTTTGGGGCGGAGAATTACTGGGGGTTATGTGAATATATTGAAAGGCACCTCTGACATGTTCAAAGTCAGCAAGGTAGTCCTAAACGAGGCGAGCCATCCAATACCTGACGAAAACGGCGTTAGGGGTACTAAGAAAATCCTGCGTTTAGTCGAGAACACTGGCAACCGCGATCTAGTTTTGGTCCTTATATCCGGAGGGGCGTCTGCCTTGATGCCCTTGCCTGCAGAAGGTCTTTCCATGAAGGACAAGCAGAGAGCAACGAACCTGCTCCTGCAGTCTGGGGCAGTTATTGAAGAGATAAACGTGGTTAGAAAACATCTGTCAGGGGTTAAAGGCGGGCAGCTTGCTAGGGCCATTTATCCTGCACGTTGTATCGGGCTTTTGCTATCTGACGTTGTCGGCGATGACATAAGCACCATAGGCTCAGGTCCAACCGCTCCAGATAAAAGTACTTATGGCGATGCCTTCAACGTGCTTAAAGGCTACGACCTAGTAGAAGGCTTACTTCGTATCGCCCAGCACCTTGAAAAAGGTATGAAGGGTTTAATTCCAGAGACGCCGAAACCAGATGATGAGAGTTTTACTGCTACGGAGAACTTCATCATAGGCAGCAACGAGGCAACGCTAAAAGAAATGGCACTACGAGCAGGGGAGTTGGGGCTTAAAGCAAAAATACTGGATGCTCAAATGACCGGGGAGGCCAAAGAGGCAGGGCGTAAATTCGCTGAACAGATAAACTTGTGGTCAGCGTCTGGGGGTGGTACTGCCTTATTGCAAGGTGGAGAGACCACTGTGACGGTTAAGGGCGCAGGAAAAGGAGGCAGGAATCAAGAGTTCGTGCTGGGTGCCCTCTTATCTCTCCGGGAGAAAGGCGTTGCCATTGCGTCTATGGGTACCGATGGGGTAGATGGCTCAAGTGATGCTGCTGGTGCTATCATTGACGGAAACTCGCAGCGAATGGGAAGAAGAATGAGCCTAGATGCAGAGAGATACCTAGTCAAGAACGACTCAAACACCTATTTTTCTTTGCTGAAAGAATGTATTGTCACAGGGCCAACCGGTACAAACGTCAATGATATAGTAGTTGGTGTCGTGGTATGACAAAAAAACCGATGCCATAGGCAAGTCGTAGAAGTACAGCAGATACTGCATATACCTGCAAAATGTTTAAATTAACTCATGCTTAAGGAAGGACCGAGAAAATGTTCGTTAGCTTGTATAATTTTTTGGATGATGTAAGAGGCGGCTTCCACTTCGGCGAGGTGAAGATGAATGATACTACGCTGCGTGATGGTGAACAGACGCCAGGTGTAGTATTCTCCTTAGACGAGAAGGTCGAGATAGCCCGTTTACTGGATGGAATAGGTGTGCAGCAGATAGAGGCAGGAACGCCGGCGATGTCCCCCGAGGAGGAGAATGCAGTAGCCTCTGTAGCCAAGGAGGGCCTAAATGCTAGCACCATGGGCTGGGCGCGTGCTGTTCAAAGCGATGTTGATGCTGTCCTTAGAACAGACGCAGATGCCATCGCAATATCCATCGCAACGTCTGATATCCACCTCCAGTACAAGCTGAAGATGACCCGGGAGGAGATACTTGACAGAGCGACGCAGATGGTGGAGTACGCTAAGGACCATGGCTTATACATATCCTTGAATTCTGAAGACGCTACTAGGACTGACTTTGCATTCCTCAAGGAATTCGGTCTTAAGGGTAAGGAAGCCGGCGCCGACAGGCTCAGGGTATGCGATACTCTTGGCGTATTGATTCCTGCTTCAAGCAAATACCTCGTAGCTAAGGTCTTAGAAGAGATCAAGATTCCTGTGGAGATTCATGCCCACAACGATTATGGTTTAGGAGTTGCCAATGCATTAGCGGCCTTTGAAGCTGGAGCAGAGTGGGCGTCCACTACGGTAAACGGTCTCGGTGAGAGGGCCGGTAATTCCTCGCTGGAGGGGATCATCATGAGCCTGTTGAAGCTGTATAACTTGGACGTGCCCTTCAATATAAACAAGCTCTTCGAGATATCCCGCTACGTAGAGAAGGCAAGTGGCATCCCGGTGCCTGTGAATAGAAGCGTTGTTGGCAGCCACATGTTCACTCATGAGTCAGGTATTCATGTGGATGGGGTACTAAAATTCCCCTACACCTATGAGTCCTTTTTACCTGATGAGATAGGTGCGAGTAGGCGTATAGTAATAGGTAAGCACTCAGGGAAGCACGCAGTGTGGGACAAGCTTACGGAGTTGGGTATAGACACAGATAAGGAGCAGCTCATCGCCATCCTGGAAGCTGTGAAGCAGTCTAGTATGGAGCGCAAGAGTGCTCTAACAGATGCCGAGCTAAAGAAGATAGCTTTGGGGATCATAGGGAAGGCCGAGAAGATACAGAATTAGCCTGCATTGTTTTGCTGAATGGAGGTTTTATATTGAAGATAACCATAGTGGGTGCTGGCAACATCGGCGCCGCTACTGCATTTTTATTATCAGAACGAAAGCTGTGCGGCCAGCTTGCCTTGATCGATGTAGTTGCTGATAAAGCCGCAGGGCTCGCTCTAGATTTGCTTCACTGTAAAGCGCAGCATGGTGTAGACATCGTTGGAGGTACTGACTACAGTTTAGCTAGAGATTCGGATATGGTAGTGATAACCGCTGGGATACCCAGGATGCCCGGGGATAGCAGGCTTGACCTCCTTAAAAAGAACTTTGGAATAATGAAGGGAGTAATCCAAAACCTAGTACAATATACTAATGGCATAGTCTTAGTAGTATCCAATCCCGTGGATGTCCTTACCTACATAGCCTTGAAGGAATCAGGCATGGCTAAGGAAAAGGTTGTTGGCCTGGGCACAATGCTTGACACTCTCAGGCTTAGATCTTTACTCCCCGAGTCGTTGGGCATTGATCCTTCAAGTGCATTCGTCATTGGGGAGCATGGGGATAGTATGCTACCTGTATCTGGCGCAGGGGATAGGGAAGCACTACTGAAGTTTTTCAATGAGGTTCGTTTCAGCGCAGCCGAGGTCATAAGGATGAGGGGCTATACCGCTCTAGCACCTTCCATGGCTATTGCAGAGGTCGCTGAGGCAGTTGTTAGAGACCAAGGAAAGGTCCTCCCTCTTTCAGTCTATCATGAAGAGTATGACCTATGCATAGGCGCACTAGCAAAGGTTGGTAGAGAAGGTGCTACTATGGTGAATATGAAACTCACGGAAGAAGAGGAGAGGGATTTCCTGAAGTCCGTGCAGGTATTAAAGAAAGCACTTGCCGACTTGGGTTATCAAGCCTAGCTTTTAAACGGCTTTGGCTTCCCTACCTTTTTATATAAAACTTAATCATAAACGCTAACTGCACTGGAGCCTTTAATATGTTGAATCTGACTCAGAAGATAATAAAGGAGCACCTCGTAGAGGGAGAGCTTCGCCCCGGAGAGGGGATCGGCATAGGGATAGATCAGACCCTGACACAAGATGCCACTGGTACGCTGACTTATCTCCAGTTCGAGGCATTAGCCCTGCCGTGTGTGAAAACCAAGCTTTCTGTAAGCTACGTGGACCACAATACTCTTCAAACCGGCTTCGAGAATGCCGACGACCACAGGTATCTCCAGAGCGTTGCAGCTAAATATGGCATCTATTTCTCTAAGCCTGGAAACGGTATATGCCACCAGGTGCACTTGGAGAGATTTGCTGTGCCTGGCGAGACGCTGTTAGGATCGGACAGTCATACCCCCAACGCTGGTGCACTCGGGATGCTCGCAGTAGGTGCAGGCGGCTTGGATGTGGCTATGGTTATGGCTGGTATGCCCTTTTACTTGGAGATGCCTAAGGTATTAGGCGTCAAACTTAAGGGCAAGCTCGCGCCGTGGGTAGCTGCTAAGGATGTCATTTTAGAGCTCCTTCACAGGATGGGTGTTAGTGGAGGTGTCAGCAAGATAATCGAATACTATGGCGAAGGTGTTGCTTCCCTATCGGTTACGCAGAGGGCTACCATAACCAATATGGGAGCTGAATTAGGGGCTACAAGCTCGATATTTCCGTCAGATGCCCAAACAAAGGAGTACTTGAAGAGGCAGGGACGCGCCGATGTATGGAAGCAGCTGGAGGCAGATAACGATGCCGAGTACGATGAAATGCTGGAGATAGACCTCTCCTCTCTTGAGCCCATGATAGCCCTACCTTCGAGTCCTGGCAATGTTCGGAAGGTGAGTGAAGTAGAAGGCTTAAAAGTGCACCAAGTTCTCGTCGGCAGCTGCAATAACTCCTCCTGCAGCGATTTAATGATGACTGCAGCTGTGCTCAAGGATAGGAAGATTCATCCTGATGTGAGCTTTGCCGTATCTCCTGGCTCCAGACAGGTTCTCTTGGATATAGCTAGTAACAACTCTTTGTCTGCTATGGTAAAAGCTGGAGCTAGGATACTGGAGAGTGCATGCGATGGTTGTATAGGCATGGGGCAAGCACCCCCTACCGATGTAGTGTCCCTCCGCACTTATAACAGGAATTTTTCTGGGAGGAGCGGTACCAAGGACGACAAGGTCTATCTATGCAGTCCTGAAGTAGCGATTGCAAGCGCTGTCAATGGCGTGCTCACAGATCCACGGAAGCTTGGAGATGCACCTAAAATAGAGCTTCCTGAGAGGTTTGATATAGATGATTCTATGATTCTGCCACCGGTTGAGAAGCCCGACGAAGTCGGGATAATCAAGGGTCCAAATATAAAGCCCTTGCCCTTGCGTGGACCCCTTGTGGATGTGCTAGTGGGTGAGGTTTTGCTTAAGGTCGGTGATAACGTGACTACCGATGCTATAATGCCTGCTGGCGCAAAGGTGCTTCCATTGAGGAGTAATATTCCTGCGATAAGCGAATATGCCTTCTCTAACGTTGCTCCGGACTTTGTGAGACGTGCAAAGGAGAAGAAAGGCGGCTTTATCGTGGGCGGTATTAATTATGGTCAAGGCTCATCTAGGGAGCATGCTGCTGTAGCACTCATGTACCTAGGGGTCAAGGCAGTTTTAGCTAAGTCCTTCGCGAGGATCCACAGGGCGAATCTCATAAACTTTGGGATAGTGCCGCTTGAGTTCGCCAATGCTGACGACTATGAGCAGGTGATGGCTGGAGACACGATAGAAATGGGAATCAAAAATGCAATTGGAAGTGGCCGAATATCGATCTTTAATAAAACAAATAAAATAAATGCTAGCTGCGACTTAAGCCCACGTGAGGCGAAAGTCCTGCTAGCTGGAGGGTTACTGAACTATACGAAGGGTTTGAGCAGGTAAAGGACTGCACATTTATTTAGCAGCGCCGATCCTGAACATTTTCGTTCCACAGTTAGGGCAGACTCCCTGTACTGCGGGCTTGCCATTTTTGAGAGTTACCTGCTTCGCGTCCTTTATTTCCCTTTTAGCCTTACATTTCACACAATATCCTGTTACCATTTAATCAACTCGCATCTTCGTAGGCGTTATCGATATAAAAAACTTCCTATTTTGGTTTCCAGCCGCATAAAGAAATAGAGAAATAGATTTTTGACAGCATGCGATGAGGGTAGGACGAAGAACCGCAGCCTCCTCTAGCAGGCCTTGTAGTACTGGACCATTACCCCCTGTGATGCGTATAATGTTAATGGTTGATTATCTTCAAAGCCTCTTCTTTAAATTCGTCAAAGTCGTTAAGGTGGTTTTCTAGGACATCAAAGACCTTTTCATCTTCTATGACTTCATAATGATGAACCAAGATATTTCTCATCCTCTTCATACTTTTAAGATTAGCAACCGTTTTTTCTGAGAGGTCTTTGGATAATTTATCTACTGCACTTTCGTCTCCGGCAGGAAGGCCCAGCTTCTTCATCTTAACCAGCAGGTATACAACGTCCGTAACTATTTCAATTAAGAGGTGCAGCAACCTCTCGCATACCCTCTTTGTCTGGAGGCTTGACTTGTATTCCTCAAGACTTTTCGGTATTATGGACCTTAACTCCTCCAGGTAAGTGTCAAGGAGGTCCAGCTTGGTGAGAATCCTGTCCCTATCCAAGGGCCACACTCTCCAGATAAGCTCTGTATCTCGGGTAATAGTCCTCAAAATACCTTGAAGTTTTGATGCTTATGTCGTAGAGGGCATCTTCATCTTTGCAAAGGAGAACCTTCCCCTCTTTTAAAACCCGGATCTGTATGTAGAGAGGGAGCTCTTGATATGTGTGGATGTCCAGGTCGAACTTTCCTATGTACTCAAGACCTTTTTTTGCCAAGTTCACCGTTTCTTCTCTGGATGGAGCAACGACCAGACAGACATCTATATCCCTGGAGGCCTCATCCCTTACATAGCTGCCGAAGAGGATGACAGCTAGGATATCCTTGTCTTTCTTCGCTTTTTTGGTGAGCTTTTGAATTTGGTCTTTTATTGGTGGCATGATTGAAATTTTGCTTTGGTAGCACTTAAAAGTTGGGTTAGATGATGAGGGATGCGTATGGAATGGCCAATTACTGCGGGCTTGGGAAAGCTTTCCCAATTTCTTTACTCATAGTAAAACTTCTTTACTTTATGTAGGCGGAAGACAAGATGATTGCCAAGTCAGGGAAGATAAGTTCAAAGGGACAGATTACTCTTCCGAAGGTGTTTAGGGAGCAATATCACCTAAAAGAGGGAAAAGAAGCACTGATGGTGCCAACGAAGGAGGGCATCCTGATAAAACACAAGAGGGAGTCTTTGAGGGGGATTCTTGTAGGAAAGATTGATACGGAAGGGTTCATTAGAGACCTCAAGAAGCTCCGGGAAGAATGGGAGCTATGAGCTATGTGGTGGATACAGTTAACTCTAACTTTCTATACACATGCCTAAATATAATAAAAGCAGGTTATAATGCATGCAGATCGGAGTCGACATCGGTGGGACGAATATTGAAGCCGCCCTCGTAGAAAGGGGTAAAGTTACTAAAAAAGCAAAGCGCAACACCGAAGCGGATAAAGGCAGAAAAGTAGTCCTCAAAAACATCGTTGACGTGATAGCCGAGGTTTTTACCACAAGCGTAGAGGCGATAGGCGTAGGCATAGCCGGGCCATTCGATCAAAAGAAGTTCGTTATGCTTCAGTCGCCCCACATTCCCTGCCTTGTCAATTTCCCTATTAAGGATTTTCTGGAGGAGACGTTCAAGGTCAAGGTCGCTGTCGGCAATGACGCGAGGATGTTCACTCTAGGCGTATACGAGTTTGAATATAAAGACGTCAAGGATCTCGTAGGTCTAACGCTGGGTACCGGCGTTGGCGGCACTGCGATAATAGATGGAAAGATGGAGGAGAATCCAAGGGATACCAGTGGGGAGATAGGGCATATCGTTATCAAAAAAAATGGGAGGCGGTGTGGTTGCGGTGCGAGGGGTTGCATAGAGGCTTATGTTTCGGGCAGTGCAATTGAAAGGCGGTATAAGGCATTAAGCGGCAAGTCTTTGGACGCGGAGGCGATAGCCGATAATGCAGTGAAAGGCGATAAGACAGCAAAGTGGGTTATAGAGGAGGCCGGAATTCAGCTTGTAAAGGGACTTACAAAGATTGTCGAGAAATACAGGCCAATGGTTATTGTCATCGGTGGAAGTGTGGCGAACACTGAGGATATTTTAGAAATTGCAAAAAAGGAGTTCAGGAAATTAATGCCAGATGCAAAGGTGAAGGTTGAAAAGTCTAGGCTAAAGGATGCTTCTTTGCTTGGTGCAGCGAAGTTTGCTGAAGGCTAATTATGTATTCTACGCACCCGGCGCTAAATACTTCAGCGTTATTACATCATTTGCTCTAAAATTCCTTCCTGTGTGGTTCAACGATTACCTTGAGGGATTCCTTTGCATCGGCGACGAGTTGAAATCCCAAGCCGGTTTCTTCCAAGTTTAATCGATGCGTAATCATGTCGTGCACATTCACATCTCTCGCGCTGATCATTTCTAGAGCTTTTGCTAGATCTTGAGGGCTAGCCCCATATGAAGTCATTAATGTAACCTCGTTGCGCCAAAGTTCATTTACAGGCACAGGCAGGTCAACCCCTGGCTTTGTCGGTGCGAAGAATATAACAGTACCTCCGCGATCCACAGATTGCAAAGCCTGGGCGAAGGTGTTAGTTGCTCCAGTGCAGACGATTACACGATCAGCAAGTGTGTTTTCATTGACTTGGCGCAAGCGGGTAGGCACATCCTCCTCTGCATGTATAACGACATCTGCTCCAAATCGCCGTGCCGCATTCAAACGATACTCATTGATGTCCGTGGCAATTACTCTCTCTGCTCCCTTTACTCTGGCCAATTGCACATGAAGCAGTCCGGAGATGCCACTGCCTAAGACGAGTACACTATGGCCCTTCTTTACATTCCCTAGTCTTTGCCCCCGAAGTACGCAGGCCAGAGGCTCGATAAACGTACCATCTTCATAAGATACCTCGTCGGGTAACAGATACACACCCCTCTCCACGTTTATTCTCGGGACACGAATGTATTCTGCGAAGCCACCTGGATCGAAGTTCGTTTTGTGTAAGGTTTCACATGCAGTATGGTGCCCGCTCAAACAGTAGCGGCATTCGTTGCAAGGTACGTGGTGGGAAACGAAAACCCTATCACCTGTTTTATAACGCTTCACGCCATCGCCGACCTCAACTATTTCGCCTGTTACCTCGTGGCCTAGTACAAGGGGCGCCTTTTTGACCCGGTACCACTCCATAACGTCGCTGCCGCAGATGCCACTCGCCATGACCTTAAGTAATATCTCTCCAGGATTGATCTTGGGCGTTGACATCTCCTCCAGGCGCACATCTTGGTTATTGTAATACATTGCTACGCGCATGATGCCCAATTAGTCGCCCAGATAAAAGAAATTTGTGGTCGGAATGCTTTGCTTGTCGTTGCTATCTAAATAAAGGAGTCCTTCCTTGCTGCAAGGATAACTTTTTTTTAATTTTTGTACCTGATTAAATTAATGTTATATGGTCAGCAGATAGCAAGCCGCTTGCAAGGGCATAATATATAAAAAATCCTCAACTAAACAATCAGAACCTTCATACTCGCTTAAGCACGAGGATCACCGCGTGAAATGAATACTTTTAATTCGCTGCCTCTGTAGGTGCAGGAGCCCAAATTATATTCTTTTTTTAGGTTATAGAATCCAGCATGACAAAATTGACACTCATCTATTCAACTATGTAAACCGAATGTATATGCCTCGCAAATGGCTATAGTAACTACAAAGAGAGATTCGGGATTAAGAGGTTTAAAAATACAGCCACTAAGATAAACGTGATCCTGAGCATATGCCGTGAGGGAGAAATGTTAAGAGGAAAGAAAATCGCGGCACGATTGGAAAGGCAGAGTCCGCGGAGGGGTAGATGAGATGGCTGAAGGGCAAAGCGATGTGGATGTAATATTCTCGAAGGCGACTGAGCTTCACAACAAGGGTGATCTAAAAAAGGCCGCGCAACTCTACCACGAGGTTTTAGAAATAGATGAAAGCAACGCTAAGGCTTACGTCTTATTGGCTAATATCCTTTATTACTCTGGTGAGTCTATAGAGGCGGAGGAGTACTGTCTTAAGGCGATAGAGGTAGACCCAGATTACGCTATGGCGTATTTCAACATTGGCGTGATTAAACAGGATAAGGGGGACCTTGATGGGGCTGTGGAATTCTATGAAAAAGCCATCGAGAATAACTCAGAATACCCTCAAGCATACTACAACCTTGGGGCCCTACTCAGGGATAAAGGTGATCTCTTCGAGGCGTTCAAAAATTTCAAGAAGGCCCTGGACCTAGATAAAAACGCCACGATATCGAAGGAGGAGATGGAAAAGATCTTCGATAGGGTTCAAAATGAGGTGATGAGGAGGGAGATAATAAGGGATGCAGAAGAGCTTCTTATGGAAGGGGGGGTGATGGAGAAAGAAGGCGATCTAGAGATGGCGGTGGAGTTCTACAAGCGCGCCATAAAACTGAATCCAGAGTCTATAATCGCTTGTTACCTGCTGGGCATGGTATATGAGAAACTAGGGGATATGAGGCTTGCTCTTGAAACCTATAACCGCATATTGGACATTGACCCAGATGTTGGCCTCAGGGATGCATCCCTCGAATCAATCAAATTACTAAAGCACCTCACCGGCGTTCCTTTGCTTAGCATTGAGGATTTATCAAAGACTGCTGAGGCATTCCAGCATCGTCTTCGTGAAAAGCCCAGAGAGATGCTTTCATTCAGGGATTTCATCACAGAAGCCAAGTCGGAAGGACTAGAGTATTTTCTCAAGCAAGGGATAAAGGTGGAATCCCAAGGTGATATAGATGAGGCCATCAAGGAGTACAAAAGGGCGATAGAGGCTAATCCTAGGGCCTCCCTTCCGTATTACCTGCTGGGGTTGTGCTTCGAATCCACGGACGATATGGACGGCGCTATTGAGAATTATCAAAAGGCAGCAGCTCTCGATTCTAATTTATCGACTAACGATTCTTGGGTGTTGAGTGCTCTTTTATCCGATAATCTCGGTGGCATAACGATGAATGCATATGAATGCTTTGAGACATTAAACAACTTCAAGAAATCCGCTGGCAAGAAAGAGGGAGGTTCTTTGGTAGCATTCGCCAAGAAACGTATCAGCAGAAAATCCGTAGAGGAGCTGAAAAAGGGATATCTCCTGGATTCTGGTGGAAATGCGAGTGGTGCTTTACAGAAATTCAGGGAGGCGGTTAGGATAGACCCCAACAACGCCATAGCATACGTTATCCTCGGGCTAGCTCAGGAGAGCCTAGAGGTCCCAGATGAGGCGATGAAGCAGTATACGAAGATGGATGAGCTCGATTTCAACAGTGCTAGCAGGGATGTCCCAGATGCGGTTTTAGACATCGTAAACGAATATATGACAAGGACCACAGCTAGTGGGCATAGGGTGGGGTCGGTTCTGACCAAGTACATAGAGCTGGTTGTAAAAAATCCTGATAAGATGCTCGAACTCCTAGATTATATCGAGGACATAAAACTGGATTCAATCTCGAGTATAATACGCGGGCATCTAAAGGACGAAGTAGTACCGAAAGAAGGTGGAAGGATAATAAAGGATGTTGAGGACTTCCGGGTTGAAGCAGCGGAGAGACAGAAGGAGGTACCCAAGCAGGTTGGCGTGGGAGCTGATATGGTTTCCTTTATTTGGAAGTACAAAACTGCTAGGACGATAAAAAGCATCGCTATTGATTCGCATGGGAGTAGCACACTAGCAGGTTCGGAGACTGGCGTGCTATACCACCTCGATAAAAATGGTGGTCTACTGAGGAAGCTTCAGATGGAGGCCGCAGTTATCGACCTAGATGTATCTCACGATGCGGCCCAAGCGGTAGTCGCGCTTCAGAATGGTGTAGTGAGACAAATAGATTTGAAAAAGGGCGAGGTCCTATGGGAGATAGACTTATCGAAGAATAGCCCTCGGAGCGTAGCCGTCTCCAAGGATGGAAAGCATGTGGCAGTTGGATTGCAGGATTCCCATATAGCCAAGCTATCGAGGGGTCGGGTTGAATGGATGCGCGCTACGAGGGGCTTCATATCGGGGGTTGGTATATCTAAGGATGGTCGGATCATAGTAGGTGCCTCCGATGAAGGCAACCTTTACGTAATAAAGGAAGGAGTTGATCTAACGCCCGATGAAGAGTTCATTTCCCTCCATAAGCCCCTGAGGACGATGGCAATATCGCCCGATGGGAAGTATGTAGCTGCCAGCACGGATGATGGAGACGTTTACCTATTCGACGAGAAGAAGAATGTCCTTTGGAAGCGTGAACTTGGGCAAATAGCCTATGGTTTATGCGTATCCAAAGACGCTAGGCACGTAGTAGTTGGGTTGTCTAATGGTAAGGCTTTACTCCACGATCGTGAAGGGAGATCGTTATGGGAATATTCCAGTGGGGACAATATTTGGGATGTTGATATCAGCGAGGACGGAAAAAGCATCGTCTTAGGATGTGGGCTCGTCTTTGGCGGTGTTTACCTGCTGAAGTCAACCGTATGATCGCTCACTCTGAAAAAAAGATTTAAGATTATCAGCTTCTAAAACCATTTTTGGGCCCGTAATCTAGTGGCTATGACGTCAGTCTCACATACTGATGGCTCCCGCTTCGAATCGGGGCGGGCCTATAATCGGCAAATAGTTTTGTAGCAAAAAGGAGAATATCTACTTAAAACCTTTTTCGATATTCATTCCCTTCTCTTTCCCCTTTCTCCTCATCAAGAATATTCGGTTTATCCCAGAGATCATCGCCTCAACAGAGGCCATGACTATGTCCTCTCTAGCCGCTCTTCCTGTAGCTAGGTGCCCTTTCCCGTCCTCCAGTTTTACCATTACCTCGGCCAGAGCGTTAGAGCCCCCTGTTATCGCCTCAAGGTGATACTCAATGAGCATAATATCCTCTATGTCCTGCACTGTGCTTCTTATGGCATTCATGGCAGCGTCCACCGGACCTACGCCTGTATCAGCCCCCTTTATCTCCTTGCCCTTGAACCTCAGGGTGACAGAAGCAGTAGGCGTGATGCGATTTCCTGTCATCACCGTCACTTCCTTGAGGTCG
This sequence comes from Hydrothermarchaeales archaeon (SeqCode), assembly GCA_036444275.1. Taxonomy (GTDB): domain Archaea; phylum Hydrothermarchaeota; class Hydrothermarchaeia; order Hydrothermarchaeales; family JAZGAD01; genus JAZGAD01. The sequence goes on from JAZGAD010000010.1 coordinate 30,641, forward strand.
ACGAGCTTTTCCTTCCCGCCGAGCTCTCCCACCACTGCCTCTGCTATTGCTTGAAGGTCAGCGTCAGTCACGCGCTTACCCTTGTCCCCAAGGTCCTTGACCCGATCAGTTATATCTAGGAGTTGGTCCTTGTTCACAGAGACGCCCATATCCTTGAGCATAGCCCCTATGCCATGCGTTCCAGCGTGTTTCCCAGAGATAAGCCTGCGCTTATGGCCAACCATTTCAGGCGTCATAACGCCAGGCTCAAAGGTGGCGCTCTTAGAGATCACGCCATGTGTATGTATGCCTGCCTCATGTGAAAACGCATTCTCACCTACTATAGGGAAATTTGGAGGCATCCTTATGCCGGTAAACCTCTCCACTACCTTAGATGTCTCATAGAGGTACTGTGTCCTTATATTCGTCTTCACGCCGTAGATGGAGACCAGACTCATTACCGCTTCCTCCAAGTCAGCGTTTCCAGCGCGCTCGCCCAGGCCGTTCACAGCCACCTGGATCTCCCTAGCACCTGCTTCTACAGCGGCAAGAGTATTCGCTACAGCCAATCCGAAATCGTTGTGGCAGTGGACATCGATTGGGATCTTTACAGCTTCATAGACCTCCTCAGTCAGCTTGCGCATCGCCGAGGGTATCATCACCCCAACAGTATCAGGGATGTTAATAATGTCAGCCCCGGCATCTTCGGCAGCCTTGAACACTCTAATGAGGTAATCCAGATCCGTTCTAGTCGCATCCATCGCAGAGAAGAGGCACTCCACACCATGGTCCTTTATGTACTGCACAGAGTCTCCAGCCATCTTTACTATCTCTTCCTTGGATTTCTTGATGGTGTACTTTATCTGGATGTCACTGGTTGAGACGAAAGTGTGCACTAGATCCACGTTACAATCCAGGCAGGCGTCTATGTCTCCTTTTTTTGTCCTGGAAAGACCGCATACAGTCGACTCGAGGCCCTCGGCAGCGATCCTTGAGACAGCTTCCTTCTCACCCTTCGAGGATATTGGAAAACCAGCCTCGATTATGTCTACACCCAGCTTGTCCAGTTGCCGAGCAATAATCAGTTTTTCCTCGCTGGTCAGAGAAACCCCAGGTGTCTGCTCCCCATCACGGAGGGTGGTGTCAAAGACACGGACCTCCTTAGGCAGATTCATATCCTTCTTCACGGCGCTAATGCCGTAAAAAGTAATCCCGTCCTTTCATTTTTTTAACCTCCCTCGAACTTTGCAGGCTCCGGATATAAATCTTCCCCAACTTTATCCTTGCTTCTCGCTTCTTCTTTCTTTTTCTCCTCCATTGGTTCATTCACCAGGCCCTTCACATCGTCATAGATAAGCCTGAAGTCCTCTTCCACACTGTAGAGCTTGCCGTCCAGAGCCTTGAGCCTGTCGAATATCCTAGAAAGCTTCTCTGAGTAGGTCCCGCGGCTCTTCAGCATCTTTCCCAGCTGGTAGAAGTACCTGATCCTCTCGCTGCGTTTTACCCCTGACAATGCAACCATCACCTCTAGGTCCTTCTTATCTGGAGAGGGAATGTCTCCTCCCCGCACCTCTACTCCACCTATGTTCTTCTCCACCCACAGCCTCGCTGGTATACTCCCCATGAAATCAATGCTCCTGGGCCCAGATACTACGACCAAAGCCTTCTGAGCCTCGCCGACCTCGAATGGAAAGAGCATGTCAGCCGCTGCCTTCTCGGTAAGGGATACCACGAGCTCTGGCTTGCTAACGGTCTCCAAGTGCTTGGAGAACAAACCGGAGCGCTCTTCCCTTAACACATAGCTGCCTATGCCTATACTGCAGATGCCATTGAGTGTGTTTGTCACGTCCGTAGCAGTAACCACATTCTCCCCTAACTCCTCCTTGGACTTGTATTCGCCTATATCGAAGAGCTTTCTGAAATACCAGAAGAGCTGCTTATTGATGTGATTGTACCAAGGCCTCAACCTACGGCCACCCCTCAAGCGGTCGTTATCAATAGGGAATACTGCGTCGAATTTCGCTACGATATTCCTAAAGCACTCCGAGAAATTAATTGCTGCCCTCTCGGGATCCTCTTCAGAGGGCAGGACGCCCATGCAGTAGACCGGCTCGGTAAAGCTTCTCTTAAGTTCTTCAGCGAGGACATCGACAGCTCCACCTGTGCCCCCACCCATAGCCGAGATTACGAGTATGCAGTCCATCTCATCTTTTATTGAATCCATTCGATCCACTATTCTGTACTTCTCAGCCTCCATTATCTCCCGCCCGATCTCCAGCTCACCTCCAGTGCCATTTCCGTCCATCACATTATCGCCTAATAGGAGTTTATAGCGGTAGTCGAAATACTTCACGTCAGAGTCCTCTGAGTCCATTAGGATGCCGGTATACGGCTCCTTAGAAGTCAGAAATAAGTCAGCTATCCTACACCCAGCTCTGCCTACACCAATAATGAAAGGCTTCAATGAACTCCACCTAATTTTCTCTATTTAAAGAAGCTTGATAAATCTTTCCTTTTTTGGTGAAGTGTGAAGCGTAACTTTTAAATCTTAACAGTGTGCATTGAAGTCGATGATACCTCGAAAGATGTTTTTGACCAAGGGAGTGGGAAGGCACAAGGAAAAGCTGCAGTCCTTCGAATTAGCACTTAGGGATGCGGGCATAGAGAAGTTTAACATTGTACGGGTCTCTAGCATCCTGCCTCCAAAGTGTAAGATCATCTCCCGGGAAGCTGGCCTTAAAAAGCTGGAAGCAGGGCAGATCATTAACTGCGTTCTGAGCGAGAATGCCAGCAACGAGCCCAACCGCCTTATAGTTGCTTCCATCGGTTGTGCCATCCCAGCTAACAAGGACCAGTACGGCTACCTCAGCGAGCACCACTCATTCGGCGAAAAAGAAGGCAAAGCTAGTGACTATGCCGAGGATCTAGCGGCCTGCATGCTGGCAACTACCTTGGGCATCGAGTTCGACGTGGACAAGAGCTACGATGAGCGTAAGGAAGTCTGGAAGATGAGTGGCAAGATAGTCAGGACTAGGAGCCTAACACAGTCAGCCATAGTAAACCCAAGCGGAAAGTGGACCACTGTTATTGCTGCCGCGGTCTTCATACCTTAATTTAATCCCCGTGTTTTAGACACATAGTCATTAGAGAGAAAAGTTCAACTTCTGGAGAATCTCTTTTTTTGTGATTTTGTGATATATAAATAACGAATTTTATATAGCAATTTTCATATTCTTCTATATGAAGAAACTTTTACTGTTACTGTTGCTCCTGCTCCTTCTGAGCCCTGCGCTCGTTCATGCTACTCAACTAAGATCATACAAGATATTGGCAGAGATAAAGGGCGGGATAGTCCATGAGGAATTGTTGATCTCCCTTTTCAATGATGGTCAAAGCGAACTCATCTCAGGCTCGATTACTGCCCCCATATCTGCTGAAATAGTCTCTATTAGAGATACCTACGGCCAGCTGGGCTACCAGATACAGAGTGATGGCATTCAAACTATGAATTTCAATTTTAGCATTCCTATTCACCCCGGTGAAGAGCGTTTGGTGATTGCGAGTATTAAGGCTCCTTTGATCACGCAAAAAGAGGAATATTCTGAATATCTCTTGGTATTCACGCCAAAGCAGAACATCTCTGACTTTGAGCACGTCCTCAAGCTTCCGAAGAACGCTGAACTATACTCCCCAAGGGAATCATTTTCAATGGTGGTGCCTGAAGGAAAGATCTCAGAAGAACCTAGTGCCATAACCCTAACTTGGAGGATGGGCCTGAAAGCAAACGAACCAACTGTCTTCCTGGTGAGATACCGCGTTCCAGCATTTCCCTGGGAAAAGCTTGCCTATGCACTGTTCGCCTTGGGCAGCTTGCTGGCAGGTGCTTTCTTAGGCAATAAATTTTGGATTAGGCGTAAGAGGGCTAAGACCATCAAGTCCCTTAAAATCTTAAATGAGAGGGAAAGATTTGTATTAGAGGAGATAATAAAGAATGAAGGGATAAAGCAGCGTGAGCTTATAGGTAAACTCGGCTACACCAAGTCGAGCCTGAGCAAAATCCTGTCTAAATTAGAGGCCCGGGGTCTGATTAGAAAGGTCAAATCCGGGAAGGTAAACAGGCTTTATCCCGGTGAGAAAATAAGATAAGGCAATAGTCAGCGTATAGTTGAAACAGTTGCTGCAATAGAACTAAGCATAGTTTCCTCCTAGATATAGTCAAAAACAAGGAGGTTTAAGAAATGAGATCGAAAATCTTTGCGATCGTCGCTGCCGTGATGTTGATTACAGCTAGTTTCGCTGTGGTGGCAGCACAAGAAACGCCAAAGGAGCTAAAGGGCAAGAGGCTCCTACACAGATACCACGTTGCCTACCATCATGCCGAGCAACTGCGTATAGGCATGGAAGCAGTTATAGACTATATGGGCGACGCTAATGCAGGAAAGCTCGAAATCATAAAGGGCGATTTTGTAGCAAAAGAGGACGAGTTGAAGACAGTAGCTGAGAACAATGACTTCAAGGGATTCAAGCAAGTTATGGCAGACATGCGGGGCTTAGTAAAAGATTTTAAGACTGAGTCGCATGCCCTCCTGGAGAACAAAGTTGGAGAGGCTCAGACCATGGTTGCTAAAGCATTGCAGGAGAATAGGGAATACTTGAATTCTCTGGTAGATAATATAAACAGCGCCAGGGAGGGAGTCGAGCTTGAAGCCGTAGACGAGGCTACTGAGACATCTGAAGAGAAGGCTGATAAGGCATCTGCTAAAGGGGTTGACGTCAGCAAAATACAGGCAAAGCTGCAGGAGATAAAAGAGAAGAGAGAAACACTTAAGAGCAAGATTGAAGCAGCCATAGAATCCTGCAGTGGAACAGGAATCGGCAAGTGCGATACCCCTGAGGCACAGGAATATAAGGCACTAAGAAAAGAGATAAAAGAGGACTTCAAGGAACTCAGGGAAATAGCCAGAGAAACAGGGATGAAGCATCGGGTTGCCAATCTCCTAAAGGCATCTCGCCGTGCATTCGAAGCTGTTCAGAAACGCATCGCAGCCGCAGAGGAGCAGGGAGCTGATGTTGCTGTTGTAAAGGCAAAACTGGACGAGGTAAAAAGCATGATCGACTCAGCAGAAGTGAAATACGAGGCAGGCGACTATCGAGGCGCCATCGAGGATCTCAAGGCATCTAAAGTTGCATTTGTATCAGCAGCACGCGAGGTCAAAAGTCTGAGACAGACTAGGAAAACAGAGAAAGCAGGTGCGACAGAGGAAACACCCAGGGAAACAGGGAAACCAGAGAATAAATCTAAGGGAAAAGGTAGGTAGATGGGGTGAAGCTGTGAGATCGAAATCTATTTTGCTGGTACTGCTGGTCGTCGGTGCGCTATTGAGCGGTTGCGTATCTAAGAAGCCAGCAGCACCTACTACCACCCAACCACCTATTACAGAGGCGCCAGAGGCCCTTGAGGAGTCATTTCCCGACGTAACAGCTCCTACCGAAGAGATAGAGATTACAGAACCAGACTTCGAACTGAATGAAACCGTAGACCTGGGCTCGATCCTCTGAGCCCCTTTTTTTCTTTTCTTTTTTCTTACATTATATGAGCTTAATAGCGGCCGGTATAGACTAACCTGCCAAGCGAAGGACTCAGTTCCTCAATTTCTCTCAATATTTCAACCAGCTTTTCTCCGCTTTCAGTGAGGCAGTAGGTTACTTTGGGCGGATACTCAGCTATCACCTTCCTTTCAACGATCTTCAGCTTTACCAGTTCTTTCAACCGCCTGCTTACCGTGGTGTAGTGCCCCAGTTCATTTATCTCAGACTATCTCGCCTCCTCTTTCTCTTTCAAAAGAAGTAAACCCAAACCTACAACTAGGAATACAAGAGATAATGCAAGTCTCGTAAGCTTTCCATTAAAGGGTTACATGAATCTTTCTTTTGACGTAGTTTTTCAGCATGCTATCTATAACTCTATACCTACCTGTTCCTATCTTCCTAATGAACCCTCTCTGCTCCAGCCTCTTGAGATATGTTATTATCTCTACTGGAGTAGATCTCAAGACGTTTTTTGATATCTCTGAGGGGGATTCTAAATCGTGCCCAATCATCTCGACATAGGTCTGGAATACCTTCCCCTTCGTAGGGCTTATCTTGCTTAAATCCTCCTCGAACACGTGCATCAATCCTTCCACTTCAAAGACTCTCTCCTCCAATTTTTTTATAACATCAATTGGTATCTCCTCTCCCCTTACAACCTCCCTGCATATATTCTCACCAAACCAATTCAGATACGCAGGGTGTCCCTTCGTAAAATTAACGATCTCATTGATCACCTCGTGAGAGGTCACTCTTTCTAGACGATCGAATCTATCCTTAAGGAAACTACAGGCGGAGTCATAATCAAATTCACCTATCCATTCTATAGGAATATGCCCGCCAAAGGGTTTTCTCAATAGGATATGCTCCATCATGCCGATATTTGATCCAGTGAGGACATAAGCTACTCGTTCCTGTTTTTGTAAATGCCTCCTGAAGGCTGGAAGAAAATCAAATGGACGCCTAAAACCACCGACCTCTTGGAATTCGTCCAGCATCAATACAAAATAGAGCCCGCTTTCACTGCTTATAGTCTCAGTCAAACTCATGGTATCCTCAAAGAGTCTCACTAGCTCCTCTGGCGACGGTTTTCTTTGCACTGCGATTTTTTCGAATTCTATCCTAAATCTTAGATATTCCGAGACAGCCCTTATCTCCAAAGCCTTCATTTTACCCAAAAGTTCTGATAGCGCTGAAATAAGCCTATCCTTTGTCCCTACAACAAAATCTGTAACCTTAAGCTTGATCTTTTCCTGTAAGCCCGCATGCTCAAAATATGCGTCCAGTACAGAATTCCCCCACAATCCCAAGAACAACTCAAAGGTTAGCTCAGCCTGCCTCTTTATCTCCCTTCCCTCACAGTCTATCAGAACAGGGATTACACCTTCCTCTGATAGCTTATCCATAAGCACATAGAGGATTGAAGATTTGCCGATTCTTCTGGGACCTACAAGGGCATAATTATGCTTAATGCCCTTTTTTACCTGTAAGAGCTTATCCAGGAGAAAATCTATCTCTCTCTCCCGATCGTAGAACAGCCATGGCTCAACCGGACCACCAAATTTGAAGTCAATCATAGTATAGCACAAGTGCTATATAGCAGCACTGCTATATAAATCTGCCTCCGAAGCTACGATAATGCAAATCTCGTAATCCATTGCCTGATTTTTCCAAATATTATATAAATCCAGCAGGAAACGTATAGAGTATGATGCCAAAGGTAAATCCAAGGCAGATGAAGCGCATGATGAAGCGCATGGGCATGGAGACAGAGGAGCTGGAAGCCATAGAGGTAACGATCAAGACAGCTGACAGCGAGATACGCATTGAGAATCCCAGCGTTGTCGTGGTAAAGGCCATGGGGCAAAAGACCTATCAGATCACTGGCGAGGAACATGTGGAGGCAGTGACAGCGATACCTGAAGAGGATGTAAAGCTCGTTGCTGCGCAGGCAAAGGTCAACGAGGCAGACGCTAGGGAAGCCCTTGAGAAAACCGATGGAGACCTAGCAGAGGCCATCATACTTCTGGAAAATAAAAAATAATCTTGTTTTATACCTACAAAGAGGGAAGAAAGAAGACTGTGACATCAGCCCACTACGCTAATGTCTAAAAATTCTATACTCGGGGTATATGCAGAAGACACCTGCCGGTAATCCTTGCCGAAGCCCCCGATGTTTTTAAAGAGCTGGAATATATTCCCAGATATTATAGCCTTTTGCACTGCTTCGCCGTTGAGGAATGCGTTCCTGGTTTCCACCGAGAAATCACCAGATACCGGGTTAGAGGTATGCGCTCCTATCAAACCATGCACTACTAAGCCCTTTTCGCTAGGCTTTCCTCTACCCGAGAGAACTAAATTCGTGGCATCGATATAAGGGAGGGAGGCATAGGAATCTCTTTCAGCATTGCCTGTGCTCTCCTTTCCATCTTTCCCAGCGGTATATGTATCGTATAGATAGCCCTTTAGTACTCCGTCTCTTACAAGTTCTGTCTTTTGGGAGCTTATTCCCTCGCCATCGAATTTAGAAGTAGCGAGACCATTTTTTAGGGTGCCGTCGTCTACAATGTTGAACCTTGAGAATAATTGTTCGTCTATCTTCCCAGCCAGCTGAGAACGTCCCCTTTGAACATTGTCGGCGCTGAAGGAAGGGATAAGCACATTCTCCACTAGATCAGCCACTGCTGGGGGCTTTAGGGTAATATCTGTCTGCAGTTCGCCTATTTCCATCGCCTTTAGCGAGCTGCGTGCCAGTTCAGCTGCCTTCCTCCCGATCTCTGCAAAATCCAAGTCCAGTTTCCTCGAGGAATCATAGTAGAGAGCCGATGCAGGCTGATCATCGTCTGCGACTGCACTCAGCACTGCAGAGCACCACGTGCCCTGGTCAGCTCCATAGAGACCATGGGTGTTCCATATCTCGACCTCTGAACTACTCCATGATATAGATCCATAGCTAGCTATCACACCCCGCCCAGCACACGGAGCTACTAAGGCGTCTACAAATTCAGGAGCCTGCTCCAAATCCAAATCTGCTATATCCTCGTCGAACACTCCTAACTCCTTGTATCGCTCTTGATGTGGTAAAGCAACGTGGGGATCGCGCTCGCTGGCCTTAGCTACCTTTAAAGCACTATTGAGGACTTCCTCGCTCAGACTATTCGAATATGCGAAGCCCATGTGTTTATCCTTTATCACTCTAACGCCGTAGCCTGATGAAGAGCTCTCCTTGAAGAGGTCCATCTCCCCCCGCCACAGCTCCAATGTGTGCCCGCGGCTGCTAGATAAATAGATCTCGGCTTCGTCAGCCCGCTTAGCTAGGTAATCTAGTGCTTCGTCAGCTCTCAATGCACCGTACCTCCTACCGTAGCGAAGGTCCGCATATGAGGTCCACCATCCCCTACTGGAACCGACTGTGCCCCTTTGCCGCAGAAGCCTATGTGGATACCGAAGTCTTTGCCAACTGCATCCACGTTTTTCAGAATATCCAGGGTCCTGCCAGATAGCGCCACATCTCTTACTGGAGTGGTTATCTCGCCATTTTCTATAAGGAATCCCTCCTCTGCGCTGAATTGGAATACTCCTCGCACCGTGTCTACCTCACCGCCCTTGGAGCCCTTCAAGTATACGCCTTTCGCCACGTCCACGATCTCTTCGAATTCAAAGTCCCCTGGCTCAAGGTAGGTATTGCTCATCCTGACCAGGGGTTGATAGGCATAGCTCTGGCTCCTTGCATTCCCAGTGTTAATGTGTCCCATCTCTGAAGAGGTCTCCCTAGAGTGGAGATAGCTCTTCAGGACGCCGTTCTTTACTACCACCTTCTTCATTGCCCTAGTCCCTTCTGAATCATAGAAATAAAAACCAAATGATCCATCTATTGTAGGGTCGTCGAAGACCGTGACCAACTCAGATGCTATCGCCTTCCCCAGCTTATCCTCCAAAATGGATTCTCCTTGTATGACGTGATCAGCCTCCACAGCATGCCCTAAGGCCTCATGGATGAATACGCCTGTCAACTTTGAGTCGAGTACGACCTGGAAATTGCCCCTAGGAGCTTCTTTAGCATCAAGCAGGCTAAGTGCCTTCTCACCAGCCTTCCGCGAGGAATCTCCAACTTTTTCCAGTGCCTCTAACCCGGCAGTAGCTCCGAGTCTCTCCAAGCCGATCTGAAGCTTCGCCCCTTTCTTAGCGAAGACCGAGGAGAATACTGCGACCCTTGGATACTCTGCCTCTATACGGCTTCCCTCAGAATTTAAATAGCTAATCCTAGTGTTGGAGTCGAAGTAAGAGAATGAAGAACTTACTATCCCATCAAGATCTGCGATGGCGTCTTCGGCCGAACTCAAAATCTCTCTCTTCTCTTCAATACCCACAGAGGCCGGGTCTATTCTTGGCTTAACCTTGACCCTATCCTCTACTGCATCTACGACTTCGAACTTTATCTCCCTCTTTACCCTTTTGGCTATCTTATAGGCCCTTGTAGCGAGGGCATAGATATCCTTCAAATCATTGGAAGATGCAAAACCCCAGCCCTTATCCAGTACCCTTATGCAGATGCCTGAGAGCTCGCCGGTAGAGATATCCTTGGCTACGCCGTCCTTAGACAGAATGCTGGTCGTCTTAGAACTCTGTAGGGTTACATCTACAAAACGGGCTGGTATCTCTAAAATCTTCTCTATCTCCCCATCCCAAGATTCAGGCTCCATGCTTCTTCGGCAATGGCTTTTCTATCCCAGCCGGGAGGGGTATTAGGTCCCTGATCTTCTCTAAGAGGCTCTCTTTATCGGTGCCCCACGCAAAGGCCTGCTCCAGTGCCTGGGAGAGCTTCTTCACCGGTACAATCTCTATCTTGCCCTGTAGCTTCTTATCCAGCATCACATCCTTAGCATTTGCAGAGGGAATTATGACACGTTTTATACCCGCTGCTGCAGCTGCCTCGATCTTGGCTGTAACGCCCCCAACTGGTAGAATGTCGCCCCTGACGCTGAGGCTGCCTGTCATGGCAACACTCTGGTCCACTGGAATGTCCTCTAGGGCCGAAATAACCGCCGTTGCTACTGAGACGCTTGCGCTGTCGCCTTCTACCCCCTCATATGTCTGGAGGAACTGGATATGCACGTCGTATTTAGAGATGTCCTGGCCGGTATGCTTCTTAATGAGGGCACTCACGTTCTGAATCGCCTCCCTAGCTATCGTGCGTAGCTTGCCAGTTGCAATAATCTTTCCCTCTTCTCTACTCTGTGCTGGTGCAACCTCGGCGACTATGGGGAGTATTACGCCGCTGTCGTCACCGATGACCGCTAATCCATTAACCCTGCCTATCTCCGCTCCTTTCACTACGTAGATATCGTAGTCCTTCCTCATGCTTATGTATCTCTCAGCCAGTTGCTGCTCCAGGGTCTTGGCTATAGTTTTTGCCTTTGCAACGTGTTTGGCCGTAACAATCTCAGCATTCTCGCTCCTCGCTACGTCGCCGGCTGTTCTAATCAAGCCGCCGAGGCCACGGAGATTAAGGGTTATCTTTCCCCGTCTACCAGCCCTTTTCCTAGCCTCTTTGATCACGGCTTCCACCGCTTCCTTGGTGAAGTGGGGTATCTTCTTGTCCTTTATCACCTCTTGAGCGACGAACTGCACCAGTTTCTCCCGGTTCTTTGGTGTATCATCCATGACATCCTTCATGTAGACCTCGTATCCATAGCCTCTGATCCTGCTTCGAAGCGCTGGATGCAGCTTCCTAACTGCTTCTAGATTGCCGGCTGCAATGAGGATGAAGTCGCATGGTACTGGTGTGGTTCTGACCATAGCGCCGCTGCTTCTATCACTCTGCCCAGTGATGCTGAATTCCTTCTCCTGCAGAACGGTCAAAAGGTGCTGTTGGGACTCCATGCCTAGAGTCGAGATTTCATCGATAAAGAGCACGCCCTTGTTAGCCCTATGTATTGCACCCGCCTCTATCAACTCGTGGGCAGGCGTCTCTAGGCCACCTGACTGGAAAGGGTCATGCCTAACGTCACCCAGGAGAGCGCCGGCGTGTGCACCGGTTGCATCCACAAAGGGAGCTTTCTTCTTGCCTTCGTTGTCTAGGAGGATCTTTGGAACCATGACATCCTCTTTGACCTTTATGTACTGCCTCCCCATGAGTAGGAAGACCGATGCTATGATCCCGCCGAACAGAATATAGGGCTGGGGTGGTACCGCTAGGAAACCGTAGTAGAGTACGAGGAATAATATAGCGATGAACAATACCTTGAACATGGTGTTTACCGGAGCCTCTGCCTTCCTCTTTTGCTCTTTGTAGCGGGCCACTATCTTTTTGCCTTCGCCAGCCTTGACGGCCTTCGCCTCTGGGTTGTTTTTATCAGCTAGATTAGGATGCACAAGGATGTCCTCCAACTCCTCCACCGGCAAGAGCTCAGACATAGCAAGGCCCAACATACTCTTCCCGGTACCCGGCGCTCCGATCAGGAAGACATGGCGCTTTTGCTTAGCGGCTTTCTTAAGTACCTCCACCGCATGCTCTTGGCCAATAACTTGGTCTACCAGATTCTGCGGGACTTTTATCTTCTCGGTTGTTTTATATCCCTTCATTTCCTCCTCGACCTTAGAACAATAAGCGTTGGTAAGTTCGATTTCTGCCCTTATATACCTTTAGCATAATTTATATACTACCTCCCGTAAAACACTTCGCCAATTGTAACAACAGGAGACTTGAAATGCCTGACATTATCATCGGAGGAAGCACTTGCCAAGCCCTGGCGAAGGAGATAAGCGACGAGCTTCAGGTTGAACTGGGAAGCCTGTCGGTGAAGAGATTCCCAGATGGCGAGATATACCTCCGCGTTGAGAGTGATGTGAAGGGCAAGAGCTGTGTTGTAGTACAGTCTACATGCAGACCTCAAGATTCAACTTTCTTCGAGCTTTTATCCCTCATCGTGACCCTGAAGGAGCTTGGCGCTAAGGAGGTCAAGACGGTAGTACCGTACTACGGCTACGGTAGGCAGGACAAGAGCTTCAATCCTGGAGAAGCGGTCACCGCTAGGGTGGCAGCGAAGCATATCAGCATGCATTCAGACGAGTTCTATACGCTTAACATCCATGAAGAGGGGATCCTGAAGTTCTTCAATATTCCAGTACATAGCCTAGATGCTTCTCCTGTACTGGGGGAGTATTTCAAAGGCTACAATCTGGAAAAGCCAATAGTTATAGGGCCTGATAACGGCGCTTCTAGACTTGCAAAAGGCACAGCAAGCGTTATTAAATGTAAATTTGACACCCTGGAGAAACGTAGGATAGCACCCGGTGAAGTGCAGACGGAGGCCAAGAAGCTGGCAGTCGCAGATAAAGATGTGATACTCGTGGACGACATGATAGATTATGGGAGTACGATGCTGGAAGCTATTTCAATACTCAAAGCCCAGAAGGCAGGAAACATCCTTGTTGGATGCGTGCACCCTGTGCTCACTGGAAACGTCGTCGGCCGCTTGTTCTCCTTTGGTGCTATAGACGTGATAGCTACGAATACCATATCTTCGCAGATCAGCTTCATAACCGTCTCAGGCATAATAGCTGAAGCACTCCGCTAGATTTTTACAGTTTATTGTAGACTAATAGAGCGATGCGCGTATTCTTCCAACTCTCCGGAGAGCATTCAACACTCCCTAAAGCTGAAGCATTAGCAGTTCTTGAAGCATCTAGTGTGGATTTCAAGGTCTTATTATCTCTGGACCAAGTCCTTGTAGTGGAGGCAGATGCAGGGAATATAGACGGAATTCACGAGCGTCTGGCAATGAGCCACGGGATATGCGAGTTCTACGGTGCATGTCGTCCTGCCTTGGAGGAGCTTATAGAGATCGCACGTGGGATAGATTTGTCAGGCAGTTTCGCTGTCAGAGTCAAGAGGATAAAAGACTACTTCGGGGAGGTAAGCACCATGGAGTTAGAGAGCGGGATAGGCGGGCTATTGACAAAAAAGGGATATAAGGTAGATCTTGAAAACCCTGAGAACATCATCCTCGGCATATTGAGCAGTGAATTCGTCTTGGGCAGGGTACTATACGAGGTGGACCGCTCCCAGTATGAGGCTCGTCGGCCCCATAGGCGGCCGTACTTTCGCCCGGGTGTTATGCTTCCGAGGATCTGCCGTGCCATAGTCAATCTAACTAGGGTCAAGAAGGGGGAGAAGTTCATAGATCCATTCTGCGGTACAGGCGGGTTCCTGATAGAAGCGGACTTGGTAGGTGCGAAGGTCTATGGGTGTGACGTTGACAAGGAAGTGCTAGAGGGCTGCAAGGTAAACCTCCAGCACCATGGACTAACGGATTATCACTTGGAGGCAGTGGATGCCAGGGAATTGAAAGAGGTGTACCCAGAAGCATTTGATGCGTTAGCTGCCGATCTTCCATACGGCATCTCATCCAGCACGCATGGCTCTAAGCTTGAAGAGCTGTGCAGCCAGTCCATGGAATCCTTTTTCGAGATATTAAAGCCAGGGGGGTATGCCTGTGTCGTTGCTCCATCCCAAGTGCCCTTAAAGGATATAGCCGCTGCAGCGGGATTCAACGTCGTAGAGGAGCACTTGGAGAGGATTCATCGTAGCCTGACGAGGAGAATCTTGGTCCTGCAAAAATGACTACTTTAGCAATTTGATCAAATTAGTGATCCATGTTTCGCAGCGATCTTTTCAAGGGCATATGCAGCATAGCTCCTGACCTCCAGTGAGGTATCTTTTAAAGCTTGCTGTAAAGGCTTGATAGCCCTCTTATCTCCGCTCTCGCCTAAGGCGAAGGCAGCATACCTCCGGACGAACTTGGATTTGTCCTTCAGTGCCTGGATAAGGAGGGATGTCCCCCTCGCATCTGCGTAGCGCAGCTGTAAAGCGATGATCCTCCGAACGTTCCAGTCAGCTTCTTCTTGGAATGCGTTGATGATGGCGTCATATGCCTTTGAATATCCTTTTTCACCCAGCTCGCCCAGGGCATAGGCAGCACGCCATCTTATCTTTTTGTCTTTATCCCTTACAGCCAGTATTAAGGGATCTATTGCTTCCGGGTCAGCGAGTTCACCCAGCTCGTATGCAGAGTGCATTCTGACTTCAGGTGACGTGTGCTTCAATTCTTTTATCAATTTTTTCACAGATTTCCTCATCTTACTCCTTCATATACCTATGAAAGACTAATAAATGCTCATGAGCGATGCTGCACTCCTAGATAGGCTGAGAGATGACATTATGAATTTCGATTTCGAAGACATAGAAGAAGCTTGCCTACACGCACTTGAAGCTGGAACCCCTATAGCAGAGATCGTGGATGCCATGCAGGAGGGTATGAAGACAGTGGAGATGCGCTACCAGAGGGAGGAGTATTACCTGCCTGAGCTCGTCATGGCCGGAGAAACAATGAATGAAGCCCTCGCCGTCCTCCGCCCGCATATGGGGAAAGAAGTTCAAAAAGGGATAGTGGTAGTTGGAACCATAAGAGGAGACCTCCATGATGTGGGAAAGAATCTTCTGGGAAACCTCCTTGAGGGTGCTGGCTTCTCGGTCTATGATCTCGGGGTTGATGTAAAGGCAGGGGATTTCATACAGGCAGTGAAAGAGAGGCAAGCAGGTGTGATATGCATGTCTGCCCTTATCTCAACTTCATTGAGGGAGATGCCAGCTGTAATTAAGTGCCTTGAGCAAGAGAGCTTTAAGAGACAGATTAAGGTCCTAGTCGGAGGAGGTGCTGTCAGCAGAGGTTTCGCGGAGAGAATAGGTGCAGATGCCTATGCCAGTGACGCTCTAGAAGGCGTGGCGATAGTGAAGAGATGGCTTGCTTAGAGGTTTTTCATCAATATTCTTATCCTTAAGTGAAATCTGTACCTCCTCTTTCCATCCTTCATGCCCAAGTATTTCGTGCTCTCTGATATCTTGCCGTTGAGGGATCTCGCAATCCTAGATGCCGTCCTCCTAGCTACGCCCAGGGATGAAATATACACGTCCAAACCTCTACCAGACCTTGGTTGGAATATCTCCCATTCTACCCCTCCTGTAGCATATCTCTTTGTAATACTACGTACGACCTCGCGTTGTTCCTCTGTTAGCTCGTGATTAGCCCTGATTTGGATGAGGGCCTCATGCATGAATATAATAGTAGAACGACAGCGATAAATAATTGCAGGAGGGGAATTCGAAAACAAGTCTCTCTTTTTTAAGTTTCTTTCGGGTTCTGATAAGGGGACTGGGACTAGAAACTTTTTATATTTTCTTCGAGTTTCTGCTGTTTCTTAAAAATCCATATGAGCTTTTCCCCGTAACTCATGTTGTCCCACTTTTCTGGTTTCTCTATACTTTCCATGTTTTTAGCGGTTTTTCGGCGCCTATATTATAGCTTTCCTTCGTCTTCTTGAATACCAGAAATCGAAACGCCTTAATATAAGAATTATCTCGTATGCTTATCTGGCAGAAGGTGGGCTGGTTATTATCCTAAGCTGGAGGTTCTAGTGTTAGTGTTAAACCGGCGATGAGTTTTTATTGAAGTGCTCGGATAAATTACGGATAATGGCGGAAATAAATAGGTATGGATACGGCTGGGAGGATAACCGTCAGCTTCCCATATAATCCTTCCTACATTACAAAGATAAAAAGCATAAAAGGTCACAGGTGGCATCCTGAAGAAAAATACTGGCGTGTGCCATACTCTGAGCTTGAAAACCTCTTATCTGTCTTTGATGGCGAGAAGGCTGATATCGACTCCGCTCTCTATTTCGAGCCCCTGAGAAAAGAGCTTGCATCGAGGAAGTACAGCCGGAGAACGATGAAGATGTATCTGCAGTACAATGAGGATTTCTTGAGGTTTGCAAGGAAAACTCCTTACAAGATTTCCAATAGCGACGTGAGGGATTATCTGTATCACTTGGCGGAGGAGAGGGATGCATCTGCCTCTACCCTGAATATTGCTATAAATGCGTTGAAGTTCTACTATGGTGAGATCTTAAAGCGGGGGTTTGCTTATGGGATTAAGAGGCCTAAGAAGGATAAGAAAATGCCCGTTGTATTAAGTCCGGAGGAAGTTTCCAAGATTTTATCTTCACTTTCAAACATCAAGCATAAAGCCATTCTTATGCTTATGTATTCTGCTGGATTAAGAGTTGGTGAAGTTGTGAAGTTGAGGGTTGAGGATATAGATACTGGAAGAAAGTTAATTCATATCCGTGGTGGGAAAGGAAGGAAAGATCGCTATACTATACTTTCAGATGTTGCATTGGAGACCCTCAAAGTATATATCAACGCCTGCAATCCAGAAAATTGGCTTTTTCCTGGGGGGAAAGGATAGAGGGCATGTTACCACAAGAACTGTGCAAAGGATATTTGAAGATGCCGTCAGAGAGGTCGGTGTTGGCAAAGACGTTAGCGTTCATTCTTTGAGACATAGCTTTGCAACACATCTATTAGAAAGCGGCGTAGATTTGAGGTATATTCAGGAATTGTTAGGGCACAAAAGCAGTAAAACGACAGAGATATACACTCATGTGAGCAACAAGTCTTGGAGCAGAATAAAAAGCCCTCTGGATCTAATTCAAAGAGGTGGGACATGAGGGAGTTTGGTAGCATCCGGGATGGGTATATGCGCAATGCAGATATAATTCTAAATAGGGATGATATACGCAATGCGTATATGAACGAGTTAGGCGAAATTTTTAAATCGCCTTTATAAGAACTTAAAAAAGGAATGTGAAATAGTTGAATATGAAAGCTTTAATACTTGCCGCTGGAGACGGTGGCAGATTGGGCAACTTAACTAAAAATAAACCCAAGCCCCTGATTAAACTTTTGGGATTAACTTTGATCGAAAGAGTAATATTAACTGCAAAACAAGCAGGCATTAAAGAATTCGTGATAGTTTTTGGTTATCTGGGTGACAAAATAAAAGCAAAATTGGGAACTGGAGATAGGTATGGAGTAGAAATAAACTATATCGAAAATAATGACTGCCAAAAAGAAAATGGGATCTCTGTATTAAAGGCCAAAGGATTGTTAAATGAAAACTTCATCCTGTTAATGTCAGACCATATCTTTGATAATCGTATTCTGAAAGAACTTATCGATTATGATACAAAAAGTTCAGTTGTTTTAGCTATTGATAGAAGAAAATCTCTACCAGGAGACACAAAGGTTCTGGAGAAGGAAGGAAGAATTGTTGATATCGGTAAAAATATAGAAGAATCAAACTGCATAGATACGGGTATCTTCTTGTGCTCACCAAAAATATTTTCTCATATTGAAGAAGCAGTAAAAGAAGGTAAAACTGAGCTTGCACATGATATTGCTAAAGCTGTTAAGAACAGAGATGCAGAAATATTCGACATCACGCAAATTAACAGCTATATCCCGAGCATGCGGAAGGAGATTAAAGCTTTCTGGATAGATATTGATACAAAGGAGGATTTAATCAAAGCAAAAAAGCTTTTAATTGAGAATGCCTGTAAAGGACGAAATGACCTGCTTGCAACCTATGTGAATAAGCCAATAGAAAATTTTATTGTAAGCAGATTGGCGAACACGCAGATTACACCAAACCAGGTTACTATACTAACAAACATAGTTGCTTATACATCCACATTTTTATTTCTCGAAGGATATCTATTGTTTGCTTCCATTCTCACCTTTATCGTTTCATTTATGGACGGTGTGGACGGAAAACTTTCAAGAGTGAAAATAGCCTTTTCAAATATTGGGAAAATGGAGTACGCCTTCGATTTTCTTTATGAGCATTCATGGTATATCGCCTTAGCCATCTATCTATCAAAGGACTATGGACTATCAGCGATTTTACTGTGCACATTCATACTCCTGTTTGATGGTTTTTCTCATTTTTGCAGACAGGCGTTTGGGAAGGCAATAAAGGACCGCCCATTAACAGATTATGGACGAATTGAACGGCTATTCAGAAAATTTGATGGTAGGAAGAACAGTTATATAATTTTTATCTTAATAGGTGTTTTGCTAAATGCACCTTTCTGGTCATTAGTTGCAATATCTGTATGGTCATTGGTCAGTGCTATATTTTATTCTTCAAGGGCGATTTTGCATTTATATCGAGCCGATAAATCAACTCAGGGACCATATGGGAGCAAAAGATGAAGATAAGAATGATGTGGCTTGGGAAGGTCGTCAACGGACCTTCCATCCACCTGAAATTAGTAGGGAGGGCTTGAACAATGAAGATCGCTTACGTATCAACCTATCTCCCCAAACAGTGTGGGATAGCCACCTACACGGATTATCTCATTCACGGTCTCAGAGAGGTGGATCCGGCATTGGAGATTAAGATCATTGCCGAACAAGGAGCATCTCCTATCAAACAAGATAAACTTGAAGTGATCCCCTCCTGGGATAGAAACGAGGATTATGTAGAACCTATCATCTCACGCACAAAGGGTGCAGATGTAATCCACATTCAGCACGAATACGGCATATACAAATTTGATGATAGATTACCATTATTACTCCAGGGATTGGACCCAGATGCCCGGAAGGTGATAACCATCCATTGCGTGAGACCAGCTCAGTTCTCCGAAAGAGATGCTGTAGATGAGAATTTTGCAGCAAAAATCGCTCAACTTGCCGATCAGGTCATCGTACACCTTGAGTCGCAAAAAGCAATCCTGACACGACTTGGAATACCATCAGGAAAGATTCACATTATTCCCCATGGAACAGTGCTTAGTGATGAGGATAAAGAGGCTTCACGGAAGAGGCTCGGACTGCCCAAGGACGCAAAGATACTTCTCATGTTCGGGTTTGTCAAGAAACACAAGTGTTTACACATCGTTCTTGAGGCCCTCGTTGAGATATTGGAGAAATTCAAAGATATATATCTATTTGTGGCCGGAGGTCTTGCTCCAATAGCCTCACAGAAGGACAGGGACTATGCAGAATATGTGGGCAAGAGGATAGCGGAACTGGGGCTTCAGAAGAACGTCATCTACCCAAACAGGTTCTTTCCCAACGAAGATGTGCCATATCTGTTGGGGGCATCTGACATTATCCTGTTTCCTTACTATGAGGAGGACCGCTCTGCCTCGGGCTCATTTCACCTGGCCATTGGTGCGAAAAAACCAGTTATTGCTTCGAGGATACCCAAGTTTGAAGAACTGAGAAATATCTGCGATGAACTTCTTGTCCTTCCGTATAACTCTTCGGGAATTGCAAAAGTAGTCATTCGTCTTTTTGAAGACTCAAAATTTCGGCAGTATGTAGTCAATCGCACCGAAGAATACAGAAATCTTACCTCCTGGCAAACCGTAGCGCACCAACACTTGAAATTGTATAAGGGAGTTTGAGATGAAGATAGGAATGATGACCGCTTGGAACCAAGATGTAGGACCTTCTATTCATGCCGAGCTGATCGGCAGAGAATGGGTGAAGATGGGTCATGAGCTTAGAATTTTTTCCTTCCTTAAGTCAGATTTTCATGGCACAGCCATTGTTGGTCAGGATGAGGAGTATGTGCTCCGATGTTTTACTACATCTACGGCAGAAAGACCATTTTTGGATGCTCGTCCCTTCGTAGAATTCCATCCCGATATTTTCATTACCCAAGATCTTGGGACGTTGCCAATGGATGCTCTCGCAAAGATTTTCCACCTTATAAAAAAAGAAGCAAAGACGATAACCGTGATCCACGATCGAATGCTTTCATCAAATCCATCTTTTTATCAATTTGAATGGGATGCGATTATTTGTAGCGATAAAAGGTACGTAGAATTTCTTAAAGAGGCTTATCCAGAGGAAAAAATCTATGTAATACCCCATCCATACAATAAGTGGAGAGCCGGGGATAAGATTCGGGCAAGAAAGAAATTAGATCTGCCACTCGATAAGAAGATTATCCTGAACTTTGGTCAAAGAGTAAAGGATTTCAAAGAAACACTTCCTGCGATTTCCGAACTTCAGTCCAACTATCCGATTCTTGTTTTGGTAGTTACCAGAGAAGAAATAGAAGAACTCAGAAGAGAAACAACTTTACCAATTGAGATAAGGGAAGAGAGCCCATGTATAGAAAGGGTTTATGAGTATTTACACGCATCAGATGCCATGGTACTTCACCGTAAATCTATTGAGGGGATTGTCTATTCAAGCACCACTTATCAGTGCTTAGGATCAGGTTGTTCCGTCGTTGCGCTAAACTCAAACTTCTTCCAGCCATTTGGTGTGGAAGTCTTAAAATATGATGACTTAGCGGGCTTAAAGGAGTGCCTAATCGATATATTTAAAGAAGGAAAAAGATATAAAACAGCAAAATTATTAGCGGAAAGGGTGGTAAAAAGAAATACTCCACAAGAGATAGCAACTAAATTCATTAAACTTTTTGAATCGCTGTGATGGGTAAAATGAAATCTAAAACTTTTGTTGGTAGAGAGAATAAATTAAAGCTACTGGAACACTATTTTGAAGAAACCATCAAAAACAAAAAAAGGCATTGTTATTTTGCTTACATGAGGAAATAGGTATTGGCAAACAGACGCTTAACACCCTGGGGCAGCTGGCAGGTTCTTGCTGAAGGCCGAGAATATAAGGTAAAACTGATTAAAGTGAAGCCAGGGCACCGCTTTAGCCTCCAGTTGCATAATCGTAGAGATGAGCACTGGATGGTTGTTTCAGGTCAAGCAAGAGTAGAGATTGGAGACAAAACAGTTAAAGCTAAACCCGGAAAATACATATTCATTCCTAAAAAGACGAAGCACCGGCTGCAAAATCCGGGAAAGAGTCGTCTCGTGGTAATTGAGGTTCAAAGGGGTAAATATCTAGAAGAGGACGATATTGTTCGCCAAGAAGATAATTATGGAAGGTCATGAAACTTAATTCAGAGATTTTTAGAGAGCACGATATAAGGGGAGTGGTTGATAAGGACTTGGATCCGGAGGTGGTGGAAGAAATTGGTAGGGCCTTTGGGGCTTATATTGGGAAGGGTAAGGTGGCGGTAGGACAGAGGGGATATTGAGATAATGAGCAAAGATTTAAAACTTAGCAACTAGAGTTAGAAGAGATTAATGATATCTTCATCGAAAGGCTTAAGAAGTATCCTCAAATGGACATTAAGCCGTTTAGAGGATAATTATTTTGGAAGGAGGCTAGAGGATGAGAATTGCTATGATGAGTGCTTGGAACACAGATAGTGGAGTAGCTGTACATGCAGAACCATTGGGCAAAGCCTGGATAAAGATGGGACATAAGTTAACTGTATTTACTTTCATCAAGGATGACTTCCATGGGGAGGGGTTTACCGGCGAAGATGAGGAGTATGTAGTCAGATGTTTTGGCACTCAAGAGCATACCAACTTCTTAGACCCCCGGCCTATCCTCACCACGGACTTTGATATCTTCGTAGTTCAGGATTTAAGGATACTTCCAGTAGAAAAATTAGCCAAAGTATTTAGCCTGATTAAACAGCGGGCCATGACAATACATATAGTTCATGAAAATAAATTACCTGATGATGCCTGGTTTTATCAATTTGACTGGGACAAGGTAGTCTATTTTGATCAGAGGCAGGAATTCCTAAAAGAGATATACCCTGACGCTAAACTTATCCCTTTTCCTTGTTATGAACTAAGAAGGCGTGATAAGCTTGAGGCAAAAAAGAGGTTAGAGCTCCCCCTGGATAAGAAAATCATCTACTCTTTTGGCCAACGCGGCTATCATTCCTATCTTCGAAACTTACCTGATGAGATTAAAGATAAGGCAGTGCTTCTACATGTTGTCTCCAAAGAATACCAGATGCTTGAAGAGGAATCTCCTCCCGATTGGATGATTATTAGAAGAGAGGATGTTTTATCCCGCGAGAAATTTAATGACTATCTCTTTGCCTCGGATGCGGCTATTTTTCATAAGTTCCAGAGCCGTTATCATGCCGTTGTTTCCTCTACGGTCTTTCAGGCATTAGGTTGTGGTTGCCCAATCTTAGTTCCCCGGCAATCGGATTTCTTTCATCCTATGCAGAATGAGGTCATACGTTATGGAGATACTCCCGACTTAAATAGGAAGCTGCTTGAATTATTTGGAGATGAACAGACATCTCAAACAGTCCAAGACGCAGCAGAAGGGTTTGTGTCAATGAATTCACCAGAAAAAATTGCCAAAAGGTATATCGGGCTATTTACTGAGGTCTTAAGAGCAAGATAAGATGTGCAAGAAAAATTTTATCATCGAGCCATTTTGTGGATTATCCAAACAACCCAATTTTAGCTCCGGCAAAAGGTTTCACCTCACAAGGAATATATAACCCTACAGTGATTAAAGAAGGAAAAAAATTCTTTATGCTATTCAGGGCTGAGGCAGAAGATGAGTTGACGGGAAGGATAGGGCTTGCTAAAAGTAGTGATGGCATCCAATTTAGCTTGCACCCCGAACCAGTAATAGTGCCTTCTGCGGATTTCGATAAGTTCGGCTGTGAAGACCCCCGGGTGGTGAGATTTAAAGATACTAAGTAAAATGTGGGAAGAATCAAGATTGCTATTATAGGAGTAGGCAACTGCGCCAGTTCTCTGGTGCAAGGTTTATGGTTCTATAAAGATTCATCAGAAGAAAAAGTTATCGGCTTAATGCACTACGATGTTGGTGGGTACAAGGTATGGGATTTGAGGTAGCGGCTGCCTTTGATATCGATAAGCGAAAGGTTGGCAAGCCCTTGAATGAGGCGATATTTGCCAGGCCGAACTGCAGGAGAATTTATAAAATTATTTAACAAGTTGTTATAAGGGGTAATGTAATGAACACTTTGGAAGAATTAGGAGATGGCAAGGTTATCGAAATCGAATCAGGAGCGACCATTTTTAAACTGGAGTCCGATGAAAAAAACCCTATTGTCAGACCCCAAGACCTCGGGCTCACCTGGAATGAGAATGGCGAATCGAAGATTGGGGCAGTTTTCAACGGTGGGGCTGAATTTTTCGAGAATAAGGTTATTCTTTTGCCAAGGTGTCATAGAGATTACCGAAAGGGCGAATTCTTTGACGAAAAGTTAGGCATTGAGAGGACCTGCCTGGAAAACTACATTTCCGAGGTTTGGCCTTTGGTGAGCGAGGATGGCGTCCACTTCACCAGATTCCATAACGTGGTAATCCGGGGCGATGGCACCGACCATCAGGACTTTACCTACGGAATAGAGGACATCCGAATCGTTAAGTACGGCCGGAGATACCTGCTGATCGGGTGTGGGAAGATAAAACCTCCGTTTAAAGGCGGCAATGCGGATCGAATTGCCATTTACACAACCAAAGATTTTGTGAAGATTAACTATCAGGGCATAGTGGACTCCTTTGACTCGCGCAATGCGGTTCCCTTCTCCGAGCCGGTAAATGGACAACACTGGATACTCCTGCGTTTTCATACTAATATTCACATAGATTTTCTTGAAGCCGGCATAAATCAATTGCTGAATCCTTCCCAGCACACAGAACAGTGGGATGAAATCTATGAGCGACAGAGCCAGAATCTCCTTTTAGAAGCTGGGCACTACCCGCACGAAAAGCAGAAAATCGGCCCGGGCCCCCAGGTGCTCAGAACCGATAGGGGTTGGTTGCTCATCTACCATGCTGTTGGTGAGATAGAATATAATATCTGCAAAGCCTACGGGTTGACGGAAAAAATTGAAAGAGGATACTCCATCTGCGCTGCCCTTTTGGACTTAGACGATCCACGAAAGGTGCTTTGTCGAACCAGAAATCCAATCTATATTCCTTCAACCCCTTACGAATTATATGGTAACGATCAATATCCAGTGGATGTGTCTGCAGTCGTTTTTCCCATGGGTGCTATTGTTCGAAAAGAAAAACTGATTCTCTATGCCGGAGCTGGCGATAAATACATCATCCTTTTGAGCTGCGATCTTGATAACTTAGTTAATTATTTATGGGAGTATTGCAAGTACATTGCATAGGAACTACCATTGACTTGGCACATCGCCTAACAACGGCTAAAAGGCTCCGCCCAAATTTGCTCCGCTAACTTCTTTTATCCGCAATACGTTAGGTGAAATGCCTAAGCCCGCTTTGATGGTAAAATTAAAATAAGAATATGTCATGGGTGACTGTATGAAAGGCAAAAACACTCTTACAGAAATAATGGACATCTTTAAAAAATATGAAAAGGAACTGAACAGAAGGTACGGGATCAAAAAGATTGGGATATTTGGCTCGTACCTAAGAAGCGAAGCTGGAGAGGAGAGCGATCTAGATATACTTGTAGAATTTGAACAAGACGTAGATATAGGGCTTTTAAAATTTGTAGAGATAGAGAACTATCTGAGTGACCTTCTTGGTGTTAAAGTGGATTTGGTGGAAAAATCTGCATTAAAACCGAGGATAGGACGGCGTATATTGAAAGAGGTTGTTTACGCATGAAGAGAGAGGTTGGAGACTATATTCAAGATGTCATCGACGCTACGAATAAAGGCATGAGATTTGTTGAGGGTGTGGAATATGAAGATTTCATTCATGATGATAAAACCGTATTTGCTGTGATAAGAGCTATAGAGGTTATTGGTGAAGCAGTCAAAAATATACCTGAAGATGTAAAAATGGAGTATCCCGAAATTCCCTGGAGAGATATTGCCGGAATGAGAGATAAGCTTATTCATGCTTATTTTGGAGTTAGCATCAAAAGAGTATGGAAAGCTATAAAAGAAGAAATTCCTCCATTAAAACCTGTATTTGAAAAAATGCTTAAGGACTTAGAAAAATGAGGTCTATAATATTCGGTAGGCTTGGGTACTCTGCGGATTTGCATTGCAAATCCTTGCCCTCGCTATCGCTCGGGTCGCCTAACAGGCGGGTATGCGGTTCGAAATGATGAAAAGTGGTCTCACCCAGATTCCTTTGACAACGGTTATATTCAGCTTTCACATTGCTCTCACCTGATGAAATCGGGATGCTCGCAGTCGGCACTTCGCATACCCGCGAAACGTTAGACGCAATAAATTTCAATAGTTTGATTTTATATGGAGATATACAATCATGAAAAAGTTTCGAGATGTCGATGAGATAAAAGTAAAATTAGAAGAAGTGAATGCCTTATTTGAAAAAGGTGATCTTGCATGTTTTTTGTATCTATCAAGTTATATTGAAGATCGCCTGAAACGTAATCTAATGGTTCATTGTTTGTCAGAAGACAGATATTCTAAAGAGATTGAACATTATATTTTCAACTTAAATCTCTATAATTTAATTGAAATATCCAACTTATTCGGATTAATTACTAAAGAAACTTATACGGATTTGGAAATTTATAGAAAGTTTAGAAATGAATTGTTTCATGATGCAATTTTCAATGAAGCAATTGATAGAGAGTATGAGAAATATTATTCATTAGGTTGTAAAATAATATGTGAACTTCATGACACGGGTGTCGAAATATGCGACGCAATAACCAAAAAAGTAGACATTTCCTAAAATTTACATCGCCTAACAGAGCGTATCTGGTTCGCTATCGCTCACCTAAATCTCTCCCGTTGCCTGAACTTCAGATACGCTCGGAACGTTATATGCAATTTCAAAGAAGTTACTATTCCCCAATTTGAGTTATTAAAGGAGGTCTAACTTATGTCAATGAAGTCTAAAAGAAAAGACCCCACACCTAAACAGAAAGAAAAATTGCTCTCTATGAATGCGGGAGTTTGCTGTGTATGCAAAACAAGAGGGCAAGGTGTTAATTTTCATCATATTGACGGTGACAATACCAACACTGTCATTGAAAACTTAGCTGTTCTTTGCATCAAGGATCATGATGCATATCATAGACCTCAGGTTTATACAGAGATGAAACATTTAGAGCTTGGAGCTGAAAAGATATTAAAATGCAAGCTTGAATGGGAATCATTTATAAAAGCAGCACAAAAAGAAAGTCCCAAAGTGCTAGCTGTAATAAATATTTACGGGACTGAAGAAAGCATACATTCTATGAGATTAATTTTCCAGACAATTGAATCAAAAATAATTTTTGAACGACTATATCATCTACTTACAGGATCACCTAAAAGTTGGATAGATTCTGCAATTGATGAAGTTCGCTGGCTTGGATCAAATATTCCACTTTCAATAGTAGATAAACCACTTCCAATTGAATATTGCCCTTGCTGTGATAAATCTTTAGCGAATGTAATTGATAGTAATGTTGCAAAGAGGATAACGGCAAGCAATTGGGAACAAAATTCTATCTGTTCTATTTATATCAATCCTTCACAACCTTCTTTGGCAATTATACTATTGTATGAAAAAGAAGTTCTTCTTACCGGATCACTTCATAAATGTGGTGAATGCCTACATTTCATTTGTGATAATTTCGAGGAAAGAGTTCCAATTAAAAAATCGCCCAGCGTGAGAACTCAGGCAACTAGAATTTTATCTAAAGTTTTAAGTGAGTGGCACCCAGCCCAAATACTTATTGGAACAGGAGATGAAGATAATCCTGAGATCATTGACAATTTGAACCTATCACGAATATGGGAGAATTAAGATTATTACTCAAATAACTCAAATTATGATGAAACGGCGTATAACAGAGCATACCTGGCTTCGTGCCTTCGGCGGACTTCAGATACACGCAACCGTTAAGTGAAAAAGCCCAAAGTTTATTGAATTAAAATGAGGCAAATCCGTGAAAGATAATAAACTTCAACAGCTCAAAGTTGTAATCTCCCTTCTTGAGAAGTATAATAAAATCGAAGAAAAATTAAAAGAGCTCAAAATCGTTCGAACGAGAAAGGTTATCTCAGAAGTTGGCGAGTGGTATGTCTCTATTCTTTTTAATTGTAAAATAAATACTAACCCGTCTGAAAAAGGATTCGATTGTATTGACCCTGAGACTGGGAAGAAGATTGAAATAAAGACTATCAGAAAATCAGAAAGTAATCCTATTGGCTATAGGTTATCTAAGGATAAAGTCGAGCGGCAAATTTTTGATGAACTTATTATTTTGAGGTTGGGAGATAATTTTCGGATAAGACAATTGTTTAAGTTGGATAGAGATGATATTTCGGAGGAGAATTTTTCCCTTCTTAGCAGTGCGAAATATAATTTGAGTTGGAATTCCTTAAAAAAGGGAAACTTCGAAGTTACTCATGAAAATGCTTTACAAAGAGGGTTAGATGATATAGAAGTATTTAGAATGCTAATGGAATAATATGGGCTTCT
This sequence comes from Hydrothermarchaeales archaeon (SeqCode), assembly GCA_036444275.1. Lineage (GTDB taxonomy): Archaea > Hydrothermarchaeota > Hydrothermarchaeia > Hydrothermarchaeales > JAZGAD01 > JAZGAD01. Next base: position 58,376 of record JAZGAD010000010.1, read on the forward strand.
TCGCCTAACAGTGTGTTTGCGAAGTGCCGAAGGCATTTGGGTGAGCATGATGCACCGCAAACACACGAACCATTACGCGACATTGCGAAATATAAGAATTTGCGTCTTTTAGATATTCAAAATGGAAATTTCAGGCGCAGTTATTCTTGAATACCAAAAGTGACCTAGTGAATTTCCTAAATACTTAAATACAATCCATAATCCCTTTTTATTATCTGAATGGGGACGAAGTATGAGAAAGATACTCCCACTAGCTGTCATCCTTATCTTGATCCTAGCGGTCGGCTACTTTTACTTGTCTCAGAGACCGAGAGAAGAACTCGTAGGCTCCGAGGCAATAGGAGAAAACGCCCGAATTCTCACCATTAAGACCGAAGTCAAGGGCGTAGAGCACACGAGGCATGACATAGAGTACACCAGAGAAGAACGGACTTTCAGGAACTATTTCGACTCCAAACTGAGGCCTGCATTGGCCTGGATAAAAGGAAACGCACCTGAAGATGCTGTCTTCCTCTGTTGGTGGGACTATGGGCATATGATACGTGGCTATACCGAGAGAGACGCAGTGGTATATAGTCCTTCTAAGGGCATAATGGAGACTGTATCCAGCGGCAAGTGGGACACCTCCGCTAGTGGAGACTTCTCTACAGAGGAAAGGATAAGAGAAGTAGCTCTAGCCCTAACAGCAAGAGATCCAAAAGAAACTCTTGATATAATGAAAAAATACAGAGCTAACTATGTCTTTATAACCGCAGAGGATTCTGCGAAGAGCTTTGCCATCTTCTCTAGCTTGGGCTACGACCCCTCTGAGTATCTAGTGGATTGGAAGCCTACAGAGAAAGCCATGGAAACTATGCTCTTCAAGATGCTCGGGCACGAGCGGGTAGAGGGCTTGAACCTGCTGTATTCAGATGAATTCGTGAAAATCTATGGGCTAGAATGAAAGGGCCTACTACTATTTCTGGCTTTGGAACTTACCTCGAAGTCTGCTGCAATCTTTTCCTCAAAGGCCTTTCTATCGCTCCTAGCAGTAACTCCTTCCGTCTCTAAGAGCCCATACATTCTCTACAGAGAGACCCCGCATTATGGTATAGCCCTTCGTTGCTCCAGAAGGCTGCATCCTGATGTCTAAACAGGAAGTGTCGATATCGCCACTCACATCTAGTTTCTCAAGGCTCGCAGGAAGGCGGGTTAGAGTCTCTCTTCTTGTGCTTTTGGTGGGATGATCGAAAATCTCGAGCTCGGTTTTTGTGCGGGAAACCTAATATGTTAGAATAACTATTACAGTTCTCATGATCATGCAATATGTACGTGTACGGGAAAATAAAAACGTTGGTGTGTTGCGATGCGGTTAGCATCGATTGTCATGATAGCCCTTCTCAGATACGAGACAACGAAAAGGTGCATAGAGAGCATTTTTGAGAGAACCATGGCGCCCTTTGAGCTGATAGTCGTCGCTGTGGACTGTGAGAAGAAGATGAGAGAATTTTTTGAGGACCTTCAGAGGAAAAAGAAGAACCTAAAGGTCATCCATATAAAAAGCGGTCTGGGAACAACCGGCTCCAGAAATGTCGGCATACGAGCCTGTTCTGGGGATTATATAGTGTTTATGGACAACGATGCTCTTGTGAGCGAGGGATGGTTGGGAAAGTTGGAGAGGGTGGCTGAAAGCTCTCCGGATATCGGCCTTGTGGGCCCTAAAATCCTCAGGAAGAGCGGTGAGATTTATTATTGCAGCAAGTATATGAACGCGAAAGTGGAAGGGGGAAAAGTGGTGGAGATGGGCCTCAGCAAGACAGAAGTCTATAGCGGTGATGACCCCGAGGTCAACAGACAGGAGGAGGTGGTGTGGTATCCCACCACAACCCTGCTCGTAAAAAGGGAGGTGATAGAAAAAGTTGGGGGTTTTGATGAAGCATTTTTTCTTGTGGATGAGGACAAGGACCTCTGTCTGAGCGCGAGAGAAGCTGGCTACAAAACAATATATGCGCCATATGCAGAAGTTGTTCACCTTCACGACTATCGTCTGGTGGATAGGCACAACACCTACCACAAGAACTTCAGGCTCAGGATGGACCTGATAGAAAAGGACAACAAAAATTTTGAGAAGAAGTGGGGCCTGAGACTTGTTGACATATGGTAGAAAGATACTCGATGAGGGCGAAGTTTAACTATTTAACTCTAATGAGGTAAATGGCTTTGGAACAAAAATACCTCAGCTCATCTTCCTTAAAGCGGTGGACCTATACCTGCTCGATCTTTATATTAGGGTTACGATGATTATGATACCTATGGTCTTGCCTTCTTTAGAAGCTCGTACAACTCTCTTGCAAGGCCATTGAATTCATACTCCTCATCCCAGAAATCGCCTACGTCATAACCCTTTCTCTCGTACTCCAGTGCCTGGATTAGAAGCTCTAACTTATCGGCCTGCTTCACCGATTTAGCCTCAGGGCTCTTGCCCTTGACATACTCCCCCCACAGCTTTCTGTATCCAGGAAAATGTTTCAATGCCTCGTCTATGGCTCGCTCCTCGATCTCCCTTTTCTCAGGATATCTTGGAGAAAATATGCTGATATCCCCAACCCTCGCCTCTTGGAGGTCATGTAGGAGGGCCATCCTTATAACCTTCTCAACATCTAGCTTTTCCTCATCGGCAAGAAGCATCGAGAGGAATGCCACGCCCAGTGCATGCTCTGCAACGCTCTCTGCCTCGCGAACGCCCCTAAGCTTCCAGCCCTCTCTAGAAGTCAGCTTAAGTCTTTCCACCTCTTCTATAAGCCTCAATAAATGCTTGGCATTCATCTTTCTAGACTATGGTACTAATTTTATATAAAAATGAATTGAAAAGATATGACTATGGAGATAATATTCCTAGGTACAACGGCAGCGGTACCAAGTGTCGAGCGTGGTCACTCAGCCATAGCATTGAGATACCTGGACGAGGTGCTCTTGTGGGACTGTGGCGAAGGCACCCAGCGGCAGCTAATCAGGGCTAAGATCAGCTACATGAAGATAAAGAAGGTCTTCGTTACCCACTTTCATGGCGACCACTTCCTTGGTATACCGGGCTTGATCCAGACCATGTCATTCGCTGGTAGAGAAGAGCCCCTTACAGTATACGGCCCTAGGGGGATAGACAAGCTATTGAAGAACATCTTAGCACTAGGTGATTATACGCTGCGCTTCGAGGTAGTGCCAGAAGAGATAGACGATGGATTTCATCTGGAGGAAGAGAAGTACGTTATAAGATGCCTAAACGTGGAGCATTACACCCCTACATATGCCTTGGTCTTTGAGGAAAAGAAGGGAAGGGAGTTTCTGCCTGAGAAGGCCCTAGCACTGGGTTTGAGACCCGGCCCCAAGTATTCTAGATTGCAGTGTGGAGAAGCAGTGGAACACGAAGGTAGGACAATCCAGCCCGACGATGTGCTTGGAGACAAAAAAATGGGCTACAAGATCGTTTATTCCTCTGACACCAGGCCCTGTAGCAACGTGATAGAGGCATGCAAGGATGCAGTATTAATCCATGATGGCACTTTCGACGAGGAGCGGAAGAAAAATGCCATCGAGACCATGCATTCCACATGCGCAGAGGCGGCAGAAGTTGCGAGAAAAGGCGGTGCGAAGAGCCTTTACCTGACCCATATAAGTCCCAGATACAAGGACACCGAGGTCCTGCTGAATGAGGCTAGAAAGATTTTTGACAACTCTAGGGTGGCGAGGGATTTCTTGAAAGTAGAAATGTGATTGTGCAAAGATGATTAATCAAGAGTTAAACCAGGTTGTTAAGGACCTACGGAGTTTTGGACTGAAAAGATACATGAGCAAGAAGCATGCTGCACACGTCTGGAGAGAAAAAGACTACCTTGATGGCACTGTTGATGCCGGCGTAATAATCCTTCCTACCCGCGGATGCAGATGGGGGAGAACCTCTGGTTGCACAATGTGCGGCTATGTATATGACTCCGACCCTTCAAGTAGCCAAGGCGAACTTGTAAAGAAATTCGAGGAAGCTATAGGAAGACTACAGGGAGTGGAATACCTGAAGATCTTCAACTCAGGCAGCTTCTTTGATCCTAAAGAGCTGAGCTCAAATACCAGGCAGAAGATCCTTTCCATGGTGAATGGAAGAGGGATAAGGAGGGTACAGGTAGAATCAAGACCTGAGTTCCTGGAGGATAAAGCATTGGGAGAGGCCAAGGAGGCTTCGGAAGCTGAACTGGAAATCGGCCTCGGCCTGGAGACTACTAATGACGACATACGAAGAGACTGTATCAACAAGAACGCCACATTAGAAGATTTTAAAGAAGCCATTGATCTCTGTAGACGTAGCGATATCCTCGTGAAGGCATATCTCCTGCTAAAGCCGCCCTTCCTGACTGAGAGAGAAGCGCTAAGAGATGCAGTGAACTCTGCAGTTGAAGCACAAGCGCTAGGAGCATCGAGGATATCTTTCAATCCTGTGAATATACAGAGGGGCACCCTGGTGGAGTATTTATGGAAGAGAGGGGAATACCGGCCTCCCTGGCTGTGGAGCGTTTTAGAGGTGCTGAAGGAAACAGCAACCAAGATTAAGGTGCCGGTGCTGAGTCATCCAACGGCAGCTGGCAGAGCCAGGGGAGCGCATAACTGCGGCCGGTGCGACAGCGAAGTGCGCGATGCGGTAATGAATTTCTCAATCACACAGGATGCCAAGTTCTTAAATGGTCCAGCCTGTGACTGCATTGATATATGGATGGATCATCTGGAGTTGGAACAGTTAACACACGGTGTAATAGCCAGATAAGAAGAAAATAACTATGCATAATTGCTTTCATTCAATTTTTTATCCCGTTGCTTTTGCAAGGAAATTCTCGATCATCTTGGGATAGGAGAGCACATGTAAATGGGAGTAACTGGCTAGAGTATTCCCACGGAGAATGCCGTCCCTTTTTCCATCTATGCCTCTCCCCCTTATCATCTCGCAGACGTATTCAACGTCGCCTAAAAGCTTAATAGTCGAGTGATGGAACTCGTGCCCCACTAGAGTGGCACCGCTATCGCTTATAGGGTTATCCTTCTCGACCCTGCTTACAGTATATCCTAGGGCTTGAAACGTCGACTTCATCTGGGTCTTAATCGGCAGGAAGCCCACCATATCGTACTCCCTGCCCCCGGTGGTCATCTTCTCTCCGAGATACATCAAGCCGCCGCACTCTGCATAAACTGGATTACCGGACTCACAGAAATCTAAGATCTCACCCTTGAGGGAGGTGTTCTCCTCCAGCTTCTCTGCGAATACCTCTGGGAATCCTCCCCCGATGTAGAGAGCATCCACATCAGGAAGTCTGCGGTCTTTCATGGAATCTATGTATAACACATGTGCCTTGGCAGCGAATGCATCTATGGTGTCCTCGTAGTAGAAATTAAACGCCCGATCCCTGACTATACCAATCGTTACGCCCAAATCGTCATCCTTGAATAGCTCGTTCTGCTCAATCTCCTCCATACTACCAGCATCCATAGCCAGTTCGATTATGCCGTCAACGTCAACGTGCTTCTCTACGAACGCGCTGAGGTACTCAAAGAGCTCATCTATCTCCTCCCGTTCATAGGCAGGTACCAAGCCGAGGTGCCTTTCAGGTATCCCTACCTTCGGGTCTCTGGGTAGCGCTCCAAAGACCTTCATATCTGCTAACTGCTCTACAGCGAGCTTTGCCTTTTGGATATGCCTCTCAGAGCCCAGCCTGTTCAGAATTACTCCTTTCACGTTTACGCCCTCATCAAAGACCTTGAAGCCCATGGTAATGGCAGCAGCGCTCCTAGCAATGCGTTCCACGTTGGCTATAACGAGGGTAGGAGCAGACAAGACCTTACTCACATGTGCAGTGCTCCCCCTTTCATCCAAGGCATCATGGGAATCGAAAAGTCCCATGGCACCTTCTACCACCGCGATATCAGCTCCCTGAGAATTCCTGGTAAAGCACTCTTTTATGTCACCATCTTTCATCATGAAGCCGTCAAGGTTTCTCGAGCGCCTGCCAGTGGCAAAATTGTGGTAGCTGGGGTCTATGAAGTCAGGTCCGGTCTTGAAAGGCTGTACTTCGTAGCCCCTGTTACGGAGTGCCCTCATTAGACCTATAGAGATAACAGTCTTACCAGCCCTGCTATTCGTCCCTCCCAGCACTACCCTGGGTATATCCATGTCCTTAAAATACGTGGCTGAATACTTATCCCTTACGGCAGAGGCAGAGTCGAAGTCAAGAATCGAATACTTTTTGAGCTGCTTTTACCCCTCTTCCCAACTCAACCTCATGTCCAAGGTGCTTGAGGGTTACTTCCAATGCCTCCAGCGCTGAGGTGAGGTCTGAGTAGCTGATGTTTCCCATGTGCCCTATCCTAAAGATCTTGCCCTTTAGCGTTGCCTGGCCGCCTGCAAGAAGAATCCCAAAGTCCTCTTTCATCTTCTTCCTAATATCATCGGCATTCACACCTGGAGGGGCTTTGATAGCAGTGACCGTGTTGGACGCGTCCTCGTCTCTTGGAAGCAGCTCGAGGTTCAATGCTTTAACCGCCTCTCTAGTTGCACTCGCGAGCTTTCTATGCCTTTTGATTCTCTCCTCCAAGCCTTCTTTCTTAACAGCTCGAAGAGCTGCTCTCAAGCCGTATACCAGGGACACTGATGGCGTGAACGGCGTGGTACTCTTTCGTAAGGCCTTCCTATAAGAGGCCAGATTCAAATAGTAATTTCTGGTCTCGTTGCTCTCAATAGCTTTCCATGCCTTGTCGCTTACGCTGAGCATCGCCAGTCCAGGAGGTGCTGCAAGGCACTTCTGAGAGCCAGCTATGCATATGTCGACGCCCCATTTGTCTACTTCCACGTAGTCCCCACCTATAGATGTAATGGCATCCATGATGAAGAGGAGATCGTGCTTCTCAGCAATCTCTGCTATTGCCTTGGCATTGTGGAGAACGCCGGTAGACGTCTCGTTGTGGGTTAGGGTTATCGCTTTTGCGTTGCTCTCCTCAACTACCTTCTCTACCTCTTTTGGGTCGGCTGCAGAGCCCCATTCAACATCCACCAACCTTGCTTTTCCACCATAGCCCTTGACTATCTCTGCAAAGCGCTCAGCGAATTTTCCACCAGTTATGCATACGACTTCGTCCCCCTCACCTATGGTGCTTGCAATAGCTGCGTCCATGGCGGCAGTGCCAGAGCCCGTGATCAGTACTACATCATTCTTGGTTTTGAAGATATCCTTTAAATTCCCCCAACACTCCTCTAGAATCTCCTGGAAATCCGGTGTCCTATGACCAATAACCGGCTCGGCCATAGCCTGGAGCACTTCCTTGGATAGCTCCACAGGTCCTGGGATCAATAACTTCTTCTGCATATTACTAATACCTCACTTTATAATCTCTGCAATAGTCCCTTCATCGTAGTCACTAAGCTTCATGTCCTCTATAGAGTTTAATCCTATTGCTTTGGCAGTCTTCTCTAATCCGAATTCAATATTCTTGCTGGGCACTATGATGTAGGCCTTCAACTCTCCAATGCCTAGTTTACGGGCTGCCAAGGCTCTATGATGGCCGTCCACCAGCAGCGTCTTATCCCCAGACTTTAGTACTACTATAGGCTCTGCCAAACCCCTCTTCATCTCATATTCCCTGCCTCGAAATTCATCAGGATGTATCTTGCCCTGCGTCGGCATTAAGTCCTTGATCTTCACCTTTCCCATCCTTACTATCGTCTTAACTGTATAGAGCTTCTCTAGGGATTCAGATATCTTTCTTACTTTATCCGGGGTAGCGCGCTCTATATGAGACCTTATGACGTCGGCATTAGTGATTATGCCAATAAGCATTCTATCCTTGTCCACCACCGGGAGTCTCGAGTAGCCCATCCTGAACATCACCCTAGCAGCGTCCGTCAAGTTGGTATCTGGGAAGGTAACCACCACCTCGCCGCTCATGGAGTGTTCGACTGTCTTCCTCTTCTTAAACACCATGTCCCTGATGGTGATTATACCGACAAGGCGGCCGTCTTCGACTACTGGAAAGCCGTCGTGGCTGCTCTCCCTCACCAGCTTTAATACTTCATCGAGGGTCTGCTCCGGCTTAACGGTTATGACCTTGCTGGACATGTAGTTTTTTACTTTGGGCTTCATTATGCCACTTCTCCACGCCGTAATTAATAACGTTTTCGAAATTAATTAATAAGTTAACACAATACCGTCTAATGATGAACACCCGAAGCATGCTCATACTCATAGTACTAGTTCTTTTAGCATTGTATGTAATCCAGGGCTCAAAAGAGGCCCTAGAACCTACTGGAAACGTCTCCCAAACGACTGAGTATCCCCATACTAAGGAAAAACCCCTATCACCTAGAGATTTCATAGGCAGGCCTCGTCCCCGGCCAAGGGTCCCGAATACCTCTTGATCATGGCCAAAAAAATTTTGAAGGAACTAGAGTGGCACCCCGGAAAATCCCTAAAAGGGGTGGAGATCACGTACCTACATAGAGGTGCACCCGGGGATTGCATCACGATATCTACTGAGAGCATTTCCAGGTTGGAAAAATCCTTCTTCGTTCTAGAAAGAGCTGGGAGAGAGGTAATGATCCCCTATCACAGAATCTTAGAGTTAACGAAAGGGGAAGAGGTACTTTGGAAGAAAATTTAATGGATATTCCTTCATCACTCAGTCCAGTTCACCCTGCAGGAGTTCCCTAGCATTTCTCAAGCTGATTTCCGCCTGCTCTCTACCGTTCATTGCTATCGGGCCGTGTCCTGGGTAAAGGGTATCGAAGGACATCTCTGATAGCTTTTCAAGGGACCTGAGCATCTGCCTTCCATTGCCCCCAATGTCGACTCTGCCGAAACCTCCATCTGAGAAGAGCGTGTCACCAGAGAAGAGCATCTTTCTATCCCTGTCAAAGAGGCATATACTTCCAGGGGTGTGCCCAGGAGAGTGCACTACCTCGAGGATATGCTCCCCTAGCTCAAGTTTATCTCCCTCTACAAGTAGTCGATGGAACTTGGTGGGACGCTCATCATCGAAGAGTCTATAGGTCCCGTAAAAGCTGCCTGAAACAAGCGCATTTGCATCGTCACGATGAAGATACACCCTTACCTCATTGAATTGTCCATCGCCGCCGCAGTGATCAAAATGGGCATGGGTATTAATGATCATATCCAGTTGTTCTCCCTTTAGTGCCTTTCCGACTTCTCTCGCTATCCTGTCGTCTAATCCCGCTCCAGCGTCAATGAGAACTTTCTTAGCATCCTGTATTAGATAGGCGTTGCAGTCAGTGCCGCTGCTCATTATTGGTGTTATCCCATTCATGTTACCTTACCTAGTCCAGATTCCACAAACCCTTCTCTCTAGCGAAGTTGATTGCCTCCACTACCTCTTCCCTGTCAACAGCCCTCGATATATCCCCGAACTTGAAGGCTTGGAACTCAGGATGGTATTGCCCCATAATGTTCACCCTTACCTCGTTATCCAAGTTTTCAGCGATCCATGCTAAAATTGGCTTGGAGCAGCACTCCACGTGATTCGGCAGTACGAGGTGGCGGATTAGTAACTCTGCGTGCTCTCTAGCCAGCAAGTGATTCCTAGTGATGATATCCCAGTAATTTTTGACCTTCGAGAGCCTCTCGGCACAGTCGTTGCTACCATATTTGAAATCCGTCAGATAAACATCGACAACACCGTTAAGAAGCTTCATGGTTTCGCTGCTCATGTACATGTTGGAGTTCCAAACCACCGGCACGTTCTCGTCGAGGTGCATCAGCATGTCCAGTATTGTATGAAGGTTTGGTGTCGGTTCTCCACCAACGAGGTTTATATTCTTGCTCTTTTCAAGGATCCTGCGCTTTTTCGCAAGCTCGGCCAGTTCCTTACCAGTGATAGGCCTGCCGGTTTCTCTCTGCCTGGAGATAGTCCAATTCTGGCAGAAGACGCAGTATAATGTACAACCAATGAAGAAGAAGGTGTGAGACGGCACAAGGCAGGCTTCTTCTCCCATGTGCAGGAACTCTGTTGAGAGCCTTGAGGTCTTATCTAGGTTGCAGAAGCCCAGCTTCTTTTCACCTCTATTTGCACCGCATCTTCTCTCACAGAAGTGGCAGCTCTTCAATATCTCGTTGGCTATAACCAGCTTCAAATCCAATAGAGACGGCTCATGCACCTTAAGCTCAGGCGTTCCCTCCTTATCGTCGATCTCTCTTTTTACTTTCACAAATTCCTCAATCTTCTTATCATGCACTCTCCAGAGGGCTTCCAGTGGAGCATCTAACGCAGCATCGTCTATCCCTATGCTCTTGCAGATCATGAAGTTCGCGGGCTTCCTATTGCTGGATACTTCCACATACCTGCCCAGGGCTTTCACTACGCCATCCTCTTCAAAGGCAGTAACAGAATCGGGACGAAGCAGCCAATACATAGACATCACAAGTTAATACAACCTAGCAACTTAAAAAAATCATGTATAGATTCGAGAGTATGGAACTCTCAGATGCCTCGGCGGCTTGAATACAGGAGTAAGTGGAAATGAAATCAAAAGATGAGTTGAAGAGAGAATGATACAATTGCTCACGGTAGAGGGTTAAATGGAAAACAGGTAGTAGGTTAGAATATCGATCAAGCGTGCATCAATTCTAAACGTTAAATTTTTATATCGTGAACTTTTATTTTGGGACGTATGAAGCTACGATATCCTCACTTTCCATCCGCCTATCGGGCAGAAGTCATTGTGTTATCAGGTGTAACTGGAGGCTCGCTGATGTCTACCGGCTACCAGGTGGGAGCATTACTACTTATTTTAGCAGTAGCTACTTTTTTGCTTCCTCTCCCTCAATAGATTTAGAGACTTATCCGATCGTTGTCACTCAAAATAGTTCCTCTTCCTTCTTGTTTAATTTCTCATTTCCAGAGATGGATTCCCTCGTTTAATGCGGTTACTCTCTCTTAACAAGTTTGTCCATCTAAGACCTATAGCATTTCCGATATCCCTTTCATTCAATTCTAGAAACCCTTCACATCTACATAGAGAAAGAGTTAAAATCAAAGAAGATGAAAAATATATCCATGGATGAAACAGGTTTGAGAAAAGAGGCCATAGACAAATTTGTTGAAAGAGCTCAAGAATATGGAGGTAGGATAGAAAAGATCATCCTTTTCGGCAGTTATGTCAGGGGGGATTTTACAAAAGAAAGCGATGTCGATGTCCTTGTGATATGGAAGGGCAAGCAGCTTGATGGCTGGAATTCGCTAGAGAGAATTGTGACGGATATTCTCATCGAATTTGATGTTTTGATTTCTCTGAAAATCATCTCGCCTAAGGACTATAGAACCATGGTAGAACTTGGGATGCCATTCATTCAAAGCATTGAGAGAGAGGGTGTGGTCCTTGGATAGAGTGGGATATCACCTAACTGAGGCTGGAGAGAGGCTTGAGACAGCGAAAATTCTCTTGGAGAACAGGCGTTCCAAGGATGCCATAAGCAGGGCATATTACTGCATGTACCACGCTGCAAAGGCCATCCTTCTGACAAAGGACCTTTCTCCCAGGACTCATAAGGGCTTGATACAAAAATTTGGGGAGGAATTCATTCGGACTGAAAAGATTTCAAAGGAGTATAGTTCTATGTTATCTAAGGCTGAGGACCTTAGGGAGCACGCCGATTATGATGTGGTCCGGGAGTTTACCATGGAAGAAGCAGAGGCCGTGGTAATGGATGCTGAGAAATTTCTAGAAAGGATAAGAGAGTTCTTAAAAGAAGAATAAGTGGAATTGAAGGGATTTTGACCTGCGCTAAGGAATCCCGCCCAGGGCAAGATGGTAAGATCGACCACGATACTATTGTTTGGTTCCCTCTTTCACAACTACTCCAGTTTCTCCTTCAGTTTTTCCAGTACTGTATTGGGATCAGCCCTCCCCTTCGTCTTCTTCATCACCTGCCCAACTACGTAGTGCAGTGCTTCCTCTTTGCCTTTTAGATAATCCTCCACTGCTTTTGGGTTCTCTCTAACCGCCTCTTCAACTGCCTTTTCGACGACATCCTCCTCCTTGATTCTCACCAAGCCCAACTCCTCTACTATCTCCCGCGGCGACTCTGAAGTGCCTATCAGCTTTTCGAAGACCTTCTTCTCGGCCTTCTTGGTTATCTCGCCTTGGGTGGTCATGTTCAAGAGCTCTACTATCCTATCGCTGTTCAGCCCGCTTTCTCTAAAACTCATGTTCCTGAAAGTGAGAACACGCTTTATCTCATGCCTGAAGACAGAGGCAGCAAATTTTGGGTCCATCGCTCTGCACACCTCCTCGAAGGTGTCGGCCATCTCTATTTCGCTTGTTATAGCCCAAGCATCATCTCTTGGGATATTGTAGTCCTTTATGAACCTCTTCAACTTCATGTGCGGCGGTTCAGGCATCTCTGCCCTTATCTCGGTGATCTTATCCTCAGTTATCAGCAGTGGGGGTATATCAGGGTCAGGGATGTAGCGGTAGTCCTCGGCCTCCTCCTTGACCCGCATCCGCTTAGTGATCATCTGGGCCTCCAAAAAAGCCCTTGTCTCACGCTTAACCTTTACGCCGCGCTTCATGAGGCTTCGCTGTCTCGTCATCTCGAACTTCAACGCCTTATAAGCGCCTCTCACAGAGTTTATGTTCTTTATTTCCACCCGAGCTCCGCCTTCTAGAGAGATGTTGGTATCCATTCGCATTGTGCCTCCCTCTGGGCGCACCTTGCCTGTATACTGCAATACCTTGGTGAGCTCCCTCATGAAGCCTCTAGCTTCCTCTGGGGAGGTTATATCAGGTGCCGTTACTATCTCCACCAGCGGCACGCCTGAGCGATTGTAGTCCACCTTTCCAGTAACCGGATCGTATTTCCCTGGGTCCTCCTCCAAGTGCACCTCCCATATCCCTACACCATTAAGCTCTCCATCCTTGGCTATCGGCAAAGAAGTACGTTGATACCCGCTAGGCAGATCAGGATAGTCATAGTGCTTCCTCTGGATGTAGATGGGTTCTTTTATGATTTCACAGTCAAGCATCAATGCTATCTCCACCGCTGCATCTATTGCGTCGCGGTTAACAGGCATAGGTTTAGAGCCAGGCATACCGGTGCATACCTCACATACGTTGGTATTCGGAGGTACCTCGCGGTAATTCGTCGGGGAATCACAGTAAAGCTTAGTTGGAGTATTCAACTGCTCATGTATCTCGAAGCCGATAGTTACCTTCATATTCCTCGCCTCACCTTACCAGATATACCTCTCTGTGATCTCATCGATGGAACGCTGCAGCTTTTTGATTTCCTTCGTACTGGGCGCATCCTCGCTCTGGAAACCTTGAATCACCTCTACGATGCCTTTAACTTGGCCGATAACACTAGCGAAATCATTCATGGTAGTATTAAGCTTGGAGTCAGCTTGATAGAAATAGGAATTAGCATCCACTATATCCCTGTATGCATTAAGGGATTTTAGGATTGCATCCTTCTTCTTGGCGGAAACCTTGTCTTTCAATGATTCTATAGTCTTAGTAGATGCAGTACTGACCTCCTGGACCTGCTTCAGTATCCTGCTAAATTCCTCTTTTACCTCTGAGTAACTCTTGCCTAGAACCTCATAGGCCTCCGAAAGAGTAGAGGCAACCTCCTTGATCTCTACCGCACGTGCATCCTTGGCTCTGATCTTCGTTGATATGCCCAATCTTATGGCAAGGTTTGTGAGTTTTGCCTCTGCATCCTTGACCTTTTTGTCAAGGTCTTCCAGTTTTATAAAGAAGTCTCCAAAGTCTAATACCATCTCAGCACCTCTCAAAGGCATACATAGTATTCAAGATTCTTTGTTCATCAAGGGGCGTTCCCTGGACTTGCAGACCAACTGGTATGCCTTCAACCTCGCCTGCTTTTAGCACTCCTGCGGGTATCCCGGCGAGATTCGTTGGGACTGTGAGGACATCGTATCCGTACATGACGAGGGGGTCTTTGATCTCGTCCCCTAATCTATGCGGCAACTTCGGTACAGTTGGACCAGCAATGACGTCGACATGTCTAAGCGCCTCCAGCATTTCTTTTTTGATAAGTGATCTGAACTGCAGAGCCTTCTTGTAGTACCTCCCTGAGTACTCCTTCTGGCTTATGTAGCGCCCAAGCATGATCCTGCGCAGCACTTCGCGCCCGCAGACCTCTTCTATCTTGTAGCCATATCTCCTGCCGTCGAATTTCCTAGTGGCAGAGAAGAACTCCACAAAGACCGTAAGATAATAGGTGGACAGGCCCTTCCCCAGGTTGGGTAGCTTCACCTCAACGAGCTCAGCCCCCTTGTCTTCTAGTTTTTTAAGCGCCTTGTTTATCTCCAGCATTATATCTGCATCGGTGAACTCTTCAAATTCTCTGGCGATGCCTATTTTATAGCCTGAGATATCATCACTCAACTCTGAGTATCGCCCGTTCGGATTTTTGATAGTGGTGCACTCCTTTAGGTTGTATCCCGCGATGATCTCAAGCATAAGCCCTAGGGAATACACGTCTCTCGCAAGAGGGCCTATCTGGTCAAGGCTCATGGCTAGATCAATGAGGCCGTATCTCGGTACAAGGCCATAGGTCGGTTTCAAGCCAGCGACACCACAGTGGGAAGCAGGGTTCCTGATAGAGCCGCCGGTATCGCTTCCAAGGGCTATGTCACAGAAGTCGGCGGCCACAGCAGCAGCTGACCCAGACGAAGAACCGCCTGGTATCCTTCCAGGAGCGCTTGGGTTCTGTATGGGCCCAAAATAGGAGGTCTCCCCAGAACTTCCTGCTGCGAACTCATCCATATTGGTCATACCGATTATCACACCATCCTCCTGTTTTATGCGTTCTATTACCGTAGCATCGTAGGGGGCGACATAGTTCTCCAGGGTCTTAGAGGCACATGTAGCACGGAGCCCACGGACATTCATATTCGACTTTATAGCTATGACTAGCCCAGCCAGCTTTCCACCCTCACCACGCTCTATCTTCTTGTCTACCTCCCTTGCTTCTTCCAATGCATTATTATTAAGATCTATGAAGGCATTTATCTCCGCGTCTCTCCTCTCGATTTTTTCCAAGAAACTGGATACATTCTCCTCTGCTGTCTTGGACTGCGTCTTCAACTCGGTATTCTCAGATCTACCCATTGTCGCTACTCCACCCACTGCCCCCTCTCCATGACGAAGTTCCCATCTTCGTCGAGTTTTGGGGCATTCTTCTTAGCTACTTTCTCGAATTTCCTGTCCACTCTGGCTTCGCCGCTCTCCCGGGTCACGTTTATATCTTCTACCACATAGTAGGTCTCAGCCAGATCTATATCCCCAAGCGCCTCAGATAGCTCCCGGAGGACCTTCTCCCCCTCTGCTTTAATATCCTCTTCTCTGACCATATTATCCCTCTTTCTTAGTTGTTCTCTATAATTATACTTACATTAAGTTTAAGCAACGCCTCAGCATAAGGATTCTAAGTATTCTCTTAGGCTATTCTTATTTTGCTTGGCAATCTTCCTCAAGGCTTTATCTACCCCAGTAGAGTATTGAACCGCCTTCTTTTTGCTCTCTATTATCCCCCTAGGTAAGCCTCTCCTCTTTGCTACTTCCCTAAGGATGAACTTCCTCACATCGCCCTTAATCTTGAGGTCTATAGGGATATTTAAGGCCATGTTTACCAACTCCTCATCTAGATATGGGGCTTTTAGTTCCAATTCATTGGCTCTTGCGATAGCCTCATCCCTCTTGATATCCACTTGCAGGAGTTTTTCTAGGTCTTGGACTAAAGACTTTTCCAGTTCTTCCGGGGGCATGCGTAGATATCTGTGATATCCTGCAAAAAGCTCGTCAGCCCCCTGCCCGATGAGTATAGCTTTCATACCATCGCTTTTGGCTTCTTCACAGGCAGCATAGAAGGGAATTCCAATGGAGACATGAAGCGGGTCCCGATTCTTAATAGCAGCTATAACCCTTCTTGCATATCCCTCCAGCTCCTCGTGTGCAAGCTCCCTCAGCTTCACATCAAACTTGAAGAACTCCTCTATCCCTCTAATATGCTCAAAGTCATGAGAGCCCGGCATAGCTACAGAATAAAGTGTTGCTTCCATATTCAGATCCTCATATATCTTAGCAATTAACGAGCTGTCCAGCCCGCCTGAGAAAAGGATACCAGTAGCTTGACTAGATGTACACCGCTCTACAGCTCCCTCTAACGCAGAGTCCAAATCGACGATATATTTCATAGTCCCACTAACCTCCGCATATTCCTCCCAAAGATGATCATATCTTCTCTTCCTACTCTAATATTACAATTATTACAACCTAGGCAATATTTATCTGTCCTTTCATAATTTTTAATTTGAATTTAATAAGAAGTATAGTAACATATCCCGGTTTATGATCCTTGGAATATATGTGATCCTATGAAACTCGCAGCTCTTACTTCAGGAGGGAAAGACTCTCTATTTGCAGCCTATATCATGCATTCCCAAGGGTTTAAAATAAAATATCTCCTAACGGTTCTCCCAGAGAGATCAGATAGCTATATGTTCCATCACCCCAGTGTTCGCCTCACTAGTTATCAAGCGAGAGCAATGGGAATCCCGCGTCTAACAAAGGGTACAGAAGGTGAGAAGGAAAAGGAGCTGGAAGACCTAAAGGCACTCATTAGCTCTGTGAAAGGTGAGATTGAAGGCGTTGTTAGCGGTGCTTTATTTTCGAAGTATCAAAAACAGAGGGTTGACGCTATCTGTGAGGCATTAAATCTGCGATCCTTTGCACCTCTGTGGCATAAAGACCCAGAGATGCTCTTAAGGGAGATGCTGGACGCTGGCTTTGAGATAATAATCACTGCGGTTGCCGCTATGGGACTGGATGAAAACTGGTTGGGTAGGAGAATCGATGAAAGATGCATCGAGGACTTGAAAGATCTACACAAGAAATATAAGATTCATATCTGTGGCGAAGGCGGGGAGTTTGAATCCCTAGTACTAGATATGCCTCTCTTTAAACAAAGGTTGGAAATCGTGAAAGCTAGGAAGGAATGCGGAATCTCTGGAACTTATGCAATCGAGCAGGTAAAGTTAGTCAATAAATAATTCTGGTTTGCTCTATACAATGCAGCTATGGTTCTCAAACACATACTCCACTTGGTGTCTTTTTGAAGAGAAAAAGGAAATCCATATATAAAGATTGACAGAATGTAGTTATGAGGGGGATGACAGAGTTCTTAAAGCCTCTGGACTTCTGGACCTTAAACTACAAAACCATGAACATGAACCAAAATTTATTTATACCTTTATAAGATAACTAACCAAGTATTCAAATAGAGGAGGATTATTATGCCTGAGGCTGAGACTTCTAAAAGAATGACTGAATTAGAGATTGAACAAGAGGCTATACTGGCCACCATTGATGAGTTGCAGAAGGCATTTGAGGTTGGGGAGCTAGAAGAGGAGGATTATAAAACATCAAAAGAGCATTACGAGGAGAAATTAAAGTCCATTGACGCTGAGATTGAGGGGCTCAAGGGGGAAGTAGAAGTAGAAGCAGAGGCACCAGCAGAAGCACCTGCGGCTGAGGTTACCGCCGAGGCTGAAAAAGTGGACTATTCCGAGATGTCTTGGGACGATTTGAGAGCTCTTGCCAAAGATAAAGGAATAAGCCTCGGAAAGGGTGTGACAAGAGAGACGGTTGAGGAGGAACTTAGAAAACTGGATGAAGGAGTAGTAGAGGCACCGGCAGAAGTAGTAGAAGTAGTGGAGGCAGAGGCGGTTGAGGTAGAGGTACCACCAGAAGTAGTAGAAGTAGAAGCACCACCGGTGGAAGCAGTAGTAGTAGAAGTACCGAAGGAGAGGCCTCCACCGAAGATGGAGATAGATCCCTCGATTAGGGCTCGGGTCGAAATGATCAGGGGTGAAATACCTTCCTTGAATTCTACCCTCGTTGGATTGAATATGAAGAAACAGATTAGCGAGTCCAGTTTAAAAGTTCTGAAGAAGAACCGCGATGATGGCTTGATTGATGACGCCACGTATGATAAGCTGAAGGAGAAATATGAGGAGGAACTCGCTACAGGCAATGACAAAATAAAGGAGATCACTTCTGAGATAAACGCCCGGAAGAATGTCATATCCAAGTACGATGCCTTGTCAGAGGTCCAATCCAAATATCAAAATGTACTGAACGGTCTGCAGGATACACTGTCTGGCAAGCGGAGGGAATTGGATTTTCTAGAGTCCGGCAAGCTGTACATAGTCTCTAACGCCAAAGAATATCTAAAGCAGATTACGGAAAACTTACAAGTTATAGAGGATGAAAGTGTTGCTACTGGCGTACCCTACCCTAATAAGGAATTCCTTAAGGGGAGAAAGGACGAGATAAAGCAGGAGAAGGATGTACTAGCCGAGCTTACGATCAAACTCGACAATTTCCAGACTCTTATTGATTCTTTAGAGAAGGAAAAGGAAAGCGGAGAAGTAGACGAGGATACCTATTCGGTCCTTAAGACTGAGTATACCAAGGAAAAAAACCGGACCGAAGAACGCATGAACAAACTCACGGCCCACTTGAAGATGATGGAGTCTGTAATGGGGGGCTATGACAAGTTAAATGAGGCTATCGTGACCTGCAAATCCTTCATAGACATCACCAGGGACTCCCTTACGAGAATTTGGCTCGAGGATGATATAAGCAAGAAAAAAGAGGAAGCAAATAAGAAGACCTATGAGATAAGGAAGCAAGAAGATGAGCTGAGTTCCAAGCTTGAGGTACTGGAGGAGGAACTGTCGAAATTATTGAAGGGTACATTAAGCTAGAACCAGAGCGGTGCCAGCGAAGTGAAGTTAGAGCTAAAGCCCGATGTTATAGCTCCATATAATAAAGTGGATAGAGACGTTAATTTAAAACTTTTTTATAGCAAGTTCTGTTGAATTCGCTGTTTCCACAGCCTTTGCATCTAATCATAAAATACGTTTCGTCCTCTGTATAATCCGTATAAGAACTACCTTCTAAGTTATCACTCCCACACCGAGGACAGACTCTCCAGCCAAACATATTCCCTGCTTTAATACCCTCAGTATCATAGACTTTATTATGATATAATCCAATGTTTTTTTTGTTGCGATGTTTGCTAGTTCCTAGTTCTGTATCACCTAGTAATTCTAACCGTAACCTCTCAAGGTCTTCTTTTATTGGGTTTAAGTCCCTGGAACCTTTTGCATAATAATGGCGTGCTATAAAGTAAGATAAGATTCCTGCTAGGGTAGGTCTTGCTATTGAGGAGGATACTAGATTTATCCTCAGCAATATTCTTCTAATTATTAGATTTACCATTGTTCGGGGAATTAATTAGTTATTCTTCTTAAAAATATCGGTGATATGGACTATGTGTAACAACTATTAGCTGTATTCGGTCTTAAATCCATCGCCTACTTTTGCAGTTTTTCCGCATCTTCATGTATAAGAACTACCTTCTTAGTTACTACCTTAGGATTATTCTTCTCAAGGAACTCCATGAGCTCTCCAGGAAAACTTATATATTTTTCCCGATAAATATAATCGTGAGATGAAAAAATGGAACAATCCATACGTCCTAAAATAATAATCGGCGTTTCTGCTCTTCTTGTTGGGGGGGTTCTTCTCCGCCGCCTTTCCGGTAAAAGAGAAAACTTAGTAACAGCTGGCAAACGGGCTAGCAGGCTGACTGGGGAAGAATTTTCTAAATTTGGGATAACTGCTGATATGTTTGTTGAAGGGCATTGGTGGGGTATGGAGGTAGAAGGTTTAACACCCTTTGCAAAGCAGGTGCTGAAAATCCCTTCCTCGGTTAATGGCCTTTGGGTGGATGAAACAAACCTCTGGGCGGTAAGGTGCGATATAAAGTCCGCTGATATAG
>JAZGAD010000011.1:0-22899 GCA_036444275.1 Hydrothermarchaeales archaeon (SeqCode)
ATTCCAACGTCGTTGTTCGAGGCAGTGACATTCGAGATGGATGAATTCGTGGTATTGGCAAATAGCACCCCTTGCCCGTTTTTCTTAAACGTCAAGTCCTTTACTGTGACGTTGACGCTGTTGACAATGCCCACGTACCCGGCGTCTGTGGAGGAATTTATCACCTGATTAGAGACCTCGACGAGGTAGTAGATGGGCTTGCCGTCTACTGTGTTGCTGGTATCGATGGTGTGGACGAAATCTGATATGGAATTGCCGTCTACCCAAAAGTTGTAGGTGTTCGCAGATATGTTATTGCCTGTGAGGGTGTTGTTGGTCGATTCGACAGGATTAGTAGGATCACCAGGAGTAATCAGGATACCCACAATGTTGTTTTGCAAGCTGTTATTCCTTATGGTGTTATGAGAGCCCAATACTAGAATGCCACTGCTTGGTGGCCCTTCTTCCCCAGTCATGCCGGTGTTATTGTTGGCTGTGTTGTTGGATATTGTGGTGTAAGATCCGAGGAGAACTATACCAATGCTGTTGTTCGAGGCATCAACGTTCTCAATTTTTGAGTAATTCGAGTTAAAGAGGTATACACCGTCACTACCAGTAGCACCCGTCAAGGTGAACCCACTGATATTCACGCTGTTTGCAGTGACCTCGAAGACGTGGTCGCTTGAATTGGAAGCGTTTACAACCGTAACACTCACACCAGCACCGACTAGGTTCACTGACACATTGACATCCACGTTCTCGGTGTAGAAGCCGGCTACGACCGTCACGTTGTCCCCATCGGTTGCATTGTTAATTCCAGCCGTTATATTGGCCCAACCCGTTGCTTCACTCAAGCCGTCCCACGGGCCAGTATTGGTCCCGTTAACATAAATCGTTGCAGCGCTCACGCTTCCAGCCAATACTAATATTCCAATTAAAACTACTATGACGATTCCCCCCCTTATTAGGAAAGGCCTCCCACCCAACTTCTCACCTCACCTTATGTCTTCATCGCTCTCATATTTATAATTACCTTTTTTCATTACAACAAAGCGCTTTCTCCCAAGCGCCGTACGAGATTTGCTGCTCATTTCAGGACCAGCTAGTATCCGTATCATACATTTTCTTAATTTATGTAAACTAATAATGTTTAACAAATACGGAATAGCAAATAGAAATACTTAAATATCAGGACTGGGATTCCCTTTGTGATATGATAGATAGCAGACACCTTCTTCTACTGTTACTCCTAGTAGCTGGCTGCATTTCTCAAGGGCCTCAGCAACCTCAACCAAAGCAGAGGGATGAACTAACCCTAGCCACAACCACAAGCGCCTATGATTCAGGTCTCCTTTCTGTTTTGTTACCTCCTTTCGAGGAAAAGTACAACTGCAAGGTCAAGGTGATAGCCCAGGGCACCGGGGCAGCGCTAAGAAAAGCTGAGCTCGGAGGTGCAGATATAGTGATAGTGCATGCTCCTGCAGCAGAGGAGAAATTCGTTTCTGATGGCTACGGCATAAACAGGCGTCGCATAATGCATAATGACTTCGTCATCGTAGGACCAACAGCTGATCCAGCAGGCATTAAAGGTCTGGAAGACGCTGCATACGCCCTCAAAAAAATCGCTGAAAGTAGAGCAGCCTTCTTCTCCAGGGGCGATAATTCCGGCACCCACAAGAAAGAGAAGACCCTCTGGAAAAAAACAGGAATAGAACCTGAGGGAAGATGGTACCGGCAAACTGGCGTCGGTATGGGTGCTACAATAATAATAACTGACCAAGTAGGGGGTTATACCCTAACCGATAGAAGCACCTTTCTGACCATGCGAGAAAAAATTGCACTACATATTCTAGTCGAGGGTGACCCCCTCCTCCTAAATCCCTACAGCGCCATAGCCGTAAATCCTGCCAAGCATCCTGAGATAAACTACCAGCTTGCAATGGCCTTCATAGGCTATCTCACCTCTCCGCAGGGACAAAAGATAATACTCGAATTCGGCAGAGAGAAATACGGCGAGGATCTCTTCCATCCAGACGCGATACTCATGGAGGCCTTGGAATGAGCAGCCTGCACTTCCTACTGGATGGCGTATTAAAGGCTATAGAGCTTATGCTCTCCCTTGATCCATATCTCTTAAGCGCCACTAAGGTGTCCCTGCAAGTCTCAGGAGTAGCGCTGATCCTAAGCACTCTTACAGCTATACCACTCGCAGTCCTAATTGCCATGAAAGAATTCAGGGGTAAGCGGCTCCTTACCACAATCATAAACAGCAGCATGGGACTTCCACCCGTAGTAGTCGGCCTAGTAGTACTCCTCTTCCTCATACGATCAGGCCCCCTGGGCTTTCTAGCTTTGTTGTATACTCCTACGGCAATGATCATAGCCCAGTATATCCTAGCTACACCCATAATAACCGGAGTGGCGATACCGGCAATTAGCAGCGTGGAGAAGAAGATAGGCGAGGTAGCTATCTCCCTTGGAGCAAGCGATTTAGACGTGGCGATTCTTGCTTTAAAAGAGGCAAAGCTCGGTGTGATTACAGCGATTCTAGCTGGCTTCGGGAGGGCGATAGCCGAGGTTGGATCGGTCTTGATTGTAGGTGGTAATATCGCTTTCTTGGAAAGGGGACATGAAATATCATATACTAGAACTCTTACCACTGCAATAACAGTGGAGACTAGGAAGGGAGACTTCTCTACAGCTATAGCGCTGGGCATTATACTCATCGCTCTAGCATTTCTTGTAAACCTAGCTGTAACACTAGTGAAGGAGAGGTAGCATGCTTAGGGTAGAAAATCTGTGCAAGAGCTACGATGGAAAAGAGGTCTTGAAGGGCATAGACTTCGAAGTAGAAAAAGGAGAGATATTCACTATTATAGGGCCAAGCGGTTCTGGAAAGACCACCTTGCTCCGACTGCTTGACCTCCTGGATCAGCCCACAAAGGGGAGGATATTCTTCGATGGAGTGGACATAACTGGCAGGCACAATCTGGAGCTCCGGAGAAGAATGGCGATGGTCTTCCAGGGGGCTCCCATCTTTAACATGAGCGTCTATGACAATGTTGCCTATGGATTAAGGCTAAGGAAAGAGCGGAAAGAGGAGATAGATGGGAAGGTTGAGAATGCATTGGAATTAGTAGGGCTTATGGGCTACGAAGATAGAAATGCGAAGACCCTCTCAGGCGGAGAAGCGCAAAGAGTAGCATTTGCGATGGCCACTGTCTTCCAGCCTGAATTGCTCCTTTTAGATGAGCCCACAGCCAACTTAGATCCTATCAATGAAGCTCTGGTGGAGGAAATAATCAGGAGAATAAAGAACTTGGGAATAACTGTCGTTCTAGCAACACATAAACAGGCAGAGGCAATGGGACTGGCTGACCATGTTGCAGTCTTGAATGAGGGTATGATAGAGCAGTTCGGCGAGCCAAAGGATATCTTCCATCGACCGAGAACCCTGTTTGTGGCTAGGTTCGTAGGTGCAAGGAACATTCTCCAAGGAAAGGTGGAGCATTCAGATGCAAGCGATGATAAGACTATTATCGCTATTGAAGATTTCAAGGTAGAGACGCCCTATAGAGCGGTTGAAAAAGGAGCAAGTGTATATTTCTGCATCCGTCCCGAGGAGGTCATGCTTTTGCGGGAGGATAGGCCTATCACTCCGAGGCACACCAACATACTACAAGGCAGGATATTGGATATACACCCCTTTGGCAGTGCCATGCTCAGACTAAATGTAAGAGTTAAAGACCTGGATTTCGTAGTAGATATCCCGAGGCATGTGCTTGAAAAAATGGAGTTAAATACCGGAAAAGAAGTCAGGATTTCCTTGAAGGCCAGCTCCTGTAATATCCTTGAATGATTATTCTTTCAGACCGTACTCCGTCGGTACATTCAGCCGATTAGACATCTTGTAGGCCCATTCGTCAGCGGTGAGAAAATTCAAGCCATAGCCAAGGGGTTCGGATCCCTCGGGTTGATTACCTAGATTGCTCACTACGACCTTATCCTTCAACTTCCAGACGTCGTATTCACCGTGGAGTTCGCAATCCCCCTGCTCTGCCTCTGCCCCTTCTTCCTTTAACAGGCATTTTTTGTTTCCAACCAAACATTTCCCATCAATGTAATTCTGGCACATGTTTCTCCCTCGAAGGACTTCATTAACGATGGATATACCATAAATTATTTTATGTCCCTATCTCCCAGCTGCTGAGGTACTTCGCCTGCTCTTTCGTTAGCTTGTCTATCTTTACCCCCATGCTCTCGAGTTTCAGCCTAGCGACTTTCTTGTCGATATATTCTGGGACTGGATATACTTTTGGTTCGAGCTTCTTCCCTTCGGCCTTGATGTATTCTGCGCACAGAGCTTGATTCGCAAAGCTCATGTCCATGACGCTAGCCGGGTGCCCTTCAGCGGCAGCAAGGTTGATGAGGCGTCCTTCTCCCAAGAGATAGAGGTGGCGGCCGTCCTTCATGGTGTATTCATCCACGTACTCGCGTATCCTCCGCTTGCCTTTGGACAGCTCTTCAAGGTCAGGGATATTTATCTCCACGTTGAAGTGACCAGAATTCGCTAGAATTGCACCATCCTTCATAGCCGTGAAGTGCTCCTTCCTAAGGATGCTCATATCGCCGCTTACCGTGACGAAGATCTCCCCTATACTAGCAGCTTCCTTCATAGGCATAACACGGTAGCCATCCATGACAGCTTCTAGTGCCTTGAGGGGATCGACTTCGGTGATAATAACGTTTGCCCCCATGCCTTCAGCCCTCATTGCTAGGCCGCGGCCGCACCATCCATAGCCGGAGATTACGAAATTCTTACCAGCAAGCAAAATATTAGTAGCCCGTAGTATGCCGTCTATAGTACTCTGCCCAGTGCCGTAGCGATTATCAAAGAAGTGTTTGGTGCTAGCGTCATTTACAGCGATCACCGGATAGCGAAGTACACCTTGTTTTTCCATGCTCTGGAACCTTATCACGCCCGTGGTAGTCTCCTCTGTGCCTGCGACTATCCCTTCTAGGAGTTCCTTCCTATCAGAGTGAATAGTAGATACCAAGTCCCCGCCGTCATCCATGGTGATCTCCGGTTGCATGTCAAGCACCTTGTGAACATGCTTGTAATAGGTATCATTATCCTCCCCGTTTATAGCGAAAACGGGTATGCCATAATGTTTTACCAAGGAGGCAGCAACATCGTCCTGCGTACTCAAGGGATTCGAGGCACATAAAGCCACTTTTGCGCCACCTGCCTTTAAGGCATCAACTAGGTTAGCTGTCTCTGAAGTAACGTGCAGACAGGCCCCTAATTTCAGTCCCGCCAGGGGTTTTTCCCTCTCGAATCTCTTCTTTATAATGTTCAATACAGGCATCTGCCGAGATGCCCATTCTATCTGTAGCTTCCCCTTCTCTGCTAACTTCAAGTCCTTTACATCATAATCCATAGTTTCACCTTATTTGATTAGATTAAACTCACCAGACCAGCTAAGATAGGTTTAAAGGATTTAAATAAATTTGCCATGGTTTCTAATGTGAAAATTGAGGACTGAGGAACCTAAATTTTATATAATATATGCTTTCATATTTATCCCGTGGGATGGTGTGATGCCTTCGAATTGCACTATACTATCTCTAATAAAAGGAGGTCCTTATGACGGAGTCCAAGAAGCGTTTTACTACGGAAGAAGCCAAGAGAATAGGCGAGGAAATCGGCATAGATTGGAGCGAATTCGATGTCGAACAATTTAGGATGGGCATCGACGTTGAACTTGAGCATGGGACGATAGACCCTTCTACTGATGTAACTCACGACGACCCGATAACGACCGGCAAAATCGCGCTCGCACACCTAAACGAATTTCCAGACTATTACACGAGACTTGAAAAAATGGAAGAAGAGGCGGAGCGATCCCACAGCGAACACTAGGATACCCAATAAAGATAGGTCTTGTTTTTGAAAGATATTTCCGCGTGCCCATCCATCGTAACCATCGTATTTTGGTTGGTTCATGTCTAAATAATATTCTGCATGTTAAAATGTAAACATGTTTACAAAAGGTGAGAAGTTTGAATATAACCATAAGGGATGTAGACGAAAAAGTCTTCAGGAAGTTTAAGGCAGAAGCGGTAAAAGAGGGCGCACGGCTCGGTAACGCGGTAACGAAGGCGATGAAATTCTGGCTGGATAAGAGGGGAAAAGAAAAGCGCCACAAAAAAAGCCTCGTGGAATTAAAGTCGTTTGACTGGGGTGCCGGCACCGAAAAAAGCAGCGTAGAAATCAATGAGATACTTTACGGTGGTTAGATGGGAGTGTTCATCGACTCCAGCGTGTTTGTAGCATATTACAACGAACGGGATCTGCACCACAAAGCGTCGGTAGAATTGATAAAGAAATGCGTCGAGGGCGACTTTGGAGAACTCTTCACTTCTGACTACGTATTCGACGAGGCAGTTACCGTAACGTTTGTCAAAACTGGCTTGAAAAAAGCGGTTGAACTTGGCCACTATCTATTAAACTCAGAAGTCTCATTACTTGAAGTCGACAGAGATGCCTTCAACACAGCTTGGGAGAGGTTTAAAAGCGTAGAGATGAGCTTCACCGACTGCACGAATATTGCAGTGATGAGACTCCATGGAATAGACAAAATTCTAACCTTCGACAGAGGATTCAAACAGGTAAAGGAGATAAAAGTCATACCATAGTCGGCCGCCAGATATCTTTAATAATATGATATGCCCAGATACTTCTGAAATGGCAGAAATTGGAAGAGTAAATGTAAAGTTTGGATGGATAGGGATTCTTTTATTCACAATCTTCGGGGGTTTTCTTGAGATAAAGCTTTTAGATGCGGTCTGGGCTGAGCAGTTCCTTGCACCAACACGTGCGCTATGGAGGTCTGCCCACGTACATGGTCTACTTTTATCTTTTTACAACCTCTTTTATGGTATCCAAATAGACGGGGCAAACTTAACTGAGCGGGCCAAGCGCGGAGGGAGCGTTCATGCCATAATAGGAGCTATAGTTCTCCCAATCTCCTTATTCCTCTCTGCTTTTTACTATCCATTGCGCTATCTTGCAGCACTTGGAGGGCTTGCTGTTATTGCGTCTGCCGTTGTTATGGTCAAAGGGCAGCTTGAACGACGTGATTAACAACTCATTAACTAACGAGGAGATTAGAGGTAAAGATGTTAGAAAGATCTATCCTATTACAGTAAAGGTGATAATATGAAAAAAACTTCGAAGGTGTTGCCTTATCCTTGTAGGTGCGGCGGCAAGCTTGTGAAGGCACCGATACACATTGAATACTTCGGGGTGGACTTCGGTATTAGGGATGGACATGTCTGTACGGAATGCGGCGATGAATATCTGACCGACGAGATATGGCAGGAGATAGAGGACAAGGCTAAAGAGTTGGGGATCTTCGGTATCGAGAAGAAAGTTAAGATAAGGAAATCGGGCAACTCACTCGTAGTTACCATACCTCCAGAGATTGCTAAGTACACGGGCATTAAAAAAGAGACTCTCGTAAGTCTGATACCCTCTGGAAAAGGAAAAATAGAGATCGAAGTAGCAGGGTGAGGAAACTCATCATAATCACCTTACGTGGAACATAGACGAGCAGGACTCCCTACAATTACAACTGATTCCCCGTGCCCATACATAGAAACCTCTGCCAACCACTTCTTTTCAAAAAATACGGCACAGGTTAAAGTTACAAAAGGTTACTAAAAGGAGGGTTTAGATTGCCAAAGACATTTCCCGTGCGCCTTACAGAAGCTGGGAGTATAGCCGACACCTTTGAGGTAGTTAAGGACGCCGTGTGGCAATCCCTGCGGAAGAGTCGAGCTGGCCTCAACCTAGGCATAGCAGAACTAGGTGGACAAGAGAACTTCTTCATCGGGGCCTTTTACCCAGTTGGATCAAACATGATAGTGATGAACAAGGCTCCCATCAGGAGGATTCATGAAACGGATTACGCACTCTTCAAGCCCTATTCATTCCATATTCTATTACACGAATACCTCCATGCTATTGGCTACCTCGATGAGACCACCACTAGGGGGTTAACCCAAAAAATCACTGAGGAGACCCTGGGTGCCAGTCATACTGCAACCCTAATGGCAAATGATCTATCCGAATATCTTCCGAATCTGGCTTATCCCGAGGTGGGGTGGCAACCCGGTAGCGAACTGATGATAGAATTAGTGCCAGGCTTCGATCGCTCGAACACCAACTATATAGCTTGATCTAGGAGTTCCTTCTGGAATACGCGTAGAAAAATTTGGGCTTATTGTTCAATCGTGACCTTTTCCATCTTGTCCCCTGCCCTCAAGGACTTAACTATGTCCATCCCTTCAGTTACCTTTCCGAAAACTGCGTATTTTCCGTCTAACATATGTGCTGGCGCCAAGGTCACATAAAACTGGCTAGAGGCACTGTTTGGATCCTGCGCGCGCGCCATGGCAACTGCGCCTTCAACATGTTTAAGTTCTGGATCTACTTCCAACAGGATGGTCTTGGCAGAGCCGCCAGTCCCATCTCCCCGCGGGTCACCCCCTTGGATAACAAATCCCGGTTCGTACCTATGGAATGTTAGGCCGTCATAGAAACCGGATTCCACAAGCTCGATAAAATTTGCAACGGTGGTCGACGCACGTTTGGCGTATAACTCGAATCTGAATTTCCCCTTGTTCGTTAATATTACCGCGGTTGGATTGTCTGTCATTGTTTCACTTCCTTCTTCTAAAACCTCTGCAGAAGAAAATGTCTTTTCATCGATGTTATTAGTTATTTCAGTCTTTGTTTCGCTTCCTATACAACCAGCTACAAGCATAAGCACAATAAATGCGACGATTATCCTCATGCGCACCTCTTTTAACCTATCAGTGTTTATAAATCCTTCGAAATTAAGTTTCCGTGCGCCCATCCACAGAAACCTAGAAGTCGGTCATTATCCTGAACGGGTCGACCTACTCGACTCCCATCTCGTTGAGGAATGCCATAGCAGCACCGTTTACGTCCTTGGCGCAGGTTATAGCCCTTCCGACAACGAGGATGTCTGCTTGAGAGGCAAGGGCTTCCTTCACTTTTGGCACTTTGATTCCACCTGCAACTGCCACAGGGCCTCCGCCTAATGCATCCTTTATTTGAGGAATGTTGCCCCACTGGTGCTCGGCGTCGGTTAGCTCCAGGTCAATGGCCCTATGGAGCTCGACAATATCGGGCTTGACTCTTAACTGATTTAATACATTGATGGGGTCGTGGAGGCTGATGGTGTCCAACAGCGCCAAGACGCCCACCTTGTGGCATTCCTCGATGAACTCCTCTTGTGTCTCGATGGGAGCAACACCTGCGAATGCCGCCACATCAGCCTTGGCTTTACCTGCTATCTTGGCCTCTCGTTTTCCTGAGCTGAGTGTCTTCAAGTCGGCCAGCACCACGGACTCGGGCGTGATTTGGTGGATTTTCTCAATCACCTCCACGCCGTACCTCTTGATCAATGGGGTTCCTGCCTCTATGATAATGGCATTATGTCTAGGCAGGGCCCTGATGATGCCCTCGACCCTCCTCCAGTCCGGGATGTCGAAGGCCACCTCTAAGTAGGGTGGGTTCTTCAGTAGGTCCTTTTTGGATTCCGTCATTGCCTTTTCCTCTAAAAGTCGGTCATTACCCTGAACTGGTCGACCTCATAAACTCCCATCTCGTTGAGGAATGCCATTGCAGTGCCGTGAACGTTCTTGGCACTGGTGATGGCCTTACCGACCACAAGGATGTCCGCACCCGAAGCCAAGGTTTCCTTGATCTTCGGCACCTCAATCCCGCCAGCCACGGCCACTAGGGTGTTGCCTCCACAGGCCTTTTTTATCCCCTGAACCAGCTTCTGGTCGGGAATCCCCTGGAGCTCGACGATATTGGGTTTTAAGCGCAGCTGCTTGATTACTTCCACCGGGTCAGGCAGATTGATGGTGTCCATGAGGGCTAAAGCGCCCACTTTGAGGCACTCTTCTATGAACCTCTCCATGGTCTTTAGGGGCGCCCGCCCCGAGAATGATATGACATCTGCCGTGGCATCCCCTGCCATTCTGGCCTCCAAGTTCCCGGTATCCAGGGTTTTCATGTCCGCGATGACTATAGATTCTGGCCTAATCTGATGAATCTTCTGGCAGACCTCCACACCGTACCTCTTGATTAGAGGAGTCCCGGCCTTGATTATGATTGCATCCTTTCTCGGAAGGGACTTGAGGATGCCCTCAGCCCGCCTCCAGTCATCAGTTTCGAGGGCTACCCCAAGGTACGGGGGCATCGCTAGATTGTTTATCCTGAATCCTATCATGTCATGCGTCGACTTATCTTTTTCCTCTAAAACCTTATCGATGCATGGGAACTTATTTATAGCCCGTCTAAGGGCAAGCTTTGTGGCTCCATAATTATACCTATATATCCGCTGGTAGTCCTTGGCACGGGGATGGATGAAAACCGAGACGATGACCGCTAGGTCTTCCACTGAGTCTTTGGGGATGACCCCCTCCTCGACCACATCCACGACTGCCTTCGCCACAGCACTCTGCGCAGGGCCAAATATCCTCTCTGCGCCCTCAAGGTCCTTTATGGTTACCTTTGGCACGATGAGCGTAGTTGGCTTAACTGGAAGATTGGGCCGAACCACAGCTAGGATGGGGGTATGTCCCATTCTGGGCTGGGCCAGTGAACTGGCAAACGCTTGGCCGACAGGTCCATTCTTCTTACCAACAACTAAGTCTATATGAGCGATTTCTGGCATCTCCCCTACAAGGGCCTCCCCTACCAAAAAATCGTTGTCAGTCATAATGGTCTACTCTGTGCTCGTAATTCCTGTCCTTAGCGAATTCGACGAGTTCGCTACTTTCGTGCCATATCCTTATGTGGATAAACCCTTTTCGTTCGTCAAGGCCCATAATCTCTCTTACAAAAGTAGGAAAATCCGGGGGAAGCGGTTTGTTCTTTCTTATAAGATAATCCAGGTAGTCTTTAAGGAACAGTATCCTGCCCTCGTTGCCCTTGTCCTTCAATTTTAACTTCAATTTTTTGTGAAATACACTTTCCTGCTCATCAACTTCAGAATTCTTATCCAAATTAATCACCGAATTCAACCATTAACGATTCACTATTTAACATTTTTCTCGTTTAAGCGGTCGATTAGGCTTCCGCTAAATAAATGTCTCTTGGCCTTCGCCATGTTCGAGAGCTTTTCAATCATAGTAGAAGGTGTGATGCGATGGATATTGATGCGATGGATATAAATCTTAATAAGTCGAATCTATTTTCATCATGGGAGGCATGGAAGAGCGAGAACTCATAATAATCGGAGGAGGCCCAGCTGGTCTGACCGCAGGCATCTACGGTGTTAGAGCCGAATTAAGCGTATTGGTACTCGAAGCCCAGGCCCCAGGTGGGCTGATAGCTACTGCAGGGCTAGTAGAGAATTATCCTGGTTTCCCAGACGGTATTATGGGTATCGATCTAGCTGAGAACATGCGTAAACAAGCCGAGAACGCAGGTGTAGAGATCCGGAGCTTTGAGGCGGTCCAGAAGCTGGAATACAGAAATAAAGGCTTCTTTATCACCACATCCAAGACAAAGTATAGGGCAAAGGCGGTGGTAATAGCAACAGGCCTAAGGCATCGGAAGCTGGGGATACCTGGCGAGACGGAGTACTCCGGAAAGGGTGTCAGCTACTGCTTTACCTGCGATGGACCGTTATATAAGGGGAAGGAAGTGGTAGTTGTTGGAGGTGGAACAGGAGCGGTGGAGGCGTCGCTCTTCATTGAAAATATTGCTTCAAGGGTTACAATAGTGACCAAGAGTGATAGAGTAAAAACAGCTGAGGCGATCCTGAAGACACGCCTGGATAAGAGTGGAGTGAATATCTCCCTGCGTACTAAGCCCATTGAGGTAATTGGAGCTGAGGTCGTGAAAGGTTTAAGGGTCTTGGATTTGGATAGTAACAAGGAGAGAGTTATCGATGCAGATGGAATATTCATCGAGATAGGCATGAAGCCCAACACCGCCTTTCTAGACGATTTAGGGGTAAAGATGGAGAAAGGATTTGTCGCAGTTGATGAGTACATGCGGACAAACGTAGAAGGGCTATACGCGGCTGGAGACGTTACTGTTAAGAGTTTAAAACAGCTGGGCATAGCAGTAGCTCAAGGGAGTTTAGCATTACTGGACGCATATAAATACCTGAAAGGCTTGGATGTCTGAATTCAAACGAAGTTATAACTCCCTTAGATACTTGTAGGAAACATTCACTAGCCCTTAATGATCTTTCTCAATTCTTCCAAGTCAGGTTCTATCTCTATAGGCGCCTCACGATTTTGGAAAACGATCTCAGGGTCTTTGAGAGCGTGCCCTGTAGCGATACATACTATCCGCTCATCAGGATCTATAACACTTCCCAGCAATTTTGTCAGGCTGGCTATGGGTGCTGCTGAAGCTGGCTCCACACCTATTCCCTCCATCTCTGCTAGAAGCCTTTGTGCCTTCAATATCTCGATATCGGTGACGCTATCAGCATAGCCATCTGATTCTCGTAGGGCGCGCAGTGCTTTTGGAGCATTAACTGGAGCCCCTATCCTAATAGCAGTGGCTATAGTTTCGGGGTTATCTTGAAGGACCACGTTCCCGCCTTCCTTGAAGGCTTTGGTAACAGGGGAGGCGCCTTCAGCTTGTATTCCCACCATCTTTGGCAGTGAGTCTATGAATCCTAGGGCATGCAACTCCTTAAAGCCCTTCCAAATAGCGGAGATGTTACCGCAGTTGCCCATTGGAACGACAACTCTATCTGGGGCTTGCCAGTCGAGTTGCTCGGCTATCTCAAAAGCCTCTGTCTTTTGGCCCTCCAAGCGCCATGGATTTATTGAATTCATGAGGTAGATCCCGAACTTATCGCTGGCTTCTCTCATCAATCGCAAGGCTTCATCGAAGTTTCCCTTGATCCCTACAACCTGTGCTCCATGGAGCATTCCCTGAGCCAGCTTTCCCTTGGCAATCTTTCCCGCGGGTAAGAGCACGATGCATTTTAATCCAGCTTTCGCTGCATAGGCAGAGAGAGATGCTGAGGTATTGCCGGTTGAAGCGCAGCCTACTGTGTCGAAGCCGAACTCTAATGCCTTGCTCACTCCAAACGTCATACCCCTGTCCTTGAAGGAGCCCGTAGGGTTCGCTCCTTCGTTCTTTACATACAGCTCTTTTGCCCCAACATGTTTCCCGAGTCTTGCCGCTCTATATAAGGGAGTGCCGCCTTCATTTAGGGAGACGATATTCGCATTCTCAGAGATGGGTAGTAATTCCCGGTACCTCCAGACTCCAAATTCCCTGTCTTTAAAAACCCTCTTATTAACTTTTATTTTGGCTAGATCAAGGAAGACTTCCAGTAGGCCGCCACATTCGCATGTGACTATTACGTTCTCAGGGGGATATTCACTCTCACACTCTATACACTTCAAACAGAACATTCTATCTCACTCACTTAGAGGCTCACCGATGTCTCGCCCTCATGGATACTCCCTTCCCTGATCACTGATTCATTTATATCCATTATTTTATAATGTTTTGCCAGTATGTTAGGCTTGAACTTTATAGTTAGATCTCGTAGGGGAAATTCGCTATCTTTCTCTAGAGTTATGAGTAGCGTCTTATCCTTTATATAAGTGGTTGCATAGAGCATCTCCCGGGCCCGCCACCACTCTGCTATTTCCTTCAAATTGGTCTTCCATAGATTCTTGTCGTTGGCATACTTCAAGAAGCCTTCCAGAATCTTCAGGCCGTTGCCAGAGTTTAGGGGTTCGACGTGGGATAGAAGAACGAATACACCTCCATTATCGTAGAATCTATTGAACCTGCGTTTCAAACTTTCCAAGTCGCCCTTACCTATCTTCGAGTAGCCCCAGAAATAGTCTCCATTAGCGGTGAAATCCAAGAGACTTAAATCCTTTGGGTGATAGGGATAGTAGAGCGACTCGCAGAGCCTTTTGTTTGACGGCAACATAAGCGGATTGAGCCTGGTTTCAGAGCTGTAGGAGAACTCTTCGGAGTCCAATATCATTAGAGTATCCATGTTGGCTGAAAAACCGGGGGAACGGAACCCAGCTACGTTGAAGGTAGCCTGCTCCATTATCCTCTTACCCTTTCTTATCCTCCTTTTTTGCTCGCTGTAGGGCAAGTGCCCTAACTCCTTCACCCGCCGTAAGGTAATTCTTCTAGTCGGAGAACTATGCGTCAAGCCGTGTAATGCTACTTCATGGCCTCTTTTATCGGCATCCTTAAGGAGCTTCACGGTCTCTGAATCCCGGTTTATTATATTCCTGCCCTTGAAGAAAGGTACGACGAAGAAAACCACCTTTACACCATAGCTTTCTACCAGCTCCAGGATTTTTTTAATCTTCTCGGGCTTGGTGATTGCATTCACGTCATCACATGTAAGCACCAAAGCTGCCTGATGTCCCCTTGGGTATAGGCTGACCTCAATGTGCTGGTCCTCTAAAAAGTCTACTGGTGGACCAAGTAGTAGGTCCCGGTAATAATACCTAGTTAAGTAGATAAAGATACTGAATAATGCTGCCAGTATTGCAAAGAACCAAATGGAATCCATGCTCTTGGATTGAGCGGTAGAGCATAAATTTTTTTTCTCACAAAAGAATCGAAAGATATATAAGGTTGATATATATCAAATTGATATAAGTGGTATATGTGTCTCTTTCACAACTTACGATCCTAGGAGTCTTAATGGAAAAGCCTATGCACGGCTATGAAGTCAAGCAGTACCTTGGGGAAAGAATGGGGGTCTTCTGGATGATAAACTATGGCTCGATCTATCCGACGTTAAAGGAGCTGGAGAAGCAGGGATGTGTGGCTTGTAAAATGGAGCCTTCTATCCCGACTAGAAAGGTATATTCAATAACCGAAGAAGGAAAGAAGAGGTTCATTGAACTACTAAAGAAGAGACTGGAAAAGGAGCCGCATGTACGAGATGAGTTCACTCTGCATTTATTCTTCCTCGACTACTTGAGTGAAAGAGAATCCAGGAGTTTTCTAGAGGCGAAAAAACAGGGAAACAAGAGGATCCTCAAGACTCTCGTGGAGAAGGGGAAAAAGCTTAAACAAGAGCTTCCACGGTACAGGTACTCAGCTTTAAATAGAGGGATAATGCATATCAAGACCGAGCTGGATTGGCTTGAGAAAGTCTTAGAAGGAGGTAAAATATGAGGTTTCATATCCTACTGGTGTTATTGGCTGTACTGCCACTTGTTAGCGCTTCTAATGTCGATTTTTACATTACTGGAGTGCAGCCCCAGCAGTTGGCGCCTGGGGAGAGCACTGTTCTGAATATCACCCTGAAGAATTTGGGGACCGATTATGCGGTATATGTTAAGAGTATTTTGGATCCTGCGGGCACTTCTCCCTTAGTAGCGGTTGGTTCAGCGAAGATATACCTAACCAAGAAGGCTGGGGAAGCCACAGTATCAAGTGAATTATTTGGTGTTATCTCACAGGGGGAGGAGGTTACTGCGCAATACCCCATATTCGTGAATGAAGACGCCACATTTGGAGTTCACAATATCCCTCTCAAGGTGCTTTGGAAAGATTCGCTTTTAACGGCTGAAGAAGAAACTCTCTATTTTGGTATCAAGATATCAGGGGAAGCAGACCTAGTAATATCTGGAGTAAATAGTTCTCCATCAAGGATCTTCGCTGATGATGAGTTCACCCTCCTAACGAGCCTTGAGAACATCGGCAAGGATAGTGCAGATTCTGTAAAAGCTGAGCTTCTCATGCCTGAAGAATTCTCTGGTGATTCACTAGCGTTTTTAGGCACCATAGGAAAGGATGCCTCTGCAGTCGGAAGATACAACTTGAAGGCAGCAAAAGAAGCAAAGGCAGGTGCATATGATTTCTCCTTGAGGATTTCCTATCTGGAGGAGGGTATAACGCATGAGGTGGAAAGGGACTTTCAGGTCTTTGTACATGAGTACGGGGAAATCACCTTAGCTATAACTGATGTCTCTACTGAGCCCTCTAAAGTCTATCCAGATTCGGACTTCGTATTATCCTTAGGCCTTGAAAACGTGGGCAAACAGGATGCGAAATCTGTGGAATTAGTCCTTGGGTTGCCTACGGGTGTATCTGGAGAATACAGCTCCTTCCTAGGTACTCTTGCAAAGGAAGGCAAGTCTACGGCGAAGTTCAATCTAAAGGCGTCTAGGGATATGCTACCAGGGCCCTATGATAGTACGATGAAGATAGGATATGTTGATGAGCGTGGCCTTACTCAGGAGGCAGAAAAAGATTTCCAGATATTCATCCACAAGCGCGGGGAAGTTAAGCTCGAAATTGCTGGAGTGAGCACTTCTCCGACGAAGATTTATCCTGGTTCTGATTTCACGCTTTCTATTCAGCTGGAAAACATTGGTACTCAGGATGCAAAATCTGTCAAAACAGAGATAACACCCCTAAAAGAATTTATCGGGGAATATTCTTCCTTTATAGGCAAGATAGAGGAGGATGACGTTTCTTCAGGGATCTTTGACCTTAGACTTGTAAAAGATGCAAAGCCGCAGTCTTACAACATTACAATGAAGGTCATATATATCGATGAGAAGGGAGCTGAATTCTCAGATGATATGAAATTTGCACTGTTTGTTGACGAAGCTCCCCAGAGTAACAAAACAACCATCGTCATATCGATAGTGGTGATAGGTGCTGTAGGCTTTTACCTCTGGAAGAAGAGAAGAGTAGAAGTCGAATAACTTCCTCTGTCCTTTACCAACTATGGGAGGATAAGTGTTGAGCATCATAAAGCTT
Organism: Hydrothermarchaeales archaeon (SeqCode); assembly: GCA_036444275.1. Classification (GTDB taxonomy): domain Archaea; phylum Hydrothermarchaeota; class Hydrothermarchaeia; order Hydrothermarchaeales; family JAZGAD01; genus JAZGAD01. Next base: position 16,820 of record JAZGAD010000011.1, read on the forward strand.
GAAAATGTCGAGAAGATCTATAAAATGGGAAAGGTAGAGGTCCCGGCGCTTCGCGGCATAGACATCGACATAAAAAAAGGCGAATATGTCTCCATAATAGGCCCCTCCGGAAGCGGGAAGAGTACCATTATGAATCTTATAGGTGCCCTCGACAGACCCACCAGGGGCAAGGTCTTCATCGATGGGAACGACGTCTCCAAGATGAATGAAGACGCATTGGCCGCCATCAGGAGAAAGAAAATCGGATTTGTCTTCCAGCAGTTCAACATGATACCCAGACTTACTGCCCTGGAAAATGTCGAGTTGCCTATGTGGTTTGCAGGGCTTTCTAAAGTCGATAGAGCCAAGAGGGCAGCGGAGTTGTTAAAAAATGTGGGCTTGGGTGGCAGGATGCGGCACAAACCGACCGAACTCTCCGGGGGGGAGATACAGAGGGTCGCGATAGCCAGGGCTTTGTCCAATGAACCGGAGATACTTCTGGCAGATGAGCCGACAGGGAACCTGGATACAAAATCCGGAGAGGGTATTATGGAGATTTTGAAGGACCTCAACGAGCGGGGTAAAACCATCATCCTGGTCACCCACGAAGAGGAGTTCGCGAAGAGGGCAGAGAGAACTGTGCATATCCGCGACGGGAAGATTGTGACCTGAAAAAATGCTACAATACATTGAGATGTCGCTTAAAAACCTGGCATACCAGAGGATGCGCGCGGTTTTAACTCTTCTAGGTGTGATAATCGGGATTACTGCGGTTGTTTCTATGGTGTCCATCGGGGCAGGCATGACCAAGGCTGTAGAGGAGCAGTTTGAGGCCTTCGGGACAAACAAGATAATTATATCCTCTACTGCCGAAATGGGTTTCAAGGGCCGGGGACTTGTTGATGCCGATGTTGAGGACATCGAGGAGATAATGGGTGTGGCGTTCGTCTCACCTATGTACAGCATTGCCACTGGGAGCGAATTTAAGGGTGATGAGAAAATCGCAAACATTTGGGGCCTAGACCCAGACAAGTCCGAGCGAACTTTTTCGGATGTCGGCGGGTACCAGCTATATAGGGGGCGGTGGCTCCGGTCTGGGGACCGCAACGTAATCGTCATCGGATTCACGATCCACGACGACTTCTACAATAAAAGGGTCGAGCTGGGAAACAACATAAAGATACAGGGGGAGAAATTCCGCGTAGTGGGCATCTTCCAAGAGACCGGGGATCCGGACCACGACAATACCATCATGGTGAACCTCGATCGAATAAGGGAACTCATGGGGAGAGAGGACAGCGTTACCGCCGTTGTGGCTAGAGTGACAGATGGCTATGACGTGAACATCGTCCGCCAGAGGATAGAGGAGAGGCTTAAAAGACGCCATGAGAGCGCAGAGTTCACCATACTCACTTCCCAGCAACTTATTGAGACCATCTCGTCGGCTTTAAAGGTCATTCAGGTGGTCTTTGGGGGTATAGCAGGTGTTTCCCTAGTCATTGGTGGCATAGGTATTGCGAACACCATGATAATGAACGTCTTGGAGAGAACCCGTGAGATAGGTATTATGAAGGCCACTGGGGCGACAAACTCCCAGGTGATGAGGATATTCCTCTTCGAGTCTGGAGTCTTCGGTTTCGTTGGAGGCTCCATCGGTGTCTTCTTCGGCTACGTCATCTCAAAGATGATAAATGTGGCCGCTGAAAAATACCTGGGCCCAGGTCTTTTGACGACGGCCGTGACCCCCGAGATGGTGCTCTATGCATTGGTTTTCTCTGTGGTGGTGGGCATTGTATCGGGTTTGTATCCTGCTTATAAGGCTGTGAAATTGGATCCTGTGGAGGCGCTCCGGGCATGATTGAATATATCGAATATTCCCTAAGGAATATGGTTCAGCAGAAGTCTAGAACCGTACTCACGCTTTCCGGCATTGTCATCGGCATCGCGGTGATCGTGGCGGTGATATCCCTTGGTGAAGGTATGAGGTTAACTATGAACGAGCAACTTGAGAAGGTAGGGGGTGACATGATTTATGTCATGCCGGCTGGTATTTTTGGAGGCGGCTTCGGCCCCCCTCAGGAGTTCGTACCCTTTGGCATTGGTGAGCTACGGGAGATAAGCACTATCCCAGGCGTGAAGAAGACGGCCCCGATGTATTTTACTACTGCTCGTATGAAAAAGGGTTCAGAGGAGAATACCGCATACATCATCGGCGCAACCGAGGTGGCCATAGAATTATATCGCGACTTTCTTACTCTAAAGGAGGGCCGCTACATCAAGGAAACCGAGACCGACGCTGTCTTCATCGGATATTATATCTCGACCGGGATGTTCGATAGAGACGTGAGGGTGGGGGATTCCCTTAAAATCAGCGGGAAGAAGTTCAGGGTTGTGGGGGTAGTCGCGGAAATTGGATCTAAGCAGGATGACTCCCAAATTTATATGTCATTAAAGGCCGCCCAGTTGCTCTTCGACGTAGGGGACGATATCAACTTAATCTACGTTCAGACCGACAACAACGAAATCGTGGGCGAGGTCTCCCAGAAGATAGAGGACCGCATCAAAAAGCTTAGGGGCGGCAAGGACTTTGATGTCATGACCACCGAGGACTCTGCTGAACAGGTAAATCAGATCTTAGATATATTGACTTTCGTTTTAGGCGGTATTGCATCGGTGTCCCTTCTTGTGGGCGGGGTCATCATAATGAACACAATGATTATGAGCGTCATTGAGCGCACCAGAGAGATCGGTGTAATGAAGGCAATAGGTGCCACGAATTACACCATTCTAAGCATGTTCCTCTCGGAGGCTGCGCTTGTTGGATTCTTCGGGGGGGTATTAGGTGTAATTCTAGGTGGAGTAATATCAAAGGTTATAGAGATCGTTGGTAAGGCTTATGTTGGGACAATGTTCCAAACCCACATATCAATGGAGTTGGTAATTGGAGCAATTTTATTTGCCTTAATATTAGGCTCTATATCCGGTGCCTATCCTGCATGGAGAGCGTCAAAGCTGGACCCTGTAGAAGCGCTTAGATACGAATGAAAGGAAATAAAAAAGAAAAGGAAGTTGAAGAAGCTTCTCTTCACTTAACAACACGAAATCAGCTATGGTTTTAGTCTTGAAATAGCCTTGCATTGACAGCACTGTCTCGGCTATTCCGAGCTCGATGAGGTGGTCCAGCAGTTCCACAGCCTCCTCCGGCTATGCTTTCCCCTCATAGCATTTCCTCAGAATCTTCAGCAATTCCTTGTCCAGGTGATCAGGATTTGTAGCAGGCACAAGCCCTTATTTAATGTTTGTGAATTGTCCTCTTTGGCTTCTTTTGAACCCTCGAATAACTCAAGCCTTTGCTTCAGAAGCAACGTCGCTGCCGTTTTCTATCCCAGCCTTTTGCGTCTGCTCTCTCCCAGAACCAGCAATCACCATCACCACCTGCCTCCTGTCCCAGACGTTAGTCTTGACGTACATCTTCTTATTACCCCTGACTCTAAGCCAGTCCTGCTCGCTCTCGTTCAAGACCTGCCTGACTATCTCTCCGACGCCCTCATAGGCATCTGGTCCTCCCAGGATCACGACGAACTTGCTTGTGTTGTATTTGCTGAAGTTCTTCGGGCTGGTGTAGATTATCTCAATGCCCTTGTTCTTTAGCAAGGCAGTGAAATTGGCACAGAGATTGTAGTCAATGGAATTGGCAAGAAGGATAATCTTTGGTTTTGGAGGAGCTCCACCTCCTCCGCCTCCAGAGGGAGGCGTTGAACCTGAGGATGTTCGGCCTGTTAGCGTATATGTACTGAAATGATAGACATCGGCAGAGGCGTATCCTTCTGAAATAGTGGTGGGCTGGGAGAGCCAAGAGTCAGAAGAACTGTTATACCAATTTATTTTCACTGTACTTGCATCATAACCCGATGGGATCTTCATCTTTATGGTGATGTATTCCATATTACTTGCATTGATACCAGGAGCCTCGATTTGGATGAACTTTCCAATCATGTTTGACAGCGGTGTTTCCGTGCCCTCCTCCTCAGGATTCAATGTGCACTCGGCAACCTGGATGGGAATGTCAGAAACAGCAGCTTTTGGCTTAACCTCGACTTCAATGCCTATCAAAGAATCGCTCAACACCTTCTTGATAACGCCAGTAGAGGCTTCATCTGGGGTAACGCTAAACACGCTCTTATTGGCATCAACTATTAGCTCATCTATCCTCGCCTTCTTGTATACATTGCTGAAGTTGACGAAGACTCCATTCTTCTCCTTTCTGATGCTCGCCTTCTTTCCAGCCTTGCTCTGGATGTAGCCAGATGAATCGATCTCTGCATGCACAACAATAGTTCTGGGAGGAATGCTGTAGTTCAGTATCGTATCACTCACGCTCACGTTAGAGACGTTGATAGCATTCCCTATCGTCACATTGGCACCAAAGGAGATACTGCCGTTGAAGACCACATCGTCGCCATAGAGAACATCATCAGCCCAAGATACATCGGTGCCGTTCTCAAATATCGGCCTGAAGCCGCCTTCTACATCAAAGTCGCAGGCATCGCCCTTGAAATCACCGTCTGTATCTGTTTGTAATGGATTATAGGTGCCAGGACAGTTGTCAACTCCATCCCTCACTCCATCACCGTCATTGTCCTCCACCATGTCAGCCCCCAGCGGGCATCCTCCCGTAAAAGGCGTGCCGTATTGGGTTGGGCATTTGTCTATCTCATCTGGCAACCCATCATTGTCAGAATCTTGAATAGTTTGCGTTAATGGGCAACCTTCATTGATTATCTCGCCCGCTGTGCTTGGGCACTTATCATCGCTGTCTAGAACTCCATCACTGTCAGAGTCTGTCCCTGCCAGTGGACATCCATTGTTGGACAGGGGGCCAGCCTCGCTTACACAAGAATCCTTGTTGTCAGGTATTCCATCGCTATCACTGTCCGTTATATCCGTTATGGGGCAGCCCTTATTGAATACTGGGCCTGCCATGCTTGGACATGCATCATCGCTGTCAACGATTCCGTCAGCATCGGCATCCCCGGATAAGGGGCACCCAGCATTGGATAATGGACCCGGCTGACTTGGACAGGCATCATCGGCATCAGCTACCCCATCATTATCTACATCTACTACACCCTGCAATGGACATCCTGCGTTAGAAAATGGGCCTGCCATGGTTGGACAGGCATCTTTGCTATCAGGCACCCCGTCGCCATCAGAGTCAACAGGCCCACCCAGAGCATAGGTGCCAAATTTGGTCAGGTTTACCCAGAGGTAGTTTGCCGTAATATTGATCTCTCCGTCGTTAACCCAGTTCAAGGCATAGGTAACCTTTACCCATTTAGAGGAGCTCTCGTTCCACCAGTATAGTCTCAGAAAATTCTCGGTCAGGTTAATACTCTTTATCTCTTCGTCTGTATAGTAGATCCTGATTACAGTCCATTCTAGCTTGTTTTCCAGGTTCTCGCTGGAATCTACTTTTATGTACTTTAGGGCAGGTAGGCTGAGGGGTGAGGTTCCAGGTAGATTAACTGACGACTTTATCACATCGATAGAACCAGCTGTATCAGTTGAGGTAACTAAGTCGAGGGCTGTGTCTGCATCGGAAGCATTTATCGTGAGTGGGGTATTCGCCGTTGTGTTAATAGATGAATTTGAGTAGATATGCGCTACAACGAAGAAGGTTTTCTCTGTGTTGTTGACGTTTCCAAAAGTATCGTTGGCTATTACAGTAACATAGTAGGCTCCATACTGGGGTGTTTCATTGAAAACTGATAGAAAAACATTGCTGCCAAGTGAAGGTGGGGGTATATGTGAGGTAACGTTTTCAACACTTCCTACCGTCACAATCGAGGGTGTGTTGTAATTCTCACACCAAGCGTTGTCTTGGATATTCATAATACATAAATTTGAAATGCTTATATCTGAATAAGAGGAGCTTCTTCTTTGGATACCTCCCAAATAGAAAACACTGGCATTGGTATAATAACCATTAGTATTTGCTTCTCCAGTATCTGACCCAACATAAGTCCATAACTTGTTAGTAGAATAATTTGAAACAAAAATCCAAGCTTCCCAACCAGATCCATGAGAATGAGTAGAAGGAT
>JAZGAD010000012.1:0-100463 GCA_036444275.1 Hydrothermarchaeales archaeon (SeqCode)
GCCCTGCATCTTTCAATGTCTTCGTAGATCTTACAACATCATCAACAGTGTGCCCTCTGTTTACCTTGTCATAGACGGCATCGCTGAGGCTTTGGACACCGAGTTCAACCCTTGTAACACCTAATTCTAGCATTCTGTCGACGTGCTCTTCCCTAGCGAAATCCGGCCTGGTCTCGAAGGTTATGCCTACGTTTCTAATCTTCGCTTTTTCATTGAGATGTTGTACTTCTTGAAGGGTAGCATCTCTCCCTTTAGAGTCGCCGTATGCATTCATAGCAACGATGCATGATCTGACGAATTCCTCCTGGTATTCAATAGGCTGAGCTAGAAATGTGCCTCCCATAACAATGAGCTCTACCTTTTCTATGGGATGGCCTATGGAGTCTAGTTGCTTCAACCTATCCATAACCTGCGTATAAGGATCATAACCAGCGTTCCTAGCACGTAGCGCAGCAGGTTCCTCGCCGGTATAGCTCTGAGGAGCGTCATCACCCTTAGGACAGTAGATGCAATTGCCTGGGCAAGGATAGGGCCTGGCCATCACCGCTACAACCGCTACTCCAGATAGGGTTCTTATAGGTTTTCTCCTAAGCAGAGGGAGGAGCAGTGGCAGGTATTCTTCAGGCACGTGTTCTAGGATCTCTGAGTTTCCAGGCACTCTCTGCAGGCGGTATTTCTTAGCAACTCTATTCTTTATCTGGTTTATATCACTTGGAGAGGATTTTATTTCCTCTATGATCTCTTGAATCGCTTCGTTGGCAGCGTCCATTTCACAGCTCCTTCACTATTGCACCTTGATTATTGGCCTTTGTCACCAGAGCTTCAACTCCTTCCTCCTTTAAAAAGTCCAGCAGTTCTCCCTCTTTTTCCACCACGCAGTATATTGTCGGTCCAAAGGAACTGAGTCCTACTCCATATGCATGCTCCCTGCATCTATGCATGAGTTCCTTCACAGCTTGGGTCTGAAGATCTACCTCTATTCGTTTGAATCCTATCTCTTGGATCTGATTTACAGCATCTCCGAAAGCCACGATGTCTCCCTCGGCTACGGCAGGTAAGACTTTCATCAGTACGAGAAGACTTAGCTCCCTGACCTCTTCTATAGGGATTGGGCAGTACTTTTTGAATATTCCTACCTCTCTGCCGCCAGATATCTCCCTGGCTTGAGGCATTACCAAGACTATCTTCCAATCCGGGAAATCATACCTGGCTAATAATGGGGCAGGAGGTGCCTTTGAAGCAGATGAGGGGAGAAAGTCCCTTTTTTCCGTAGTAGAGTGCCCTCCATCAAGGATGAATCCTCCAGTCTCGAAGGCCGCTGTACCTATACCTGATGTACCACCCCTACCAACGATTCTCGCCATCTCCCTAACCGGGATTTCTACATCGTATATACTGCATATCGCCTTAGATACCGCTAGAGCCAACTGCGTACCTGAGCCCAAGCCTATGTGCTGGGGATAAGCGTCTTCTATCTCCACTTCTATCCCCGAGTCTATCTTCAAGGCAGACAGCATCCGCTTGGCAGCGTCCTCGGCTCTTTCCTTTAAGGGCCCCTTTATGGATATCTCGTCTCTAGCTCGCGCTCTGATCTTAATAGCAGGCGCCTCCAGAGCTAGGCCTATGCCCCCGTCCATCCTACCAATGGATGCATTCAGGTCAATAAGGGTGATATGAACTCTAGAGGGTGTTACTATACGCATCTCCACAACCTATACTTTGTAGGGGAAGAACTCTGTTATACTAATAAGGGTCTCCCCCCCATGGATTATGTGGTATTGTCTCTTGAGTAGGGTGGAGTGTTCAGGTATGCCGAAAATTGTGGAAAGCCTCTTATTTGATTCCACAGCCTGGAAGCTCTTTATCTCCCTTCGGGCCTCCATTTGAAGTTCAGACATTATCCTCCCTATAGGCATGTCCTTCCTCATCATATCCTCCCTGAAATCTTTCTTTAGCCTGTGTAGAGGTGCATATGACACAGCGTGCGCCAATACCCCCTTGGAGTTCTTCAGGTTAACCACGCGGTAGTTCACCTCCTCCCCGTCCCTTATGCTCAAGTCAGCTGCTACCTCTAAGCTTGCTGAAATCACTTCCTGTTTTTCGGTAACAACTTCCACTTCTTCACCGCTAACAGCTTCTAGAATCCTAGTTATAGAGCCGTCTGTAGTGAGCAGAATCTTGTGTATCGGGGAGAGCTCCAGCTCTTTTCCCAATTCCCGCAACCTGGAGATCATAGTGCTGCACCGATTATCTCCTCAACGTTCGAGTATCCCTCTTCCTCCATGAATTCTTGGATCTCCCGAGAAACCTTATTGAAGATGCTTATCCCCCTAGAATAAACACCAGTGCCGATCTGCACGGCGCTTGCGCCAGCCATTAGGAACTCTAGGGCGTCTTCGCCTGTAGTTATACCCCCGCATCCTATCACAGGTACTTCTACCTCGCTTGCTATCTCATAGACGCACCTAACAGCTATGGGCTTTATAGCACTTCCACTCAGGCCTCCGATCTTATTACCAAGGACAGGTGCCTTGGCTTTGACCTCTATTTTCATAGCTCTCAGTGTATTTATAGCAGTTATTCCATCGCAGCCGGCTGATGCGCACGCCCTTGCTATCTCCCTGAGGTCCCGGACTTCTGCTGTCAGCTTGGCTATCACAGGGATCTTTACCTTTCCTTTGACCTCCTCTATGACCCCCCGGCTGAGTTCAGCGTCTTGAGCATACCGCGCTCCTTTCACATTTGGACATGATAGATTAAGCTCCAAGGCATCTACGCCGTAGCTCTCCAGCGCTCCGGCTACCTCTGCAAATTCCTCCTTGCTGCTGCCGAAAACACTCCCTATGACTGGAGCTCCGCCCTCCTTTGCGACTGCTATCTCCTCCTTAAAGGCTTCGTATCCTGGGTTGGATAATCCGATGGCATTTATTAAGCCGTCTTCCAGGGGGATAACGCTGGGATTCTTATGTCCCTCCATAGGTGCGGTGCTTATAGATTTTGTCACCACTGCTCCGGCACCTCCCTTTTCAATCACCCTCTTGAGAGAAGAACCGGCGGTCCCAAGTATCCCGGAAGCCAGTATCGTGGGATTCCTCAGCTTCATGTTGCAGAGCGTTGTGGAGATGGTGGGCATCGGCTGGCTCCCTAGGTTATGTGCTTTATCAGGTCAATAGTCCGGCAGGAATAACCCCACTCATTGTCGTACCAGGCTAGCACTTTAGCGAAGTTGCCTTTAGCCCCTATGACGTTGGTGCTGAGCCCGTCGACGATGCTGGAATGAGGATTGCCCACTATATCAGTCGATACTATGGGTTCTTCAGTATACTCCAGGATGCCTTGCAGATCACCTTCAGCGGCCTTTTTGAACGCCTGATTTATCTCCTCCCTAGTAACCTCTTCTCCCAGCTCCACTACCAAGTCGTTTATGGAGCCGTCTGGCACCGGTACGCGCAGAGACATACCATCAAGCTTGCCTTGTAATTCAGGAAGAACAATGCCTATCGCCTTTGCCGCTCCCGTGGTGGTAGGTATTATGGAGACCGCAGCTGCCCTAGCCCTCCTCAGATCCTCGTGAGGCAGGTCAAGGATGCGCTGGTCATTGGTATATGCGTGGCACGTTGTGAGAAAGCCTCTCTCTAACCCGAAACTATCATTCAGCACCTTTACCACTGGAGCGAGGCAGTTTGTAGTACAAGAGGCATTGGATATTATCATGTGCTTAGGATTGTACTCATCATGGTTGACACCCATAACAATGGTTATATCCGGGTCCTTCGCTGGGGCTGAGATGATGACCTTCTTAGCTCCAGCTTCCAGGTGCTTGGAAGCACCTTCCCTACTTCTAAAGAATCCTGTCGACTCAATGACCACATCCACTCCAAGTTCTCTCCAGGGGAGCTTAGATGGGTCTCGCTCTGAGAGCACCTTTATCTCTCTACCATTCACAATTATAGAGTCGGCCTTTGCTTTTACATCTGACTCTAGGACGCCGTGCACTGAGTCATACTTCAGCAGGTGCGCTAGGCTAGCTGAGTCCGTAAGGTCATTGACGGCTATGAATTCGAATCTATCATTGAATTCCTTGTCAGAGAGAGAAGCTCTAAGTATATTCCTCCCTATCCTCCCAAATCCATTAATGGCTACTTTCGTCACTATCTATAACCTCCTTACTGCAATATGCATTCCTCCAGATTTAAAATTTTTGAAATATCGGGGGTTATGTGCCGTACGATAGGTAGTACTCATTGTAGAATACTTCACTGCTTCTCAAGCTCTTTTATAATCTCCTCCCAATCGCAGTAATCGTTCACTAGCTCCTTGGTTAGTCTCTTCGACCTCTCGTCATCCGGCTTTATCTTTCTGGATATATCATGAAGCTTCTCCACAGTGGTATATGTATCATAGGGCACTAGTATTGTTGGCACCCCCTTTTCTTTGGCCTTTGATAACACCCTTGGGTCTGGATGAAGGTCCCCTGTCAGAATTAAGGCTGATGTACTTGTCTCTAGCGCTGCCAGGGCTATCTCGGATCTGTCGCCCCCTGTTATAACTGCCTTTTCCGGGGTTGTCTTGAAGTAGTTCAATGCGCTTTCAGCTGTCATGGCTCCTATCAAGAAGGACTTCAACAAGAGCTGCATGCTATCCTCTCCCGTGAGTATCTCACCCCCTAAGATGTCGTGGATCTCTTGCACAGTTGGTGACGTGAGTTCTATTGACTCTGGAACCACGCCCAGTATCCTGAAGCCCCTCTTTTCTAGGATAGGCGCATAAAGCGTCTCGGTCTTTTCTATAGTCTTTGGCGGAACGAAATTGATAATCGTTCCTATGAGGTTAACGCCCCTAGACCTCAGGTATTCATTGTGCAGTAGTAGGTTATCCATGCGGAAGTCGTTCTTTATCGTGCTCACCATGAGCATCTTGACTCCTAGCTTAGATGCTATATCGGCGGTTGCTAGGTTAAGGGTTAGCATGGCTTGCGGATTAGTTGTACCCTCTATTATCACGACGTCAGAGCCCTCTGAGACTTCTTGATATGCATCAGCGATAACGTTCAGGTATTCCTTTGATTTATTTTTGTCGTATTTCTCCAGGTAGTCAAAGCCGAGGGTGAAAAGGGTTATCTTCTCTAAGGGTGCCTTCATTTTCAGGACGTGCTTCATTAGCTTGGCGTCCTCATCTTCCGTTATCCTGGCATCGCCAACATTCCCTATAGGCTTGAAATAGGACACCCTGAGTCCGGCTTCCTGGAACTTCTGCGCCAATCCAAGGCAGGTAGCAGTCTTGCCGCTCCCAGACGTACCAATTACGTATAAACCGCTCATCTTTCGTCTCTCACTCCTTAATCTAAGCAGTATTAAAACTTTCTATCAGCTGAAGCTGGAGGATGGGTCAAACAAAATGGTAAATTAAATTAGGGTCTTAAATTAAAAAACTTCAAGCATTTGGGTTTTCTAGTTTTGCTTGGCTTTCTTGCTAGGATGCTCAGGTTTAGGTGCTTTTTTCTTCGTTTCTTTTTCGATCTTAAATCTCTCCACAATCTCATGCAGGTCCGTGGCTAGGTCTCTCAGCATCTGGGCTGAGGCTGACACTTCTTGCATGCTTGCCGTCTGCTCCTCGGTAGCTGCCGATGCTTCTTGGGTACTGGCCGCAGCTTGCTCTGCAGCCGCTGCAACTTCACTAAGGGACTCTGCTAACCTTTGTACTGCTTCCATCTGTTCTTCCGTTGCACTGGAAATCTTTTCTACTTCTCTTGTAGTTTGTCCTACAGCGAACACGATATTCTCCAGTGCTAGGAGAGATTGTTTTGCTACCTCGGTTCCCTCTTCGACGCCAATTGCACCCTTTTCCATTGATTCAACAGCTTTATTAGTCTCGCTTTGAATGTCCTCTATCATGTCAGCGATCCTTTCAGCTGCCTTGGCAGAGCCGTCGGCAAGCTTCTTAACCTCCTCAGCAACAACAGCAAAACCACGTCCATGCTCACCGGCACGAGCCGCCTCAATAGCAGCATTAAGAGCAAGCAAGTTAGTCTGATCGGCAATATTGGTTATGACATCCACGATCTCGCCTATCTCCTTCGACATTTCTCCGAGTTCTGCCACGAGTTTTGCTGAATGACCTACTACCTCCTTCATTTCCTCCATCTTTTTAATCGCGGTCCCCGCTGCTTCACCACCCTCTTGTGCAGCATTGTCGGCCTTGGTTGAAGTATCCACTGCCGCCTGGGCACTAGTAGCGATAGAGCGAACCATGTCTGATATCTTCGTCATCTCGGTATTAGCAGCTTCTACCTGCTGCGACTGCACCTGTGCGCCCTTAGCTATGTTCTGCATAGTGGAAGACATCTCTTCCATAGTGGCATTCATCTCCTCGGTGGCTGTAGCAAGTTCTTGGGAAAAGCCTGAAACCTTCTCGGAGCTATCTTTAACACTGGAGACAAGGTCTCTCTGTTTTGTGATCATATCGCCGAATGTTCCAAAGAGATGGCCTATCTCGTCCTTTGTCCAGCCCCTTACATTTCTCGTTAAGTTATAGGAGCTTATCTCCTCCGCTACTTTGACTAACGTGTTTATTGCCTTGCTTATGTAGCCTACAAAAAAATTAGCTATTAACAGTGCCGCAATTATGCTTACTACCCAGAGCAGGATGAGTATCTTTCTAGCACCGAGAGCTCTACTCTGAATGTTTGAAAGAGGCTGCAGTAGCGTGCTGCTTCCTCCACTTGGTAGATTGGATGTTACCTGATGAAGGTCTCCTCCGATTCCGCTCAGAGTATAAACACTGTAAGCTGCAATGATGGTAGTTAAGAAGCCAATCACGAATAGAAGGGAGTAAATTTTTGTGCCGATTTTCAGGTCCTTAAACCATTGCGGTACTTGCACTGACGACAGCCTCCAGCAGTGGATTTCATTCTTTTTAAGGAGATTTTAGTTCCGCTTGGTAATATATAAGTTGCGGTCAGGGAAGGGTCTAGGGAGAAATACCCATGTTAGGACGAGGCGAGGCAGACTGCAACGAAGCTTCGTTAGGTTAATGCGACATTCTAGACTAACTTACGGGGCATTCTGGATTTAACTTCGACTAGATTCTTCATGGCCAAGTCCCATATCACTCTATCCGCATCGAGATAAACCCTGACTATATCAGCTGCAGTCACGATACCGACTAGCCTTTGATCTTCAATAACAGCTAATCGCCGGATTTTCGCATCGGTCATCGCTTGTGTAGCCCGTTCTAAGCGTTCTTTTGGGTCTATTGTTTTAAGTGGGAACGACATTACATCCTTAACTTGCATCTTTGCAGCGTCCTTGGCTACTCCGACGACCTTCGTTAGGATATCTCGTTCGGTTAATATACCAACAGGCTTTCCATCCTCGACGACAACTACACCTCCAATTCGTTTCTCACCCATGAGTGTTGCAGTGCCAGAAATAGATGCAGTGGAATTAATGGTCACCACGTCCTTGGTCATAGCTTCTTGAACGATCATAGAACTGTATCGTTTTTAATTAGATTTAAATTTTTCGTGCAATCTCTACTTTTATTTGATATTAGCCGCCAGTTTTCAAGGCTATTGTTTAATCATGAAAGGACGGCACGCGTCTTTACAATTAGTTAGGTTGCCATATCCTGGGTAGTTCTCTTACATTATACGTGGTAATAGACTATCTTTTTCCCATAATCAGCGGTGTTCGGTGCCCTACCAAAGAGGTCCTGTTTTCCAAATTCAATCCCCCTCGATTATCGAAAAACTTAACATATGTTAATTTTAAATTTAAAGGAAACAGTGATGGAGAATAGAATCCTATGACGAAGCCTGCACCTGATAGGACTCTTGATTGCGTTGGGCGCTATTGCCCTGAGCCCATCTTCCTCACAAGGGAGGAGATAGATAAATTAGAGGTTGGGGACGTCTTAGAGATTATCGCTGATGATCCTGCTTCCGAGGAGGACATACCACGGTGGGCTAAGCGAGCCGGTCACGAGTTCTTGGGTATGCACAAGGAGGGGAGCGAGATATACTTTTTGGTAAGGAAGGGCGAGGGGAGGTAAAGAAAGAGGGATGCTATGAGAAATGCCTATATGGACTACTCTGCCGGTGCAAGCATTGACCCTCGTGTTGCTGAAGCAATGCAACCTTATTTTACTGAGCGAATAGGGAATCCCTCTTCAGTTCACAGCCTAGGGCAAGAAGCCAAGGGTGTCATCAAAGACGCGAGAGCAAAGGTTGCCGAGCTCATAGGTGCGAGCGAAAGGGAGATAATATTCACCTCCAGCGGTACAGAGAGCAACAACCTTGCATTATTGGGCACTGTATATAGGAACGAGGGTAAGGGGAACCACATAATAACTACTACAATAGAGCATATGTCTGTCTTAAATCCCTTAAAGTTCCTTCAGAAGAGAGGCTTCGAGACTACTCACATCCCCGTGGATGAATACGGTTTGGTGGACGTGGATAAGATCAGAGAGGCAATAACAGATAAGACGATCCTTGTCTCCGTGATGTATGCCAACGGCGAGATAGGCACCATAGAGCCCATAAGAGATGTGGGAGACATATGCCGTGAGAAGGGAATATACCTGCATGTAGACGGCGTGGTTGCTGCAGGTAAGGTCGATATAGACGTGGAGAGGGATAATATAGACCTCTTATCGCTGTCTTCCAATGACATCTATGGACCTAGAGGCGTAGGCGCCTTGTATATCCGGAAGGGGGTAGCAATCAATCCGATAATCCTCGGCGGAGGTCAAGAGCGTGGGTTGCGCTCGGCCACTGAGAATGTAGGAGGCATAGTGGGCTTCGGGAAAGCAGCGGAAATCGCTAAAAAGGAGATGAAGGATGAGGCCAGGAGGCTTTCCAAATTCAGGGATAACTTGATAAAAGGCGTCCTCGAGGGGATACCGCATTCCTACCTTAACGGCCACCCCACGAATAGGCTGTGCAATAATGCTGCCCTCCGCTTTTCCTACGTAGAGGGAGAGGGCATGCTCCTTCACCTGGATATGGCCGGCATCTATGTCTCTACTGGTTCTGCCTGCACCTCCAAGACATTGGAGCCGAGTCACGTTCTCAGGGCGATAGGACTAGCACACGAGGATGCACATGGATCGTTGCTTTTCACTTTGGGGAGATGGAGCACCAGCGAGGACGTAGAATACGTACTAGAGACACTGCCAGGTGTGGTGGAGAAGCTTCGTGCTATGTCCCCGTTCACGCCACCTGAGCTGAAATCATGATACAATATTTAAGTCAACGTGAGGTTTGATACGCTATGTATAGCGAGAAGGTACTGGAGCACTTCCGTAATCCTCGCAACATGGGTGAGATCAAGGATGCCGATGGCATTGGGAAGGTTGGCAATCCGGCATGCGGCGATGTTATGTACATATACATCAAGGTGAAGGACGAGAAGTTGGAGGACGTCAAGTTCCAGACTTTGGGCTGTGGTGCAGCGATAGCCACGAGTAGCGTGCTCACCGAACTCGCGAAGGGTATGAAGCTGGATGAGGCCCTGAAGCTAACCAAGAAGGAGGTTGCCAAAGCTCTAGATGGGTTGCCGCCCATTAAGATGCACTGCTCCAACCTTGCTGCTGAGGGTCTGCATGCAGCCATAAAGGATTATAGGGCGAAGAAAGAGAAATAGGTAAGATACTATGGAAGGCGAAATATTCTGCAAGGTGTGTGGAACAAAGATTGCTCCTGAGGCATGTGTGCTCGTCTACAAGCGGGAGGTAAAGGGAGAGGAGCACTACTTTTGCTGTCCGCACTGCGTAGAGTCCTCTAAAAAAGAATAGGACCCGGTGGATATGCGCGGCTACGACGTACTAGTCGTTGGTGGGGGGCCAGGTGGCTTGGCTACAGCAATCTTCTGCGCCGAAAGGGGATTGAGCGTAGCCCTTTTTGACGGTGGAGCATTAGGTGGACTATTGGTTACGCTTTTCCCTGAAAAGATGGTGACTAACTATCTTGGTTTTCCTGAGGGGATTAAGGCTGAGGAGCTTGCTGCTAGACTTATCTCACAGGCAGAGGAATACGATGTTGAAATACTAAGGGAAAGGGTATTGGAGATAACTACTGAAAAGGTCGTGAAGACCGAAGACGGTGAATATACTGGCAGGGCAGTCGTCCTTGCTACGGGCATGCGTCCCAGAGAACTCGGAGTTCCAGGGGAAGAGCAATTTGTTGGGCGTGGGGTCTCATATTACATAAAAGATCCCGGGAAGTTCAAGAGCAAAAAGGTGCTGGTCGTGGGAGGTGGAGATGCTGCCGTTGAATGCGCTTTACAACTCGCGGACATTGCAACCGTTACCTTAGTTCACAGGCGAGATAAATTCAGGACGCATAAGAAGAACGTAGAAGCCCTGAAGAAGAGCAATGTAGAGGTTCTCTTGAACACCGAGCTCAAAGAAATCAAGGGCTTCGAGAAGATGGAAGGCGTGCTCTTGCTGAACAATAATGGCGAGGAAAAGGAGATGAAGGTCGATGAGGTAGTGCTTGCCACTGGTTTGGTTCCGAATACTGATATCTTCGCTAAATTAGGACTGAACGTAGATGCTGATGACAGGATAGTTGTAGATCCACAGCAGCATACTAATATCGAAGGGCTTTTTGCGGTGGGAGACATCACTTCTGGGTCCGGGAGCTTGGAGTTGATCGAAGTGGCAATCGCCCAGGGTGCTATAGCAGCTCACCACATTTATTTGGAGCTTGCTGAGCCCTACTAAAATAGTTTTCAGCTACTAGGACAATTTTTAATAGTACTCTAATTACTCTAGATAACATGGACGAATTGGACCTGAAGGCCTTTAGAAAGAAGGTAAGAGAGACACGGGAGCGGGAGTGGGTAAGGGATGCAATTCGTCTTAGGGATAAGACTCCTGAGGAAACCTTGGAGATGATGTTTGATCTATTGAACTTCGCAGAGAAGATGAGTAGGGCTACGAGATGAGGTCTCTGGATGAGGCTTTGAGGGAGTTCGTTTTGGCTTTGGACGAACTAAAGATGGATTACGTCATAGTCGGTGGTATTGCTGTCGCAAGTTGGGGGAATGTAAGGACCACGAGGGATGTGGATGTCATAATCTCCCTGGATAAGGACAAGATCGAGAGATTTGTTGACGTATTGTCCGGCCATGGCTTCTCTGCCACCATGGATTCGATATTGGACTCCTTGAAGGAGAGGAGTCATTTTACAATTTTCGACAAACACTCAGAATATCATGTGGATGCCAAGGGCGTATACAGCAATAGGGAACGTAGGACTTTGGAGACAAAAAGAGAGGTGAAGATTAAGACCTTGAAATGTTACATCGCGGCTCCTGAGGATATCATAGCAAACAAGCTCGTTTTCGGTAGCGAGCAAGATGTAAAGGATGCCGAGGGGATATATGCGAGGCAGCTTCCAAAACTGGACTTGGAATACTTGGAAAGGATATGCGTGGAGATGGGAATCGTCAAAGAATTAGAGGCGCTAAAGAAAAGGTTCGAAAAGTACTTGTAATTGCAATCCAAGAGCAAGGGACAAGGCCTATATCCAGTGCGTCGACCCAGGGAAGCCTTATAATGATGGAGGAACAGTGGTCTTTGAATTCGTACTAAAATAGGAGAAAACTTTGGAATATGAAAATGGATACAGACGAGATAATATACCTTAAAAAGCCCAAGCTTAGGGGTGCCACGGCTATTGCAGGCTCTCAGGGCTTGAGATCAGTTGGTTCAGTAGCGATAGATTATCTAATCGAAAGGTGGAAGCCAGAGCTCTTTGCAGAGCTGCACTCCTCCAGCTTTCCGGTGCTATATCACGGCGTACCATACGCAGGGGCTACAGGCGAGGCTGGAATCAAGGTGCAGAAAGGCATGGTGGATGCACCTAAAATAGAATTTTATCAGGGCAAGAAACTCGTTATCACCAAGGGCTACCAGGCAGAGTTCAGCGGGCAGTATAAAGTCGCACGCACAGTTATAGATCTGTATAAAGAGCTGGATGTGAAGAGGATCATCGTCTTAGGCGGCTATGTGCATAGAGCTCAAGATAAGCCGCTGTCAGAGAAACCTAGGGGGGTATCCTTTTGCGCGACCACTCCAAAGATCGTAAAGGAAATGGAAAAGCTTGGACTCGGGAGTGAGTACATAGGTCCCTTCCTCGGCTTTTCAGCCCTCGTCTTAGGTGTTGGCATGCGGGAAGGAATTGAAGGCATAGCATTGTTCGGGGAGACTGTTCCTGATTTCGATAGGCCTACGAATCCTGACCCAGCTGCAGCGACGGCAGTGCTGGAGAAACTCAGCCTCGTATTGGGAATAGAGATCGATACCTCTGGCTTGTTTGGGAAAGAGGAACGAGAAAAGGTAGAAAAGATATCAGGCTACATCTAGAAGCACGATACAGCTCTTTTCAACGTGAAGCGTGAGCGCAGAGAAGAAATTGTGATATCATACCGAAAATAATGCTGATATTATAGAAGTTGCTAAAAAAACTAGAAGAGCAAAATGGTCAGGTTCGGATCAAAAAGCATTACTCTTTCTTGGCGTGTTTTCCGTTGTGGCCGTTTGCAGGTATTACGGTATGGTCGCTTATCCGCATTTTGCCACAGCGCTCGGTCTCTAATTTGCGGCAGTGGATATAGATGTTTCCATTGTCTTTGTCTGACCAGAAGTCCGCTGGGCAGTGCTCTATGCACTTGAGGTAGAGTTCCGGGGATATCGTTAGACCGTCCATCTTCTCTAATTATGAACTTGTCCGGGAGAGGTATATATATTGGGTTAACATTTTTGATTGGAGGTGCTACATCCGTGGCTTTAGTGCTCTTATATACCTTACTCTAGGGTACTAGTCAATTTTGAGACATAGTAAAGATTTAATCCGGAATTCGTTGATTTCTTATATCCTATACTTTCTCAAGAATTCATGGATACGGGCAGGGTATTATTTTTTTCAAATAATCTTATATATGGTATATCACACCATACTAAGTGGGGTGTATGAAGGTCTTAATGACAGCTCTGGAAAGTATGTGCATAAAATCGTGGATAAAGAGAGAAACTTAGACGAGATAAAGGACCTCATAAAACATTATGGACGAAGAGGTGTTTGGCGTGATAATCGAGATTAAGAAATCCCTGAAGAAGGAAGAGGTAATAAGCCACTTGGAGAACAAGTATGGTTCCTTCGAGAAGCTGGGGGATATGGTGAAAAAAGGATGTGAGTCCCCTGAGGCAGTTGACGACTACGAGGTATGGAAGGCTGTTAGGGAAGGAAAAGAATACGAGGAGAGCATAAGGGTTGAGGAGGCTGGAGTTTTAACGGTCTTGACTCCGAAGCGGATAGAGCTTTTGGAGTACCTAAAGAGAAAGCATCCTAGATCCATAAAGGAGTTGTCCAAACGATTGGGAAGGGACTACAAGAATGTATATGGGGACCTCAAGTTGCTGAGCGATTACAATGTGGTTGAGCGGTTGGAGAAAAAGAGGAATATTGTGCCAACGTGCCACGTTAAAGAGATCATAGTCAGTTTTTAGGCATAGTGTCTTTCGTTATCAAGCGAGACCACATCTGAATTCACTCAAACATCTTGGCTTCTATGATCGGTACATCTCCCTTTATCTTCAAGAGGTGGGCGTCAGTAGTATAAAATGCGTCAACCCTTTTAATGCAAGTGATTAGGTATATTGCATCCTGGTAAGAGAGCTGGGACTTTTTAGTGTAATACCTCCGCCTGAGCTTTCCGGCCTCCCATGCGATGCTGTTCTCCACGCTCACGATTTTCAAACCACTCATGGTCTCAATGACGTGCCTCGCTGCCTCGAGCTCGACTCCGTCCTTTCCCTCCCTCAGAAATGCCCATGCCACCTCAGCCAGTGCTATGGAGCTCGTAATCCCTGCATTCCTTGAGCCTATGGATCTCAGAATTCTCTCGGACCCGCTTACGTTCTCCGCATCGGTTTTAGTGGATTCCGGAAGGAGGACGCACAAAAAGACGTTTGCGTCTATGCCTATCCTTCCCACACTTCCATCTCCCTGTGCACTTCCCTCGCAGTACCACTGAGTTTCGCTTTTCTCCCGAGGTGCTTTAATGCCTTAACGGGGTCACTCGGCAGTCTGACTAGCACCCATCTATCATTGTCCTTTACGAAAACTATCCTGTCTCCTTCATTCGCCCCTAATTCCTCCCTTACCCTCTTGGGCAGGGTTATCTGAAACTTTGAGGACAGCCTGCTAACTTCCATTTCTTTACCTCGAAAATTTATCTTTACCAATATAAATATTCTTTACCCTCTAGTAGAATTCTTGTAATCGCTAATGTCGCAGGGGAGTACATTGAGGAATATGTCTCTACGAAAGAACTCATGAGTGATCACGGCACACAATTTAATCCGGAATTCGCTGGTTTTTTATACCCTACCCTAAAAGTTCTTGTTATGGGGGAGCACGAGGGTTGGAGAAAGCCATGGTATGGGCGGACGTATAGCCCTAAGGATGGCATGGATAGGACCCGGATAAAGGACATGCCGAGGGGCGAGAGGCCTAGGGAGAGGCTTGCCAGGCATGGCGGCGCTGCTTTGTCTACCTCGGAGTTGCTTGCTATACTTATCAGAGTTGGGAGGCGCGGCGAGACAGCACTTGACGTAGCGAATAGGCTGCAGCGTAAATATGCAAATCTCAAGGCATTACTTTCTGCAGATGTCAACGAGCTCTCCAGAATACCAGGCATGGGCTTCGCCAAGGCGGTTCAACTGAAGGCGGTACTGGAGTTGGCAAAGCGCCTCGACTATCCCAACACCGATAGGTTCGAGATCTCCACGCCTAAGGATGTGGCTGAATTCCTTATGCCCAAGATGAAGGATCTGGATAAGGAGCAGCTTACTCTTCTCTGCTTAGATACGAGGTGCGGCATCATAGACAACGTAGAGGTTGTAGTTTCTGTGGGCTCCCTCAACCTCAGCATCATGGATCCTAGGGGAATCTTCAGGGTTGCACTGGCTAAGAATGCTGATTCCGTTATAATAGCACATAATCATCCATCTGGCGATCCTGATCCGAGCGATGGCGACGTGGAGGTTACTAAAAAGGTGATAGAATCCGGGAAGATGCTCGGTGTCGAGGTAAGGGACCACGTCGTGATTGGTGATGGGAAGTTCTTCAGCATGAAGGAAAAGGGATTGATATAGGGTGCACTTATGTGGTCAATCTCTGAGAGCGCAAAGCTTATATCCTCTGATACAGATGCACAAAATATGATACAGTTGTATCAAAAAATTACACGCATGCGGGTCCTTCTGCTGTTTATGAAGAATCCCTATGAGAGATACTATCTGCGGGAGACGGCAAGGCTACTGAAAATGAGTCCAATGACTGTTAAGCGATCTTTAGATTTATTGACAAAGGAAAAGTTGCTGGTTAAGGAGAAGATAAAAAACCAGATTTTGTATTCAGCGAATATAGAAAGCCCAGGGTTTAGGCATCTCAAAATTGCATATAACCTTGCATGGTTTGAGAAAAAGGAGACTGTAAAATTTATTAAAGAAATGCTCCCTACGATGAGCTCCCTCGTGCTTTACGGTAGCTTAGCAAAGGGAGAAGATGATGAAAAAAGCGATGTCGATTTTCTTGTGATATCTCAATCAAAAAGGGCGATAGATATGGAACTTTCACAGCACCTTGGGAGAGAAGTAGCGGTCTTGAACTTAACTCCGGCGCAGTGGAGCGAAGAAGCCAAGAAAAACAGGGGTTTGTATCTCGATGTCATAACAGAGGGAATAGTTCTATACGGGACGAGGCCGGTTGTAGAATGAACTTGGATGGATGTTTCGAGAAAAGGCTTCTAAAGAGGAGAAGGCCGGACAGACTAAAAAGCCAAAAGGCACTAGAAATTGCGGGAGAGGATATCAAAGACGCAGAAAGACTGCTAGAGCACAGCTTTTACAAAGAAGTGGTGTTGAAGGCATACACGGCGATGTTCCAGTGCGCAAGGGCAGTCCTCTTCAGAGATGGGGTATTTGAAAAAAGCCACTACTGCGTTATCCAATATCTCTCTGAGAATTATGTCAAGAAAGGGAAGCTCGAACAGAGCTATGTCCACTGGCTGGATACTTATCGCGTTGCAAGGCACGAAGCACTCTATGGATTGGAAAAGGCAGACTATAGCGATACAGACGCGAGCGACGCCCTCATGAAAGCGAAGAAGTTCTTGAAGGCGTTTGCGAAGATAGCGGTATAGAAGTGAAGTATTCCCGGGATTCGCTGAATTCTTGTATCTTATCGGATTCCCTCCATCGGCGATAGACGTTCTTCAGCATGACGGAGAAGGGACTGATCTAGCCTACATGCAAGTTATTTGAAACCACAAATGTGTTCCTCCTGATAATAAAGTCGTTATTCAAAAACTTTTACGTTGGTAGGTTTATGTATGGGTATGGGAATAAAAATGGGAAAAACTAGGATTGACGAGCGGGGTAGGGTGACCTTACCGGGCTACATTAGAGAAGAGATGGGGCTTTATCCTGGGAAAGAAGTGAACTTAGAAAAGGCCGGGAAAGGAGTTCTCATCAGACCTGTAGTTTCAAAGGAAGTCTTCGTCCAAAGCCTAGAAGGATGCATTACCGAGAAGAACCAAGCTGAAAAGCTCGATCCCTTGGCGTTAACGAGGATATGGGGCGCTTTCCATGCTCATGATTGATTCCAATATCTGGGCATATTTTTTCGACAGCAATACTCCAGAGCATAAAAAGGTTAAAAAGCCGGTGAGAGATGCCATCGGGAACAACGAGATCCTCATGAGCACAGTGATTCAAATGGAGCTCATCCATTATCTCATAAAAAGACTTGGCCCGATTATGGGCGGGGAGAAACTGGACATCTTCTTAAATTATCCCTTCAAACTAGATGTACTGGATCAAGGCCTCGTGAACATATCCCTTGGGGTCTTCCAGCGGTATTATCACCTCGGAATCGGTGTGAGGGACGCGAGTATAATTGCGAGCATGAAGAGAAACGATGTTACGAAGCTGATAACCCATGATAAGGCCCTTAAAAAAATCGAAGAGATAGAACTTATCGATCCCGTGTCATAGAAGCTGAGGATGTAAAGGTCCTGGAGAAGATAATTGACATAGCTAAAAGGGAGCTGAGTCCATTGGAATATGCCCGTTTCTTGGTTTTGGTAACGCCCAAAAAAGGAGACACCGTAAAGGAACTGCGGAAGCTCAGTGATAGAGAAACCAATGATGAGATCGTAGAGATGTTGAGGAAGAGAGGAGTGACCATTACTCCTTAGTTTCTTTCTTACCTTTTCTCGCGGGGGCAAACGAAGCTTCGACGATTTTTATCTCATCTTCGGTGAGCCCGTAGAGCTTGTAAACAATTTGATCAATCAGCTCATCTGTACGCTTAATCTTCTCTATGAGCGGGTTGAGCTTCGCAATGCTCATTTCAAACTCACCTTTCAACTTTTCTTGTAACTCCCTGGGGCTTGGGTCTACAGCAAGCTTATTTTTGTTCTTCTTCAGAACTTGGAGTAAATTTTCAAATGAGTTAGTATAATATTCCTTTATCGCAGTCTTGTTCGACAGATCTTCAACCTTCGTACTAATCTCCCTCTCCAACCAACCAATGAAGCCTTTGATTTCACTGTTTTTTTGTTTAGTGTCCTCTATCATTTGCTCCGCAAGAAAAGCGAGGAAGTCATGGATGACGTCGGACTTTTCCTTCTCAGCAATGAAGTTGCCCTCTTTGTCTTTTGGGAGATATTCTTCGGTCTTGCTTAAAAGGGTCCCAAAATCGCCTTTAGAATATATAAACGTAAGTTCCTGGGCGAGTTTTGAGCGTTCTTCCTGTGGAGTTGCAAAGGAGATGCGGCGAATTGGAAGTTTTCTCAATTCTGTAATTGTGGTCTGCCTAAAATCATCTTTTGTTGCTAATGTAGAGAAATTAATGTACATAAAAGAATGAAAGTTGCTATTAAGATTGGCAAGGAGATAGTAAGGTGAATATTCCTTGGTGGTAATTACAAAGGGGTTAACATCTTTTTTTGACACAAATGTATCAGTTACGAACGTTGCCATCAACCGATTGGCTCTACTCACTATTCTCCTAATAAGAATCCTTGGTTTAGTATAATACTCCCACAAATTTCTAGCTGAACTAAAATCGATGTATCTCTTTGATTCGGTTATAAATCGATATCTGTAAACTTGGCCTAATACATAAGGTAGATAATCATCTGATTTCTTTTCATTATCATAGCTATAGAAAGATTCGACAATTCCTTGGGTCGATTTAGTGATCGAACCTAAACGGATAATGAATTTCGATTGAGTCTTTTCCAAAAATTCATAATTAGTGACACTAGTGTATACTTTATAATCTGAGTTAGTCGAAACATAAGAGAAAGGAATTAAGTTAGCATCAAATAATTCATTCTTAATATCTTGAATTTTTGCTCTTTTATCATAGTGCTTTGCCAAGAAACGAAAGTCTTCTGGAGGCAGTGTATTAGATTTTACAAATAGTGCTATACAATTATCAATATAAGCGTCTGGGAATACATCAAATGGTAAATTAATAATTTTGGAGAGAAAGGCTTTATTTGAGAATATTATTTTACGGAACTTGCTATAATTTTCACCAGTTTGCCATGCGATAGGTACAATCATTCCAAGACTTCTTCCATTTCGAGTAATTTTAAGGCCTTCACTAATGAAAAGAATAGATGTATCGTACTTTCTATAGGCAACTTCCAAATTTTGAATGTAGAATTGACTATCTTCATCAGAGATATCCTCAGTCGGGATATACGGTGGATTCCCAACCACCACATCAAATCCTGGATTTTCCTTGTCTTTTCCGGGTTCGAAGAATATATCCGGGAACTCTAGCTTCCAGTGAAAAAAGTTTTTCTTCTTAGCAATTTCTGTGGCACGTTTGAAATATTCTTTCTCCTTTACTTGCTTCCATGCTTCCTCGCCTTTCTGAAAAGCTCTTAAAGCTTCCTCATACTCGCTCTTTGAATATTTGTTGCCGAAATGGTAGGAAGTATGTATATTTGCAAGTTCAATGAAGCGCTTTCGTAAGGGTTGCCTCATCAATTCCTCGAAAACCTGCTCCTTGTATTTTATGTCCTCGATTTTCTCCTCAGCCCGTTCCATTATCCAAGTGTACATATTCAACAACTTGTCGATGCTCTCCCGAATAGAGGCCCGCATGAAACTAGAGAGAGCTAACTGAGAACGCGTCTCCCCTGCCTTTAGCTCGCTGGGATGTTTGTCTAATTTGTGGATGTCCGCCCCTATCAGAGAGTTGCCTACCTTGAGGTGGTGGTCCAAAAAGGAAAGAGGTCGAGAGGCCTCGAGGGTGCTTAGCCATAGAGACAGCTTCGCTAGTTCAGTAGCTAGGGGATTCAAATCTACGCCGTAGATGCAATGCTTCACCACCTCGCGCTTGGCCCAGTCGATTTCCTTCTCATCGCTGAGTTGCTCTGGTTTGACGTAAGGCACTATTTTCTTGGCGAGGAACTCTGTGGCTTCAACGAGGAAGTGACCACTACCCATAGCGGGATCAAGAACTTTAATAGAGAGGATACGCTCGATCTTCTCATCATCAGTCTTCGTTCCTTTGAGCTTTTCCTTGACAACTGGATCCAACGTGTTCTCTACAATGTAGTTGACGATGTAGTCAGGAGTGTAATAGCTCCCCGTTGCTTTGCGCTCACCCTTATCAGTTACGATATAGAGTTCACCGGCCTTGGATGTATCAATAATATTTTTTCCCTCTGCCTCCTCCTCAGGAATCCAGACTTCCTTACCCTTATGCTTGACTGTCACAAGGTTCTTATCGGCAACGTGGAGCTTGTATTCAAGCAAGCCCTCGTAGATAGAGCCCAAATGGCGGATTTCGAGTGTTGAGTAGTCTATGAAGGCAATAACGTCCTCATCGGGTGGAATTGTGAGCAGTTCTAGTACGTCTGCAACATACGTGTCCCCGACTTTCTTCTCAACGAGGAAGGTGTGCTCCTTTGCGTGGAAGAGACCGCCGTTATAAGGCGGGACAAACAAATCCTCTTTGGGTATTCCCCTGGCCTCGCTTCCCTCGTCGATGAGCTGGAAGATGGTACTCAGTCTGTCCCAAAACTCGGAGGAGTGCTCTGAGAGCGTACCTTCTTGCTTCCGTGCGAGGGCCTGAGCCTTTATCCTGTTAATATCATAGTACTCATAACCAATCTTATGCAGGCCGCTCAGCGTACCTCTGCTGTCAGCATAGAGGATGAAAAGCAGTCGATATAGGAATATAAGGAGGTTATCATGAATTTTCTCGATGGTATCCAAGTTCGGAGTTAAATTGTTGTTAGGCCCGTTTAAGAACCCTTGGGCAAGGATCTTCAAAGCCTTGTAGACGTTTTTCTCTAGGTCCTCGCCTACCTTCTTCGCATAGCTCACGCCCTCGGCGTAGACCGTCTCCAGAAAATTCATCCCGCTCCCGTCTCTGAGGAAGGCCTCCTTGCGGAAGAATAAGTAGAAATACTTGAAATTTTGTTTAGACCCCTTTTCGAGGATATCAGCTAAGTCGACTTCATAGTAGCTATCGAGACGGTAGCTGGTCTTTTGATTATAAAGCCTCCAAAACTTGCCATCGGTTAAAATCGCCCATTTAGTATCAGTATCGCGAAGATAAGTATCGATCTGATAGCTCGGGTTATCATAGACGTACTTTGCTTTACCACTTGACTTCTTATCAAGTGGAGTGCCACATTTCTTCGCGTCTGCGACCGCTATTGCGCTGTGGTAGAATTCTTTCTTCCCTTTACTTTTCAGGGCCTCTCTCCGCGACTCATCATCCTTGAAAAAAGCATAGTCAGGGGTCAGGCCACCCTTATAGCTAGTCTGCTGTACCTCGTAAATATGGCCTAATTTACGCAGAACTGGTCTGATAAAGTTCTCCTCTAATTGTGCTTCCTCATAGCGATGAAAAAGGGATTTCTCTCTATCGTAAAGCTCTTTAATTTCCCTGAAGACGCGCTCAAGCTCTTCCTGTCCTTCGCTCCAAATTCGCAGGGTCCTCAGTTTATCATCTAGGTAATGGCGTGAAAACAGGTTCTTCGTCTCAACTGGTGCCAACTTTAGCTGAACCATTCTATCAATTATTGCATAAGGGTTAGAATATAAAATCCTTTTCTCCCGAAAACCCCTATAGTACATGGTCGTAAACAAAAAAAGAAGGATTTGTTATAACCACATACATCACGGATAGAGTAAAAGAAGGTGAAGTCCTATGGAAAAAATAAAGATAGTCTTCAGCAAGGAGACAAATACACTGGATGTTTGGTTCGATGACCCAGCGAAGGAATTCATATGTGAAGAGATCATCTTAAAAAAGGATAAGAAAAACAGGGTCATCGGTTTCGAGAAACTGAATGTCACCTCTAAAAGGGGCAGTGCCCTTCCCTTTGAAGTGATCACTGTCTAACTTCAACGCTACATTCATGGAGGCGCTACTGAATACATCTAACTTTTGGAGTGTACCACGTCTACAAGGTTTCTATCCGTTGTGAAGTAGGGAGTAGCTCCTCCTTTAAATAGCCATTAATTATTAAGACTATCCATTCACAAAATTTCCCTGTTTTTTCTTTTATTTTTAAGTATATTACTTTGGATAGAAACTTCTGCTCAAATATACATTTGAACACAAGATTCTTTATTCTTTGATTTTTTGGTAGACCCATCCTCACCTCTGCGATGTTGCGAATAAGGAGGACAAAGGGAGGTATAGGCTAGCTAATCACTAAGTCTACTAAAAGTTGCATACTCAGGGTACTTTCGGTATACCTCGTTTATAATCATCTCCAAGGAAAAAAAACGATATCTAGTTTTTATGGTAATTAGAGCTTCTAAAGTACGTATGAAAGAATTACGATACTTAGCGTTGCTTAAAACCTTTTTAATTAAATTTTCTCCTTTCTTAGTTAAGAAGTACTGGTATCCAATCTTTTCCCCATAATGCTCAGGACTTTCTGTTATGAGTTCTTCCCCTGCGAGAACGTCTAGATCGTTTTGTAGTTCAGCAGAATATGGACCGAAATCATAGGGAAAGAAGCTATACCATTCCTCAACATCCGTTCCCTCCTTCTGTGCTAAAAAAATCATCTTTTGAAATCTTGTTCTGCCGGAGATATATCTACCCTTATCAGCATATAACAGAAGTAGAGGAACTACCTGTCTAAGAAGCAATCCTATCACCTCCCGGTTTTGATCCTTTTTTAAAGGTCTTCTCAAATTCCCTTTCGAGCAGAATGGCCATTTTTTCGTCCACAATCACTGAGGCTACTTCGTAATTGCCAGAAATCCATATAACTATCTTATGGTCAAATACACAAAAGTTCATCGAGTGATCCTTCGAGGTCTGGATATTAATTCCAGCATCTACCATTCGATAGAGCTTGCTTGTACCTGAACCATTCAAAATCACAATTTTAATTACTCTACCCGTACCAAGGTATTCTTTAATCCTCCCAATATCTTTGGAGCTGACCCATTCTAGATTTGAAAGGGACATTAGAACCGAAGTATGATTGGCTTCAAGTAACCTGCGGATCTCGCCAACTATCCCGCTTATCCCTGTAACTTGCCATGCCTTCTCGTTTTCTTCAATCTTTTCGTTCCTAATTTCCCAAGCCTGTTCTGCCCTTGTCAATGCCTTTCCACAGGCTTTTTCCAGTAGTTTCTGCTCTTGCTCAAGTATGTATCTGGGATTTTGTGCATCGTATTTTCGGGGTCTGCTCCCTGCTTTTATTACTGCCCCTCTTTTCTCAAGCTGCGACATTATAGTGTATATTTTTCCTTCTGGGACTTTTGACCTGAAGGCAAGATCTTTTACCTTGGATGCTCCGTGCTCCACCAATGCGCAGTAGGCTTTTATCTCGTAGCTATTCCATTCCAAGCGTTTGAGAACTTCTTCAAGTTGTTTCATTTTTAATCAACCTTCAGTTGTTTCTAATAAACAACTTCTATATGTTTATTTTAGCCGCCTAAACTTTTAGTTGATTTGACAACATTTAAATATTTCGGCGTTCTACTATACTCGCATGAACCAAGAAAAAGAATCAGAACCCAAGAAGAAGGAGGGAGTTGTGGTCCACTTCAATAACGAAAAATTTGTGCTCCCAGAATCCAAAACAACCGGAGCTGACCTCTACCAAACCTTTGGTGTCCCATCTGGGAACAAGCTCTTCCTAGATGTGAAGAGTAAGAACGAACCTGACAAGCTCATCCCAAACGATGCTGCAGAAATTGAGCTTAAAAATGGGGACCATTTCTACGATTTACCCCCCGGTACTGTAGGATGAAAAATTTGCTCCCACGAGTTAAAGAGGAGATAGAGCAAATCAAAGAAGAATACCCAGGCACAGTTATTAGAATGCAATCCAACGGCGGTGTCCACCTAGAGATTCCCAACATGCCTTTGCCTAAGTGGTGGGAGCCTCCAACGATATCCTTGCTTATCGTATTGCAGCCCGATTATCCGAACTCAAGACCAGGATTCTTTACCCCCCCCGATGTGAAACTCAAAGAGAATGGCAATCCGCCAGGTGGATCAAGCGAGGCAGAAATAGAAGGCAAAAAATGGAAAGGCTACTGTTGGAATCCCAGCCAGTGGGATCTATCCCGTGAGACGCTGTGGAAGTTCGTAAAATTTGCTATCTTACGTTTTAACGAAAGGCAATAAGGGTGGTGCGATGAGCGTAAATGAGCTAAGGTTCTCATTCATGGATTATAGAAAGTTAAAAGAACACCTTTTAAGTGGGGGGAATAGGGAAGAAGCTGCACTGCTCCTAGCTGGAGTTTCGAGGATGGATCAGCGCACGGTATTAACTGTTCGGGAAGTTATCCCTGTGCCGACTTCAGGATATCAAACCAAAGGAGGGCTCTTCTTGCAGGTTGACCCGGAGTTCATGGCACCGCTAATAAAAAGGTGCCGGTATGAAAACGCTTCTTTCATTCTTACCCATAGTCACCCCTTCAGCGGTCATTCTGTTGGATTCTCCAGCGTCGATGACGAGGGTGAGGAAATTCTTGTTCCAAAATTGAAAGCTAGAATACCAGGGAGACCTCATGGATTTCTCGTATTTGGGCAGGATAGTATTGCTGGAAGGATGTGGCTTAGCGAAAAGGAAAATAGTGATTCTATTGACATCATCAGGGTGATCGGGGAGAGAATTAAAATATTTAATACCACTAATAGCAAGGTTGAAATGAATGGAGGGGATGTTAGCGAAAGGGAGGCATACCATAGGCAGATTCTTGTCATCAGCCCAAGAGCTCAGAAAATCCTTGAAAAGATTACTATTGGCGTTGTAGGAACCGGGGGAGTTGGGTCGCAAGTCTTTGTCCAGATGGTCCATCTTGGTGTTGGAAAGATTATAGCAATTGATGATGAAGTTTTGGAGAAATCTAATCGCTCCAGAGTTCTGGCATCCAAGCCTGAGGATGTGAAACAAGAAGTTCCTAAGGTGGAGATCATGAAGAGG
The DNA here is from genome assembly GCA_036444275.1 of Hydrothermarchaeales archaeon (SeqCode). GTDB lineage: Archaea > Hydrothermarchaeota > Hydrothermarchaeia > Hydrothermarchaeales > JAZGAD01 > JAZGAD01. The sequence continues at coordinate 24,516 of JAZGAD010000012.1, forward strand.
TATGCTGATGCAACGAATCCCAGTGTACTTGTGGATGCAATAATGAGCCCTATAGAGTTCAATTCCGTAGCCATGAAACTCAGGGAAGCGGACGTTATTTTCTGTTGCACTGACAATGTAAGGAGTAGGGTAGTCTTGAACAGATTGTCTTTTCAGTACCTTATCCCTCTCATCGACATGGGAGTAGATATCCAGTTCGATCATGGGAAAATCCATGCCGCCGCTGGCCGTGTTATGTTGATACAGCCAGATGGCCCATGCCTAGAATGCATGGGAATCATAACCGGAGAGGCAATAGACAGGGAATCCAATAGAAATCCTACCCTTCCCCGGGGTTCATATGTTACCATGTTGGGGGAAGGTGAGAAAGGGCATCATGCCCCTGCCGTGGTGTCTTTTAACGGTGTTGTTGCGTCCCTTTCGGTGACCAGGCTCCTAGACATGGTTTCTGGTATCCAGGACCGAAGGAGGCCCAGGACATACGAAATGTTTTTGATTCAATCCGGCGAAGTGAGGCCTTATTCGATGGAGCCATTTGTTAAATGCACTATGTGCAAGGAGGTAAAGGGTTATGCCGATGATATTTCACTCCCTTGTGAACTTGATAAGTAACTGTAGAGTTAAGCTGTTAAAAGGCGAAAATATGGTGATTGAAAGACAAAACCTAAAACCTCTAAGGAAAAACATAGAAATATTGTTATTCTTTATTATAATCGTTTTAACAGCAGGATGTGTTGACTCAGTTTCAGTTAACTTTGTGCAAAGAGAGATCAATTTTTCCAAGAGCGCCAATAATCCGATTACTCAAACATTCATCATCGAGAGTACATACCCCGGAGCCCAATTTGTGGATGTAGAAATAACTACGAATGACGAAAGAATTGTTTTAGCAAAGGATTTAGAGAGAAACTTTCAACCCAGTCTAAGTTACCCTGTAGAATTGGGTAAAGAGTATCCAAGAAACTACTCTTTCAGTTTTAAAGTTTCTGATAAAAATATTCCAAATGGAAAATATTACATAACAGCTAAAATAATGGGGGCCGAAAGTAAAGATTCGTCCACTAAATCTTTTAATGTGAAAATAGTTGATTAGTTCAAATTCCCTTCAATGGGAATCAGAGAGGGGAGATCAACTATTTTTACCCCCATGCCACATCTCACCCAAATTTTTTTACATTTTGTTACGCTCAAGTTATCATTTTTGATAATTATACAGTAACAAAAGTTAGTGGGACCGTTAATACTCTCGAAAAACAAATCTTTCGCTTGCAGACTACAACTTCAACCTAACCTACCAACCTAATGCCTACCGCCCCTACCCCATCGTCGTAGATCAGCAGATCCGGCGCAGCCGTCGTGGGTATCTCGAAGAGAACGAAGCCGCTTCCTCTCTCGCCTGGGTTTATATTCGATGAATCGAAGAATCCAGGATAGTCGGCATAATAAGAGCTGACTTCATAGGAATTCTCGTCGGCGTCAAGCAGCTCCATGTACTGGGGATGAGTTCTTATCAAATCGGTGCTACTGCTTATCACAGTTACCTCTACGGCCACGAACTTCATCCCTGGCTTGGGCTCGTAGGTAGAACCATAAGGGTTTTTAAAGGAATTCATAATCTGGAAATCATTGACCTTCAAGTATAGGTGTCCCTCCCGTCCTGCTTCTTCGCCGATCCCACCGTATTCCAGAGGCAGGGTCCTTGTCTTAGCTGTGGGAGCATCTGAAGGCAGTGTTGCCCTGCCCTCAATAATCTTGCTGTACCTTACCGCTTCATCTCGGCTTATACCATCAGTCCCAAGTACGACTACTCCACTCACTACGTTCCGCTTTCTAAACAACAGCTCGAATTCCCTCGCTCTATCATCAGCCCTCTCAACCAGCAGGGCATCGTCCCCAATCGTATCATACCGGACCCTCGAAAGAAACAGAGTGCCGCTCTCCCTCTCGAATGCGTTGAAGGCTGAGACCGCATCCTCAACGCTATCATATCTCATAACGGAATTCCATATCCAGAGAATACCTTTGAACGATGGATTCTTCGTTAGAAACTCGCCGATGTTTCCCTCCTTCGCAAATGTCACGAAATAACTTGCGTTGTCACCCGAGGAACTGACGATAGAAAAGTCAGAGGGCACATCACCCGCACCTAGAGCCATATCCCTTGGATTCTTCGTGATTAATACCGGCTTCGAGACCGGCGTGGAAGGAGGGGGAGTAATAATTGTATCTTCTGGTGGTGCGTCCTCCTCGGCTGGTGTTATGCATCCTAGAGTCAATGTTAGGCACAGTAATAGCAATGCAATCTTTCCATTCTTTCCACTTCTGATTAGCATCAAATATAGCTCCCTTGGACTGAATCTGAATCAGCGCCTTATCTTTCCGGCTATCTCTTGGGCCATCTCCATGGTGCCTGCTTTGCCGCCTAGATCGTAGGTTACCACTTTCCCCTCCTTCAATACTTTCTTAAGAGCATCATCTATCTTCTGGGCAGCTTCCCTCTCGCCCAAGTGCCTCAACATCAGCACCGAGGATAAAATCATAGCGCTCGGGTTAACCTTGTTCATACCCTTATACTTGGGTGCAGCACCGTGAACCGCCTCGAAGACAGCGTATTCAGCACCTATATTCGCACCAGGTGCTACTCCAAGACCGCCTACTAAACCTGCGCATAGGTCACTTAGAATGTCACCGTATAGGTTGGGCGCCACGATGACATCGTAGAACTCAGGCTTCTGAACGAGCTGCATGCACATGTTGTCTATTAAGCGCTCCTCGTATTCGATTCTGCCCTCATAGCTTTTTGCTACATCGCGAGCTGCTGCAAAGAACAAACCATCGCTGTACTTCATAATATTCGCCTTTGTAACTGCTGTGACCTTCTTCCTGTTATTCTCTACAGCATAGTCGAAGGCAAAGCGCACTATCCTCTCACTGCCAAAGCGGGAGATGGGCTTCAGGGAGATCGCTGAATTTTCTCTTATCTTGCCCTTGCTCAATGATATGAGTTCATTAGCCTCTTTTGTGCCGGAATCGAATTCAACGCCAGCGTATAGCCCCTCAGTATTCTCCCTCACGCCTACCAGATCGACGTTTGGATACTTTGACTTCACGCCCTCGTAGTGCTTGCAGGGCCTGAGGCATGCATACAGATCAAGGGTCTGCCGTAGCGCTACGTTGACGCTCCTAAAGCCGGTGCCGATAGGTGTTATCACAGGCCCCTTCAAAGCAACCTTGTTCTTCTTCACTAGTTCTGTAGTCTCGTCAGGTAAAGGCACGCCGTACTCCTCTATCGCCGGCTCTCCCATTAATGCCTCGTCGTACTCAAGATCAATGCCGCTCGCCTCTAAAACGTGTACCGCTGCATTCGTCACTTCGGGACCTATACCGTCGCCTTTGATAAGGGTTATAGTGCGAGCCATAAGGGGGAATTGAAGAGGTCGCTAGATAAAGATTCTGGTTGGCGGTTATGCAACAAAGCACTCCATAAACTCTTTATATTATCCAAAGTTTTGTTATTACTATGGCAATCCCTGGATATGTCGACTATAAATCCAGAGAATTTTGCAAAGATGTACAATGTCCAGTGCAGTTGGACCTGAATTCTAAAGAAAAAAATTCTGAAGAATACGAAAGAATCAGGCAGACGTGTAGAGCTGATTGTAAGTATACCACATGGCAGTTTCATCATTGGCTGATGGATAAGAGCTATCTAATCGTTAAGCCTGAAAGATAAGAGGAGGTGTTTAGATGAGTTGGGGATTGAAAAATCGTTTGTCGAGGATATTTAAACCGAAAACAGGGCACGCTGTTATGTTAGCTGTGGATCACGGCTACTTTATGGGGCCGACCCGTGGATTAGAGAAACTGGGCGAGGCGGTCAATCCGCTAATTCCATATGCAGACGCTCTAATGCCCACACGTGGAGGGCTTCGCAATTACATTGATCCGAATGTTGATATACCAATCGTGCTACGGGTTTCCGGAGGGACGAGTATAATTGGGAAAGAGCTCTTACGCGAAGGAACAATAGTTTCGGTAAAGGATGCGATTAGGCTTAATGTATCAGGGATGGCTTTTTCTATCATGGTCGGTTCGAAATTTGAGAGGGACACGCTTTTAGGCCTAGCTAAGGTTGTGGATGAGGGCGAGGAGTATGGCATTCCGGTTCTTGCAGTTACTGCAGTAGGTAAGGAAATAGGGAAAAAAGATGCCCGGTACATAGGATTATGCTGTCGTATGGCTGCCGAATTTGGAGCGCATTTCGTGAAGACCTATTATTGCGAGGGATTCGAAAAGGTAGTAGAGAGTTGTCCCGTACCAATCGTTATTGCAGGCGGTAAGAAACTGCCGGAGCGCGACGCTCTGCAGATGGCTTACAATGCTATACAAGACGGCGCTAGCGGCGTAGATATGGGCAGGAACATCTTCCAGTCTGAAGACCCGGTGGCCATGATTCAAGCTGTAAGAGCAGTGGTTCACGAAAAGGCTACCCCCGATGAAGCCTACAAACTGTTCAATGAGAAGAAAGGAAAGAAATGACGTAATTAGATTAGGGGGATATGCAGAGTGTTGCGTACATTGAGTTGGTATATGACATTTTGCTTGGCTGCAGTTATGCTCTAAAAGAAAGGTTATTAAAGAGGAAGTGCTATTATCTCTATAGAGGATGTGAGGTGAAATAATGAAGCGATATCGGCTATCTGTGGTGGTTGAAAAAGATGCAGATGGATACTTTGCTTTTTGTCCTGAGCTTCAGGGATGTTATACCCAAGGTGATAGTTATGAGGGGGCTTTAAAGAATATTAAAGATGCAATTCGTCTTCATATTGAGGATAGAATAGAAAATAAGGAGAGTATTCCTATCATTGAATCTATCAGCCTGACTTCTTTGGAAGTAGCAGTATGAGCAAGAAGCTCCCTCGTATATCTGCTGGTAAAGTCATGAAGGTATTGGAGAGGGTGGGGTTTGTTTGCGTCCGTCAAAGCGGTAGCCATAAGATTTACAAAAACAAAGAAAGAAAAAGGGTGACCGTCCCTTATCACTCAGGGAAAATCCTCCACCCCAAAGTCTTAAAAAACATTCTTAGAGATGCAGATTTGACTATAAAGAGGTTCAAAGAACTGATGAAGTAGGTTGGAAACGGTCACGCAAAAGGCTACCCCCGATGAAGCCTACGATCTCTTCAATAAGAAGAAAGGGAAGAAATGACGTAAAAGTAAATAAGATCAAAGAAAGGGGTGAAAAATATGTTATCAGAACTTCCTATAAATCTTGAGAAAGTAAAAAAAGAAGACTTGGACAAAGAGATACTAAGAGTAGGGGTAATAGCTGAGTTAGATGCTGTAAGTTTGTATGAGCAAATGGCAGCTGTGACTGAGAACGGAAATATTAAGAAAATTCTTTTGGACATAGCAAAAGAAGAAAAGACACATATGGGGGAATTCTTGGCTCTATTATTAAAAGAAGACGAGGAGCAAGAAAAAGAATTAGAAGAAGGTAAAAAAGAGGTTGATGAATTAACAGAATAGGGGGGATAATATGACGGAACAAAAGCAAATCTACAAATGCAATGTTTGTGGGAACATAGTTGAAGTTTTACATGCTGGAGTAGGTAAACTTGTTTGTTGCGAACAGCCGATGGAACTGTTAAAAGAAAAAACAGAAGATGTAGGTCGAGAGAAGCACGTGCCTGTCATTGAAAAAACAGAAACTGGGATAAAAGTGAAAGTTGGTTCAATCCCTCATCCAATGGAGGAAAATCATTACATAGAGTGGATTGAAGTGATTGCTGATGGCAGAGTCTATAGAAACTTCTTGAATCCAGGTGATAAACCAGAATCAGAGTTTGAGATAAAAGCAGAGAAAATTGAAGCAAGAGAATACTGTAGTATTCACGGATTGTGGAAATCCAGTTAATTTTTTGAGAGCCATTAGGCCACGACTTTCCGTCGCTTCACTTCTTGCCTTGCCTTCGGCTCGGTTATATAGTCTGCAAACGTTAGGCATTGCAAAAGAACAAATGTAGAAATTGAGGAGGTAAACCCATGGGAGAACCGTTTGGCGAAAAAGAAGATAGAAAGAAAGTTCTGAAGGGTCTGATAAAGAGATTGCATGAAGGTGCAAATCCCGAGGATCTAAAAGAAGAATTTAAAGAAGTGATAGAAGGTACCACGCCGACTGAGATCTCCAAGATAGAAGAAGAACTTATACAAGAAGGCATGCCGAGGGAAGAACTCCTGAGACTCTGCGATGTTCACATTGCTGTCCTCAGAGAGCCGCTTGAAAAAAAGAAGACTGTAGCACCTGCAGGACACCCGATCCATATCCAGATGGAAGAGCACAAAATACTCCTACAATTTGCCGATAAACTGAAAAATGTTGCAAAGGAGGTAGAGGGGGCAAAAGACTTCGAGTCTATTAGCGGAGAGATAGAACAATTAAGCCACATTGCAGAGCATTTTAAGGCATCAGAAAGCCACTATGTGCGAGAAGAAAATGTTCTTTTCCCGTATCTTGAGAAACATGGAATCACACAACCTCCGGCAATTATGTGGATGGAGCACGATAAGATAAGAGAGATTAAGAAAAATCTTTACAGACTTATCGATACGCACAAAGGCATGGGTTTTCAAGATTTTGCAAAACAACTGGGGGAAGTGGCGATATCCGTGTCTGATATGCTCTCGGATCATTTTTACAAGGAAAATAACGTTCTTTTTTCAACTGCTTTGGAGGTTATAGACGAAAATGAATGGAGGGATATACGACGTCAATTTGATGAACTTGGCTATTGTTGTTTCACTCCTGAACCTGCTAGGATACCTATCGAAGGGATTGAGGCACCGACTTCTAAACCTGAAGTAGAAGGCGTGGTTCCATTTGAAACTGGTAACTTATCAAAAGAAGAGATTGAAGCAATTTTTAACACTTTACCAGTTGATCTCACTTTTGTAGATAAAGAGGATACTGTTCGGTACTTCAGCCAGTCCAAAGAAAGAATTTTTCCGAGAACAAAAGCGGTGATTGGTCGAAAAGTTCAGCAGTGCCATCCTCAAAAGAGCATACACGTTGTTAATAAGCTATTAGAGGATTTCAAAAGTGGTCAGAGGGACGTAGCTGAGTTTTGGATTAATCTGAAGGGCGGGTTAATATATATCCGGTATTTTGCTGTTCGCAATAAAAACGGAGATTACGTGGGATGTTTAGAAGTAACCCAAGATATCGTAGATCTAAAAAAGATTGCGGGAGAAAAGAGATTATTATGATGGCAACATCGCCTAACAGAGTGTGTCTGGTTTCGTATAGCCCGATACCGTTATACACCATTGCCGAGGTTAATTATATCCTTTATAAAGTTGAAATCAAATAAAAGACCGGTGAGAAAATGAGACAAATAAAAATAATAGTTGAAAAGCATCCCGAAGGCTATGTGGCATATCCTCTGGGGTTAAAGGGCGTGGTAGTTGGAGAAGGTGATACTTACGAGGAAGCGCTCGTGGATGTGAAATCTGCTATCAAGTTTCACATAGAAACTTTTGGAAAAGAGGCTTTTGGAACGGGGGAGATTATAGAAACCTTCGTTGCAGAAGTGGCGGTGTAATGAAATTTCCGAGGGACGCGCCAAAACAGAAGGTTATAAAGACTTTCGAGATTCTGGGATTTAAAATCGTAAGAGTGGGAAATCACATTTCAATGGTTAGAGAAAATCCAGATGGCGGCAAAACGCCTTTAACCATGCCAAATCACAAGAGGATAAAAGGCTCTACGTTAAGAACGATTTGTAGACAAGGTGGAATACCAAGAGAGGAATTTCTAAAAGTCTATGAAAGAGTATAAGGTTGCAGCACCGCCTAACAGTGTGTGTCTGGCTTCGTATAGTCCGAAAACGTTATCCTTCTATATAGTGGCTGATAGTGCCCAAAATAGAATGCAAATCGAAATACTTATAGTAACACGAATTCAATAAAAGAATATGCCTGGTTCGGTTACAATTGAAGACGTATACCAAGCGCTGAAGAGCTTGGAAGAGAAGATGGTTACACGAGAAGATATCGAAGCACTCATTGACTCAGTCAAAATCCTCAGTAAAAAAGATGACTAACTCAAAGGGAGGGTGAACATATACTGTGTCGTAGTGGGAAGTTCCTTCCTGAGCTTTTTCAACTCGGGCTTATAGACAAAGAGCTCGTCTCCAACAGCTTCCTTCTCCAGCACGCTCGCCACTACCTTGCACTCCAACCTCCCAACTATCCTTGAGGTGCCCTCACCGTACTTGGCAGAGCTCATCTCTATGTAGATGGGCAGCCTTAACCTAGAGTGTTCATCCACAGGTAAAATCGAGCCGATCTTCTCCAGCTCTTTCATATCAAAGAGATGCATGCTCCCATCACGGAGCGCTATCCTAGCTTTCTTCTCTCCCAGTAGGCTCTTCAGATCTCGCTTTTCCTTAGCGAGGTGCCTGTTGAGCATCTCAAGCTGCTTAGACACTATCCTAAGGCTTCTATCCCTATCCCCTATTCCTCTTATGTTAACCCCTCCGCTAGGCTTCCGCTTCCATAATTGCCTTTATCCTCTTGAGCTTGAAGAAGTTCTCCCTCTCCATTTCGTCGAGACGCATCTTTATGTACTTCACCGTAGCGTTCAACCTCGGTATGAGCACGTTCTCAAGGGCGTTGACTCTGCGCTTCGTAGCTTCTATGTGCTCTGCCAAGAGCTTTATTGACTCCTCTATCTCTGCCAGCTTAAAGACTGTTTCAAGAGCCTCCTCGAATTTCTCAGCCGCTTCATCTACTAGAGAAGATGTATCCACCAATCCATAGCCGCGTTCTACTACGCTATGCCGATGCCCTATCTCCTCCGCCCTCAAGACAGGAACTTTCACACCCATTATATTCCTATGAGCTATCTCCAGCTCGAAGCCCCCCTTCACAGCCAATGATGCCTCAGATACCTTCGCCGAGCCCAAGACCGCTTCTGCCAGGATGAGCTTCTCAAAGGCATCTGCCAGTAGTTCTTCAGCTTTTTTCCTCATCCCTCTCGCTTCCTCAAGGATGTTGAAGAACTCCATTATCAAGGCGTCCCTCTTCTCCTTCAGCAGGCGGTGGCCCTTCTCAGCCAGCTTCGCTCTATCCGCAAGCTTCAGGAGCTCCATCCTAGTCGGATTAACCCCTTCTATCAAATCAGCCATCGTTAATCACCCTAGGCTCACGCTTTTTTATATCCCGGATGAAATTCTTTGATATACTCTTCACTTACCCGCTTCAGCTCACGCTCCGGCAGGATGCTCAGCAACTCCCATCCTATCTCCAAAGTACGCTCTATAGTTCTGTCCTCCTCTTTGTCCTGAGCGACGAACTCCCTCTCAAAGCGGTCCGAGAACTCCAAGTACTTCCGGTCCTTCTCTGTAAGAGCTTCCTCTCCGACCACAGCAACTAGATCCCTGAGATCTCTTCCCTCAGCGTAGGCAGAATACATTTGATCGCTTACATTGGCATGGTCCTTCCTGGTCTGACCTTCTCCTATACCGCCCTTCATAAGCCTTGATAGACTGGGTAGCACGTCTACAGGTGGGTATATGCCCTTTCTGTATAGCTCCCTAGATAGGACGAACTGCCCTTCTGTTATATACCCGGTGAGATCAGGTATTGGATGGGTTATGTCGTCGTCTGGCATTGTAAGAATTGGCATCTGGGTTATCGAGCCCTTCTTGCCGTGCACCCTTCCAGCGCGCTCGTATATAGTCGCAAGGTCGGTGTACATATATCCAGGATAGCCCCTTCTTCCGGGAACCTCGCTCCTAGCAGCTGCTATTTCTCGTAGAGCTTCGCAATAATTGGTCATATCTGTGAGGATGACAAGCACATGCATCCCCTGCTCGTAGGCAAAATATTCAGCTGCGGTAAGGGCCATCCTCGGTGTGATGATGCGCTCGATCGCTGGGTCGTTAGCTAGATTTAAGAAAGCCGTAACCCTCTCAAGTGCCCCAGTCCTCTTGAAATCCCTTATGAAGAAGCTTGCCTCCTCATAGGTTATACCCATGGCAGCGAAGATAACTGAGAACTCCTCCTCCTTGCCCAGTACCCGCGCCTGCCTGGCTATCTGGGCTGCAAGTTCGTTGTGCGGCAAGCCCGAGCCAGAGAATATTGGAAGTTTCTGTCCTCTAACCAAGGTGTTCATGCCGTCAATAGTGGACACGCCGGTTTGGATGAAGTCCCGTGGGTATTCACGTGCAGTTGGGTTGGTTGGGTTGCCATGGATATCCAACTCATCTTCAGGTATGATCATCGGGCTTTTATCGATGGGCCGTCCAGTACCGTCGAAGATCCTGCCCATCAGCTCCATGGAGACCGGCAGCTTAATTGTCGTGCCTGTGAACCTGGCCTTCGTCCTGCTTGCATCTATACCACGCGTCCCCTCGAAGACCTGTACCACTGCTCTGTCCTCTGCTATCTCCAGCACTTGGCCACGCCTCTTCTCGCCGGTGGCTGTCTCTATCTCCACTACCTCGCCAAAACCAACTCCTTTAACTCCCTCTACCACCATGAGTGGCCCAGCTACTTCGGTGACAGATGTGTACTCCTTGAACCTCAGGGCAAGTTTGTCGGGCATTTCACTCCTCCTCCGCGTTCACTAAACTATAGATCTGATGCTCCATCTTACCCTCTATCTCCTTCAATGTCTTGTCCAAATCCTTTTCATGCACATACTTAAGCCTAGCTATGTCGTCCTTCACACTGAGTTCGGCTATCTCACGGGCTAAGACACCCTCCTTGACAGCATCCAGGCTCTCCTCATAGAACTTGAGCATTATATTGAGCATCTTGAACTGCTTCTTGGCGCTGCAATAGGTATCCACCTCGTGGTAGGCGTTCTGCTGGAGAAAGTCCTCCCTTATAACTCTTGCTCCTTCCAGCACTATTCTCTCCCTCTCGGGCAGTGCATCCGGACCAACTAGCTGGACAATCTCCTGGAGCTCGGCCTCCTTCTGAAGCAGGGCCATGGCTTTACCACGCAGCTCCTTCCATTCCGGTGCCACTTCATTCCACCAATCCTCGAGACCCTCAAGGTATAGTGAGTAGCTCTTGAGCCAGTTGATAGCGGGGAAATGCCGCCTGTCAGCGAGAGAAGCGTCTAGAGCCCAGAAAACCTTGGTTATACGCAGAGTATTCTGAGTAACCGGCTCAGAGAAGTCGCCTCCAGGTGGTGAGACCGCACCCACTACTGTCAGGGAGCCAGTTCTGTTATTGCCGCCCAATGTTATGACTCTGCCGGAGCGCTCATAGAAATCAGCCAGCCTAGAGGCCAGGTAAGCAGGGTAACCTTCTTCCCCCGGCATCTCCTCAAGCCGGCTGGAGATCTCCCTCATTGCTTCAGCCCAACGCGAGGTAGAGTCAGCCATTAATGCGACATCATAGCCCATATCGCGATAATATTCCCCAAGTGTCATCCCGGTATAGACGCTGGCATCCCTCGCAGCAACAGGCATGTTAGAGGTATTGGCAATTAGTACAGTGCGCTCCATCAGGGACTTACCACTCTTCGGGTCCAAGAGATGTGGAAACTCCTCCAGCACCTCTGTCATCTCATTGCCCCTCTCCCCACAGCCAACATATATGATGATGTCGGCGTCACACCACTTCGCCAGCTGATGCTGGCATACAGTTTTGCCACTCCCGAATGGTCCAGGAATGGCTGCTGTTCCACCCTTTGCCACTGGGAAAAACGTATCCAAGACCCTTTGCCCTGTGATAAGTGGTATGTTTGGAGGTTGCTTCTCGGTATAAGGCCTTCCGCTTCGAACAGGCCAGCGCTGAAGCATGGTGAGATCCCTCTTCCCGTCCTTTGTATCCAGTGTTGCTATGACCTCCTCCACCGTGTACTTCCCGCCTTTCGCTATGCTCTTGACCTTGCCCTCTACACCAGGCGGCACCATGATCCTGTGGGTAACAACTTCTGTCTCTTGAACCTCCCCAAGGAAGTCTCCCGGTCCTAAACTATCCCCCTTCTTAGCTAGAGGCTTGAACTCCCATTTCTTGTCCCTAGAAATAGGTGGGACATCTACCCCTCGGGTGATAAATATTCCAGTCTTTCCCTTGATGATCTCCAGCGGCCTTTGGATTCCATCGTAGATCATCCCCAGCACACCAGGTGCGAGTTCTACCGAAAGCTGTGCCCCAGTGCTCATAACCGGTTCCCCCGGCTTTATGCCTGCAGTCTCTTCATATACCTGGATGGTAGCCGTGTCCCTCTCAAGCTCGATGATCTCTCCTATCAATCTCTCCTCCCCAACCTTGACGACCTCGTACATATGAGAACCCCTCATTTCCTTGGCCACAACAACCGGCCCAGCGACCTTTGAGATGCTTCCCTGTACCATTCTCTATCACCTTCACCTACTATTACTATCCAACTTTTATCTCCACACCCACCGCTCTCCTCACCAATTCTCTTATGGGGTCAACCCTTTCGATGGGGCCCTTCTTATCCGGAATCTCCACCACAAGGGGCACTGGTTTACCTTCGGTCAAAGCCTTTATATTTCCCTTGAGCCTATCAGCTAATCTCTCTGATATGATTATCACCCCAGTGTCCTTGTCCTTCATCAACGCCTTGAATATATCTAATGCTTCCTCCGGGCTCGCAACTGCATGGGAATCCCTAATGCCAGCCAATCGAAAGCCAACGGCGGTCTCGTTGTCCCCTATCACAGAAATCTTCATATCATCCACTTCATCCGAACAGGATATTCGCAGCGTTCAGCCTGAGAGAGGGCTTCATTCTCTCCAAGCGAGTTTCCAAGAGGTTAGATACCTCGACTCCTCCCTTCATAGTCCGTACCACTGCACCGGGTCCATTTATCCTTGCATCTGCAATCGAAAGCTTGGCATCTACGCCTTTCCCTTTAAGAGTTTTAGAAATATTGTCCAGCCTCTTCTCAACGATTGTTTTATCCTCTTCCCTTACCAGGACTGCTATTTCTCCCCCGTCTATCTCGATGCATGCCTCTACAATGAGCTTTACTAAGACGTCCCCATAGTCTGGTGAAGCCACCAACTTTTGTAGTTCGCCTTCAGCTATATGGAAGGCTCTATTGATTATCTCTTCTCGTGCATTCAGCGTCTTCTTCCTAGCATTGATAGTTGCTTCTGCGATAATCCGCCTACGCTCTTGCTCTGCCTTCCTCTCAGCCTCCTTGATGATCCCTTCCTTCACGGTTTTAGCTCTAGCCCTAGCCTCACTCTCTATGTTTTTTGCTTCTTCTGTCCCCTGGGAGACGATTGCATCCTCTTTTTCCTTAGCCTCTGCAAGGATTCTCGAGGTTATCTTCTGCAGTTCTGCTTCCACTGAAATCCTTCCTTCTAGATAAAAAACAACAGTAAAAAAACAAGAGTAACAAATAAAGTTATCGTTCGATGAAGTATGCGTTGTTCTTATCGTAACCTAGCTCTATAAATCTCCCGGTACTCAGAATGCGGTGGCTCTCTTGTATGGGTGCAACCCTCTTTTTAGGTCCTATTTCTGAGCCCCTGATGATAGTCACGCCCTCCCCAATTACGGGCGTCAAATCTTGATTGCCGATCACCAAATCTACGCCCAGCTTGCCATCGATTATGCTATCCTCTTCTATGGTTGCATACCGTCCTATGATGCAGTTATTCAACGTCACATTTTGCTTTATGTCTGCGAAGTCCAATACCACAGAATCTCGCACAGAGGAACCATCACCCAATACGCAGCTATCGCCTATGTATGAGTTCGCCACCTCCACATTCTCTCCTATCCTACAGTCGCTTCCAATGATGACATTCCTCCCGATTTTAATGTCCTTGCCCGCTATGGCTTTAAGGGTAGAGGGATGCACCGCCCGGCCGTTCTCAAAGGGTGGCTGTGCGCCAAAGATCTTCGATAGTGTGGTCTGCCTGCTATCTATCTTAATCCTCTTGAGTTTTCCGCTTAGGATATCCATGGTGGTCTTCAAGAATAATTCAGGCCTTCCTACGTCAGCCCAGTAGCCCTCGCACATATAACCATAGAGGGGGTATCCATGCCCTGCAAGATACGGAATGATGTCTGCTCCTATATCCTTAACCCGATCTCCCATTTCCCTGAATACTTCCCTTATCCTAGGGGAAAAGAGGTATATGGACGTATTTATGTACCTTGATGGAGGCTCACTGGGCTTTTCCACGAACCTCTTTATCTGCATGTCCTTGTCTACTTCGGCCACGCCGAACTGGCTGATGTCTTCACTCTTTTCTAGCTTCTTGAGGACGACAGTTAAGAGGTTGCCCTTTTTTCGATGGAATTTCATCAATCCTTTGAGATCAATGTCTAGGATATTGTCGCCACTGACCACAAGGATGTCTTTAGTGATGTCGAAGTATTCCATGCAGAAGCGAACAGCATCCCCATTTCCCCTGTCGCAGTAATTCGGCTGGTACATGAATCTCGCATCCGGGCGCAGGCGGAGCCTTCTAGAAAATCCTTCACCCCTCTTGAAGTACTCCTTGAAGCGAGTTGAGTTCTCCATGCCTTTGCTGGCCAGGATAAACTCCCTACAATCTTGCAGAGCTAGGGTCTCCAGTGCCCTACTCAATATTGCCTCTCCGCACATACTCAAAAGCGGTTTTGGCTGCTTAAGGGTGAGCGGATACAGTCTCGTACCTTCTCCTCCAACTGTCGCTATAACTACCGGTGCCTCCATCATCTCACCCCAAAGTGTATTTTGACTGCAGTATTAAAAAAAGTTTTCATTACTACGTACATCACTAAGCATTGCTTATCAATGATATTAACTCTTCCTAAGCAGACAAACATTTGGAAGAACGGAGTGAGATATTAGTTTGTTATTGGGATGATCCTTTCAAATAATTCATCATATTCTTGGGGATGCGTCAGATAATCAAACAGCGCTGGGTCCTTCCTTATTAAGCCGTACATCTCCTCCCCTTTCTTTAGGCCAAGCTCCGAGAGATTTGTAGGTTCTAACCTGCGCAATTCAGGCACTGCCTCATAGCTCCTGTTCTTGATGAAGCTATCATGTAGCTTGTAGTAGGCTGCTCCTCCCATCCTCTTGTAAGGCTCATAGATAGAAGAGAAGTCCCTTGCAACGAAGTTAGCCATCTTTAGAGTATTATTCGAGGGATTTATTGTCACGTGCCCATAGCCAGGTGGAATAATAGCTTTATCCCCTTTCTCAGCCTCTATCACTACAGCCTCTATGATTCTTTCTTCCTCTTTTCCTGCCTCGGGCTTCTGAAGTAGAAAGTGCGCGGTACCCGCGAGGACCTCGTAGAGCTCTGGATAGGTAACCCCGGTTCCAGGCACAAGGGGATGGTAGTGGCCTGCTGTCTTCACAAACTCGGCTCCAAGCATCCTTGGAGGTATAACCGTTATGTCATAGCGGAGGCCCCTCTCTCTGAGAGTCTCTTTATCTGGTCTGCTTAGATATAGATCCCGGTACATATAGTAAAGTTCTTGATTTCCAGTACTCTTCAAATACTCTTTGTCATAGAGCACTTCGCTCATATCGTAAAGCATCCTTATCTGGGGCTTTGCCTCCAGATTTCCCCTCCTTATAGCCGTCACTGGTCACAACTCCTTGTAAACCCTCTCCATCTTTCCAGCTACCTTGGACCAGGCAAATTCCTGCATCACCTTTTTCCTGCCATTCTGCCCGAGTTCTTTGACGTAGTTGGGGTCGTCGACTATATAGTCTATCCCCCAGGATATGGATTCAGGGTAGTGAAATACCTTTATGCCGTTCTTGAAATTATCGATATTCTCTGACAAACCCCCTACATCTGCGGCGACAGGAGCGCTGCCAGCTGACCATGCTTCTAGCAGTATCATGCCGAAGGGCTCGTTCCTGCTTGGTATTGCCACGATGTCGCAGGCGTTCAAGAGGACTACACGCTCTTCGTCGGAGATATAACCTGGAAACCTTACGGCATGGCTTATTCCCAGTTCATGAGCCCTATACTGCATATGTCCTCGCATATCACCTTGCCCGGCGATGATGAAACAGGCGTCGCGCCTATGCCCTAGAACATGGGGTATTGCCTCCACTAAAAGGTCAGGCCCCTTTTGACGCACCAGCCGTCCAATAAAGAAAACAAGAGGCGCTAGAGGATGAATGCCATACCTCTCTTTCACCCTTCCAGCATCCAGATTCCTTTGGTACATCGTGGGATCAATTCCGTTAGGGACTACGTCTATTTTTTCTCCTGGTGTTTGGTATAACTGCATAAGCTCCCTCTTCATAGTCTGCGAAACAGTGGTTACCCTATCTGCGATATAGCCACCGTACCACTCCTTGCCGGAGATCTCCCGGTATTCCCACCATTCCCCGAACTCACCGCCGTTTCTACCGTATTCAGTGGAGTGAAATGTTAAAATCGATGGTCTCCGACCCTTGAGTTCATGCAGGGCATCTACCATATGCCAGTCGTGGCCGTGTACAAGGTCAAACCTGCTGTTTTCATCTTCCACCGTGGATAACCGCTGGAGCATAGCCATACTCATATTGTGACAGTAGTGGAGGATATTTCCACCAGGGTCAAAGATACAGCGATGATAGTGCACCCCATTTATTTCATCATCGCTACTCTGCCCTTCTCCCATTCTTGTGAAAAAATGCACTTCATGGCCTTTCCTGCTTAGGCTCTCGGCGAGCCCCGTAACCGCCGGTGCTTGACCACCCGTGCGCACTGAATACATGGATTCCCATGAAAAAATAGCTATTCTAAGAGTTTCCATTTAGATGCTCCCTTGGTTATCCTTTTTACCCTGCCATTGTGCTGCGCGAAAGTCTAATCAGAGCTCTGCCTATCTCCACGTTTTTCAAGTATATTTGAAGATGCAAAAGGTATGTAAAATATAAATAGTCTTCGTAGTCTTCACAATTTAATAAAAAGGAGAGAGTCGAAATGCCAAAATTTGATCTAGAAGAATTTGCCCGAACTGCTGACAGAGTCAGAGAAAAGGCGAAAGAAGAGAACAGATTGATCGAAAATCCTTCTGATAAGGAACTAAAAACTCTTTGTGAAAAAGAAGTTGGAGTTAAGAAAACAATGTATGCCAACTTAGCTGCTGACAGTGAACCCACTTCTAGAGCAGCAATGTGTACTAAAAATAGCATTGACCATCCTTTCGGCGGAGAAGAGCTAAACCTGTTAGCCCAGTGTGAAGAAGTTTTAGCCAAAGAAAGACTGATTTCCATTGATAGGATTGTCGGTGAAGAAGATGGCACTACGGTGAGATTAATTGTTCCTGAAAGATTTGCCCACGTCGCCTACGGTGGAAAGAATCTTTTTCGCGCACCAAAAAAAGAAGTTAATAAGCCAACTTACCAAATTTTATTTTTCGCTGACGAAGCTTTCGAGGCTAATAAATTAAAACCACTTCCCCAAAAGGATATCACCATAAGATTAGGCATGCTAGATGATGGAAGGGTTATTAAGATAGTTAGGAACAGCAACTACATCGGTGAATATAAAAAAGGGGTTTTCGCAGCAGAGGACTGGGCAGCTAAGACTAGGAAGGGCGGAATTTTCCTCCATGCTGGTTGCAGAGAAGATTATCTTCAATCTGTACATGGGGACTATCGAGCAGTGAGGTCTTTGCTTCTTGCTTTAAGTGCCAATGGAAAAACAACCTTAACTTGTAAGATCTTAGCTAGGAAAAGTAATGAGAAGTCTTGGCTCGTTCAAGACGATGGTGGAACCCTTATGCCAGATGGTTCTTTTCATGGTTTTGAGGCAGGAGGATTATTTGTCAAAACAGAGGGCGTCAACCCGGCGGAACAACTTGAAATCTACTATAGTTTATTAAAACCTCACACTCTCTGTGAAAATGTCTATGTAGCCAAGAATGGCGACTTCGATTTCTACAATTTTGAAAGGACATCAAATGGAAGGGCTGTGGTGTTAAGAAAAGATTTCATGCATGCGAGCCAGAAAATCAGTGTGCCAAAGATCGATAATTTGATTCTAATTACAAGAAGTCCCGTAATTCCAGCAATATCGAAATTGACCCTTGAACAAGCAGTTGCCTCAATGGTTGTGGGAATGGCAATGGAATCCTCGGCAGGTGATCCAACTCAGGCGGGAAAGATCAAAAGCGAGTTTTTCTACGATCCATTTGCAACCGGCGATAGAGCCGATCACGCCAATAGATTCTATGAAATATTGAGGAGTCTTCCACATATTAATTACTACTTAATAAACACAGGTGGAGTAGGAGAAGGAATAAGATACAAGGATATAAGGGTAAGTGATACCTGGGGCATATTCGATTCCTTAGTTAGGGGCGGACTTGAAGAGTGGGTAGATTCGCCTACTGGCTTTAAGGTCCCAGCGGCAATAAGGTACGTAGATGAGGTTTTCTTGCACCCTGAGAAACTCTATTCCCACTCGGAATTCGAAGAACAACAGGAAAAACTAAATAAAGTTAGACTGGAGGCTATAGAGAAACTAGACAGCGCTCTTCACCCCAATATAAGAAAAGTTTTTAGCAAGAAATAGCAAGGGGATGTTGAAATAAATAGCATCTGTATCAAAGCATCGCAACTTTGGGACAAAATATTTAGGGAAAGAAAAATTATTTAATTTTATGAGGCTTCCAGCCGTCGCCGGCCAGTTTTATGCTTCGGATTCTAAGAGCCTAGAGGAGCAGATTGAGCAGTGTTTCCTCCATGAGTTAGGCCCTGGAAAGCTCCCGGAGCGAGGAGGATTAGAAGGCGGGATAGCTGGCGCCGTAGTGCCTCACGCTGGCTACATGTACTCTGGTCCAGTGGCTGCCCACACGTACTTTGAACTAGCCAAATATGAGAAACCTGAAACCATCGTCGTCATTGGGCCAAATCACACTGGTAGGGGAAGCGGGGTAGCTGTTTCCAAAGAAGTCTGGAAGACACCTCTGGGCGAGGTACGGGTAGATGAAGATGCTGCCGATATCCTATGGAAGGGCTGTGACGTAATAGATCTGGATGAGACCGCTCATGAGTACGAGCACTCTATAGAGGTGCAGCTCCCCTTTCTCCAGTACATATACGGCGAATTCCAATTCGTACCACTATGCATAGCACTCCAGGACTTGGAGACCGGTAGGGAGATAGCAGAGGCGCTGTCAAAGATAGAGTTAGATAAAGCATTGATTTTGGCTAGCAGTGACTTCACACACTATGAATCAAGTGAAACCGCCAAAGCTAAGGATGATGCAGCTATAAAGCACATTCTAGCGCTGGACGAAAAAGGCTTTACTCAAACTGTCTACGAGAGGAATATAACCATATGTGGCTATGGGCCAATAGCGACGTGCATTGCAGCCGTTAAGAATAGAGCAGGTGAGGGAGTGCTCCTGAAGTATGCCACCAGCGGAGATATAACAAAGGATTATTCCCAAGTTGTAGCGTATGCTGCGATAGCCTTTAGATAGGGTATGTATCATGGTCTCTGCTTCTGCACCTGGAAAAGTGATTCTCTTTGGCGAGCACGCAGTAGTCTATGGAGAACCATCGCTCGTGGCAGGCATCGACAAGAGGGTCTACGTAGATGCTGAGAAGAAAGGTGATAGAATAAGCATTGCCTCTGACGTGGGTTCGAGTTCTTTTTCTCTGGACGAGATAGGCTTGCCAGCCCAAGATGAACTCAGGTATGTCAAGAAGGCTGTAGAGCTTGTCTTCAAGCGTGTAGATAAGAGGACAGGGCTTGAAATAAATATCACATCTGAGGTCCCTTCAGCGTCAGGCTTGGGTTCTTCGGCTTCAGTATCAGTGGCTACCATACTAGCGGTTTCAAAGCTCTTCGATGCTGATCTAACTTTAAAAGAGATTGCTGAATTGGGCCACAGGGTAGAGTTAGAGGTGCAGGGCGCAGCTTCACCCACGGATAGCTCTGTAGCTACATTTGGGGGGGTGCTATTCATACAGCCCACGGAGAAGAAGGTTGACAGCATCGAGGCGGACCTGTCCTTGATCATCGGCTATACTGGTGTGGAGAGGTCCACCAAGGTGCTGGTCGAGAGGGTGAAATCTCTCAGGGATAGATATCCAGGAATCGTGGACCCTATAATTCAGGATATAGGAAGGCTCACCAGAGAAGCTAGGACGAGGCTTGAGAGAGGCGATGACGTCGGGGACCTAATGAATGTCAATCACGGCTTACTTGAGGCCCTTGGGGTGAGCACTGAGCAGTTATCGAGGGCGGTTCACGCAGCTAGAGATGCAGGAGCTAGGGGAGCGAAGCTCACTGGAGCTGGAGGAGGGGGATGCATGATCGCCTTAGCTCCAAATCACCAGGTAGAAGTCACAAGGGCAATCGAAGCAAGCGGATGCTCAGCTATAAGAGCGTCTCTCTCCAGGGCGGGGGTGAGGATAGAGTAGAGAAAAGAAAAAAGGAAAAGTAAAAGTAAGAAAATTATTTAAGCCTTTTAATCAAGGAATTAAGGAGCCGTGGTAGTTCAGACTGGGAGAACGCCAGACTGAAGATCTGGATGTCGTGGGTTCAAATCCCACCCACGGCACTCCTGGTTTTACTGTATAAGCCCTACCCTTTAATAGCTAACTTGGAGGTGAAAAGGGCATGGGCAAAGAAGACCTCAATGCTTTTCCATCTTAAAAAGCCTGCACGATATAATCAGGACTGAAAAACAGTTGAACTTAGGCTTTGTGGCGTCGCGTTACCTTCGCCGTACTAGCCTCGTTCTTAGTAACGATTTCTATCCTGGGCTTTTCTATGACTAATCCCTCTCCCGGCTTTAGGTCCAGGACATCTTCCATAGTTACCTTCTTCTTCAACATCTCTATCTTTACTTCCTGACTCTCCTTTTATATAATTTCTTATCACTATCCGAAGCGATATAGGCGGTTACTACGTCCCAATGCTTCCTCTTTACCATATACGCAACGATAACCTTGATAATCATTCCATAATACTCACACAAAACAAGGTATTTGTTCCCATAGCTCCTTTGGATGTAAAACCGGCCTCTTAGGGCAGTGGCAACCTGGTTTTTTGTTAGCCCATGTGATTCTATCTTTCTTATCGCCTTCCCATCGAATACAAATCTAAACTTCATAGGCATCAAACACCAAGATCTCTATTCCTCACCTCTGGAACTTTCCAGGTCTTTCAAGATCAAGCCCTCAAGGTATCGCTGGTATGGTGTAGGTATCTTCTCATAAAGTTCTTTTGTTACCCTGCAGCTCACAACCCTAGGTTTTGCCCACCCACGGCATAAATTTGCTCAATTTTTGCTGTATTTTCTTATCTAAAGCTTCCAACTGCGGGTTCTCCCTTTCGTGTATGATACTCGCACTCGTTGCATACCCACTCACAGAGTATAAACTCTAGGCTCTTGTTTCTACAATTCGGGCACTTTTTTGCTGTGATCAAATTCATAGTCCCTTTGAAGGGGAATATAACTTCTATACCCTAACGGAATAGATCAAGTCGAATTTCCTCAGTAGCTCCAGACGTTCTTCATTTTCCACGAGAAATCAGTCCTGGATTCCTTCATCATTGGAAATTCGCTTTAGTATCACCATATGTTTCCTGGCATCTACCTCGACCAAGCGAGCATTCTCTATCTTCTGGTGCTCGCCTATGAGCCCTACGACTACTACTCCACTGCCTTCTTCCTTTACAATGACAGCCTCATCTGCTATCTTCTCCCGCTTCCCATTCACGTCGAGGTAGACCTTGGATTCGCACATATCACTCTATTCATTCCCGTCCCCGGATAAAAAACTTCCTTGCACTACAAGAGAATATTTAATGTTTAATTTAAAATAGTGCCAACCCAAACAATACTGCGATAGCACCGAAGAAGAGGCAGAAGGAATCAAACCTTAGTTTTCTTGATACGTCAAGGAGGAACCTAATGCCTACCAGGCTTGCAGCTAGAGAAAAGATGACTCCGGCAATAAGGTTAGAGGGTGCCACCCCACTTAGCTCACCTCCAAATAATCCCAAGAAATTCGCACCCAAGATGGCCGGGATTGCCATTAAAAAGGAGATCTTTAAAGCTTCTCTTTGATCAAATCTCCTGAAGAGAAGGAGTGCGATAGTGGCACCGGATCTAGAAATGCCTGGCACTACCGCGATGCCCTGCGCAAAACCCACGAGGAGCATATCAGACAGGTTGCTTTCCGCCACGCTTTTGCTACCGGTTTCATCCGATGACCTCAAGAACAGGCCAGTAACGATGAGTCCAACGCCGATTAGTATGTTCACCTGGTTGCCCATGGATTCAAGCAGCGAGCGTAGCTTGAGATAGATAGGTATGCCAACCACTGCAGTGGCAAGGGTGGAGATCACTAAAAACTCTAGATAGCTGCCTTTCCATCTCTTTGCCCTTATAGATGTGTATATCTCCTTGATGTCGTTCCTGAAATAGATTACAACCGCAAGTAGACTGCCTAGATGGAGAAAAAAGGAGAGGCTAAGTGCCTTGAGCTGGTCTATGCCCATTAGGTTGAACATTACCAGCATACCCTGACCGGAGCTGCTTATGGGCAGCCACTCTATAACTCCCTGGAGGGCTCCAAGCAAAAGAGCTTGTAAAAGATTCATTTATCTATCTACCAGCCAATATTCAGGGTCCATCTAACTTTTATATATTTGTAAATATATGCGTAAAGTAGCGTTTAGAGAGGTTTCATTGATGTACGACGTAGTTATAGTAGGCGGAGGCCCCTGCGGCTTGATTGCCGGGAAGGAGCTAGCAAGAAGGGGATACGAGGTCTGCATCGTGGAGGAGCACCAAGAGATCGGATACCCTGTACAGTGCTCTGGCCTATACAGCATTTCAGGCTTGAAGGCCCTCGGTCTAGAGCTCGACAGCAGTATAATCGCGAATACTATAAAGGGTGGCAGATTCTATTCTCCATCTGGGGAGGAGATACTCGCCTACTCTGACAATGAAAGGGCCAGGGTGGTGGAGAAGAAGCTCTTCGACAAATTCCTGGGTAGAGAAACAGCGAGGGCCGGTGCTGAGATTAAGCTCAAAACAAAGGTGCTGGGTATAGAAAGGAATAACGGGATTTCGGTTAAGGTAGAGGGAATCGAGGGCATAGAGGTATTGAAGTCGCAGCTCATTATAGGCGCAGATGGAATAAGGAGCAACATAGCGAGGTGGTGCGGTCTGCCAACGCCTAAGAAGATCGTGGCTGCATGCCAGGTAGAGGTGGAAGACGTAGATTTAGAGCAAGATATAGCTGAGATGTATTTCGGCCGGGAATACGCCCCTGATTTCTATGCCTGGATCCTGCCTAAGGGCGAGGTCTGCGAGATAGGTCTCGGTGTACGACGTGGGAATATGCCCCCAAGGAAATACCTGGAGAAGTTCATGAAGGAGCATCCCATAGCATCTAAGAAGATAAGGAGCAAGAGTATTCTAGAGGTAAACATGGGTGGGTTCTCGCTAGAGGTCGCTAAGGATACAGCAGCCGATAGAGTCATGATAGTCGGCGACGCCGCTGGACACACCAAGGCAAGCACAGGTGGAGGCGTAATCACAGGTGGGATAGCAGCCATTATCGCAGCTGAGGCTGGAGCAAAAGCCCTAGAAGCTGGAGATTTCTCAGAGGAATTCTTGAGGCGTGAGTATGATGATAGATGGAAAGAAGAGCTGGGCCTGCAGTTCAAGGTACATGAGGCCCTACGCAGGATGTTTGATTCTTTAACAGACGAGCAGCTGGACGCCCTCTTCGGCCTTGCTATCGAGGCAGAAGTACAGGAACTCATGGTGAAGTACCCGGACACTGACCGCCCCTCTGAATTCGTCAAAGACCTAATGCAAGACGAGTGCATGGTTGGAGTGATGCAGAAATTCCTGGATTTCCCCTTATGAGATGAGCTCGATCATCTGGCCTTTCTTAAGCTTCATATCGCTATGGGGGAACCTTTCTTCAGATTTGTCTATAACCCTCAAAACCATGAAATCCAGCTCCCTAATCCTCTTCCCATCCAACTCTGAATCTATCTCTACAAACCGCTTTTTCCAGAAGCCCTTAGTGAAATCCGGCGAGGGTATCCTTAGTTCATCCTTATCATGTTTTTCCACCAGGATGTCTACTATCCTTTTCCCAGCTTTTCCGTCTCCGAAGGGGTTCCTAGTTTGCTTCATCTTATCGTAGAGTTTTCTATCGCCTAGAATAAGCTGCAGCTTCTCCAGGATATCCTCCTTTTTGACTCCAGCCAAAATATTGCCACCTGCATCTACGCTCTCAGGACGCTCGGTGGTTGTACGGAGTGTCAAGCAGGGCACCTTCAATGTTACAGCTTCTTCCTGGATACCACCTGAATCGGTAAGCACCAAGTCGGCACTGCTCATTGCATTGAGGAAGTCCAGATAGCCCATTGGTTCTACGATGGAGATGTTTCCCTTTTTCAGCTTCTCTATAAGCTTGAATTTTTCCAACATCTTTTTGGTCCTGGGATGAACCGGAAAAATAATCTTTTGTTTTATCTCTATTAGAGCATCTACTATCCCAGATAGAACTTCGTATTTGTCTACATTCTCAGCTCTATGGAGGGTGAGGAGAAGATATCCCTCTGGGAGTTTGGAGGGCATCTTATTGGCGAGCTTCAGATTTTGCAGTGTTGCATCCACGATGGTATTTCCGACAATGAATATCTTGTCTGGGAATATTCCCTCATTTATCAGATTTAAACCAGCGCCGTCTGTTGGGGCGAAGAGCAGCTCGGAGCAGTGATCAGCTAGAATTCTGTTCACTTCTTCTGGCATGCGCTTGTCAAAGCTTCTTAAGCCAGCCTCTACATGGGCGAATGGTATATGCAGCTTGACGGCTGCCAAGGCACTGCTCAGGACTGAATTCGTGTCACCCTCGGCAACGACGACATCTGGCTTCTCTTCAGCCATGAGTTTCTCAAGCTCCATCATTGCTAGTGAGGTCTGATATGCTTGGCTCCCAGATCCTACTTCCACGTCGTAGTCCGGCTCTCTGAGCTCTAAGTCACTGATGAATCTGTCGAAAAGAGGCTCGTCGTAGTGCTGCCCAGTAGTAACGAATATGTATCCTATCCCTCTTGCTTCAAGCTCCCTCATCACCGGGGAGAGCTTTATCAATTCAGGGCGGGTGCTTGCGACTATGAAGGGTTTCATCCCAGAGAAATAAAGCGCAAATATGGATATATAGGTTGCCCCAGGAGGTTCATTCCTTATTTTATGAATTCCTTCTCAAATAGCTCCAGATGATCTTTCTCCCCTATTATTATCAATACATCGCCAGATTCTATTAGGGCATCAGCCCTTGGGTGTATCTTGAGTTTCTCGCCTTTTTTAATTCCCATCACCGTGACGCCGGCCTTTGACCTTATCTTAGACTCTCCAATGGTCTTTCCAGCCAACTTGTCGCCCCCTGTAACGGTTACCTCTTCAACTCCTATTTCAATGCCTATATCCTCGATGAGCATGTCCATGAAGTCGGCTACTTCTGGGTGAATTACAGCCCTCGCCATCTTGGTCCCACCCGAGATCTCAGGCGATATTACCTTGCTAACACCGATCCTCTGCAGCTTCTTCCTGGTCTCAGGCATTTTTGCCCTAGCTATGATATTTATGTCCTCGTTTAGATCTTTGGCAGTCATCGCTACCAGGAGGTTTTGGGCATCATCGTTCAAAGCCGTTAGGAACCCTAGGGCGTTTTCTACGTTCGCTTGCATAAGGACACTTTCTATGGCGGCATCTCCCACGACCACTGGAATGCCCATCTTGATGACCTCCTCGGCAACAGTTTGATCCTTATCCACGACCACGATGTCCTTTACGCCGCCGCTTTTCAACACCTCAACCGCTCTTCTGCCAACTGCGCCGAACCCGCATACCACGATGTGAGCCTTCATGTCTTTTATCTTCTTTTCCATCCTTACCATCCCGAGTATATCGCTTATCTCCTCTTCCACAAGCAAACCGATTATGTTCCAGGAAGCGTATAATACTATCCCAACCCCGAAGATCATGAGAAATGAAGTAAAAAGTCTTCCCTCCTCGGTAATCGGCACAAGGTCTCCATAGCCTACTGTTGTAAGGGTGGTAATGGTTAGGTAAAATGCTTCAGCTAGATCCATTTCCTCTATAAAGACAAAGCCACTTACTCCTATGGCGATTACGAAAAAAAGTAGGAAGAGGACCTTTATGATCCTCCGGTAGATCGGTATTTCAAAGTAAGTCATGCTTATCCATCACCTTGCTCTTATTTTACCTTTTCAATTTCCTCGATGAAATCCGGGAACAGGAGCTTCAGGGGGCCGCTGTCTTTGGGAAGCTCGCCAGTTTCGCCGTAGATCAAGGAGGACAGCATTACGTCAGCCGTGGCTGCAGCTGGAAACATCCATGGTGCGCTCTCGATTGGCCCGTAAAGGAGGAAGTCATTCCATAGTACTCCTAATGCATGAGCAGCGCTATCTACGCCAGCGAAGCCCAGCTTGCCCCACTTCTCTTTCGGTACCTTCCACATATCAGTGCCGTTAGCTGGAGCGCAGCCTGCAGGCAAGCCGAACTTCTCTTTCACTCTACGATTAGCTAGAAAAGAAAAGGCACTTGAGGGTATGCTCAGCACCGAGGTGTCAACGAGGATATTCTCTACGCCAGCTTCTTTGGCTCTCGGCAGAAGCCTCTCCAGCACTTTCAGCCTACCTTCAGTGGTTTTATCGTCAGGGTTAAAGCATACCAAGATTGCATTCCTTATTCCAAGCTTTTTCAGCTCCTTAATCTCTTTCTCCAAGTCCTCACTCCACGGTGCTATGCTACTGTAGATTGCCCTATCCTGTAGCTTCTGCTCTGCAATATACCTCGCTGCTGCCAGCTTGGGCTTTAACTTCCAAATGTCGATGGAAAAGGGCATGTCAGTAATGCTGGTTACAAAGTCTATATAGGTGCAGATCTCCTCTGGAAAGTTAGCCACTATGTCAAGCATCCCGGGAATACCGGTCTCGTCAGACAACACTTCTTGCCTGTTGATGAGCTCTTCAGTGCGTTTCTTATCAAATTCACAGCGTTTCCTGCTCTTTACTACTTTGTGGCCGGCATAGAATATGGTCCCGAACAGCGCAGTGGGATGCTCCCCTGGTTGCCCCCCTATCTCTATCCCGCCTATATCGCATACCTTCTGCTTCATTTCGAACTTCAGCTTAAGCATAAATAACCTCACCATACGTGCTTTACATGAGGGAATTCGTCCACCATGTGTGGGAAGTGCATAGCCTGTATGAACTCTGTCTGAAAATCTGGATCAACGGTGAGCTCTATGTAATGTATCCTCCTAGCCAGATCATTGGCTTCTTCCCTCTTTTTCTTGTTTATGAGGGCTATCCTTGCTCCATCGCCAGCTGCATTCCCAACGGCAAGGACATTTTTCAAGTCACAGTCCGGGTATAAGCCGATTACCATTGCAGCTTCCTTGTCGATATAGTTCCCAAAGGCGCCAGCTAGGAGCACTTTGTCGACTTTGTCAGTGCCGTAATGCTTCATCAGAATCTTGGAGCCAGCGTACATAGCACCCTTACCAAGTTGAATAGCTCTTACATCGCCGAGGGTTATGCTTATCTCCTTCCCGGTAGCACTCTCCTTCTTACCGACTAGCACGAATTCTGGCCCCTCTTTACCCTTCTTGAGCCTCGGTGTATCTATCTCAGTATTGAAGGTTCCATTCTTCCTTATAATCCCAGCCTTAAACATCTCTGCTACTCCATCTATTATACCAGAACCGCATATTCCACGAGGCTTCACAATGTCTTCGTCGTCTCCTAGGACTTTGAATTGCACCTCATAGTCGGGGTTTATCGTCAAGTGCTCTATGGCTCCTGGAGCCGCGCGCATCCCATGCTTTATATGTGCACCTTCAAAAGCCGGACCAGTTGCACAGGAAGTGGACAGCAATTTATCCTTGTTTCCAAGGACGATCTCGCCATTGGTGCCTATATCTATAGTTAAGACTACTTTGGACTGCTTATACGGCTCGGTAGCTATAAGGACACCCACATTGTCAGCGCCTACGAAGCCTGCCTCTATCGGGAGCATGTGGACATTAGCTCCTCTTCCAATCCCTAGTCCCAGTTCTCTGGCTTTGAGGTCGTAGGAATGATGTATCACGGGTGGAAAAGGCGACAGACCAACGAACTCTGGGTTGAGTCTGAGGAATATGTGGTGCATCGCAGTGTTGCCCACGACAGTCATCTCTAAGATATCTTCCTGGGATATGCCTATTGCTCCTGCTGTGTTTGCCGCTATCTTATTCAGTCCTTCTATGATAGCAGAGTGCATCTTCTCTAAGCCATCGTCGTGGGTCATGGCATACGTAATACGGGACATGACATCTTCACCAAAGGCTACTTGGGGATTCATCATGGAATCCAGCGCAACTACCTCGCCTGTGTTGATATCGGTAAGATAACCCGCCACAGTGGTTGTGCCGATATCTACAGCTAGCCCATAGCTCTTTTCCACAAGCCCCGGCTGAACCGCTATTATCTTATCGCCCCAGGTAGTGACGGTAACCTTCCATTCGCCTTTCCTCAGTACACTTGGGAGCGCCTTCAAAATATCGTAGTCTACGTTCAGCTTCTCTAGTCCATGTACCTTTTCGAGCTCCCTCGTCAGGCGCTCTAGATCACCTGTAGGATCATCGAGTTTTGCAGGCTCTAATTCCACATAGTACTTCCGTATCACTGGATCGATGTCTATCACTATCTTTCTAGCCCCTTTCCTTACTATCTGCTTACCCCCCCGGCTCTCCTCAGGGACAAAGAGGAGGATATCGCCAATAACCTTCGCGGCACAGGAAAGCCTATAATTAGACGCGATTTCTTCTGCTTTCAGCTTCTTTTTTTCCCCTTCCTCAAGCTTAGATAGATTAGCCGACCTAGAGTCTATGCCGTATTTCTCGAAAAAGCCCTCTTGAATCACGATCTTGCATTTGCCGCAGGTTTGTTTGCCCCCGCAGATGGATTCTATCTCAACACCCAGCTCATGGGCCGCATCTCTGATACTCGTCCCTTCTTCCACCAAGCCTCTTCTTCCAGAGGGCTGGAATATCACAGTATACTCCATACATTCTTCTTTAGCTTACCTTATTAAAGTTTTAATCCCCTATTTCAAAGCTAATTTTAAGTTTAAATCAGGATATTAAAACAAGTGCGGACTTGATCCGGGCAGAAAGTCTCGATAACCCAAACCGAAGTTCAAGTTAGCGGTTCTTTCGTACAAATCCTTACTCCGAAGAGTAACTGATTTGCCGTCCCATCCCTTATCATTGACAAGAAGATGTTCACAACTCGATCCAAATCCGCAGTATAATATAGTATCTTGAGATATTTATAATTTTCTATAGATGCCCATATAGCCGCCGCGCTACGGCATAGAAGATGATATTATTGGAGTGCAACTTTTCTCTCCTTAAGTCTTTCATCTACGTCGCTACCGAGCATGCAAGGCGGTCTAGGAATCTTGACAAAGAGCGGGACGTCGAAGAGCTCATAGTCCACCAATTTATCCCCTTTTCCAAACCTCCTAATTTTGCCCTTGATCTCCTCTGAGAACTTCTTGTAGAGGAGGTCTCCAAGTTCAGCTCCCTTGGTCTTGCCATAGATGTCTGTAGAGACATTTCCTATGATGTTCTGATTCACCCTCGACTTGAATTGTTCAGCTCCAAACAAGGCCATTCCAATGCTCCTGCCCCTAGCGCTTATATCTACCAATCTAGCCTTGAGGGAGGCAACATCAGGCGATGCGTGAGCCGGTGCATACTTGTTTAATTCGTCCATGAATATTATTAGTTTGTCCACCCTGAGCTTCTTGGCTTCTAAGCGCCCTATGAATTCAGTGATCACCTTCTCGAAGACCAGCTTCCTCGGATAGAAACCGAGTTGTTGTATATCCACAACCCACACTTCTCTATCCTCCAAGTCATCGTAAGGCAGCTCCAGCACCTCGTCGGCATAGCTTGTTATCAGGCCGCCGTACTTGGATTCCAGTCCCTTGAGTTGGTTGTAGAGTTTTCCCCAAGTGGCTTTGTAGCTGCCTTTGACTAGCTCTGTCCACGCCCTGTCGTCTGATAGGAGTTCTTCCCGCATAAAGTTCAGGATCTGGGAGAAAGAAGTTAGTCTCCTGTCTTTGGACATCCTCTTCAAGTCATAAAAAGCTGTATCCAGCTTCTCCTTCTGGTCCTGGTCTCCAGCTTTCAGCAGTGATGGAATGAAGTCTTCTACTTCTAAGTAGCCCCATCTGAAGGGTTCTACCTGCTTTCGCAACGACCTTGCCCCAGATAATATGTCTAGAGGGGCGAAGAATCTAGCTTTAAAGGCATTCGGTTCTATCCCACAGTTACTGTATACCTCCAGGTCCTCTATTGTAAGCCTCGATGAATCCATATCCACGTATAACAGGTCATCGCTCTTTATATTGAATAAAATACATGCCACTTTGGATTTCGAGTGGGTGAAGATAGAGCTCAGAAGGAACAGTACAGTTGAGGTCTTCGTGCCGAGGCCAGACATCCCTGAGATGTTGATATGTGCCCCTTCATATCCTAAGATGTAGTTCTCGTCTATACGCACCGGTATTCTAGCTCCATCGGTGTTGATGAATACACCAACAGGGATATCACATCCCTCTAGGTTGAAGAGTTCTTCTAGTTCCTTTTTTGAGGGATAATAGACCTTTCCATGCCTTAGAGGCCTGTCCAGGTCCTGCTTCAGTACCCTTGCTTTGCATACTATGACCGACTGCTCCTCGTTAGGAATCTTGAGTGCTGGATCGCCTCCTCTGGAGAGTTGATGCATCAGGAAGTCCTCTACCTCTGAGTAGCTCTCCATAGCCTCAATAGCTCCGTAAACTTGTTTACCGTCAGCATCCACCCTAACTACAGAGCCTACCGCTACAGTATCCTCCTCATTGGGAATCCAGAAATGAAACTCCTCAGGCGTATTCGGCCTGTTCTTGGTTCCAACTACTGTCCCGATCATGGTATCGCCTCAGATAGCTCGAAGGGTCGCCTTCAAGTGCCGAATGGATGGGATCTGGGTTCGCAGGTAGTCCTCGCAGATTTGAATCGGGTATATTTGCCTGTCCCACCTAGAGCAGTTGGCGCGTATGCACTTCTCAGCTATCAGCCAAGAAGAGAATTTGTCAGCCGAGATCGTTGGTCCAGTATATTCAACCCTCAAGAGCCCCATTTCAGGATAATGGGGCGCATGAATCCGCAGGTAGAAAGAATTCACCTTGTATCTAGGGGTACCTTCCCTCAGTTGCATGGAGAAGACCATGCTCCGGTAGTACTCGGGCATGCTCCATACCATCTGTTGGATCTCGGGGTACGCCTCTTGGAGATATATTGTAGCATGCGTCTTTATCACGCCCACTACCTGTTCTGTCTTCATAGAGCCGAAGATATTGCCATCTTTAATGAGCACGTCCCCCCTAGGCTGTTCAGCGATGAACCTGTGCATCAGGTCATGCTCTATTTCCTGTCGCAGCGCCCTTGACTTTATCATAGCCTTGCTCCTGATTTCGTTGAGGTCCCAGCATTTATCAGCTCCTGTATCAGCTAGACCCTCGATGTCTCCCCATGCCTCGTAGAGAAAGCTTGGTACTAAGATCTTGTTCCTGTAGAGAGCTTTTAGGGGTGCGAATTTATCGCAGTGCCTTCTATGCATTATCACTGCGCCTGAGAAATGGAGGAAAATAGGCACCTTGAATCCATTGAAGTCGTAGTGCTTCCAGAGCACGGTCCTCTGCACGCCGTCCATGAAGTAACTGAGCTTGCTCTCACCGCGGTATCCATCTTGTACCCTGTGTACGCCTGGGATCTCTAGAGGCTGGACCTCTATATTCTCAGGTAGATGCAGGCTACTGGGGAATTCTTGCAACTCTAGCTCCATAAACACAGTAGGGCTAAGACTGTCAGAGGTGGCTCTTTCGAATTCCCTAGCGCTCTCAAACCAATCCATCCTTCTTTCCATGAACCATAACCCTTTTGCCGATGGTATCATTAAACTTGTCCTAGGGCGGCTGAAAAGTGAAAAGTAATAAACATGAACGATAAAAATAGAAAAACATGGGCTTTTCGACCGAAATAAACGGAATCAATATCCAAAATAAACGAACCTTGAGGGGTAATAAGAGTGGTTGTAAAATTATATATTGCTCTAAATAGCATGTATACTAGACGTTGAGACTCATGAAAAATCCTTCAATCCAATATACTTCTCAAATCCGAAATAAGTTGCAAATAGAAATCCCTTATTCAAGGATTATCGGGGGAGTATAGAATGAGAAATATAATCCACTTGGGATCGATACAACCCCTGAGGAGGTTCAATGGCTGCTTGTTCAGCGGTGAGGATGTTCCGGAGCTGGATGTCTCCCTTAACACTGACAACTATCCTACCCAAGAGTTCTCTGTAGCCAGACCTATGTATCAAAAGGGACCCGTGCCGACCATAAAGTTAGTTGGGGAGTAGAAACATGGAGTTTAGATATAGTGTAGCCTTCGTCATCTTGATTCCCACCCTCATATTTGGTCTCATGTATTATGCCTCTCTGCCTCCAGGGGTTCAGGGTGATGTGGGTCGTGCTGTTGAGCGTCCTATTATATTGGAGGCTGCTGTTGAGCCTTTCAAGGTTCTCCCGGGAGACACTATGTTGGTCACGGCAGAAGTGGCTGATGATGTAGGAATAGCGGGTGTGATGGCTGATATGGGTGGTATTGAGTCTATTGATCTCGTTTTGGTTAATGGCACGATTCATCGGGGTGTTTGGCGGGGTGAGTGGTTTGTGCATGATACCGAGGTCAGGGAGTATAATGCGACTATCACGGCGGTAAACATCCTGGGAGAAAGCACTTCTCAAAACGTCGCCTGGTCCGACCCCATTGAGAACCTTTCTGCAACTGTAGAAACTCTCTACGTGCTCACCTCCCAGATGAGCATTACGGGATGCACTCTTACAACCGAGAGGGAAAGCCACGGCCCCAGTGATAACATCTCTGCATCGGTTGATGGAAAATGGGTTTCAGCCGGCTGCAGGTGGGAGTTTGAGATGGATAATGCAACGCTGACCGACAACACCTTTGTCAGTGCAAATATAACCATAAGGCATTATGCATCCTCGGGGTACGACAATGATATAGCATTACTGCAGTACTCGATGGACGGTGGTCTGAACTGGGATATTCTGGAGACGTTTAATTCCTCGAATCCCATTCCCTTAACACCCATCACGAAGACCTATGCCGCTCCCCTGATAACTTCCTGGGAGCATGTAAGCAATACTATAGTCCGCCTAGTTGCTGAGGAGAAGACGGGCGGCGTTGACACTTGGACATGGTATGTTGATTTCATAAAGCTCGATGTCAACTTTAGTCAGACCGCCCCTCTTGCCAAGAGAGTCTTCCATGTTCACGACGGCCAGGTGAGCAGCAATCTTACATCCGGTAGCGGGAAAGGGCATGCCCGCTCAGCCATAATAGTCTGGAATCGCAACGACACAAGTATGAGCTTCACGAACATCAGCGATACCTACAGAGACCCCATCATCAACTCCCTTAACGGCTCCAGTCCACTAGGTGCTACCCTCTCCGGCAACAAGACAGTGGCATGGGCATCTCAGAGCATCTCTGCAAAGAATCTCAGCGTCTTTTCTTACTACTGGTACCGCACAACGACCAGTTACCCCGGCGGGAATGTAACCACCAACGCGACCGATGATGAGGGAAGCGGTAAAAGGATTTATGGAGATATAAATACCTCAGCTGGTCCTGCAGCAAACATAATCACGCAAATCCAGGACAATATATCTATGAGATGGGACTATGGGGTGTGGAATGTCATCCAGAACAAAACCAGGAACTTTTCCATACGCCTTGCTACGTGGCAGTGCTCGGCATCACTGAGTACCAGCACTACCCCTGTGCTCTGGGTCAGGGTTCCCGGGGGATGGAGCAACGTAAGTGGCGCAGGCTGGACGATCTTCGGAAGCGTCGACGAAGGCTGGACATTGAGCAGGAGGGATATGCCTGATGCCTTTAACGATACTAGCTGTGGCAACGGTGCCTACTCAACGGATTGGAATTTCACCGCAACCTCTCCCTCAGTATCTGAAGCCACCCCCTACGTATTTGACACAAGGCTTGACTACACTGACAGCAATAGCAGGATTCACCATACAGTTGGGGAGCACCTCGTCCAAGTTGTCATAGATGCTGAGAAGCCTACGTTTGACGGTAATACGGCTATAAACACTACTGTTGCGGGTAGTGGTGGTGTGGTGAAGCTTAATGAGACCGTCAACGACAACGTGGGGGTTGAGAGTGTCTGGTTTACGGTGAACGGCACCAATTATACCTTCAACGGCTCCTCTGGCAATGAGTACTATTTGCTGTGGACTTGCAGCGCCAATGAAAATTATTCTTGGAGTGCGATATATGCCAAGGATTACGCGGACAACTTCAACAGCGCTACGGTTGACCCGGCTTTGAATTGGACCTGCGACTTAACACCGCCCACCGTGGCAAATACCAGTGTCGACCTGACCAGTGTCCCCCGTGATACCCTGATTTGTGTGAATCACACCGCCAACGATACCTGGGGTAGTTTGAATGAGACTTGGGTCATGATCACCTATCCGGGTGCTGAGAATACTTCGAACTTCACTACCAGCGACACGGGCCCGTACTGTGCTGGTGAGGCTGACGACGGCTGGTACGGCACAGAGATCAACGTGGGCAACACGCCGGGCAATTTGACTGTAAATACGTCTTACGCCAACGACACCGTGGCCAACCTCGGATTCCAAACTCCATTTCCAAACCTAACCGTGGAGGTAATCGGCGTCATGGTGCCCTCTATTAGAGTCTACAGGGAGCAACCCACCTACGTTGGACCAGACAAGAATATGAGCATCAGATTCTTCATCTGGAACGATTTAAATGCGACGCGCGGCACTGACAGCACGACCCTCATAGAAGACTACGACGATGCTTGGAGTGGTATTGACCCCTGCTGCGGGGGCACTGACAACGGAACGCACGTCATCTGGAACTTGGGTTCTTTGGGTATAGACGACGTGACCACCGTCTACTACAACATTACTGCTAACACAGAGCAAGGGACCTTCTCGGCATATACGAATTACACTTACGGTGTTAACTGGAACGAGACTACGCCGGACTCCTACAACACCAGCGTCTCCAGCGGCGGTGCATACTTCGATGCGGAGCTTGACTTGATAGCTGGAGGTATGTTGGATAGGACTATTTCGAATGGCACCAACTACACCGCGAGAATCACCCTCAAGAACATAGGAAATGCTTCCACCGACTACTATATGGTTCAGTACTACTGGATATTCAATAAGTCCGGCTGGAATGTCTCTGTCCTCTCAGGTTGCGATCAGTCTAAAGTATTCGACTACAACTCTAGCCATAAGGCTCTGGAATGCAACATCACTTCCCGCATCAACCCCGGGGAAAGCGTATCCTTCACATTCAACGTGAACTCTACCGCACTGGGTCACACCGAGGCAGTGATATCAAATGCTACATACGATCCACCCGTGGCCTCTGAGGCTTCGGTGGGAGAACCTTCGCTTGATCATGGAGATATGAAAATCAAGGTTGTCTCCACAGGGTTAGAGATTGATGGAGGGAGGGGCAAGCCGTTTAATTCCGTATTCATACTCCTGCTGGCCGTCTTCTTACTCTTCAGTGTAACCTTAGGGATTATCGATAGAGGGGATGCAGAGTTTAGCTATGGCGTTGTTTTCGCTATCTTGGTCCCTACTATTGTCTTTGGTTTTATGTACTATTCCTTGGATTCGGGGGTTCAGGGTGAGGTCGGTCGTGCTGTTGAGCGTCCTATTATAGTGGAGGCTGGTGTTGAGCCTGTCAAGGTTCTCCCAGGAGATACTATGTTGGTTACGGCGGAAGTGATTGATGATGTAGGAATAGCGGGTGTGACGGCTGATATGGGGGGAATTGAGTCTATTGTTCTCGCTTTGGTTAATGGCACGATTAATCGGGGTGTTTGGCGGGGTGAGTGGCTTGTGCATGATACTGAGGTTAGGGGGTATAATGCGACTATCACGGCGGTAAACATCTTGGGAGAAAGCACTTCTCAAAACGTCGCCTGGTTAGATACACCTGACCCCCCGGAGGTCTTCCACATCCATGATAACTACTTCGACAATGACGTTAATCCACCAAGGGGGGGTGGCGCTGGCAATGGATTTTTCAGGGTCATCATCCTCCTCTGGAACAACAACTCAGGAAGCACCACTTACACAAACATCAATGACACCTACACTTACCCCACCAGAGACCTCATCGATGCTCTGGTAAACTCTTCGCCCACCGCGCAACGCATCCCAAGCAGTGTCTACTGGACGAGCCAGCAGTATACCGTATCTGCTAAAAACTTCAGCCTTTTCAGATATGACTGGCAAATGAAGAGAAGGCCGGAACCGAGCGCCGAATCTATAGAGGCGAGTGCCACTGACAACGGCGGCGAATCGACCACGGTGTCTTACGGAAACATAATTGCTCCAGGTGGTCCTGCAGCGTATATTATAACCCAGATCAACGGTAGTGAACAAGGATTCGGATACGGGGTGTGGGACGTGATGGGAGGCAGCTCCAGGGATTACTCAATAAGATTGGAATCGCCAGTATGCACGTCAGCGTTGGATACCAGTGCATGCACTCCTGACCTGACGGTGAGGATCCCCGGCGTCTGGAACATAACAGATTGGCCGGGATGGGCAAAGACCGGAAGTGAGATTAATGGCTGGACCCTGACTAGGACGGACATGCCGAATGGCTTCAACGACTCGGTCTGCGGCTCGCCATCACAGTATTCCACCGACTCAGGCTTGGGTTGGACACCAACGGATTGGAGTTTTACGGCGATTGCACCTTCTCCCCCCACTACCAGCAGATACGTCTTCAATACGACCCTGCAATATTGCGATGACCAAACTCAAACCCACGACACTGTTGGGGAACACCTCGTCCAGGTTGCTCCGGATACCGAGGCGCCTAGTTTTGGCAACCAGGCCGGTGTTAATGCTACTATTGCTGGTAGTAATAAGGTGGTGAAGCTTAACGAGAGCGTCAGCGACAACGTGGGGGTTGAGAGTGTCTTGTTCACGGTGAACGATTACAATTATACATTCAACGGCTCCTCGGGCAGTGAGTTTTATTTGTTGTGGACCTGTAGCGCCAATGAAAATTACTCTTGGAGTGCGATTTATGCTATTGATAGCTCGAACAACTTGAATGGTTCCATATCTGGTTTGCCTTTGAATTGGACTTGTGACGTGACAGCGCCTAGTGTGGGGAATACGAGTGTCGACCTGACCAATGCCTTCGCTGGTACTGTGGTGTGTGTGAATCATACTGCTAGTGATATTGGGGGTAGTTTGAATGAGACTTGGGTCATGATCACCTACCCAAATGGCGATACTTCAAACCGCAACACTAATGATACTGGTGTGTGGTGTGCTGGTGAAGCTGATGATGGCTGGTACGGCAAGGAGATCAATGTTGGTGGTTCGGAGGGTAATTTGACTGTGAATACGTCTTACGCCAACGACACCGCGGGTAACTTGGGGGTCCAAACTCCCTTCCCAAACCTAACCATAGAGGTAGTGGGGGATGCTGAGGCGCCTACGTTTGGCAACGATCCGGGTAGGAATGCTACTATTGTTGGTAATGGTAGTGTGGTAAAGCTTAATGAGACCGTCAACGACACTGGGGTGGGGGTAGACATTGTCTTGTTCACGGTGAACGGCACCAACTACACCTACACGAACTCCTCTGGTGATGAGTTTTATTTGCTGTGGACTTGCAACGATAATAGCAACTATTCTTGGAGTGCGATTTATGCTAATGATAGTGCTGGTAACTTGAATGGTTCCATATCTGGCTTGCCTTTGAATTGGACGTGTGACGTGACACCGCCTACCGTGGGGAATACGAGTGTAAACGCGACCAGTGTACTTGCCGACAGTGTGGTGTGTGTGAATCATACTGCTAGTGATATTGGGGGTGTTTTGAATGAGACTTGGGTCATGATCACTGATCAAAATGGCGATACTTCGAACGTCCTTACTAATGATACTGGTGTGTGGTGTGCTGGTGGGGTTGGTGATGGCTGGTACGGCGAGGAGATCAATGTTGGTGGTTCGGAGGGTAATTTGACTGTGAATACGTCGTATGCTAATGATAGTGCGGGTAACTTGGGGGTCGATCCCGCCTTCCCGAACTTAACTGTAGAGGTAACGGTCGAGGAGGATAATGAGGCGCCTACGTTTGGCAACGTGACCGGTGTTAACGTCACCATCGCTGGTAGTGGTGGTGTGGTTAAGCTTAACG
This sequence comes from Hydrothermarchaeales archaeon (SeqCode), assembly GCA_036444275.1. Lineage (GTDB taxonomy): Archaea > Hydrothermarchaeota > Hydrothermarchaeia > Hydrothermarchaeales > JAZGAD01 > JAZGAD01. The sequence continues at coordinate 62,909 of JAZGAD010000012.1, forward strand.
AAACTGTCAGCGACAACGTGGGGGTAAACGTCACCTTGTTCACGGTGAATGGCTTCAATTATACTGCCAACAGCTCCGATGGCGAGAAATATTTGCTCTGGAACTGCAACGATAATGCAACTTACTCTTGGACTGTTATATACGCCAATGATAGTGAGGGCAACGCGAATAGTTCCACGTCTGGTTTACCTTTGAATTGGACCTGCGACTTAACACCGCCTACCGTGGGGAATACAAGTATCAACGTGACCAGTGTACTTGCTGGTTCTGTGATTTGTGTGAATCATACTGCCAATGATACGTGGGGTGTTTTGAATGAGACTTGGGTCATGATCACCTATCCAGATGGCTCAGTCGACAACGTGAGCACCAACGACACGGGTGTGAGCTGTGCTGACACTGCTGACGACAACTGGTACGGCGCAGAGATCAACGTGGGCAACACGCCGGGCAACCTTACTGTGAATACGTCTTACGCCAACGACACAGCGGGTAACTTGGGTGTCCAAATACCCTCCCCAAACAAAACCGTGACGGTAATCGATAACCAGATCCCATGGTACACCGCTGACTCGGACAATTCCAACGGCTTAGTGACCAACGATACCATGGTGAACGTCTCGGTCTATTGGCAGGACGCTGGGGGGCTGGATACAGCCATCCTCAGGACAAATGAGAGCGGGACCTGGAAAAATATCAGCAGTGTAAACCTGAGCGGAACTGATGCCTGGGCGAACTTCACCATAAACACTTCCAACGCTACGGGCAATACCACTTGCTGGAATCAGTACGCCAACGACAACTCTAACAACCTGAACACGAGCATGCTCACCACTGAGCACTGCTTCTACGTAGTTAATGCCCCTAAGGGCTATTATATCTACACCAGTGAGAACTTCTTCGTCAGGGTGCGGTATCGGCCACCAACGTGGGGGTCCTACAACGATTCAACTCACCAAACCCTTGAGGAGATATTCTACAATGACACTACAGCCCCTGTAGGGGATAGGCATAACGTGTATATGTACGGAGAAAACTATCGGGTCAACACTCAATACGAGGTTATATATTATTACCCAGATGGTGACTTGGTAGCTACTCAGTATTCCACCTCGAACGCGGATGGAGAACTCCTGGATGTATTTGACGCCGATGGTTATGAAGCGGGAATCAATTATACCTCAGCGGTCTGCCTATCAGGTTGCCCAGCTCCTTACAATGTGGATGATTCAGACATCATCGCAGTGGACATTTTCGAGGTCCAAGATGCATTGGTATTACCGGAATTTGGATATGTATTAATCCCACTTTTGACGTCTGGCGCGGCCTATCTATGGCTGAGGAGGAGGTTTAAGGGTGAACAAGCTTAGGATCGTTTACATCGCATCTCTCGTGGTCTTTGTCAGTCTCATCGCTTTCATAGGGTATTCACTGTTCCGTCAGGCGAACCCCGAGGATGGTCCTGGGACGGACGTGAGCTATGGTCTGATCGAGCGCAACGACTATTCTATCATCCAGTTCATTATCTCTAACAAGGAGGGTCGCGAGCTACATTACATGATCCGTGCCTACATCGATGAAAATACGTTGTGGGATGTATCATTCCCCATTAAACCGGGCAGAACCTTTCAATACAGACGCCCCATCTACCGGGGGGATAGGGAAAAGGTGGTGAATATCTTGATCTACAGGATGGGTGAGGAGGGCGTGATCTATGAGACAGGAGAGTTTGCAGAGCGCATACACGAGCAAGAGCTCATAGAGAACGTTACGTATAGCATTAAAGCGAAGTGATTTTGTATTTATAGTCAACCCATGAATGGAAGTCTCAGGGCTCAAGCCTTTTCCTATCCCTTGGAAAGAGGACCGCTTCCCTGATATTAGGCAAGTCCAGAAGTTGCATCAGGAATCTCTCCATTCCCAGTCCAAAGCCACCGTGGGGGGGCATGCCGTATTTGAAAGCTTCTAGGTAGGAGCCGAAATTCTCTGGGCTTAACCCCTTCTCCTTTATCATCCTCGCTAATAGCTCGGGTATATGAATCCTTTGGGAACCTGAGACCACCTCCCGCCCCTTGAACTCGAGATCAAAGGAATTTGAGTACTTAGCATCTTCGTCAGGCATTGTGTAGAAGGGCTTCACTTGTAGGGGATATTTAGTGACAAAATATAGTTCGTAGCCCTTTCGCATCATGGCTTCACCAAGTTTCTTCTCTGACTCTGTGGTAAGGTCTTCGCCGAACGATACCTTCAGTCCCTCCTCCTCCAGAATCTTTATGGCGTCGTCATACCTCAGTCTTGGGAAAGGCGTCTTTGGCTCGGGCACTTCCCTCTCAAGGTCTTTGAGCGGTTGTATGCACCTATCTTTTATCCCTCTGATAATCGCTAGCACAAGAGCCTCTATGATATCCATTATATCGTTCTCGTCCTTGATGAAGGCCATCTCTGCGTCCAGAGCGGTGACCTCATTCAAGTGCCAGATAGTGTCGTGCTCCTCTGCCCTGAAATAGGTGGCAACTTCATATACCCTGTCCATGCCCGTAGCCATGAGCATCTGTTTATACAATTGAGGCGACTGTGCAAGGAAAGCTTCCCGCTCGAAGTAGGCAATTGGGAAGAGTTCGGTCCCGCCCTCCGAAGCGGTGGATATGATCCTTGGTGTGTGAACCTCTAGAAAGCCCTTGCTTCTGAGGTATTGTCGCCCCTCAGCCAAGGCTATATTTCTGATCCTGAATATGGCTCTAACCCGCTCCCTTCTTAGGTCCATGGTGCGGTGGTCCAGTCTGGTATCTAGATTAGCATCCACTCTACCAGTGGGATCGAGTGGGAGTGGTATGGCAGAGGGATTCAGGACCTCTATCTTCTTCGGTATGATCTCATAGCCGCCTGGAGCCTTTTCCTCGGCCTTTACATCCCCTTCTACAGCAACCACACTCTCCTTTGCCAGTCCGCTGCTGCTCTCGAAGACCTCTTTGGGTACATACTTCTTGGGCAGCGTGATCTGGATGAGGCCCTCTCGGTCTCTCAGCAGCAGGAAGCGCAGTCCACCTAGATCGCGGACATCATGGACCCAGCCCGCAACCGTAATTGTGGTACCATCCATAGCTGCGTTGATCTCGCTGGAGTATTTCCTCTGCATGTTACCACCTAATTATTTTATCCTCTTCTTAACGCTATCAGCGTGAGCTTGCAGACCTTCAGCTTCAGCCAGCTTTATAACGATCTTGCTCACCCTCTTAATTCCTTCTTCACTAGCCTCCTGGACAGGGATATGCTTCATGAAATCCCTTACACTAAGACCAGAGAATACCCGGGCATAGCCCATTGTAGGTAACACGTGATTCGTACCGGTTGCATAGTCGCCTAGAGCTACAGGTGTATATTCGCCTAGGAATACTGAGCCGGCATTCCTTATTCCTGCAAGGACTTCTCTCGGCTCTTTTACCATTATCTGGAGATGCTCAGGTGCATATTCGTTAGCGAAGTCTGTAGCTTCCTCGAGACTCTGGGCTATTAGTACAGCGCCGTTCTTCTCCAGCGATTCTTTAGTTTTATCCTTTACGTGCTTCTCTAATTCCACGACCACTAGCTTTCCAATCTCTGGAGAGGTCGTCACCAGGATACTGGCAGCATTAGGGTCATGCTCCGCTTGAGCAAGCATATCAAGGGCGATATATTCCGGATTAGCGCCTTCATCGGCGATTATTAAGATCTCACTAGGGCCTGCTGGCATATCGACAGCTACTTCCCTGCTCCTGCTCAAGACTTCTTTCGCAGCTGTGACGTAGATGTTTCCAGGGCCAACTATCTTCTCAACTTTAGGTATGCTCTCAGTTCCGTAGACAAGGGCAGCTATGGCATGGGCTCCGCCTACCTTGTAGACTTCTTTTGCACCGGCTATCTCGCAAGCTACGAGCACCAGCTCGTTTGCCCTGCCATCCTTGTTAGGAGGGGTGACACATACAATCCTCTCAACCCCAGCCACCTTAGCTGGAGTTATGGTCATCAAAGCTGTAGAGGGATAGGCGGCTCTCCCGCCAGGGATGTAGCATCCCACATTTCGTAGGGGGCGCTGTATCTCTTCCAACCTTATTCCATCCCTATCGTAGCTCCATTCCTCCACCAGCTGACGCTTATGAAAACCAAGGATATTCACATGGGCTTCCCTAAGGGCTTCGACGACTTCTTCCTCTACCTTTTCTCGTGCCTCTGCGAATTCCTCTTCAGATACCCTGAAGTCCTCCAGCTTAACTTTGTCGAATTTCTCTGTGTAGCTGAGGATGGCTTCGTCTCCCTTGAGCTTTACGTCGCTAATTATCTGCTTGACACTAACTATGGCCTCTTCTAGGCTCCCGGTCCTCTGTAATAGCTTCCTGCGTTCTTTTTCATTTAGATCTTTTATATTTGAGAACAGCATCTTTTACCCTTTTCCGAGTTAAGGCATTTATATTTTAGTATTTGGTCAGAGAGTCTAGAAACAGGGTTCACATTTCAAACCGCGTTCCCTGCACAGGCGCGTTACTTCTAATTTTACCTTGTTGTAATAATCCTCTGTTAGCACCTCGAATAGTGGTAATAACTCTGGACAGTGCTCTGCATAAAAGGCATTCATCTTCGGTCTCAGTCCAGGCTTCATCCGCATCTTGTCTACAAGCAGGGTTTTAACTCCTACTCTTGCAATGCTTTCAATCAAATTTTCCAGGTCATTCCCTTGATTCGTAATGTACGGCATTATAGGACCTAAAAAGACCCATGTATCAATTCCTTCTTCTGTCAATTCCTCTAAGGCAGAAAGCCTCTCTTCTACAGGAGATGCTCTAGGCTCGTATTTCTTTCTGGCGGAATCATCTATAGTGGTTATAGTGAAACCCACTTCCTTCTGTGAGAACCTTTTAATGAGGTCTATATCCCTTAGTACGAGGGACGACTTAGTCTGTATGCAGATAGGAAAATCATGTTTCAGTAATTCCCCTAGGCACTTTCTCGTCAGCTCGTATCTCCTTTCTACAGGCTGGTATGCATCAGTTACTGTGGGGATTCCGACTACACCTCTTTTCTTCCTTCTTAGCTCTTTCTTCAGCACTTGAGAAATGTTGACCTTTACATCCACGAAGTTACCCCATTTCCTAGTTTCCCTGAGGATTGAAGGAGCGTAGCAGTAGATGCATGCGTGCTCGCATCCCCGATAGGGATTCAAGGCGTAGTCATAGAGCCCGGACGGAGAGAGGGCTGTCTTGCATCTAACTTCTTTTAGGATCATAGAACTCCACCAGATGAGGAAGAGCAATAGTATAGATAGCGTTAACTACTGTTAAGAGGTTGTTTAAATATTTTAGAAAACAGGGGGGGGGCGTCAAAAAACTCTTTTACCTGTAGGCCCTCGGCCTCCTGTCAATAACAGATACCAGCACTTCGCCATCATCCCAGAACACGTGATAGAGTATGCGGAAGCTGCCGACACGCACCCTGTATGTCTTCTCCTGACGGCCTTCCACCAGCCTTGCGCCCTTGCATAAGGGAGTCTCGGACAGCTCGTCCAGCTTCCTTATAATCCTCACCCTATCAGGCTTCGCTAGTCTCTTAAGAAACTTCTTAGGCTGGGAGGCCAGTTCCACCCTGTATGCCAAAGAAAAACCCCTCCTATGTTTACTGCTTGGAGCCCAGCTCCTTCTTAAGCTCGTTGAGGCTGACGGTCTTGCCTTTTCGTCGCTCGTCAAGAGCCTTCTCCACCAACAACTCCTCCTCGGGAGTGAGGAAACGGTCCACAATCTCCTCCCGCACGGCCTCCACAGCGCCCCGCAAGGCCTTCAGCTCATCATAAACCCGCTCGATAGTCACGCTGCCCATACTGATAATTATTACATCCCAATATTTATAACTTGGCTCACGGCTAAAACCCCTTGTTTTAACGAGGAGATACAGCCGCCATGCCGGGATCGATTACTTTTCACGCGCTCTCCTGCAAGGCATAAATAATCTGCGGAATATCTTTTTTTTGTCAATCTGCAGGCAAAAGAGGTCGTGGCGCAAGCTCCGCTCTCAAGCCCTGTGCCACATAAAGCCGACAGGGAGTTGGAGCGGGACGCAGTAGGGCAGGGACTGCCCGAATTAACGCCTGTGGAGACGCCGCAGGTCGTCGCAGAAGCAGGAAACCATCTCTTTAGTGGGTGGTAGTTCACAAGCCATCCTATCCATACCCATTCTATATAAAGCGCAAAACCCTCACAGCATATAGCTTACAAAAGCAAGTGTGGGGGGAATGTTGATTTTAAAAATCCTCCAGTCTCCTCTGATATAATGCATCCTTGAGTACACGGCTGTTCAACATCCAGCGCTCCATTGGTATGTCGAGCCTTGTGGTTACATACTCCAGGGCTTTTCCCATGGTATCGAATTTTCTAGGTTCATTCTTTAAGGCATTCCTCACGTTCTCCCTCACGTTCCAAACACCCACCGGCATTATATACCCTGGATGTGCTTCTCTCAAGATGACTACGCTTGCCTGTTTCTTCTGTCTATTGAGATATTCCGATACAGCCAGTCTAGCGGCGTAATAACAACCCCCAATCTCGGCATATGTACTCTTCCCACCATGGCCTTCTACGCTGGAATACATCACTATCCTCCTACCCCTCGGATTCCACACTGTGTTTGGGTACCATGCTTCTATTAACTCATAGCTCCAGCCGGAGGGAATCATTAGCACAATGAAGCGGTTGTCTAATCTCCAGGATTCATAGACCCTGAACTCGTCTATAGTCGGGCAACTCCTGACTTCCTCTACGAGGTTCTTCGATATGATATCGTCTACGGCAGTGATGCTCCATCTCGTTGGCACGAACCTACGGCCCTTCTTCAATCCAAAGGCTCCGACGCTGAAGCCCCTCTGGATCTTCGATACCAGCACATCGTCCTCGTATAGCTCCATAACTGCATCTACGGCGTTTAGATCAGTGTCATCATAGGCCTTGTCTATCCTGGCATCGATCCGCATTGTGCCTAAGTTCAAATTCTCAATTGGTGCAGAAGGACCGAAAGGCTGAACCTCGTCGTCTAGGGTTAGTCTTCCAGCCGGTTTTTTAGAGAACTCCATGTCTGCTTCAGCTGGCGATGCGCAGAGGGCTAGCTCCCTAGTGAGATCCACGATCCTCCCGCCTTTTTCAACATTCTCGACGTCGACGCGGTACTTACCCCTAACTAGCTGGCTCCTAAAGGAAACGATGTCATCGATGCTCTCAGCCGACCATAGCTCAGGAGTATCCATTAGAGAAGTATCACCATGGATCGGAGGCACTAGTGGGCCAACATAGACCTTAGGATAACCAATTCTGCCGACAAAGACGCTGGGTGGAGAGCTGCCGTCTAGATGCAGGGAATCCAGCAAGGGTCTCGTAGAGTTTTGATGATAATACCTGACCAATACGGGGCACCTAGCTTTTCCGCAGAGCATCTTGGCGCCCCTGCAGAGGACACATCTCGAAGCGCCCCTTGAGTCAGAGAAAAGATCCATATTCTGCTTTTATCTAGTGAGTATTAATAAACTGCGAGAGCAGTTGAAAAAGTGTAAATTAGTTTTCTTGCTAGCACCGGCTAAACAATTGCAAGCCATAACAGTGAGTAAGGGTTAAGGAAGAATTAAGAGATGATTCACCCAATTTCGCAGTGATATAGTTGATGCAACCTGCTTCCCGAGTTTGAGTTTGACATTAAGAGCATAATATCTCCTTTATACTGGAACGAATTTCTCTTTTGCTACTATATTCCATTAAACCTTGCCAGCGTTTTTGCAATCGGCAAAGATTCTGAAAAGGATCGAACTCTGGCACTGCATCAGTTTCGGCGAGGATAATATTATTTAGCGCCTCTTCATTGCCTTCTCTGTCGCCATTTGATAAATACTCAATGGCAAGCATTTCACAAGATCTGCGTATCTTCTCATCTAAGTCATCTTTCAGAAAACAGCCTGGATACGGGTCGAAATCCTCTGGATAAATCTTCGTCATCCCCTCCTCTTTTTTCTGCTTTGCAATTTTCGCCCGTTCAAACAGGAAACGATAAATGTCTTCTCGCAATCGTCGCCATGTGGGATGCACCTTTGGTGGCGGAAGATGCTTGATATCTAGTTGGTTATCCGAGAAGAAATTAAATCCGAACATCTTCGCATTTATCAAAAAGTCTATATCCTCCCCTCTTGGAACAGAGGGGTCAAAAGGCACGACCGTGAATAAACTGCGATGAACAACCATGTTACCACCAAACACAAAAGGCGTCTCCTTCAACCTCGGTTCAGTTCCAATGATTTTATCAAATGCTTCGTTCATCCTCTCATATTGGTCCCAATGTTCCATCCAGGGGTGAAATGTTTTTTTAATGCGATAACCGCCATCCGGTTGGAGATAATATCCTGCTACTGCGTTGACCGTTTTGCCTCCGGTGCTTTTACCTATAAATTCTTTGGCTTTCGACATGAATCTCAGGTCTTCAAACACCTCATCTTCATCAATAAGTATCGCCACTTCCGAATCCAGGACATGCGGAATGAACATGCATAGATTTCTAACATTAGAATATCCACGTAGTTGAAGAAGGTCAACATACTCTTTGCCTTCATTGCGCAATAGATTGTGTACCTGCTCAAGATAAGAGCGTCCAAATAGCAGCACTTCCACCTTAGTAGCGGTTGATTTTATGATGCGGGCAACTTTCTCTTCAGCTCGCTTTTCAATATCTTCAGCAGTGGCTACTACAAGTATCACCAATTGAAAATCCTTATCCTCTAATTTGTCCGTGCTCTGTATCGCTCTAGGCAACGTGCCTTCTTCATCTAACGGGGTGGGATGGTCATAGACGGCATCTCCTTCTTTCCAACCAACCTCACTATTTCTTGCCCAATACGATGGAATTACCATTGTAACTTTCATGTCGTAACTTCCTTTTTTCAAAGGTATAAGGTGAAATTGTGTATAACGGTATCGGTGTATGCAAAGTTGCGCCGAAGGCACAATTTGGGTGAGCGTAAGAAAGTGCCCAAATTTAAATAGTAATGGGGCCGCTGAGATTCGAACTCAGGTCCATGGCTCCCAAAGCCACGAGGATAGACCATGCTACCCTACGGCCCCTCTTTCTCATCGTCTGTCGATACTCTTATTATTGTTTTAACGTTTCCCCTGGGGTTGAAGTCTCCTAGGACCTCGAGGTAGCGTGGTTTAAGGAGTTTCTTCAGGTCTTCATATATACTGTTGGCCGCTGCCTCGTGCATGAGATACTTGTCCCTATAGCTGTTCAGGTAGAGCTTCAAGGATTGTAGCTCCACTATATGCTTGTCGGGTATATAGTTTATTTTTATCGTGGCGAAGTCGGGGTAGCCCGAGCGCGGGCAGAGGCAGGTGAATTCAGGGAAAGCTATCTCTATATGATAGTCCCTTTCCGGGGTGGGGTTTTCCCATACTTCGAGCTTCGCCTCCTTTATCGCCTTTTCCCCATACTTCATGGTTTATCATTGTTCACTGGCCTAAAAAGATTTTCTTCCCTGGCGTAAAACCAGAGGATTGCTACTGCCCCATCTTAGCAAGCATTACAACTACCGCGACTATTTCCCCGTCCACCAAGAAATACAGGGCGTACTCCACCAAGTCCCTACCTCCTGCGTAATTCTTATTATGCTTTCGGATGTTTACTCAAATATGCTTGAGGACTTCGACTATCACCTACCAAAAGAGCGCATCGCTCAAAAACCCTTGACGAAGAGGAGTTCATCTAGGCTAATGGTTTTAACAGGGAGAGGAATAGAGCATAAAAAATTCTATGACTTACTGGATTATCTTGATGCCAGCGATGTCCTCGCGATAAATGACACGAAGGTAATCCCAGCCCGCCTTAGGGGTAGAAAAGCTAGTGGAGGTAAGGTCGAGGCATTGCTGCTCAAAAAGCATGATTCCTCGTGGGAGTGTCTAGTCAAAGGTAAGAATATACAAGAGGGCATGGAACTCGTGTTCAAAGAGATAAAAGCAAAGGTACTGCAAAAAAAAGGAGGGAGATACATACTCGAATTTCAAGACAACCTAGAGGATATTCTGGAGAGTATCGGAGAGATCCCTACTCCACCCTATATCAAGGAGAAGCTTGTAGATGGAGAGCGTTATCAAACCATCTATGCTGAACGGCCTGGCTCTATAGCTGCACCAACAGCAGGCCTTCACTTTACCTCAAAACTCCTTAGGGAACTAGAACGGAGGGGGATTAACATAGCTAGGATAACCCTGCATATTGGTTTTGGAACATTTGCACCTGTCAGGGTTCAAGAGCTCTCAAGGCATAGAATGGAGCCTGAATACTTTGAGGTGACTGAAGAAAGCGCGAGCACTATTAATCACGCCAGGGAAGAAGGCAAATTAATAATCGTCGGTACCTCCACACTAAAGGCCCTAGAAAGCGCCTCCGACAGGCAGGGTAATGTCCAGCCAACTACAGGCTGGTCTGACCTATTTATCCATCCACCATACGAATTTCGGGTTCCCTCAAGTGGCTTGCTAACCAACTTCCATCTTCCTAAGTCTACGCTTCTTATGCTGGTATGCGCCTATGCCGGTAGAGAAAGGATTCTAGAAGCCTATGGCAAGGCCGTAGAAAAAGGATACAAGTTCTACAGCTTCGGAGACGCCATGTTGATCATGAGGCATAGCCATGTATGAGCTGATCCACGAAGACGAAAAATCAGGGGCAAGAGCTGGAATAATCAATACTAAACATGGGGCGGTTGAGACACCAGCGTTTATGCCCGTGGCAACAAAGGGAAGCGTGAAGACCTTGAGCTCAGAGGACCTTGCAGATATAGGTGTGCAGGCACTGATAGCTAATGCCTTCCTTCTCTACCTCAAACCAGGTGTTGGTGTAGTGGAGAACTCAGGTGGGCTCCATGAATTCATGAACTGGCGGAAGGTAATATTCACGGATAGCGGCGGTTTTCAAATGCTGCGGAAGGATTTTCTGGTCAGGGTTAGCAAAAAGGGCATTACATTCAAGTCCCCCTTTGACAACAGCAGGCATCTGGTCACACCTGAGAAATGCATACAGGTACAGAATGCTTTAGGTTCAGATGTTGCTATGGTCCTTGACGATCTCCCGCCATATGGAAGCGAGTGTGAACGCACCGCTGAATCGGTAAAACGAACTATAGACTGGGCGAAAAGATGCAAAGATGCGCATGGAAGTGAGGAGCAGGGGCTATTCGCAATAGTCCAGGGAGGTGTTTTCGAGGATCTTAGACGAGAATGCGCTGGGAAATTAGTTGAGCTGGGTTTCGATGGCTATGGACTTGGGGGACTATCTATCGGGGAGCCGAAGGAAAAAATGTTTGAGATTATAGAACGCACACCTTTACCAGTGGAGAAGGCAAGATACCTTATGGGTGTTGGATCGCCAATGGAATTGTTGGAGTCTATCTCCCGGGGCATGGATCTCTTTGATAGCGCATTTCCAACGAGAAATGCAAGACACAACATGGTATACACAAAGAAAGGTAGGTATGATCTAAGTAGAGGAAAGTATGCTGATGATTTCACCCCTCTCGAAGAAGATTGTGAGTGTCAAGCTTGCCGCAAGTATACACGGGGGTACATAAGCCATCTCCTCAAGGTGCGAGAGTTCCTGGGCATGCGTTTGGTGACCGTGCACAACCTCTATTTCCTTCAGAAGCTAATGAAGGATGCTAGGGAAGCGATAATGCGAGATGAATTTGTAGAATTTAAATCTGGACTTATAGACAGAGTTGGATGATTATCCCCCTTTCTATGAAAGCTGCGAGATGTTTTTATGCAGTATGCTTTCGGTAGTAATATCCTCCAAAGAAGAGAAGAATCATGAGCACCAAGGAGGTAAAGACGCTCTCCAGTCTAATACCAAATCCAGTTTTATCCAGAGCCAAGCCAAGTAGGGGCACAATTGCTATGCTTAGCCCAAAGCTGAGGGCAATACGCTCTACCATATCCAGGGTGTCTTCTATCTTAATGACGTTTGGAAAGTTATCTACGAGATCTACTACAACCTTGTTCTCCGGATCTACAGTGATTCCCAAGTACTCTAGATTCTCGGTTAAAAGGAGGGCCTTAGCATTTGCTAAGATCTCTATTGTCTCAATGTCAGCTGTATAAGGGTCATAGATATTTAGGACTATGGAATTCTCCTCTAAAGCAGAGGTAAGACCCTCTGACTCGAAAGACCCCACGGCACATACCTCTGATACATTCTGCTCCTTAAAGGCTTCAACTACCTCCTTTTGGACATCCTTCTTGCTCTTCGGCCACAACGCTAGAGTCAAAGCGAAGCCAGGAATGAAGAGCACTAGAGCAAAGCCGAAGATTATCCTCGCAACCTGTAGGGGATTCATTTAGTAGCACCTTAGGAAATTATATTATATTAGGCTTCTTTTCTCGTTTGCGTTTATACTCGTTGACACATAAAACTACTTCAGTTTTTAGTGGACCCATAAAGCTCAGGAAACATGCAATGCTAATAGTTTTCTGATGTCTAAGGAGAAATGCATATATGCCTAATTTTGTATAGGGGACTGGGATGGGCAGCCGTTGGATGAATGATCGAAAAAGAGAATATTATTACCGAAAGGCCAAAGAGGAGCAGTACCGCTCTAGAGCTGCTTACAAATTGAAACAGGTGAATAAGCGGTTTGGGCTTATAAAGCAGGGGGATAAAGTCCTTGATCTGGGGGCGGCGCCTGGCGGCTGGATGCAAGTGTTGAGGGAGATAGTAGGTGACAATGGTTTCGTTCTTGGAGTGGATCTAGAAGAGATTAAACCCTTCGAATATGAAAACATAAAAAGCATTCAAGGGGACTTCACCTCTGAGGGGGTGCTGGAAGAGATCAAGAAGGCATTGCCCGAGGTAGACGTGATAATATCAGATGCGTCTCCAAGTATTTCAGGTGTGTGGACTATAGACCACTTAAAGTCTGTGGAACTCTGCGAGAGAGTACTAGAGATAGCAGAGGGGACCCTCAAGCCCAAGGGAAACATGCTACTCAAAATATTCCAAGGGGAAGAGACGCGCAGATTCTTTGAGAGCGTAGCAAAAAGGTTCAGCCGAGTCAAAAGGACAAAACCAGAAGCGTCTAGGGGAAAGAGCGCTGAAATGTACATTGTTGCCAAGGGCAAAATTGCGTAGATAAGATAGAAGTATGGAATAGCTGTTATACTTAGATCGAGAAAAAGTCTAATCTAGCCCATGTATACGAGCTTCTCCAGTTCCTTTGATTCGAACCTGGATAGGAATTTTTCATAGGTTTCCATGACATCCTTGGTGACGCTGGGATGTACCCTCTTCAGAGCTTCCTCGAAGTGCGCACTCGTTACCTTTTTTGAGTCCATATTCGCACCGTTATTTAGAGCTTCCCTTATAGCGTGGAGCCCTGATTCTCTACACAGGGCTTCTATGTCTGCACCAACATAATCCTTGGTCTGCCTCACCAGCGTATCCAAGTCCACATCCTTGCTAAGGGGCATATCGACAGTATGTACCTTGAAGATCTCGCCTCTAGCTTCAGTGTCGGGCGACGGTACCAAAAGGACCTTATCAAACCTACCCGGGCGCAGCAGAGCTGAATCCAATAGGTCCGGCCTATTCGTGGCTGCTATGACCACAACGTTATGAAGCTCCTCTATGCCGTCCATCTCGATCAAGAGCTGGTTCAAAACACGCTCCCCCACCCTGCTTCCAACCTCGACACCACGCATAGAAGAGATAGAGTCTATTTCGTCGAAGAATATTACGGTGGGAGCAGCCTGCTTCGCAATCTTGAAGATCTGGCGCATCGCCTTCTCACTCTCGCCTACCCATTTACTCAACAGCTCGGGACCTTTGACAGAGATGAAGTTGGCTTCACTCTCATTCGCTACAGCCTTAGCAAGTAGGGTCTTACCACACCCAGGAGGTCCAAAGAGGAGGACTCCTCTCGGTGGAGTTATGCCCATCTTAATGAATGCCTGGGGATGCGTGATAGGCCACTCCACTGTCTCTACTAGCTCTCGTTTTACATCCTTGAGGCCGCCAACGTCTTCCCACCTCACGTTTGGAATCTCTACGAATACCTCTCTCAAAGCAGAGGGCTCTACCATCTTATATGCCTCCATGAAATCGCCCTTCACCACTTGTAAGTTTTCAAGAATGTCAGGGGGGATGATCTCTTCCTTCAGGTTGATCCTAGGTAAGACTTTCCTCAATGCACCCATGGCAGCCTCTTTGCAGAGGGACTCTAGGTCTGCGCCTACGAATCCGTGGGTTATGTCTGCGAGTTCGTCTAGGTTTACGTCGTCTGATAGTGGCATGCCCCGTGTATGTATCTGGAGTACCTCTTTCCTGCCATTCCTATCAGGTACACCTATTACTATCTCTCTGTCAAATCTGCCAGGACGGCGAAGTGCAGGATCGAGGGCGTCAGGCCTGTTTGTAGCACCGATCACGATAACCTTGCCGCGTCCCTTCAAACCATCCATCAAGGCAAGGAGCTGAGCAACAACGCGGCGCTCAACCTCACCATGCACCTCCTCACGTTTAGGCGCAATAGCATCAATCTCATCAATGAAAATTATACTCGGAGCATTAGTCTCAGCCTCCTTAAACATTCTTCGAAACCTCTCCTCGCTCTCACCATAGAACTTGCTCATTATCTCAGGACCGTTTAGAGGTATGAAATAGGCGTTGGTCTCGTTGGCAACTGCTTTTGCTATCAGGGTCTTTCCAGTGCCAGGCGGGCCATGAAGGAGCACACCTTTAGGAGGTTCTATGCCAAGTTTGACAAATAATTCGGGATGCTTCATAGGAAGCTCGATAATCTCCCTAATCTTCTGAACCTCTTCCTTCAAACCACCTATATCCTCGTAAGCCACACTGGATATGCCGCCCATTTCAGCTTTCAGAGGCTCCTCCTTCACCACTATCTCTGTGTAGTCTGTGATACGGGTTATTTTAGGGGGGAGTGTCTGGATAACAGCGAAATGAAGTGTCGTACCTAAAACTCCCACAACAAGCTTATCCCCTGTTACAATGGGCCTGCCTAAGAGCCTGCGCTTGACGAAATCCCCAAAACCCGAAGAGAACCTTATAGATTTAGCTGGTGACAGTACAACCTTTTTAGCGTCACTCACATTGGCTTTCTTCAGCCTTACCTTATCGCCGAGGGATATCTCTGCGTTCTGACGGATGATGCCGTCCATCCTTATAACTCCTAGGCCCTCATCCTCGGAATATGCACGCCAGACTATCGCGCCAGTGGATTTTTTGCCTAGGACCTCTGCCACATCGCCTGGAGACATCCCAAGCTTATCCCTGGTCTTGGTATCTATCCTGACTATGCCCCTCCCGACATCGTTCTGGAGGGCTTCCGCAACTTTCAGCTCCAATTCCATGATAGTATAGCTCCAATTATATAGTATATATTTGAAAGAATGCCTATAAATAAATAAGGGGGATAGGCTACTCCACCTTTATTGTCTTCATAGCTACCTCCTCCGTAGGTAGCGTAATCTCCAGCACGCCGTTATTGTAAGTGGCTTTAGCCTTGGTGGAATCAACAGTAGCTGGTAGAGGAATCGTTCTATAGAATCTGGAGTATCTCCTCTCCCTCCGTATGTATCCCTGCTCTTCTCTAGCCTCTTCCGTCTCCTCTTTTCTGTCTGCAGATATCTCTATGCCGCCGTCGATGGCGTGTATCTTAATATCCTCCTTTTTTGTTCCAAGCAGCTCCACTAGGACTACAACTTCCTTCTGCTTTTTGTCCACTATAACATCCACTAGAGGCTCTTCGAAGTCGTATTCAGATTTTCTCCAGTGTTCTGGTGCGGTGATGTCAAAATCTTTGGACTCAATCTCGTCCTCAGGGAATATGGAATCCAAGTTCAATGCTCTAAAGATCCTTTGGAACGTTTCATTTATCTCATCAAAGTCGTCGATGTTCATACTACGGTCATCAATAGATAACAAGGTTAAATATTTTAGTAACCTAAGGTAACTTTAATGAAATTATTTATTTCCCCCCCGCTGTATTCCAAAAATAAATACCGCGGCAGAGTTCTTTGCAACCTGCTTTGCCCCTCCTAGACCCAAATAGATATCAGTGAGCATAGCTATCTTCATCGGAAATCCCTAATGCGTTAGATCCTCTCCCCCCATAAATACCTGCTGCGCGGAGTTATAAAGGTCTTCCATACCCCAGTTGGAATTAGAAGATATAGGGATTAAAGTTTTATAGGCGCCCAGGTTCTCCAGGATTCTAAGGGACTCGAAGTTCACTTCCCTCTCCAAGCCGGACTTTTCTTTTAAGAGTGCTTCTTCTAATTCTACGGCGTCCTTTCCCCAGGTTAGGATCCTATTAAGTTCCTCTTCCGTTAACATGTCTGTCTTAGAGAGGATATTAGTAAAGGGTAGTGGGAACCTAAATTGAACTGATGCACCAAGCATAAGGAGAGAGGTGAAACCCAGAGAGCTCTTGGATAGGACGGGATCATATAGAAAGGCTATCATGGACCTATTAGCCCCCAATATCTGTACTGCGGTGCGGCTTGATTCTCGATAGGCGAAAAGCTCTATCTGACCAGGAGTATCAATCAACACATAATCTGTTTTAAAATCCTCTATGGCTTCCTTGATCTCTCGGGCCTTCAAGCCCAGCATGTCAGCGCACATCACTTGGGCGCCATTTGGGCCTAGACTATAGCGATCCATAACCTCAGATAAGCTGATCCAATCGCGGACATCTACATCCGCGGGATAGGGTATGCGTTCAGCACCTGGGTCAAGGTTCACTGTTATGGCGTCGTAACCCTGTTGCTGCATCCATAACTGGAATGCATTGGTCAACGTGCTCTTTCCACTTCCAGCGGTACCCACGAAATATATGTTGGTTGTCTCGTCCATAATAAAAAAAGGAAGGAGGGGATTAAAACTCCCCGCCCATACCACCCATACCACCCATACCCCCGCCAGGCATTGGGGGTGCGCCTCCACCTCCACCTCCACCTCCACCTAGCCCGCTTGCAGCGATGACATCGTCTATTCTAAGAATCATTACTGCTACCTCGCTGGCACTATCTATGGCCTGTGTCTTCACCTTAAGTGGCTCCACGACGCCTTCTTTCAACATGTCCTTGACCTTTCCCTGGTAGACATCCAAGCCGAAGCGATGGCCGTCCTTTTGATGCTTAGCTCTGAGCGCCACTATCATATCTATTGGATCAAGGCCAGCGTTCTCAGCTAATGCTCTAGGGATAACTTCCATGGAGTCAGCAAAGGCTTCGATGGCGAGCTGTTCTCTCCCACCGATGGTCTTGGCATACTCCCTGAGTCCCTTTGCTACCTCTACTTCTGGAGCTCCGCCTCCTGCTACCACGCGTTTGTCCCGCATTGCAGCTGGTACAACGCCAAGACAGTCCTCGATGCTGCGCTCCACTTCATCTACGATGTGTTCACTTCCACCTCTGATGAGGATGCTCACACTCTTGGGGTCCTTGCAGTCCTTTACGAAGGTCATTTCATCATCGCCGATCTTGAGCTCCTCAACGACTCCAGCTGCTCCCAGGTCTTTAGCGCTTAGATCATCGATGTTACTCACTATGCTAGCACCAGTAGCCCTCGACAGCTTCTCCATGTCGCTCTTCTTCACTCTCCGTACTACGTAGACATCCGCTTTGGCAAGGTAGTGCTGGGCCAAATCGTCTAGGCCCTTCTGGCAGAACAGCACAGTAGCCCCGCTCTCCGTTATCTTATTCACCATCTTCTTGAGCATGCGCTCTTCTTCGTCTAGGAAGGCCTGCATCTGCTGTGGCTCCGTAATGCGTATCTCAGCATCAAACTCAGTCTTCTCCACCTCTAAAGCAGTGTTCAGGAGAGCTATCTTGGCCTTCTCCACTTTCCTAGGCATTCCAGAGTGAACACGCTCCTTGTCTATCACCACGCCCTGAATCAAGTCAGTATCTTCGATTCCGCCCCCAGTCTTTTTCTCCACCTGGATATCGTCGGTGTCTATTAAGACTTGGTCATCTTCCACTTCAGCAATTGCTTTCACAGCTTTGACCACGAGGTCAGCGAGATATTCCTTGGAGCTTTCAGCCCCTTTACCAGTCATGGCAGTCATAGCCACTTTCCTAAGCATGTCCTCATCATCAAGAGTGATCTCCACACTAGTTTCCTTCAGAATCTCTTTCGCTTTTTCTGCGGCGAGGCGATATCCACTGGCCACTACCGTTGAATGCACTTCTTGGTCTAACAGGTCTTCTGCGCGCTTCAAAAGCTCGCCTGCTAGCACAACGGCAGTAGTAGTGCCGTCTCCTACCTCGTCGTCTTGGGTCTTCGCGACCTCTACCATCATCTTCGCCGCGGGATGCTCCACATCCATCTCCTTCAGGATCGCGACACCATCATTCGTGACGACTACATCACCAAGATTATCGACAAGCATCTTATCCATACCCCTAGGACCCAGCGTCGTCTTGACGCTCTCGGCTATTACTCTAGCCGCTAAAATATTCATTCTCTGGGCGTCCCTGCCCTTAGTGCGCTGAGTTTTCTCAGACAATATCAGAATGGGTTGCCCACCCATTTGCGCTGCCATAGTACACTCACCTCCAAATTCTAATGGTATATTTTAATTTTTTTATTTATAAAAGCACCTACACCTATGTAACATGTTAAATACTTTTAGTAACGAAAAGTAAGTAAAGAAGAACTTTAAATTCTTTCGTCACTCTGCTTCAAAAGTACTACTAGGATTTTAGTAACAAAATGTATTTTTTTTACATCGTTAAATTTCAAGTCTAGGACATGAGGCTCGATGAGATTCTTGATATGCTTGGGAACGAGACTCGGAGGGAGATTCTTCAGCTTTTGTCTGAGAGGCCCTGTTATATCACCGAACTCTCTCAGGAACTGAACGTAGGCCAGAAGGCCGTCATAGAGCACCTAGAGCTCATGCGCCAGGCCGGTATGCTTAGAGCCGAGTCCAAGAAGATTGAGAAAGGTAGGCCCAGGAAGTACTACGGCATCACTCAAGCCCTTATACTGGAGATACGGATAGGGCAAGACTCCTTCGACATCGCTAGTGTAGTGCCAGGGATAGATGAAGAGATCTTGGAATCCATGCCCAACCTCAAGCTCGTAACACAGAGACTGGAGGATGCCACTAACTTAGAAGGCAAGCAGAAGATAATGGAGCTGGAACTGGCCTATGAAGAACTCCAAGACGAAGAGATGAAACTTGTTGAGGCTAAAAAGATAATAGAGTATCTCTTGGGAGAGATAAAAAACGAGCTAAAGAAAGAGGCTTATACGTCAGCCTTCTTCTAACCTACCTCCGGTGGCTCTGTGACTGTATCTGCCCTTTTCTTGAATCCACTGCGCATCCGCTCATAGTTCCTCATTACGCCCGGTTGCACTGAAGACCTGGTCCTCCCACATGGATATATCAATCAATGTTATCCCCATTTCTCAAGTGCCAATCTCAATTCATCGTGTGCCTCGGCATACTCTGTTAAGGGGATATCTTCTAAGGCCGCTTCGACCGCCTGTCTCAATGCTTTAGCTCCAGCAACCGTGCCCTTGGGATGTCCATGTACGCCACCCCCCGATTGGATCACAAAATCCCTGCCAAATATCTCCCGCAATTGCGGTACCAACCCCGGGTAAAGCCCTCCAGAAGCTACCGGCAAAACAGGCTTCATACCCGGCATATCGCCGCGTAAGGCATCGCAATTTTGAAGGACCTCCTCTTTACTTTCGAACATCTTCCCTACCCCGGTGCCGACATGCAGTTGATCTAGGCCTATAATCCTCACTAGTTTTGAAATAACCCTCATCGCTATACCGTGCTTTGGGTTCTTAGTGAAAGCAGCATGCCCAGCTCGATGAGCATGATACACAAGCTCGAAATCTTGATCACGAAGGGACTGTAAGGAGGAGAAACCGCATGTAAGAACGTCCACCATGGCATACTCGCCTCCATGGTCCACTACCTCCTGTGCTCTTTTCACCATCTCATCGCTCGTCGCTGTTATGTTTACCATGTAGACCTTCCGCTCACCGGTCTTAGTTTCAGCTTTATCCCTTGCCTTGAGGGTTTCAATCAGCCTGCGTGAGAATGGATTAAAAGCCTGATCCCCAAGGTTTTCATCGTCCTTGACTACGTCACAGCCCCCCAGCCATGCCTCGTAAGCGACTCTAGCGTGGTCCTCTGTCTTAAGACCCAACTTGGGCTTGATTATAGTGCCCACTAGGGGCCTATCCCTTACTCCAAGTAGGCCCCTAATGCCGCTAATGCCATATTTCGGTCCCTTGAAGCTCGCTAGGAGCTTTTCAGGCAGGGTGATATCCTCCAGCCTTAGGTTCTGTAAGGCTGCTAGCCCAAAGACGTTTCCAGCGACACTACTCAATAAGTTAGGAATACTTCCAGTCTCAAAGAGTTCAGCAGGATATGCAATCTTTACCTGGTTGCCCTGTATGCTGAAGACCTTGGCATGGAGTTCTTCTACGTAGGGCGTCGTCGTGGTTAGTTCAGTCCATGTGCCTATCGAGCTTTCTGCTGCTACCCCACCAGCAGCCTCTTCTAAGCTTATACCCAAAGGCTCCAAATAGAAGTCGCATATAAGGTCTTCTTCCCCGGGCTCGTAGTCCAGTTCTACGTAGTCTATATATCTCACAGATATTTATTGTCGTCAAAAGTATTTCAAGTTTTCAGTCAAAAATCAATGATTAAATGGTTACTCTGCTGGTTGGCAATTGCCAGTCCATCCTGGCAACAAGGACCAATCGTGGCAATTAGGCTCTACAGTTGATGGTAGACGGAGTAATACACCCTATTATTAGTAGTCATAACAGGCACAAAAATGGAAACTTGTTTATAACACTAATCACTACTTTTTAGATGGTGGCAGAGGTGAGGCGTCATTGGGGAATTGTAATATTAATCACAATAATAGGGCTGATTATTGTAGGTGCTACAATAAAGACTTATTATCCTATTATTCGCCCTCCAGCAGAAGATGGAGCTATAATACTACACTGTGAAACATTGAGAGTTGAGGGGATGTGTATTGATGTATCAATCAAGACAACTATCGATGGATGGCATAATACTCCAAGTAAATATGAATTTCCAGATTTAGTTAGAGTTAACGATTTTGTGGCTGTACAACGCATTGTTGTGGTATACAAAAAACCCATCTTCGGAAAACATCCTCCAAAATCACCTAAATTTAAGTATACTTTGGAAATGTCTCCATTGGCAGGGCCCATAGAAGGAGTATACCCAGAGGATTATGCTAAAATTGTTATCGGAATACCCGAATTAAACCAAGGCGATGTTTACGAAATTAATTACCTTGGGAATGATAAGTGGGAAACTACAATAAATGGAGAAATCTTTGACAAAGGTCCTCGAAGTATGCGGTTCCCAAGACTATACCGCCCAGGTGATTGGATTATCAGGGATTCTGCTAGACCTACCCCAGAATATAATCTAAATTGGACTGGATATAGTTCATTAATTAATGGAGATTGGTCAGAAAACGAACTATTCAGAGTCTATTCCCCCGATGAGATTGCGGATATAGAAAGTGCTATAATAGCTCAGACAATGGGTGTTATTACGCTTATTGTTATGGTTGTAATTGGTGTAGTCACCGTCATAATCGGAATTAGTACCATTGCCGTAGAATATGAGTTCTCACAAAAAATAGACAAAACAATGCGACGTCAAATAGAGGAAACAAGAAGGGTTTCAGACCATATTATAGAGTCAGGGAACAGACAGCTTCAGGATAAAAAATTATTCGAAAGAAACAAAAGGAAAAATATCCTAAGCAACCTAAGTCAGGAACTAGAGACTAATGTAAAAAATGCTAATGAAATAATTAGTAAAAAGGAAGATTATACTAAAAAAGGAAATTTGTTATTTCCTACTACTGTTTTTTTAACAACGGCATTAGGAAGGGTAGTTTCAGATTATGTAATAGAAGAGGATTTTACTTTGAATGAGTTAGCTTTTCAGGTACTTTCATTATTACTTACTGCAAATAGTACCTCAGAAGCAGTTAGAAATACAGGATTATCAATCCCAAATAATTTAGCCATTCTGATAAAGGAATTTGAAGATTCTTTAGTACCCAAAACTATTGAATTTAAAGACATGGTAATACAATATAAAGATAAAATCGACAGTTTGTAGAAATCCTCTCATTTTAAATACAAAAACCCTTCAACCTATTTATGGGAGTTTTAGTGACTGACTTTATTATAAGAAACCAGAAAGTAGGCAAATGGACTATGCCCACGGTTGTATTCAAATCTGAGGATAATTTCATTGCTTTTGAAGTAAATGGAATCATTGGAAACTCCGTTCCAACTTCGAATTCGGGAAAACAGAAAACAGTCAAATGGAAACGTTTAGTTGCAAGGGCAGCAAAAGCAGCACGGGGTGAATTACTGCTTGATCCCTCATGGTTATACAGTATATCAGCAGGGTTTTCATTCAATTTACGATTGCACGGTGGGCCAAAATCAGATGTAGAGAACTTTTTAAAACCTACGTTTGACGCGCTTGCAGCAGGCTTGTTTTGCACGGTCGAACAGGACACCGATAAAATTGTCAGATATGATTACGATGATTCGAATTTTAAATTTTTATTTGTCTATAAACTCGATGATGCTCAAACAGCAGATGATGAAGGTGTGGGCATCACAATAAGTATTAGAAAGCTATGAACATATGGGATTAAGTAAATGCTGTTGGATTTATCTTATTCAATCCCTCGAAAGTCCCGTTTTCTACTTTGGTCAATGCAACAAACAATAGAAGGCCTATTATCGGATTCATTTTCCCTACCTCTTTATACAGACCTACTATTATCAAGAGCATTACACCGATATAAGTCGCAAAATAAATTTTTCTAATTTCCATTTCCGCTTGAATTTCATTTTCCCCCTCGTGATAAATAGACTAAATGACTCACAGTTTAAATATGTTTTTTTGCTCCTAAAGTCGGCACTTTAAGAGCAAAGCCGCCCGAATGGGTTGTTTTATAAGGGATGAATGGTCTTAATAAGAACGAGAGAAGAAAATAATTACTCCAAAATCTCGGGAAGCTTATTAATTGTCATGAAGGGGATTTATTGGATTAGCATGAGGTCTTATGACTCAAATAGAAGAATTTGACGAGGCCTTGGAAAGAAGTTGGAGGAATGGTGTAAAAAAAGATGTTCAAGCGGTTACTCGATATTACGGCTTCCACGAAGTAGACTTGGTCAATAGTTTATACTATCATTTGCGAAATAGATTAACAAAGTCTGGGATATGGAAAAACATCCAAGTAGAAGCCTTTGGAATTTTCTTTGTTACAAAGAAAAGAAAGGAAGTTCAACCAGACATGCTAATCTATAAAACACATGGTTATAAACCATGGGTAGCATTCGAATTTAAACGGTTTGAAGGCACTCCTCAGAGAGCGAGAATAGATGCAGACATTGTGAAACTTGCTCACCTTAAAGAAAAGGAAAAAATCACTAGGGCATATATGGTTTGGGTCGCAAGTCGTAAGCCTGAGCGAAGACAAATTAAACAAAATACGCACTCAAAAAAGGTTGATAAGATTTTGAAGGAAGCAAAATATCTCAAGATATGTTATGGTTTTTTCGAGGAGGAAGACTGGGGAATACTAGATTTTCCTTTTAAAACATACCCATACCCTTTGTAATCCATATGGCATTATATTGTCAATTAGATTATGCTAATTGCCAGCTTAACCTGGCAATTGCCAACCCCCACTCTAGCTAGTCACTGCTATTTCTGCATGTAAACAGTCCTGATAGGGAAGGGTATCTCTATTCCCTCTTCCTCGAACATATCCTTTATCCTGCAGTTAATGTAGTCCAGTACTGTTATCTTTTCTTTTACATCATCTATCCAGACCACGAGCATCAGATTGAGCGAGGAATCTCCGAAGCTCCTGAAAGTAGCCGAGGACGGAGGCTTTTGAAGTACATGGGGTGCTTCATCAGCTATTTCGAGGAGAATCTTCTTTACCTTGTCTATATCGCTTTCATAGGCCACCCCAATAGGGACCGCGAGTTTCAGCTTTGTATCAGGGGCTGAGATGTTTGTTATCCTCGTATTGGCTATCCCTGAGTTCGGGATGGTTATCTGGGTGTGATCTATCACATTATAGAGGCGGGTGCTTCTCATGCCGATGTTCATTACCTCGCACAGCTCACCGCTTTCTAACAAGATGCGGTCCCCTATTGCGAAGGGTCGGTCCACCATTAGATAAAAACCAGAGAATACGTTGGACAGCGTATCTTGGGCTGCCATGGCGATAGCTATTCCTGCTATACCCATTCCAGCGATCATGGGGGTTATATCTATCCGCAGTATATCCAGTACCACTAGGATGCCGATTGCTATGATGGTTATCTTGGTGATCTTCTCCGCAACAGGTACGAGAATGTCGTAGATATCGGTGCTGGTTCTAGAAGCCAGGCTCTGACCGTACTCTCTTATTATCACACTAGAGATGGAATATCCCACCCAAGTGACAATAACTATTCCGATGACCTTGAAAAAGCCCTCGATTCCGCTGAGCCAGGGAAACTGGACATAAGCCAAGGCGAAATAGATGCCTAGAAGAATCAAGAGGATATAGATAGGCACCTTTGTTATCCGCAGTATGAAATCATCAATCTTGGTGTCAGTCTTCTTGGCAAATTCCTCTACGTATCTCTCAACGAAGGTTAAGAAGAGCTTTGAAACTACAATAGCAGCTAGCACAATGGCAAGAGCTACCAGATAATTGGCCATGAGAGCTAATTTTTTCTAGGTCTTAAAATCTTTTCGCTGTTTGTGTTGCATACCAACTTCGATTGCATTAATGCCGGTATATGGCATCTCAAAGTATATAATCTCAAATTATATATAGTAGATATCCAAATTGTCATTCTTGGATCGGTGGTGTAGTCATTGCCTAAGTTTCTCAGCGCAAAAGAGCTTCCGAAGAAGCTGGTGGAGTTTAAGGATGCTTGGTATGCGGTAGCTCAGAAATGTGAGGGGCTGAGTGAGTATAAGTCAGGGTTAGACGAAGGCTTCAAAGACAACCTCTCAGAGATCAAAGAGGGGATTCATTCATGCAGGAATTTAATAAAGAAAATCACTCCCTCTATGAAGCGTATCATGCCCCAAATGAGGCGAGATATCGATGGATTTGTCGCAGGATTAGCTGACTCCCTTGAGACATTTGAGAAAACAGTGGAGGGTGACCTAGAGGATGTTAGAGCACTCAAGAGGATTAACAAGCAGCTTATGGATCTAAATGGGACGCTTGAAGAAACGGAAAGGGAGTTCAGGAAGTCCGAGGGTATAACCTCTGAGATATGCACTAAATACTTCGAACGGAGAAGGGACTACTCCCAAACTAGGGAGACGATAACCAACGCTACCAAGGAGAAACTGGAGGGTGTGAAGGAGAGGTTCTTTCAGAAGTTAGAGCCCATAGTGGAGGGATATGGAGTATCTATCACCGGGGAAAGCATAGCTCTGGAGGGGCTCTTCAAGGGATTGCTAGAGAAATCTATCGATGTTGAGAGGATAACGCTCTTACCCACGGAGACATCCAAGGGGCTTCTGGATGTATTCACTGGTAAAAAGAAGATAAATAAAGAGGCAAGGGAAGAGGTTTTGAAATACATTTCTCAGGAGGTATTGGCCGACGCTAACCCCATTAAGGCGCAGGAAGCCAAGGAGATAGCCCATCTTGATGTTGAATATGTAGACCTTAAAGCATTGGAACAAGAATGCAAGGAGGCAGAGAATCAGAGAGAGAAGTTATCCCAGCCTAGAGAATCCTTGATGTCAGAGATCTCCAAGCTGAAGAAGAGCGATGTCTTCATCCTCACCAACTATGATAACATCCTTAGTATTAGAGATAAATACCTTGCAAACTTTGAGGAGATGGACGCTAACGTAAAAAGGATTCTAGTTACCGCTGACGAGCTCCTAAAAGGCTATACGCAATTGGAGCCTGATAGGGAGAAGAGGGAAATCAAGCTTCAACTCAAGGACCTGAAGCAGAATCTAGAAGGCCTAGAGATGGAGAGGCTGAGACTGGAGGATGCCTTGAGAGGTGAGAAGGAGAAGAGTAGACGCGCTGAGGAGATACTTGGCAGATACAGGGAAAAGTTAAAGGGAATGAATTCTAAACTAAAAGGGTTGGAAGAAGAAATCGCCTCCCTGCTAAAGGAGTAAAAGGATGCCCGAAATCATAGCAGCAGAAGAGCTTCCGAAGAAGCTGGTGGAGTTTAAGGATGTTTGGTATGCGGTAGCTCAGAAGTGTGAGGGGCTGAGCGAGTATAAGTCAGGGTTAGACGAAGGCTTCAAGAATTCTCTCATAGAGCTCAAGGCGGATGGGAATGCCTTAGGGGAGCTGCTGGATGGGATTTCTATCGCTACCCAGCACCATATCCCCCGCACTAGAGACAAGGTGGAGGAACTTAGGGCGCCGATGATGACTATCCTAAGGGAGCTGTTGGGCGCTATTGATGCTGACATTAGAGATCTGACGAGGTACCAAGAGCTCTCACCTAAACTAGAGGAGATGATTAAGAACCTCCATGCTCTACAAGTGCGTCATGAGGATCTGAAGAAGCATGCTACAAGGACCTGTGACCAGTATTCTAAGACGAAAGAAGAACACGAGCAGAAGATAAACAATATTAAGGAAGCAACTGATAGGGCGCTCAGCAAAATCAAACAAAAATTCACATCTGAAATTAGCTCTATGTTCGAGGGCTACCAAATCGTCACTAAGGGGCGACGGGAGGAGGTTGACATTGGCTTGCTTCTGGAGAGGCTTATCCAGGACCCAAACTATTACCAGAAGGTGGATGTGGTACACAAGGGCTTATTCGGAAAGAAAATATCTGATATAGAGACAAGACTCGTTCTACTCCAGTACAAAGCGGAAGAGGTCACTAAGGCTATAGTACCTATAATCGAGGAGGAAAAGAGGAGGGTCGAGAAGTTTGAGCCTGAGGAGAAGCGCATTCAGGAGCTAGAAATTCAATGCAGGGAATTGAGGGATGAAGAGAAGAGCATGTCAGCTAAGAGAGAGTCCCTGGAGAAAGAGGTAAACGAACTCAAAGGAGAAAATGAGGGAATCCGTGAGAGGTTTACTAACTATAACCAGCTCCTGAGTTTGGTGGATTCCTACGTGAGGAAGTTTGGAGAGACCACTTCCATCAGGAAGGAGATATCTGACCTAATAGAAGCCTCCATGGAGGCATATGAGCCGGTGGAGACGGATGTAGAAAAGAGGGAGCTCAAGGCACAGGTTAAATTCCTTAAGGATAAGACGATCATACTGATAAAGGAAAAAGGAGAACTCCAAAAAACGTTGAAGGGCGTAAAGAAAGAGCTGGGGGAGCGCAAAGAAAAAGTCGAGGATTTATCCAATAATCTGGAGAAGCGTAAGTCCGACGTGGCTAGATTAAAGGGTGAGGTATCCAATCTAAAAGATGTGAAGGGGGAACTAGAGGAGAATCTAAAAGGGATAGAGCAGGAGCTCGATGAGAAGGTGGAGCACATAGAGACTCTGGAAGGTCGAGTTGCAACCCTTGAGGAGAGTGAGGAGCATCTGCAGAGCAACCTTGAGGAAACAGAAGAGAGACTCAAGGGGAAGACCTCAGAGTTATTAACTGCTCAAGAGGAATTGGATGATCGGGGTAAGCGATTAGTAGACTTAGGGGATAACTATGATGCCCTAAAAACACGCTACAAGGAGGTGGGTTCCGAGCTGGCTGTTATCAAGGCAAAAGCAGACGGTCTTGAGAAAAAACTCAGACAGACCATGAAGGAGAAAGACATTCTGGATAGGAATTTGGAGGGTAGGGATAGGTCCCTGAAAACGGCTTCGAGGGAGTTAGAGCGAGCAGCTCGGAAATACGAGAATTCCCAGAAGGAGATTAGCAGGTACAAGGAAAAAGTGGCTGAGGAGAAGAAGCGATATTCAGAACTAAAGAGCAGACATGAGAAGATGGGCTCTGAATTGAGGGTGGTGAAAGCTGAAGTAGCAAAGTTGGGGCGGGAAATAGCATCTCGCATGAAGCTTAGACCGGTCGTGGAGAAAAAGGGAAGAAAAAGAAAAGAGAGAGGAAAAGGAAAGGAGACTGGGGAGGAAGAAGTGATAGTAGAGGAGAAGATCAGCGCCTTGCGGAAAAAAATGTAACGGTTTTCATCCTCTCTGGAATTGTATTTGTACCGCGTGTTATCATATTCCTTTTATCTTCAAACAGGTTCTAACTCCATATTTTTTATTTAGGAACAGAAGGAGGGGCGTGATGGCTTCGAGGGACCTGGAATTTCTCAGGGGGCCGCCATCAAGGGCTCTTACCCCATCTAGCTTTTCCACCAGTCTCATAACCTCTCTCTTCGCGTCCTCATGATCACTGCAGGTTATAACGTCGCAGTCAAGACTTTTAGACTCCAAAAGGCTTATAGCACTTATGTCTTTTAGTGCACTCACTACCTTTACGTTTGGCACTAGTTTTTGAGCTTCCTCTGCTGCAGATCTCTGGAGATGGATTTTCTCTGTCTCTGTGGGGCCCTCTTCAAATATTGGGGGCACTACCACATGAATTAAGATCTTGCTGTCTAGAGCGCTCTTAAGGGACTCAAGAATATGCATCTGGGCTTTGTAGGGCACCGTCAAAAATACTAGGTCTCCGCATTCGGCTGCTTCCTTATTTTCAACACCTCTAACATTTGCCCTAGGAATCTTCGCCCGTAATGCCTTGGTTGCTTCCTCAGCCTTTTCGATGCTCCTAGAGCCTATTAGTATACCTTCTCCGACAGCTGCAAAGCGCATGGCTAATCCCATTCCTTCTACGCCTGTTCCACCTATGAATGCCAGCATCATACTACCTCTACTCTGCTCCTGAATCCCAAGAGGCTGTATCTATATTTAAAACTTGTTTAACCCTGCTTTATCTGTTGTATGCTCTCAAAGCCTTAATTGGTGTATGTATCAGTCAGCTGTAGGCGTAGTTATAATAGTTATGAGGGGTATTCCTAACTGGACTGCTATGGGCTTGGGTGAGCTACGCGGAGTGCAAAACCGCTGAGGCATCTGAGAAATCGAAGGAAGGCTAGAACTTCTTATCTTTTAGCTTTTCTAAATTGAAGCTGGCTGTCTCAGCTATCGCCATTACCGCCATGATACCGGCTTGAACAGGGTCGGTAACGACAAGGTTGCATGCATCAGGCACACGCCCGGCCATGTTCAGGGATATCACCGGAATACCGTGTCTTTCCCTCAGTTCTTTCACAGCCTCGGCTACGTCTCCGCCCATGAGGGCGCCGGCTAGGACCAAGATCTCGGCCCTGTGCAGCCTGCCTACTGCCTTCACTGCTTCAGCTAGCATCTCCTCTCCTACGAGTGGTATGGTATCCACGCTTATCCTCTCCCCACGTATGTTGTGGCGGTCTGCCTCGCTCACGGCCCCCAGCACTACTTGGGAAACCTGTGCTCCTCCTCCTATTACGATGACGCGCTTCCCATAGATCTGGGAAAATGGGCGGTAGGTCTCAACGGCTACTACATCTTTGACCTCTTGCAGTTCCTTTATGAGCTTCTTCAGGTCCGTTACGTCGCTGAGCTCGAAATACATTTGGACCTCTTCTTCTTGGGTAAACTCCTGGATGTACTCTATATTCGCCCCATGTGATGCTATAACACTAGAGATGTCCCTGACCAGTCCCTTTCTGTCCCTGCAGGATATCGATATTCCAACTATGTCTTTTTTAGCGCTCATCGCATCTACATAGAAGTCCATATTCTTTAAGTTTTCTCCAATTTCTTCAGAAATTTTAAAATAGGGACTAGACGAAGTAATGGTTAATGACTATAAAGCCCGTAGAATTCAAGGATGGAAAGATAGTGCTCTTGGATCAAACACTGCTGCCTTTAGAGGTCAAGTACATAGAGTGCGAGGATGTAGAGTGCCTAGCTGAAGCCATAGAAAACCTGAGGGTGAGGGGTGCGCCTGCGATAGGCGTGGCAGCTGCTCTTGGTTTAGCAGTAGCGGCTTTGAACAATGTAGAGGAAGAGTCAGAGAGACTCCTAGACGAGATGGAAAAGGCAAAAAAGAGGCTTGAAGCAACTAGGCCGACTGCTGTGAACCTCTTCTGGGCTCTAGATGGTGTGATGAAGAAGGCTAGGGACTCAGAGAACCCGGCGGAGGCTGCGATGAAGGAGGCACTTCATATATACCACGATAACCTGGGGGCTGACAAGAAAATCGGAGAATATGGCTCAGAGGTTATAGAAGATGGAGATACCATTCTTACCCATTGCAATGCCGGTGCCCTTGCTACAGCTGGCTACGGCACTGCTTTGGGCGTGATCAAAGCAGCGTGGGAAAAGGGAAAGAAGATAAAGGTCTTTGCAGACGAGACCCGGCCCTTGCTCCAGGGGGCTAGGCTTACAGCATTCGAACTTGTGGAGGCAGGTATACCTGTAACAGTCATTGTGGATAGTAGTGCTGCTTTCGCTATGAAGCTGGGCAACGTGAGTAAGGTCGTGGTGGGAGCGGATCGTATAGCTGCAAACGGCGACACCGCGAATAAGATAGGCACATATAGCCTTGCAGTTCTAGCAAAGGAGCATGGTATTCCCTTCCATGTAGTAGCTCCCTTGTCAACTATAGACATGAGCATCGCTACAGGTGAGGACATACCCATAGAGTACAGGGATAAAAATGAGATCGAATTCTTTGCTGGAAAGCGCATTGTTGCTGGCGGCGCAGATGTCTTGAATCCTGCCTTTGATGTTACACCAAATGAGTATATCACCGGGATTATAACCGAGAAAGGGGTATTGAAGCCTCCATATGTAGATAGTATAAATGACGTGTTTAAAGAGCACTCTAGGGAATGAACACAGATATACTGATAATATTTCATGTAAATTCCGTTGAGAATTGAGTACTCCGGGACGGGGCTACAGGAACGTTCTAAGCGTCGTCAGTTCTCCAATGTAAAAGACTAAGAATGTTTCTTTACGTTAAGAGAGGGCCAAATGCTGGAGAAAAAACCTTTTTTCCGTTGATAACACTGTAGTGAGTTTCAAATGAAGTTTGAAGAATATAATCTTGGCAAAAGAACCCTTGATGCAATAGATGCTCTTGGTTACAAGACCCTCACACCCATCCAAGAAGAGGTTCTTCCTTTAGCCCTTTCGGGAAAGGATGTTGTGGGGCAGTCGTGCACCGGTTCAGGGAAGACCGCCACCTTTAGCATACCAATAGCCGAACGGATAAAGGTGGGAGAAGGTCTAAAGGTACTGGTAGTTGTACCAACACGGGAACTTTGCCTCCAAATAACAAAGGACATTAGGGACATGGCCCGGAACAGCGGGCTAAAGGTGTTGCCGGTTTACGGTGGTCAGCCGATAAAGGTCCAGTTAAATAAGGTCGGCAGGGCAGATGTAATAGTTGCGACACCTGGAAGACTTCTAGACCACCTAAGGCGCAGAAGCATAAGCTTGGGACAGATAGAAATACTCATCCTCGATGAAGCTGACAGAATGCTTGATATGGGTTTTATAGACGACATCAGAAAGATCATCAGAGCCACTCCAAGGTATAGACAGACTATGCTTTTCGGTGCCACCATCCCCGGGGCTATACGGCAGCTGAGTCGGAAATACATGAAAAATCCGGAATATGTGGAAATCTCAAAAGAGGTGGACACTCCCAACATAGAAGAGTTCTTCATCCAGGTGCCTGAGGGGGAAAAGTTTCAGCTGCTTAGGCATCTTCTTGACACTGAGGTACCTCAATCGGCAATGATTTTCTGCAACACCAGAAGACTTACAGACACCCTTGCAGAGAACCTGAAACATCCGGGGTTTGGCGCCATGGCTATTCACGGGGACATGAAACAGGCAAAAAGAGAGAGAGTGATAGAGAGCTTCTACAAGAAGGAATTCACCCTCCTTTGCGCGACAGATGTGGCCTCCAGGGGTCTCGATATCTCAGATGTCTCCCACATAATTAACTATGAGGTGCCCATGGACCCCAAGGACTATACTCACCGTATAGGGCGAACCGCACGAATGGGAAAGAAAGGCAAGGCTGTCACGTTGTTGAGCCCTTCGGGGTATCGGGACATGAGGAATCTTGAAAAAGAGTTGGGATCTGTTGAATTTACAGAGGTCGCAGGGTTCAACCCAGAGACGTACGCACCTCTGAATCCAAGACTTCGCAGCAAAGACGGCATCCGGTCAAATAAGAGGAAGGGAGGGTGGAAGTATAAGAAGAAAGGAAGGCAGAGGTTTTCAGCTGGAAACAGTGGGGGTAAACCCCACCGAAGAGGAAGACGGCAATATTAGTCTGGCTTATTCTTTCAAATCATTTTCCCCCCTTAACCCATTGGTACCGAAAAAGTTTAGAATTCCCTTTAACCTTTTGGACTTCGCCTTTTGCTACCATTTTGCGTAAAATTTGGGCTAATTTCCAACCATTGATTTCAATTCCACGCTTCCATAATCTTTTGTTAATTGACTTAGATTTGAAAGCATAACTTTTATTTCGAAGTAAGATTTCTTTTATGGTACTTTCCAATTCCACGCTTTCATACTCTTTTTCCATTTTTCTAAAGCCTCGACATTATTTCTTCCGTGATCACTCGAATTTTTCTATAATCTTAAGAAACCTTACAGGTTGGGGGGCTGGGGGCATTGTCCATGGTTATGGAGTGCTCCGGACGGGATTTGAACCCGTGTCATGGGAGTGAGAGTCCCACATGATTGGCCGAGCTACACTACCGGAGCAATTTATGATTTCACTAATGCCTTTATAGCAGTAGTTATCTCCTCTGTCAGCGTCTTTATCTGATCCTCCAGTCTGACGATCCTCTGCTCATATTCCTCTTCTTTATTCTTCCGCTTCCTCTCTACATCATCCAGCTCAGCCTTATAGCTTTCCTGTGTACGCTTCAGCTCATCATCCTTAGATTCCACTGCCTCACGTAAACCTTTCTCATCCTCCTTGAACTTGGTTAAACTCGCGTCCAACTCTTTTAGCTCTTCATCCTTCTTGTCTAATGCAGAACCCTTCTTCTCAATGTCCCTGGCGAGCTTGGATATCCCCTCATCCTTGGTTTTTACATGAGCCTCCAAATCCGCCACCTTTTCTTTCAGACCCTTGAGATCCTCCTCAGCGTTCTTCTTCGCCTCTTCTACCTGCTTCTTCGCCTCGTTCAGCTCTTCAGCACTTATCTTGAACTCCATATCCTTCGCTTCTAGCTCTCCCTCAAGATTCTCAAGCCTCTTTTGCATACCCTCGATTTCCTCTTCCTTTTTACCGGAGCCCTCGGCATCAGATTCTATATATCCCTTTAACTCCGTAATCTCGCCATCTCTTTTGGAGATCTCCTCATTCAGCCTCTCGACTTCCGTTTCATGTTCCTCCACTTTCTCTTGGAGGTCTTTCAACTGGGCATTGCCTTCCTCAGCCACCCTTCTAAGCTCCTCCAACTCCTCCGTCGCTTCATCGGGAATTGCTTCTTTACCCTTCAACTCCTCAAGTTGATTCGCCCTCTTCTCTAGCGCCTCCTCCAGCTCCTTAATCCTAGATTCCCGTTCCTCGACCGCTGACTTGATTTTCTCTACCTCTTCCTCCGTAACTGCGTCTCCAACTCCCTTACGCTCCTCCAGTTCCTTTTCCTTCGCTTCTAGGCCAGCCTTCAATTCCTGTAATTCATTTTCTTTATCACGCAACTCCCCATCCGTTTTTTCGAGCTGATCCTCGAGTTCCATGATCCTGTTCTTCACCATCAGCTCCAGTCGATTAATCTCTACCTGCAGGGCTTCCTCTAATTCCTTTACCTTCTTCCGGTAGGCAAATGGCAGCTTCATCTTCAACCTAAAAATTTATACCCATTGTATAGTATATAAAATTTGCAATGGCGGTTGTGGAAAATCAGGAAAGGGTCTACGAGCTCATCTATAACTCCAAAGGAATTAGCAAGGGAAAACTCAAGAACGAACTTGAACTCATAGAAGATGAACTGAAGAATCACCTGGATACCCTCTATCGTTACGGCTTCATCGACTTATTGAGAGGGGAATATGCCGCTGTAGAAGAGGAGATGATCCTCGAAACCTACTTGGAGCGGAATGTGGACTTGCATTACCTACGGGAAGCCGTAGACTCTGGACTCGTTGCATCCATGATGCAAGACGAATTTGGGGGTTTCATAGAAGAGATCAAAAGCATGCCTACAACTGGCCTGGACTGGAAGATTGCAGAGCTCGAGAGGAAGGTAAAGATCCTTTCCTACTTGTATAACAGCTTCAGAGAACTCAAGAAGGTAAGGTGAATTCTGTCAATATACACGTAACTACTCGACAACTGAGAATTTGATTATGTAATTTGGGCAATTGAAAGTCATAGACATTGCGGTACGAAAAAATCACAGAGAATTTGCTTTATGAAAAGTTTATATTAACAATATTTGATGTATAGTGGTTCGGGAGCTTTATTATGGTGAGTAGGAAGCATCATTTGGTTAAAAGCGTCGTTTACAGAATCTATGCGACCATAGTATCAATATTGGTCCTTCAGTTGTTCACTGGCAATTGGGTTGAGAGTGCTTCTATAGGCGCCGTGCTAAATTTTGTTAAAGTCTTCACCTATTACATCTACGAGAGGCTATGGTTTCACGCTACCAAATAAGAATTTAATAATAGCGCCCCCGGCGGGATTCGAACCCGCGACTCCCGGCTTAGAAGGCCGGTGCCCTATCCTGACTAGGCTACGAAGGCATATTTACGGTGTATCTGCTTAAGGGCTTGCTCAAGTGCCGCATTGCGCTTGCCGGCGCAGAGTATAAACCTTCCTCTAACGTGCGCTTAACTTCCACTTTATCCTTTTTATCACTACGCGTTTTGCACCTTCTGCACCTGAAACCTTGCTCCCTCCCAGCTGATTCCATCCGCCTGTTGCACACCTCGCAGACAGGGTTTTGTTCCCTGTAAACCTCTGCCAGACGTAAAACTTCAACCTTCTCCAAATTTATGGTCATAGGCTCATCGGCAGTGCTGTTGCATCTTATACCGCCGTATACCCTTATCCTGTCGCCCAGTATTAGGGCTTTCACTACTTTTCTGAAATCCTTAGTCGGCTCGTAGGCTGCGAAGTCTATGCTTTCACTGCCATCAGAGAGGGCTGATACGACGTGTCCGCCAAGAATGGTCTTTGGTTCCCTGGCTACAGTACCCTCTAGGATAACTGACGAGTATGGCTTGGCCTCAGATATCATTTCTACCTCTCTTAGGTGTGCATCTGTGCCCTGGTTCGTGAGGAAGATTCTAGTCCTCTCTATCGGCTCCTCAGCACGCACCATTGCGAAGGCACTTTCCAAAACCTCCTTGTTTTCCCCGCGGATTCCGAACAATACTGGACAGGGTGAGCGCGGAGTAATGAGGATGCGCTTTGTCACATGATCTACGTTGTTGAATGTTAATGGTGCCGTACTCGCGTCCATCTCGAACACAGATTCCTCGTCAATCCTCCTTTCTTTCCCCCAGTTCTCCCTCTGTCGATAGGCGATTATCTCATAGGTACTATCACCAAAGTCACTGCCTATCGCTGCTAGGGCACCTATCACGCCCCTGCCGTTCTTGAATTTGTGGAGTTCAGCCCCATGTTCTTTAGCGATACCTTCTGCTTCGTCAAGGCTTACTATACCATGGAGGGCTTGATGATAGAGCTCCTTGAATTTATTGGGCACCTCTCCCTCGAAGAACACCACCCCTGGGTTAGTGCCCTCGTCCTCTAAAAACGAGTACTCTTCAACGATTTGTAAGACTTTCCTCTTCACATCTTCTATCCCGCAGTCCACTCTCAAGCAGACGCTGGCGTTTCCCCTGGTCTTCCATGGAACGTTGGGATTCAGCCTCACCAACCTGGCTTCCTCTACGCCTGAGAGCTCGTCAGCTAGAAGAGCTGCTATATACGTGGTGCAGCCGCCTCTTTTGGAATCCGTGTCGTCTATGCCGATGCTGAGCATACCCCTACTTTGGACGTGGATAAATTAAAACTTCTCCATTACTTGATGAGTCCACGGTGCAGAGCCGTGCCTACCAATGCACCTTTAACACCCATCTCTTCCAGCACCTTGAGATCATCGCCCGTTATCCCGCCTCCGACTGTTATCTCTTCGCTGCTCCAATCCAGCGCCCTCAAGAAATCGAATCTATTTCCAGTCAGAGTGCCAACCGAGGAGATATCCAGGAAGATGAATCTCTTGGCATCCATATTCTTCAAGAAATCAAATGCTTCAGAGACTTCTTCTGGCAGGAATGGGGAGAGCACCTTCCTATCTTTCATATCAATACTTACAATCGCACCATGCAGCATATCCTGCAGGCGATCTGGGCTCTTTAAAGTCTCAGTTGCAACTATCACATCGACATCCAACGGGTCTAGCTTCTGGAAATCTTTGTAGTCCCTGATTCCTATGTCTACTAGAACCTTCTTTACCCTGCTCAGTCTATCCAAGAGTTTAAGATCAGGCTCACCCCGCATTATCCCGTCTAGATCCGCAACGTACAGCCTATCGAAGGGCAGGGTCTCTGCTATTCCTACTGGGTCTGATGAATCAGAGAAAATGGTTTTAAGCTCAGAGTAGGTCTCCCTCTCTCCGGATTTTCCTGCTACAGCTCTCTCCCCCATTACATCTAGGACCGGGATTATCTCCATCTACTTTTCCTCTTCCTTCTGCAGGTGCTTAGTATGTACTGATTTGCTCACCACTTCCTCAGCTTCTGCTCCCTTTTGAATCTGCGCTACTTCCTCCAACTTAGCAACCTTTTCCACCTTGGCTATTCTTGCTATGCGCACGACTCTGAAGAGGGGTATTATTGCAAGTATATCCAGCCAGTGAGTCCTCGTGAAGGCCTTACCAGACCCTTTGAAGTTTCTATATTCTTTGAAGAGGTCTACAGCGAAGATTCCTAGGACGGCGACATCAACTATCTCTATAACCTCTTCCTGCTCTTCTGGAAGCTCATAGGCAACTTGCAATATCAATGAAACTACGACGAATATCGCTGCTAGGAATACAATCCAGTTCCACAATCTCTCCATGTGCATTACTTTCTCTCCGCAACTTTTATTATTTCGGTGACCAAGCTAGATTCGATGCATACACATACGAAGCTGTTGGTAAGCCCTATTAATCTTCAGGAAGCTAAAGAAGCACTGGAAGGTGGGGCTGATATAATAGATGTCAAGAATCCTAAGGAGGGATCTCTAGGCGCTAATTTTCCTTGGATAATACGGGAGATAAAGAGTCTTTTACCAAAAAACGTGGAGCTGAGTGCCACTCTAGGCGACTTGGATTTCAAGCCTGGCACTGCATCTCTCGCTGCATACGGCCTAGTCAGTATTGGAGTGGATTATGTGAAGGCCGGCTTCTTCGGTGTGCAGGAAGAGCAGGCTTTAGAAATGGCTG
>JAZGAD010000013.1:0-23819 GCA_036444275.1 Hydrothermarchaeales archaeon (SeqCode)
TAAACACCCACGTCTCTCTACTGGGCTTTAGCTTCGATATCTCTAAGATCTCGTCCCTGCTGCAGTGGGGGCATCCAATACAGACAATATCTACATCTCCATCGCAGGTGTTCAGAGAATCACTTGCGTCTGCCAGCTCCTTTCTGCCCAGAACTAGCTTTTCTACCTTTTCCTCTTTGCAGTCTGGCGTAACTCCCTCGACGTGGAACATGGATATGCCACCGGTTGCCAAGGCCGCGCCTAGAACCTTCATCTCATCCATGCTAGGCCGTATACCCTTGAAGATAGGGATTCCGTTCATCTTCGCAACGTGATAGCCCATGGCAGAGTACCCCCAAGCCCCTCGGAGCTCTTCCTCGACCTCAACAATGAAGGTTCCCCTCCTGTTTTCTTCAAGGTGAAGTCCATAACATGGGATCTTTCCCAGCATGGCCGCTGCTAAGGCAGAGATGCCGCTCTCCCGGTTCGTACGCGCTCCCAAAACAGAATTGGCGAATGCCACTGCACTCGATTCTGCCCATGCTATATCCGCTCCATATGTAGGCTGGTTCCCAGCCAGGTAGGGCGTGCATGTACAGCTCTTTTGGACGCCCATCTTGTGATATACATCTATTATCTCCTTCTGCTTCTCAGCGAAAGCTCTTGGAAAACCTAGTTCTTGCCATGCCTCAAGGTCTACTCCAGCTGGATTAGAAGTAGTTGGAACCCTAACTTTTGTGCCAGTTGCCGCCCACTCATGAAGCAGCTCTAAGCCAGCCTCTCCAATAGTCTTATAGGATACCCCTGACACATGGGCGCTGGCGATAGATACTAAGCCTGAAGCGTCCTTGATGTCCCCTAGCGCGACGAGAAGCTCCATTGCTCTACGCAGCCCGTCTCCACTCTCGCCTTCTAGGATTCCTTCCTCTTCCTTTGTAAGATACATATTCCTACCTAGATATCAAATTTTAAATGCCTATTCCTCTCCCTATATGGACGCTCTCTCGAAGGTGCCCTTCTTATCAAGCGGCTTCGTGGCATCCAAGCCTACTTTTGTAGTAATACTATTATGTGCACTTGGATCAAGAGAGGAGCCCTTCACATTTTTAAACATGGTTATATCTCTATCAGCCTGAAATCTCGTTGCCAAAGCGAGCTCCACGTCAGTGGAATCAAAGATGTCTATGTCTTCGTCGACTATTACCACGTGCTTCATGCTGGGATGAGCCTCAAAGGCAGCGGCTATGGCTTTCCTGGCATCCTCGTCTCCCTGTTTCTCGATAGCTACAACGCCGTGCAACCAGTTTGCACCTCCCTCGGTGAGGCAGACATTACTCGCCTTCGCTACCTTGGCAACACCTGCGTAGATGCTGGGCTCTCTAGGCATGCCCATGAATATCTTATGCTCCTTGCTAGAAGGTAAGAGAGCGTGGTAGATGGCGTTCTTCCTGTGTGAGACACAGCTTATCTCGACTACAGGTTGCTGCCTAGCGATATCATAGGTGCCGGTTATATCAACGAATGGACCCTCTTCTACCCTTTCGTTCGGCAGTATCCTGCCCTCTATGACGATCTCAGCAGAACTTGGCACTTTTAGGTCTACGGTCTTGCACTTAGCAAGCTCCAAGGGCTTATCTAAGAGGGCTGACGCCAATCTGAACTCGTCGTAGCCTAATGGTACGGAGTAGGACGCAGAGTACAACACGAGGGGATGCACGCCTAGGGCAATAGCTACCTCCAAGGGCTTTCCATTCTCCTCGGCCTTCTTGTGGTACAGATACAGGTGCCTTTCCACCAGTCTTATGGCAACGTGTTCCTCATCGAGCACTTGGAAACGGTGGACCGAGACGTTCCTTCCGTATTCAGGGTCTCTGGCTATCACTATGCCCGCTGTTATGAATTTCCCGGCGTCGCCCTTGAAATGATGAAGTATGGGTAGTGCACTCAGGCCCTTCTCTTTTACTTCATGACAGCTTTCATCATCGCTCAGTATTGGCTCTACTGGTTTCCCAACGGCTTCGAGCACTCTGCCTATGTAGCCCCCTTTGTCGGTGCCAAGAGCAGAACAGAGACGCTCTCTCGTAGGGCAGAGGTTGCCGACAGCTTTCAAGCTACTGTCCTTGCAGTTCTCGAAGAAGACCGTCTTTTCTGGGTTTTCGTGTAGGATTTTCGCCATCTCCAGATATGGGGAGACCTCCCCTTTAATGACGATCTCCTTTTTGAGAAACCCCTTCAGGTCCATGGCTTAATACTTGTACGAGGAGTTATTTAAATATCCTGGGAGCTGATTTTAAGCCCGGCAGACCTGATTTGGACCCTCGCTGAAACTTCCGAAGTCACAGGACCCCCATCATTCTGCCCTGACAGAGACTTCCATGGTATCCGGATCGAACTTTATCTTCACCTTCGCCCCTAGCTTGAATATAGTCTTGAGCTCTTTGGGGAATGTCACGCCGATGGAGTTCCCGATCTTCACCACGGTCCTCTCTTCCTCGATGTCTTTTAAGAACTTCTTCTGG
Source organism: Hydrothermarchaeales archaeon (SeqCode) (assembly GCA_036444275.1). Lineage (GTDB taxonomy): Archaea > Hydrothermarchaeota > Hydrothermarchaeia > Hydrothermarchaeales > JAZGAD01 > JAZGAD01. Next base: position 2,499 of record JAZGAD010000013.1, read on the forward strand.
AGTTTAATGGCGTCGTCTAGGTTTATCAAGGACTTTCCGCAGGTGGGACAAGTGTAGATTAGGACCTTCTCTCCGAGACGAGTTTCCCTTTTTTCTTCCATTTCAGTTTCGCAATCTCCACACTTCATACTATCCAAACTTCCTTTTCTTTGTCGTTATGCCCACGGTCACAGGCTCGATATACTCGTCCCTATCATAGAATATGACATAGATGACTTTCTTCTTGATCGACAAGACGGCACGGTATTTCCTCTTGCCTTCTCTGTATATCTCGCCGTAGAGGATTGCGTCCTTAGCTTTCTCAAAGTTCACTCTGTAGATGTTCCTCATTACAAAGTGTTCAATGTCTGCAAGTATGGGCTTCTTTCTGAGTTTCTCAGCCTCGCCTTCATCGAGCTTCATTGAAAACCACTTCTGTTATAACAACTAATTATAACTAGTAATTATAACTAGTATAAAAATATTGTGTAGAGTAGAACATACGGAACAGGAGACTTCTTTCCTCACCCAGTCCACTAATCTTTTTTTACTCTCTGGAAAAGTTCTATGGACCTCCCCATCTGGTGAAGAGATCATTCTCTATATCCAGAACATCTAGAATCTTACCTACGATGAAGTCCACTAAGTCCTCTATGTTTTTTGGATTGTGATAGAAGGCGGGCATAGCCGGAAGTATCGTTACCCCAAGCCTCGAGAGCTTCAGCATATTCTCTAAGTGTATAGCATTGAGTGGTGTTTCTCGTGGCACTATGACTAACTTTCTCCCCTCCTTGATGACCACATCAGCGCTTCTTGTTATGAGATTAGAAGCCAGACCATTGGCGATCGCTGCTAGGGTCTTCATGCTGCACGGCGCTATAACCATAGCATCTATATGATGCGAGCCGCTGGAAAAGGGAGCCTCTATATCTTCTTCACTATAGCACTTCTCTTTTGTTTCGAGTTCGTGAGCTACTATCTTCTTGGCTGCATCAGAGAGGATACAGCTCACATCTATCCCCTTTTCCCCGAGGACTTCAAGTAAGCGGAACCCATAAACTACACCACTGGCACCGGTTATCGCCACCAAGATCCTAGGCATCTCTTATCTCCTTCTTTTCTCTATTCAAACGGTTATCTTTAATATATTAATCTCTATTTATTATTAAGAAAATGCAAACTGAAATCGAGGTAAAGCAGGTGGATCTAGGGAAATCTATTCTTATAGTCCTATTGGCCATCCTGTTAGGCTATGCTGCATTCACATATCTGGCTGAGCCTAAAATAGCGGTGATACAACTCAGCGGAACCATAGACAGGACAACAACAGATAACACCGTAGCAATGCTGAGATACGCTAAAGATAGGGATGCCGTGAAAGCAGTAGTTTTGAGAATTAATAGCCCCGGTGGGAGTGCTTCCTTAAGCGAGGAGATATACATGCATGTGGTCTCCCTGAAAAAAGAGAAACCAGTAGTAGCGTCCATAGACCAGATAGGCGCAAGCGGCTCATATTACGCAGCTATAGGGAGCAATATTATCTATGCGAAGCCCACCTCAATAGTCGGGAGCGTTGGAGTAGTAACTAGACTGCCATCTCCAGAGGAGCTGGATGAAGATAGCCTTACTTCAGGCCCCTTGAAAGAGCTAGGAACTACACGCAGGGATTGGGCATATCAGGCGCAGGAAGCTGCCGAGACATTTCTCAAGTCAGTCATACTTGAGAGAGGGGGCAAGCTCAAGATTACTGAAGAGGAGCTGGCCAGCGGCGGGATATACATAGGCACAAAGGCATGGAGACTTGGTTTAGTAGACAAGATCGGTTCCACTGAGGATGCGCTGGATGCAGCTGCAGACCTAGCCGGTCTCAGGAGGTATTCGATAGTGGATGTGAATGAGGAGCTAGATATCAAGGAGCCCATCGCCGTCTTCCAGGTGAACGAGAGCGCATTGGAAACTAGCAACACTGCTCCGGTGCATTACTTCTTGTACCTAGCGAGGGCGGAGCGATGAAGAAGATCACTGCTTTCATTGTGGTTTTAGCACTGGCTATTTTAGTCCAAGTCCTATTCCATTACCACGGCTTCTACTCGCCCCCTCCTATGGGAAAGCTGGACTTCAGGGAGATCAGCGTGCTTAAGGCTCCATCCAAAGAGTTCCGGGATGAATTCCTTGTAGGCAGGGGGACAGTGCTCTTTGACTTCGCCCATGAGAACAACGTCGAGTTAGACGACCTTAATGTACTGATCTCTAGGGTAGCTGCCAGGGGGTACTCAGTAGAATACCTAGAGGATGCTGAAGACCTAAAGGAGAAGCTTAAATATGCTAATTCCTTTGTCGTGGTCTCGCCTAGCGAAACCTATTCGCAGCATGAAAGGAACCTAGTAGAGAAATTCGTGGAGAAGAAAGGCAAGCTCCTCTTAATCCAAGACCCCTCGCGAAAAGGATTTATAAATACTCTAGCTGTGGAATTCGATCTCTTCTTCGACAGCGGCTACCTCTACAACCAGGTGGAGAATGACGGCAACTATCAATATATCTTCCTAGAAGACTTTCCATACGACGAGATAACAGATGGGCTGGATAAGGTCGCCTTCTATGCCGCTTCTCCTATTACAGCTCAGGGTAAGGCTTTAGCTTTTACCAGTGAGAACACCTATTCTTCTATCAGGCCTAAGCAGAAGTTCACGCCTATCGTTCTAACAGGGGGTAATGTCCTAGCCATAGGCGACATGACCTTTATGATGGAGCCCTATAACTCTGTCTACGATAACAACCGCTTGGTCTCTAACATAGCAGATTTCCTGACAAGTGAAGGTAGAGTATTCCATGTGGACGATTATCCATACTACTTGGGGGGAGAGTACTTCGTGATATACTCCGAGGAATCCCTTCTAGGTGATGGGATAAAGCTGAAAAACCTCTTGGGTAAAAAAGCTAGGCTTAGACAGATAGATCCAGAATTCAACGATGCCCTCATCCTGGGATCCTACGACACTTCCGGCGTGGGGAAATATCTAAAGGACGCAGGTGTATCCATAAATAACGAAATCATAGTCGGGGGTATTGGAGCTTTAGAGAAGGAAGGAAGCTTCTTGATTGCCTTAACCTCAGAGGAAGGGAGAAATGTACTGCTTGTGCTAGGCGATGATGAAGACGGGGTAGAGGAAGCTATCGATGCGCTAGACGAATTAGAGGAGAATCTGCTGACGAATTTCTTAGTATATTCCGCATACGCGCCGGGAAAGGAACCGGAGAATGTATCTGTGGCGCCAGAGGCTGAAGTTGAAGCTGAAGAAGAGGTGCCTGTTAATGAAACCTCTGGAGAACTTGAAGAAGTGAAGGTAGTGATTGGGAAGGGCGAGAAAGAAGTTGTGGTTTATATTAGGTAAGGTTTTGCTGATTTTCAGATTGGTGTTAAACGGTTCTGTTAAATTTAAGGTTGATGTTCAACACGGTTGGTAAGAGTTCAGTTGGTGGTTCTGATAAGGTTTATTAAGAGCGGTAATGGATTCTTTGTGTAGAGGAAAAATAAAGGGAGTACCAGAAAAGTGGGGTCTATCAGAGATGGGTTAATGAAGATAAGTATTTCCCTAACTCTTTTTATATTGTACGCTTTTGTTCAAGCAAAATATCTTCATACTGAATTTAAGTATTGGTATTCCCCTTTTTTGTATATAATAATACCAATTCTTCCATGGTCGAACAAAATTTTTTATTATACGCCTGGGTTTTTAAAAGAGTTTTTTAAAGAGGAAGGCTTAACTAGAAGATCAACCATTTTAGGTACTTTTTGGGGGTTTATTAGTTTCTGGTTAATTCCAAGGACTATTAGTGGTGGAACGACATTAGAGTTTTGGATTCAAAAATTTCCTGATATTGTACAAATTCCTTTATCTCTACCATCTTATGTCCTGTTCAAAGTTGGTTTAATGGACTTTTTCCAGGGTGGTTGTACCGATGCATGTTTTCATATGATAATACTGATACCAGTATTCATATTAATTTCAGCCATGTTAGGTGCCTCTATAGGTTACGGAATTTCTAAAATTTACCTCAAGGTGAAATAGATGAAGATATGGAAGAAGTGGGCTATAATAGGTGGAGTTTGGGGGTTTAGTTAGTTTTTTTGGCAGTTTTGCCATAGGATGTGGAGAGGAACGTAATTTGTTATTTCATGAAAAAATTATATTCCTTCCTATGGAAGTTGTAGTTATTTTTGGTGAAACACTCTTTAGGCTGGGAATCATTAATTTTCTCAGAACTATTTCTAGACTTCTTGCGTATCTTCTTTTCCCTATTCTTAATCCGATCACACTTTCTATCCTTTTTGGTGTTGGCATAGGCATAATTATTGGCTCTTTGATTGAAAAATACAAGTAAAAGAAAAAATTAGAGGTAGGAGTCTAAACTCCTATTCTCCAACAATCTCCTAGCTAACTTCTCCTTATCACCGTTCCTAGCCCTCATGCTCTGCCTTATCAACTCCTCCCCTTTCTTTTCACCAAGACCAGGGTATACCAACTTCCCACGCTTAGGACATTAAGTAAGATTCCAATCGCTCACATACCTGCGAGACCTTCTCTACGTTTTCCCTTGGGGTGTATACTCCGAAGCTCCACTGACTCTTCTGAGCATCCATCAATATATCCATCAGAGGAGATAGCTCTTTTATCTTGAAGACCTCTCCATCTTTAACTACTAGGGTCTCAAGTTCCTGGTAGACAGGAAGGGGAGGAATATCCAGTATCAGGTACCCTTCTTCTAAACCGCACTCACCAGCGATATCGGCTTCTAGAGCACGCCACCTTGAGACTTCCTGTCTAAGATTTAAGAGTGCATCCCTCATCTGCGGATCGACATCCCGCCACTCACCGACGTACGCCCTTTTAAAGAGCTTCCTTGCGTCCAGCCTAGCACCCATCTCCTCTATATAGCCAGAAGCGCCCCTAAGGAGGCACATTGCATCATGGTCATCCATTTCGTAGAGGCTTCTACAATCAACGAGCCCGTCGCTTATCGCTCGCTCCATAGCCCTAAGGAACATGGCGTCAGCTATCCTGCTGGCATGATGCAAATATACAGTCGGTGTCATCAAAAACCTAGCTACCATCAGCGCTTCTACTGCCTGAAGTCCACCCTCTGTTATCACGATGGAGTCCTCGAATACTTGTAGGGTATTTACGAGGCGGTCCAGGTCTATTACACCGTAGGCAACACCCGTATGGTGGGCATCCCTCACCAAGAAGTCCATTCTATCCACATCGAATTCACTGGATATGAGCTTCCCGAGATAGCCACCTCGCCCCATGATCAACTCACCTACTTCCTCAGGCTTCAAGCCTCCTTCCATCAACCTCTTTGATATGCCTGCACCACGAACCACATCCATAGTTACCTCCTCGTGGCTCATACCCATGTAACGCTCCAAGAGCTCCTCTGACGTGTGGGAGAGCGGTCCATGCCCTAGGTCATGGAGGAGTGCCGCCATCCTTATCTTGTTCTTCTCGTCTATTGCTAGCTCCAGCTTGTCAGCGATCCTGCCAGCAAGATGCAGAGCGCCTATAGAATGCTCGAACCTTGTGTGATTCGCACTTGGATAGACTAAGTTGGTCATTCCCAACTGCTTGATCCTCCTGAGCCTCTGAAACTCAGGCGAATCTACAACACTCATCTCTAGATCGGTGAGAAACACATCACCGTGCACTGGATCTCTAATAACCTTCGTCTTTCCCGGTCCTAACGCACTGTCGCTCATCTAATAGCACCTCATTCTCCTATTACCTGAAGCATTACCTCTCTCTTCCTCGGTCCATCAAATTCAGCGAGGAAGACCCTCTGCCAGGTTCCCAACTGCAGTCTACCCTTGTATATGGGAATTGATTTGCTGCCTCCGCATAGGACTGCGCGTAGATGCGAATCGGCATTATCATCTATACGGTCGTGCTCATATCCAGAGCCCTTTGGCGCTAGAGTATCGAATAATCTCTCCAAGTCCCTCAATAATCCCGTTTCGTTCTCATTGATTATTACTCCCGTAGTAGTGTGCCTTGTATAGATGTTTAATAACCCTTCTTTTACTCCTGCTTCACCCACGAATTTCTCGACTTCCCCAGTGAGGTCGAGGAATTGCGTCTTCCTCTTGGTATTTACTGATAGAATCTTGGACGCCATCTCCAGCCCAATAAGTTTATAATCATAGATTGATTTAAGTTTTGCCGGTGCTGCAATGAGAATTCTGCTCATTCATGCTGATCATATAGGGTATAAGGTGAAAAGCAAGACTCGGGTAGCTGAAGAGATTTCCGACGAACTTAAGGCGCAGGAGGCAGACGAAGCCCTTGTTGTATTCACGGCAGTCGAGGCAAGCGATGAGAGCGACTCTGGAAAGGCGGTGAATGAAGCATGCAGCGAGATAGAAAAGGTATTCAAGAATGTCAAAGCCGAGAGCATCTTCCTATATCCATATGCTCACTTGAGCTCGTCACTCGCAAAGCCCCAGGCAGCGGCGAAAATCTTAAAAGATATGGAGAAAAAACTAGGAGAAAAGTACCCGGTGAAGCGTGCGCCCTTTGGCTATTACAAGGCATTCGAATTGAGCTGCAAGGGACATCCGCTGGCCGAGCTGTCGAGGCAAATAACGGTTGGGGGGGAGAAGGAGAAAGTATCTGAGGCGGTTGAAGCTGAGAAGAAGCTGAAGTCCGAGTGGTTCATTCTGCATGAGGGGAAGCTCATCCCGGCTGCAAAATTTGACTTTACGAATTATCCGAGCTTGAAGACCTTCTATAACTACGAGACTACAGGCACTAGGGCTATGCAGAGGGAGCCGCCCCACATAAAGCTCATGAAGGAGCATGAGTTCGTGGACTATGAGCCGGGCTCGGATCAGGGCAATTTGAGGTGGTATCCAAAAGGAGAGCTAATCAAGAAACTCCTTGAAGAACACGTTTCCAATATCCTGATTGATAACGGAGCAATGGAAGTGGAGACGCCTATAATGTACGATTTCCATCATCCGCAGCTGCGGAAGTATCTGGACCGCTTCCCGGCTCGGCAGTATGTAGTGAAATCTGATGATAAAGAGTACTTTCTGCGTTTCGCAGCCTGCTTTGGGCAGTACCTCATGAAGCACGACATGAACATGTCCTATAGGCATTTGCCCATTAAACTCTACGAGCTCACTCACTACTCTTTCAGGCGGGAGCAGAGCGGGGAACTAGCCGGGCTTAAGAGGCTGCGGAGCTTCACTATGCCTGATATGCATACGCTCTGCAGGGACGTTGATCAAGCCAAGAAGGAATTCATAGAGCAGTACAAACTGAGCATGCAGTGGATGCGCGATATAGGCTTGCAGTATGACGTAGCCATGCGCTTTGTGAAGGACTTCTACACCGAGAACGAGGCCTTCATTAGGGAGCTTGCAGATATCGTTGGGAAACCTATCCTCGTCGAGATGTGGGAGCAGCGCTTTTTCTACTTCATTATGAAATTCGAATTCAGCATCAACGACGCCCTGGAGAAGGCTGCCACGTTATCTACTGTGCAGATAGACGTTGAGAACGCTGAGAGATTCGGCATAACTTATACCGCTACGGACGGCTCTAAGAAGCATCCCCTGTTGCTGCACGCCAGTATCTCTGGAGGCATAGACAGGAACCTCTACGCCATCCTGGAGCATGAATGGATGAAGGCACAGCGGGGCGAGAAACCATCTCTTCCTTTGTGGCTATCTCCGACGCAGGTACGGATTGTCCCTGTGTCAGACGAGCAGCTTGCGGCATGCAAGTCCCTGTTAAAAGATTTAGAAGATGCCAAGATAAGGGTCGACCTAGATGACGAAAACCTGACCCTCGAGAAGAAGATAAGGCGGGCCGAGAAGGAGTGGATACCGTACATTGTGGTCCTAGGCAGGAAAGAGTTGGAGAGCGGTGGACTCTCGGTAAGGATTCGGGAAGAGAAGGGAAAGGTAGAAAAGATGAATAAGGAGGAGCTCGTCCGCAGAATCAAAGATGCAACTGCGGGAAAGCCCTTCAGGAAGCTTCCACTGCCAAGCATGCTGTCTAAGCGGCCTACGTTCAGATAACGTTTTGTATACCTTCGAGATGCTCCACCCTACCCTGTCGATAATCTTCCCTCGCCTTTTTAATAGACTTTAAAATTATGGAAAAAGAACACACACATCGTATTGATAAATTTCACTCTACTTAGGATATTTACAATAATTTCGGCAATACTGCATTTACTATCCCAAAAACGCATAAAATTACTACCCATTGGCTAGGCACTAGAGTGAATAACCATAGCGTTTTTACATTTGTCGCACCGTCAGCACCTTTGGGTTTTTCTAGAGGAATAAAAAATATCGCAAAAGCAGCAAAGACCAATGCAGCGAGAAGCATGATTAGAGAAGATTTTGGTAAAATGTCTATACCTTTGTCTATGGTAAAGCCAAGGAAGACTATGATTGCTGCTAAAAAATAGGAATTGTAAGTATTCATCGCGCGAATATCATTAATACACTCATCAAAAGATCTACTATCAGTTTTAATTTTTTTAATCCAATATCGATAGGTCCAACTAGCAGAAAATATACAAGTGCCGATTGCAATGGTGCTTAAAATCATATCTATCGAACTCATATTTTCATCCTCTACAGACTCGTAATATTTATGGTCTTATTCCTTAAACATCTGCAGGTCAAGTAATCTGGCACTATGAATAACCCGCATTATGATTACCTTTGAGCTTTGAATGCGAAAAATGGTTCTGTAATTGGCATAGATAAGATGACGATATTCTTGCCCTAATTCCGTTGCTTCGGGTATAATTGGACAGCGCATAGGAAAATTCTCTAACGAATCAATCTGGTGCTCGATCTCTTCAACCCATTTGCTAGCAGCATTTGGGTTATCTTGGGAAATATATTCAACGATCGATGTTATATCGGACTCAGCTACTGCGGTAATTTCAACATGAAACTTACGCACTGCCTTTAAGCTCCTTTAGAAAGTCTCGCGCCGGACGAGTCCGCCCTTCTTTTACATCTGCTTCAGCTTCAGCTAATAAAACACCAAGATTTAATGCCTTCAATTTTTTCTCAAAAACTGCCGCATCAAGCAGTACGACGTCTGGCTTTCCGTTAACGGTGACAACAATAGGACGGCCAGTACTGTGTAACTGCTCAAAAATTTCACGTGTCTTTTTCTTTAACTCGGAAACTGATTTGATATCTTCAGTAATGCTTACAGGCATTTTATTTCACATCCTTTTTAATACCCTATTTAATACTGATTATAATGCAGTATTCCTTCACAAAGACAAACAATTTAAAAAATGGGTCCGATTTCATGAATTTTATACTTTTTGTAAGGAGAGGATTTCAGCTTTCCTTCTCCAATCTTTATTATCAAATTTAGATACAGATAAATGTTTTGAAATTCTTAAGGCGTCCCGAAGTCGATTGCGTATAACGTTTTCGAGCGTATCTGAAGTCCCGAGCGAAGCGAGGGATTTGGGCGGAGGTGCGAAGCACCGTAACCAGATACCCACCTGTTATCTGCTGTATGACGCATCCTACATTAATATCTCTTCAATCATCAGATACATAAATGTAATCTGTTGCCTTCAAATCTGTTCGAGCAAATCCTATGTCACGTCTAATTTCAACTAGCAATTCACCTACAAGCTTTTGATCTTCCAGTGAGAGTTTTCTTGAAGTTTTCAGTTTTTCAACTAATTTATTTGCCGACCTTATAACATTATCAGGTGCATAAAGCCAAATGAATGAATACTCAAAGAAGAATAGATCTATATGCTCACTTCCTCCCTCTCGCAAACTCTTCAAACAGAGGATAAGATTGCGATAATGTTCTCGTTTGTCTTTGAATATTCTCGTCTCAGACTCACTCTTCTTATCTAAATAGTATTTGACAAGGTAACCACCAATTCCTCCAAAGAAAAGAGTGAACAACGGAATTACAATCTGCTTCCAATCCATGGTATTTACACCCCTATGTACGATACGTCAATTTTTGTGTCATATGGCAGATAACTCGTTCATATACGAAATTCGTGTTATCTCTCATTTTGGCAGTATATACGAACTTTTCGATTATTTTCTTTTATCGCACCTTCATCATCAAATCAAGCGAGCTCTTAATTCCTCCTTAAATCTTTCATAGCGATATTAGTATAAATTTCTGCCTTTTGGTAACGGACGACGAAGCATAGCATGATGTAAAACGAAATTGGTTAACTTTTGATTAAATTTAAATACTATTGATGATAATGTTGGCTGCATGAAGCTTACTCACCTCACTGAAAAAGGGGTAAGGATGGTAGAGATATCTGGGAAAGGGGATATCAAAAGGAAAGCAAAGGCCAGCGGCAAGATCAGACTACGAAAAGAGACCATCGCCAGAATAAACGCTGGGGAAGTAGAGAAGGGAAATGTCCTCACCACGGCACAGATAGCAGCTACGCTGGCGGTTAAGAAGACCCCAGAACTGATACCCCTCTGCCATCCTCTCCAGATAACCGGGGTAGACGTGCAATTCAACGTTGGAGAAGATGAGATAGAGACGACAGTCGAGGTTACATGCATCGCTAAAACCGGCGTTGAGATGGAAGCCATAACCGGCGTTGCAACTGCCCTCTTAACTATCTGGGACATGGTTAAGTCTGTAGAGAAAGACGAGGCTGGACAGTATCCAATAACTGAGATATCTGAGATAAGGGTCCTGGAGAAGGTCAAGGGTGAATGAAAAATGAAGACATCTGAGAAACATAAAGAACTGGCACCGAAGAGTGTTAGGGCAGCTGTCGTCACCGTATCTGACTCGAAATTCGACTATCTGTGGAGCAGTGCAAAAGAGCTGGAGGAAACCAAGGATGTATCAGGGAAACATATTATGGATGCCTTGGAGAAAGCCGGCCACGAGATAGCCTTCTACACGATAGTACCTGACCACGAGGGGGTAATAGTAGAGATGATAGACCACATAGTGGCTACATACGCTCCAGACATCATTATTACAACTGGCGGGACAGGCATAGCGAGGCGCGACGTAACAGTTGAAGCAGTGCAGAGTATCTTCGAGAAGGAGGTAGACGGCTTTGGGGAACTATTCAGAAGGGAGAGCTTTGAAAAAATGGGAGGAGCTGCCTTGCTCACCAGGGCACTGGCAGGAGTATACCAGGATACGGTCATATTCTCTCTACCCGGCTCCCCTGATGCAGTTAAAACAGGCATGAAGATCATTCTGAAGGAAGCTGGACACCTTGTCAAACACCTACGAGAGTGATGTTATGGTAACGAAAATTTATGACAGGTTTAATAGGCCTTTGGTGAGCGCACGCATCTCGGTAACGCATAGGTGCAATCTGAACTGCCTATACTGCCATCGAGAGGGCGTCTCCGATAACTCGCGGGAGGAGATGACCCCAGAGGAGATTGTAAGGGTAACCAGCATCTTAGCTAAGTATGGCATGAGCAAGGTGAAGATTACTGGCGGCGAGCCCCTTCTCCGCAGCGATATATGTGAAATCGTAGATGGCATTTCAGGTGTAGATGGTATAGAAGAGGTCTCGATGACTACGAATGGCGTCTATCTTGCCGGGTATGCTTCCAAGCTGAAAGACTCTGGCTTGAAGAGGGTCAACGTCAGCTTAGACACCCTGAATGCTAGGACCTTCAGGAAGATTACAAGAGGTGGAGGTCTCGCGGGCGTGCTAAGAGGCGTGGATGCAGCGGTAGACGCTGGTCTGAGGCCTGTGAAGCTGAATATGGTGGTTATGAATGGTATAAACGAGGATGAGATCGAGAGGATGCTAGAGTTTTCCTCCAAGGATGATGTGATCCTCCAGCTGATAGAGCTTATGACCACGGAGGGAGGCTTCTTCAGGGAGCACTTCTATGACCTAGACGAAGTGGAGAGCAGCTTTGAGAGAAAGGCAAAAGATGTTATCACGAGGAGGTTTATGCAAGGACGCAAGAAGTACTTGTTGAACGGCGTTCAGGTTGAGGTTGTGAAGCCAATGCATAATACTGAGTTCTGCTCCCACTGTAGCAGGATGCGGATTACGGCTGACGGTAAATTCAAACCCTGCTTGATGAGGCGCGACAACCTCGTGGACTTCTTATCCGAGATGAGGAATGGATCCTCAGATGCCAAATTAGAGGAGCTCTTTAAAGCCGCTGTTGATAGGAGAGAGCCCTTCTTCGTAGAGAAAAATTAATGGGGGTTGTAGTGAGATGAAACTTGAGAAACTCCTCAGCATCCCAGCTGTTGTAATTGGCATTGGCCTGCTCTATGTGGGCTATTTCGAGATAGATGTAGTCTATCTCTTTTTTTACTTTTTCTTAGGGCTAACAATACTCCTTCTAGGCCTATTGATCCTCTTCGGATACGGTACAGCGCCTGCTAAGTCGTTGAAGACTGATGATGCAAAAGGAAAAGAAAATGAAAAAGAAAAAAATGTAGAGGGCGAAATTGCGAAAGTACAAGAGCACTGTCCTAATTGTGGAGCCGCTATCCTCTCTGCCGGAAAGTTCTGCGGGACCTGTGGGGAACCATTGAATTGAATAGATAACTAAACTTCAGTTACCCTTTTCTTCTTTCGGGGCTTCATCTTTTGAACTTTCGAATAACTCGAGCCTTTGCTTCAGAAGCGTAATCTTTTTATCGCTTATCTCGTGGTAGGATGCAAGCTTATTATGCAGCTGTTTCATCCTGATAGCGAGGAGGAAGCTGAAGGTGAGGGATAAAATTAGGAGCGAGTATATTCCGCTTATAGAAAAACTTAACAGATCTTCTACCATCGTTACCAATGGCCAGAATCTAGATATCAGCATAAATAGTTTATGGGGAGACGAAATACTTCTAGATCTAGAAGAGGAATAACTCCATTACGTACTTTTTAAAGGCGTATTTCTTGTATGAACAGAAGAAAGGTATATTAATAGTTGCGAGGATACCCCGAGTTAGTGGCAGATTGCCGACTTGGTTGACCGTTTAATATTCAAATGGCCACGGTAGTGTAGCTTGGTTAGCACAAGGGGCTGTGGATCCCTTAGCCCGAGTTCAAATCTCGGCCGTGGCCCTCACGAAAGAACTGTAAGGAACAAGCAGTGATCAAAATAACATGCCCCTTCTGATCCAGTTGGGGGCAGCAAAGTATTGTGCATATGATCTATTGAATTACTCTACTCATCTGCTCGGCACGCCTTACAGATTTTCCTAGCTCCCTCCAGCTTCAAATATCCCGTCAATACTACCTCGCCGCATTCAGTGCATATCACATACTCCAGCGACGGCACTCCCTCAGTGTAAATCGCCTCACCTTTAGTAACAGTGAAGAGATCTTCATCCTGCATTTTTTCCAAGTCATTAACTATCCGCTGCCCCCATTGAAGCAGATCCCTTGCCTCCTTTTCTCTTTCCGTAGGTGGAAGGGACTTCACCTCCTTCCCGCGAATGCCGTAGCTGAGGGTGTCCTCCAGTATTTGGTTTTTGACCCTGATTCTTATTGTTTTATTAGATGCGAGGTCATGAAATGAGCAGGCGAATTTTCCATGCTCCTTGTAAGATAGGTTGTTCTTGCCATAGGTGGTGCCGCAGGCATACTGTATGCCGTCTGCGAGGCAGTTCCTGAACTCTACTGCAGCGAGGAGCTTAACCCCTTTCTCCCTATCCCTATCCAGCTCCTTCAAGGCTTTCTCTCCCATCCTCAAGCCCAAGTAAAACATCGGGCAAAGGTGCCCATGGAACTTCACAGCCTCTTCTAATTCCAGGCCCATGCAACAAGCTTTTATCTCCACAAATAAAGGTTTTTGTATGAAGAGTGATGTCGAGGAGTACTACTCAAGGAGGGCTCATACTTATCACGACCTAGATAAGCCCAATACTATAGTAGCCTGCGTCAGAGCAATAGGCATAGAAGACCACTTAGAGATAATCGCGCCTAAGCCAAGCGAAAAGATACTAGACATGGGCTGTGGATCAGGTAGATTCCTAAAGCCTTTTTCCATCGCCAAGGTATACGGCATAGACTTTACGATTAAAATGCTGCAAAAGGCGAAGGATAGCGGTGTGCCCCTAGTTCGCGGGGATGTGGAGCACCTGCCGTTCAAGAGCAACGCATTTGATATAGTACACTCAGCTGGGCTGCTGGGCGTATACAGATCAAAAAAGATACTCGCTGAAGCTGCAAGGGTGGCGAAAAAAGGTGGAAAGATGTATGTGAGCTTCCCGGCTACTCCAAGCGCTAGTGGTGTCGCTGTGAAACTCTTCCAAAGGTTCTATAACCCAGCCTTGCTTGATTACTGGTATACAAAAGGCGAGATAAAGGAGATGCTACCGGGAGGAGTAATAGTTTTAGATATTCATCGTCTGGGATGGGAACCCCCATTCCAGCGCATCTACAGGTATGTGGGGTCTGAGAGGCTGGTCAAACTCTTCTTGTACCTCGAGAGGAATCTGAGAGATAAGCCTATGTTCAAGTACTTCAGGGCCCGCTTCCTCTTGGAGGTCGTGAAGGAGTAATTCGATGCCAGCAGACCCTACTTAGAATTATTTATACACGTTATAATACAACGTATACAATATGCCCACGGTATCCGTTAGACTGGATGAAGGCACTCTCAAGGATCTGCAATTCCTCATGAAGGACTATAAGGCTGATAGATCAGAAGTCCTGAGAAGGCTTCTAGACAGAGGTTTAAAACAGGCAAAAATAGAGAAAGTCTTAGGGCTACTGCGTGAACACAAGATCTCCATCGGGAAGGCAGCAAAACTCGCGGGAATTACGATTTACGAGATGATCGAGCTCTGCAAGGAGCACGAGATCCACATAGGCTACACGAAGGAAGACCTGTATCGGGATTTGGAGAGATTCAGGATTTAAGAGGGTGAGTCTATAAAGGCTGTCTTGAACTCAACTCCATTGATCTACCTCGGGAAGGTCGGGAAGCTGGAGCTTTTGAAAGATTACGACGAGGTTTTTATTTCTCCAACGGTCTATGAGGAGACCGTCAGCAAAGGCATTGAGAAAGGCTTCCTCGACGCGAAGATTATTCAAAAGGCCGTCGATGGGGGCATGGTTAAATTAAAAAAACTTAATACAGAGCAGAGCAAAGAAGCGCTGGAACTAACGAAATTCGCAGGTATAGAGCTCGGCGAGGCTGAGGCGATCATACTTGCAAAGGACTTGAAAGCAGAGCTACTGATAGACGACGTTGTCGCCCATGGCGTTGGGAGGACCTTTGGGATGGAACCCTTATGGACCACTAGCTATATCTTAAAGTTAGTCAGTAAAGAGAGGCTCACCAAAACTGGGGCTAGAGAGATCATAGAAAAACTCGTAGAAGCCGGCTATCGAATAAGCGAAGACGTACTTGTAGAAGTCCTACGAAGACTAGGTTGAATACTCTTTTAAAGTGGGCGAACGCCATTACGCATACTATTCCTGCGGCTTTGAAGCAGGCGTATACCCAGTAACAACATTATTACTCTGGATAAAATACAGTGGAAACCCAGTTATAGGGTCCTTTTCTTCTGTCCTAAAGATGCTTGTTACAATGATCTTAAGCCGTAAGACATTGCCGTCACTCAAGCTGTACTCGTTCCACTCTTCCTTCATCGGCTCGAAGTCAATCTGCTCAGCTTCTACAACTCTTCCACCCATATTTATTTTCATTTTGTACCTCCTCAGAAATTGTACTTGTGGATGCAGTCTTCACCATATATTTTATCATATCCACGTACCATCACCGGTGTCAACCATGGTCTAACTTTCCCCAATGCATATTCCAAATCATCGGCAGACAGCACTACTGAATCATTGTCTTTTCCCAATACATGTAGCTTCGCCTTTCTGCAAAGTGCCTCTATATCCCAGCCCACGTAGTACTCTGTCTGCTTCACCAGCTTCTTTAAGTCAACACTGGGGAGCTTCGCGTCCTTCAAATAGTACTTGAATATCTCCAGCCTATCCTCCTCGCCTGGCCTAGGAACATAAATCTTCCTCCCCAGCATGCTCGTCCTCGTGAACGCTTGATCTAACACATCGATGCGGTAGCACGAAGCAGCTACAATAACATCAGGCATAGACGCGACCTTCTCAACCTCCTCATGCACAGCACGGTGCACTTCGTCGCTCCCAAATTTATCAGGCTTGCCACTGGTAGAGCTGTCGTCCCAAGCATAATCAACATCCTTCCTCGGACAGAGCCAATCGATGTCCATCAAGTGCAATACACAAGGCCTGTTCTCCACGGCGAACTTAAAGCCGTCTCTAATTACCCTCGGGTGATCTGTACATTCCCTACCTCTGATTATTACGTAGCTCACCCCAGCTTCTCCAGCAGCGGCCTCAATCATGTGCCCCTTGCCAGTACCAAGCGGTCCCCAGACGACCACGCCTGTTGGAGGAGTTATACCAGCGCGCTCCAACACCTCTGGATATACTAGGGGCACTACAATCATGTCATTGAACTTCTCCTTCACAGAAGCGTAGCCAGCTATCTGGTCGAAACTGAACTTGGGATTCCTGACGTCCAAATAGGTGTGCTCATAAACCTTAGCCTTCATTTATTCCCTCGATGAATCAATACATGTAGCGGTGTTTGCACTCTTCCCTAAAGATCTCTTCATGGTGCTTCACCACAGCTGGGTCAAGAGCTGGTGGAACCTTCTTCACAGCGTCTTTAAAGTGCGTCAACGCTACCTCCTGAAAGTCGTCACCCTTATCTTTTATCGCCAGCAATGCTGCCTCCCTAACCAGTGATAGGAGGTCACCTGAGGAATAGCTCTCTGTCATCTCTGCTAGTTTTTCTAGCGACACATCCTCGCATATGGGCATATTCTTAAGGGACAATTTGAAAATCTCGATCCGATCGTAGTAGTCTGGGGCAGGAACATACACCTTGCGGTCTATCCTCCCATTCCTGAGCAGAGCTGGATCTAGGAGTTCCGGGCGCTGTGTGGCGCCAAGCGTGATCACGTCTTCACGTTTTGCTATCTTGTCTATCTCTGAAAACAAAAGCCTAGTAATAACAGAAGAAGCCCACTTCTCATCTGCCGTCTCTACCTCCCGCCTTGGGGCTAGAATCTCTATATCACCAATGAAAACGACACATGGAGCTAATTCAGATGCCTTCTCATACAAGGTGGAAATATGCTCATTATCCCCCATTAGATCCATAGCCTTCGCTGAGATGTAGTTACAGCCTGCAGATTCCGCCGCTGCTTCACCAAGGGCACCAAAACCACTGTTAGAAGGCCCCCACATTAGCACGCCTATATGTGGCTTAACACCGGCCTTCTTAAAGGTCTCTGGGTACTTCAAAGGCAGGGATACTAGTTCCTCCAGGCGTTCCTTTACCTCCTTGAATCCAGCTATAGCTTCCCAGGACAACTTAGGCTCCTTCACCTTGAAATATTCCCCTGGGTCAAGCACTTCACACATCTATCAACACCTACATATTTGCTCCAAAATTTTCCATCTAACTACCGTATTTCCTCGCAGCTTCTACCAGTGCATGGATATTTTCAAAGGGCGTTCCAGAATGTAGACCACAGCTACTGGAGACAATGTAGCCTTTTTTTCCAGCTCCCTGGATGCACTCCTTGACCTTTGAATCTATATCCTCCTTGCTTCCCTTGAATATTAATTCTACGGAGACATTCCCAAATAATGCAACCTTGCTCCCTACTTTTTCCCGAGCTTGCTCTAGCGGGACACTCTCGTCTATGCTCAGACACCTAGCCCCAGTAGTAGCGAGTTCCCCAAGTATCTCTGACGTGTCTCCGCATATGTGGATTATTACGCTACCGCCATACTTCCCAAGAGCAGAGCACACCTTCTTCTCATAGGGATATGCGAACTCACGATAATGCCTGTGGGAGATAACCTGGCATGCAGCCGATGGGTCTTCCATCATTATCCCATGTGTACCAGTATCTATCTGCCTCTTGCCAACTTCTATCGCTATGTCAGCCATGAAGTCCAACAACTTGTGGGCATCCCTAGGCGAGGTCACCAGATCAAACATAAAGTTCTCCATGCCACGCATCCACTCAGCAGCATAGTGAAAGGGAGCCGGAACCTTGCTGCAGATATAGACTCTATCTTTCGTAAGTTCTAAAAGCGTAGCTAGCGGCTGCATTCGCTCGGCACTAAAGTCAGGCACCTCTAATTCGTCTAGGGTAGAATAGTCTTTCAGCGCTGGTTCAACTACAGCAGGTCCACCTTCCAGAGGTATCTTGAGCTTTGGGCCCAGCTCAGTTGGGAGTACTACGTAGCCATCTTTGGTTTCCATACTACGCTTCTCCTTCTCGGTCACGCCCTGAATTGGCTGGTGATTAAAGATCCAATCATATTTGTACTTCTCCAGGGCTGCAAGCTGTCCCTTTACGTAGAGCTCGTTGTCAGTCACGTATTCCCACGGCTTAACTCCTAAAACCTTGGAGGCATGAGGCACATTCACCATAGGTGCAACCGGTACCAAGTCAGGCTCTTGTAGGTCCATTGCAGCCTGAAAACGCTCCCTCGAATTCATATTTTCATCTGCCTTTTGAGTGCATAGCCTGCAACTCACGCATAATCTCCTCGAACAAACGGACTGCCTTCCCAGCATCGCTGGCATAGCCATTGGCTCCTATTCTCTTGCAATAGGGATCAGAAACTGCTGCACCACCGATGATGAATTTCACACTATCCTTCAAACCCTGTCTCTCAAACTCCTCGATTACTCCCTGCATCTTATCCATAGTGGTAGACATCATTGCCGAAAGAGCAACGACATCGGGCTTTATCTCTTTCACCTGCTCCACAAAAGCTTTAACAGGTACATCCCTACCTAGGTTGTGGACCTCGAAGCCGGCGCCCTCCAAGAACATGGCTACCAAATTCTTGCCTATATCATGAACGTCCCCCTCAACTGTGCCGATCACTACCCTGCCACGGTTGTCGTCGTCGCTGGTGAAAAGTCTAGGACGCAGCAACTCTAGTGCCTTCTGCATTGTATGGGCAGACAGCAATACTTCAGGCACAAAATACTCCCTGTTTTCGTATTTATTTCCAACTTCTTCCATACCGCTAGTCAGCTCTTGCAGGACCTCGTCAGCCTCACGCGTCTCCAAGGCATCCGCTACGAGTTTTGAGATTCTGGAAATATCTCCCTTTATTATAGCCTCCTCTATTGCATCAACTCTCATTAGCTACCCTTACCATCTCTTTTATGTTATCTCCATTTGCATTGGCCGGTACCACACAACCAGAGCTAAGAACGACTTTATCCTGAAGTCTAACGACAGCCTCAGATGCCCTTCTAACTTCTTCTTTGCTCCCGTCTACCAGCAATGCTGGAGAGACATTTCCCCAAACAGCTGTATGCTCATGCACCTGGACAATGTCCATAACTTCGTCCACGCTTATACAATCTGCACCTGTGGCAATCATATCTCCTAATATTTGCTTCACATCACCGCATATATGGAAGATTACAGGCACTTGGATCTCATCTATCAGGGCTTTTTCATAAGGCAGAGCAAACTTTCGATAATCCCCGGGGGAGATTACGCTTCCAGAGGCAGCCGGGTCCTCGACGTAAAGAGCGTCTGCTCCAGCATCGACTTGGGCTTTCGCATATTGAGTACAGTACTCCAAAGCAAAGTCTAGGAATTCATATGCAGAGGCTTCATCGGTCTTCATAGCAAGTAGGAATGACTCTAAGTCGTATAGAAAGGTCGAAGCAAGGGTGAAGGGACAACGCATGTTGCCGCATACAAAGTCCTCTTCCTGCATTAGGCGGATAGGTGACATACGCTCCTCGTCTGGCACTGGAATCTTGAGTTCTTTAAGTTCTTTACTAGAGGATACAGCGCTCTTCACCAACTGCGGCTGTCCCTGCGGGAAGACCTTGTATTTCACGCCTAGCTCTAGTGTAAGGATAGCATGATCGCTAGAGAACTCTACTCCCTCCCTTTCTTTTCCTGTTACTGCGCCAAAGAATTGATGAGCCCACACCCAATCGTAGCCGTAATATTCCCGTGCATGAATCTGTGCTTGGGCATATCTCTCGCTGTCAAGGAGATATTCGAGAGGTTTAATTCCAGAAAGCTTGGAGGAATGGCCGAGGTTTATAAGTGGTGCAACTGGAACGCGGTCTGTGACCTTGCCAAAAATTGACTCCAGAACGATCATGTCTTTATGTCTATGAAAGAACATATAAATTTTTAATTAAGTGATTATTGATGTATATTGAGCAAGTTGTATTTTAAATCAAAGTATAGAGAGATGTCTAAGTATGTTTACAGATTTTAAAAGCCAAACAGAAAGCGTGGTCCTACAAATCTTGAAAAAACATAGTCTAGAGGCTGAGATAATCCTAGAAGAACCGCCTTCGGGGTTTGGAGAACTGGCAACTCCTATATGCTTTGACTTGGCATCGGTGTTGAAGAAATCCCCCAAGGATATAGCAGAGGAATTCACTCTAGCAGCCGATATCTCTAAAGCTTCGTTCATTAGGGCGGTGAAAGCTGTAAATGGCTACCTCAATTTTTACCTAGATTACGAGAAATTCACCCCCATCTTGATCAAGGAGCTAAGGGCACTTGATAAGGACTATGGGAGGATGAAAAAGAAGGAGAAAGTAATACTAGAGCACACTTCAGCTAATCCAGATGGAGCACTCCACATCGGTCATGGGCGGAATGCAGTAATAGGCGATACCCTAGCTAGGATAATGCGTTTCGCAGGCTACGACGTGGAGACCCAGTTTTATGTCAATGATATGGGAAAGCAGCTCGCCATAGTGGTCTTCGGCCTGCGGAAACTGAAGCTTGACAGATCCAAGAAGAAGGACCACGCCATAGCAGAGGTTTATGCTAAGGCAAATTCTATGCTAGAGGAAGATGCAAGTTGCGAAGAAGAAATATCTAAGCTCCTGAGAGACTACGAAGATGGGGATGAAGGTGTAAAAAAAGAATTTGAGGATGCATCTGGATACTGTCTGGAGGGTATAAAGGAGACACTTGGCCGGATGGGGGTAACATACGATTCCTTCGTGTGGGAGAGCCGATTTGTCAGGGACTTATCTGTCAAGAAGATTTTAGACAGATTAAAGAAGGTGAAATACGCCAAGAGTGAGGAGGTCCTTTATCTCGACTTGAAGAGCTTCGGCATCGACAAGGAGCTGATTCTCACCAGGAAGGATGGGACCTACTTGTATACCACACGGGATATTGCATACCACATATGGAAGTCAGAGAAGGGCATGGTCATCGATGTATTGGGGGCTGACCACAAGCTTGTTGCAAAGCAGTTGCAGGCTGTGATGAA
>JAZGAD010000014.1:0-84069 GCA_036444275.1 Hydrothermarchaeales archaeon (SeqCode)
GGTGGTGAATAAGGCCTTGGGTGCTTTGGAGAGCGTCCTGCAGGCTGTGAGGGGGTTGACTGGCAAGGTTGAGGCGATCTCTGGGTCAAGCCAGGAGCAGAGTGCAGCGTGTGAGAAGGTCGTGGCTGTGATTGATGAGATAGCTGCTTTTGCTGAGGAGGCTGCGGCTGGTACTGAGGAGACCTCAGCGGCTGCTGAAGAGCAGGCGGCAAGCATGGAGGAGTTGACGGCTACTGCCCAGGAGCTGTCAGGTCTTTCTGATCAGCTTCATGAATCGATAGGCAGATTTAGTATAAGAGAGACTGTTATGGCCGAGATAGAACCAGAACCAGTAAACGTAAAAGAGAGGGAAGAGCCAGAGGCCCTTAATCCGGTTGATGGTGGGGAGGCTGGTGGGTCTACAGTTGAAGCGGCCGGGGTTAGAAAACGAGCTAATCCAAAATCTAGAAAAATAAAAAAAAGGTAAAGTCGAAAGCCCGATGTTAAGATGTTTTTGGTAGGGTATTACATGAACATATTCTTTCCGTAGCCCTATTAGGGTGAGCAGACGAGGTAACTAGACATTATTGCTTCTCTAACGGATCTCCCAAGGAAACCTGGGATCAAAGTATTCTAATAAGTCTGGCAGAAACTCTTCGGTAAAGGCCTCCTCGTTAATCCTTACTTCAACTCCGCTTTGTAAAGCGCTAGCTACATAACTAGGGATGCCTCTCTCTTCTAGGTCAGGCTGTCCTAAAAACCCCTCTAGGAATTTTAAAGCGTGCACATATCCCCTCCTTAGAAATACGCCCCATCTACCACCTAAGATGAAAGGCTCTGTCAATCTAGCTTTATTTGCTTCGTGCTTCTCCAGGAACCTTTTTTCGTGTTCAGAATTAACTCCTGGGCCAAGATGGAGTTTGACAGGAGGTATCTCAAGGTCTTCAAGTTCCAGCAGGAGGCATGCCCTCTCTCTAACGAAGAAACTGGCTCCCACCACTCTGAAGTCACTTCTCCTCAAGAGCCTCTCTAAAGCTCCAAGGGCTTTTTTCA
This sequence comes from Hydrothermarchaeales archaeon (SeqCode), assembly GCA_036444275.1. Classification (GTDB taxonomy): domain Archaea; phylum Hydrothermarchaeota; class Hydrothermarchaeia; order Hydrothermarchaeales; family JAZGAD01; genus JAZGAD01. The sequence continues at coordinate 1,033 of JAZGAD010000014.1, forward strand.
TTTGTGGATGGAAGATATCCTCTACTATGTCCGGCTTTAGGAAGAACAGTGCCACGAGATCTGTACCTCGCTCCCTGAATCTATTCTTGATATCTCCTATTCTTATCTTTCTCTCCCTAGGAACGAAGAACTCCTTCCGCGGTGCCTTAAGGTATTCCTTGGCAGCATATACAAGCCTCCCAAACTTCTCCTCAGATAGTGCGCTGGCCACATTCCTATTGCTGTCTACCGGATCGATGAATATCAGCGGCGATGGAAACTTTTCCCTCAACTTCTCTGCCCCCTGTCGTGTAGATATCTGAAGCACCTCCCCAGGTTGCCACGATTGTACAGCCTTTAAAACATCCTCGAAGGAGCCGAACTTTATTACTAGGAGTTCCGAGAGGTAACCCGAGACGCCTTCCACCTTTGCCTCTGCCCCATAGCAACCTATACCCTTCAAGAACTGCTTCAGGAGCCGCACCTCATCCTCCTTTCCCGTGATGTGCTTCCCTACGAACTCCTCATGAAAGGGGGTCCTGTCTACGGCTGATAGTATCTTTGAGGCACTCTCTACAGCATAGCAGGGAACCAACTCTACATCATATCCCGCGTAGGTGCCCCGTATATAAGGGTGCTCTGCATAGCGCTTCTCAGCCTTCTCGAGGATGCTACCGGCGATATTAGTGATTATCTTCTCCATCTCCTTTTTAGCATAGCCAGCCGGGAAAAAGAGGAAGATATCTAGGTCTTTCTCGCTGCGAAGCCAAGTACCCCTAGAAGAAGAGCCTACTAACCTGACTCGAATGCGCTCGTCTACCTCACTGGCTTTTTCCAAAGTCTTCTCTAGAATCTCTTGAGAAACGTACTGTAGCTCCTTTTCCTCCGTGGGTGAGGGCCTTACTATGTCTAGAATCCGCTTCATATCCAAATTCTAAGTTAAGTTTTATCTATTTAATACCTACACTATCCCACATGGAAGCTGAAGCCCTCAAAAAAATCTTGAAGGAAAAGGGCCCCTTGGTTGGCAAGGAGCTTTATCTTGCATCAGGAGCTCCGGTCTTTGAGCTATGGCGTCTCTCATACCTAGAGTTTTTAGTGAAAAAAGTTGGAACGCGGTACCTACGTTTTGATAAAAACGTCGATGATTATGCCAGGCTTTCTCCAGCAATAGAGCGGGAGTTCTTAACATATTCGGTGGTGGGACTAGAGGAACAGGAAGATAGCCTGAAGGAAATGGCAAAGGCACTGGAGAATGGGATCAAGGAGATAAGCGAGAGGAAGATGAGACTGGCGGAAAGGGTTGTGAAAGAGGTATCAGAGGGGCATGATTTGAAGAGCATGTGCTTTGTGTTGGGAGGGGATATCCCCTTGGGTATGGCGCACAGCGATCCCAGGCCGGAGCGTAGCACTGGCAAGATGGTAGCAGGCTCGGACTTAGATATCGTAGTTGTTGTGCGTGATAGATACCCTGAAGACAACTTGAAGGAACTTGATGAGGCTATGTATGCGGTGAAGTATTCCCTCCTACGGAGGCCGGTGCAGAAGGAGGAGCTGGACTATTTGGTGAAGAGTTTTTCGAAGGTGAAGGAACAGGCGAAATTTGACTCTTTTGAGGATATGATCGCCTGTAAGATTCTTCATGAAGGAAAATTACTCCTTGGTAGTAATGACCTTTACCAAGACATAGTGGAGCTACTGAGACTGAACGATATACCTCCAAAATTGAGCGCGCTGGAGAAGGAAGCAGCCAAAAAGCGAGCAGGAGCCGAAGAATACCTCTTGAAGAAAGGCGAGATAGGCCAAGAGGAATATATGAAGCTATTCACTACCACCGAGGAATTTGGCGAGATCTTCTAGGATAGAATTCAATCCCTGTTTTTCTTCGCTATCAATCATTTATATTCTAACTTCTACTACTCTAAGGTCACTTCCCGCAGGGTAGAATATATGGGCCCCTTGGGTGTGAGGACGCTCTTCTTTAACTCGACTTTGCTTACGTGTAATACACCGAAGTTCACGTCCTTGTATTTCTCTAAGAGTGCCTGGAGTTCTTCTTTTCCACGTGGTGACTTAACCCTTGCAATAGTGAGGTGGGGATGAAACCTATACTCTCTTTTAAACCCCAGTCTCTCCAAATTTTCCTCTAGGTCACAATTCATCTGGATGAATTTATCTGCATTTTCCCTGAAGCCCACCCAGATCACCCTGATACGCTTGACGCTTGGAAACGCCCCCAGGCCATGTAAATCTACGTTGAAAGGTGAAGTTTTCAAGGAGTTCTTCATTACATCATAAATGTCATCGATTTTCTCTTGGGGTATTTCTCCGAGGAAGTTCAGTGTCAAGTGAAGGTTTTCAGGCTTTACAACCTTCGTATCAGCCTTTACTGCTCTAAGCTCCTCAAGCACATCCTGTATCTTCTCGTTTCTAAGTGCGACGGCTATGAAACTCCGCATGCATATGTATATCCCTTGTTTTCCCTCTTATATTCTATGTGTGAGGATATACGTAATGTTGAGATGAGGTGGGATATACCAGACTATTCTTCCTCAGCAATATTTATCTATCATTGAGGCTTTAATTAGACCATGGCGGAGCCCTATTGCCCTAGGTGTGGGGGACGGATGTTCGGTGAGATGGGTATATGCTCCACGTGTGCCAGTGAGCTCAACGAGTCGGCTGCTAAGAGTAGGAAGAAGCTGAGTATCCTATTCACGATTGTAGCGGTCATCGTAGCGTATTTTGTTTTGAGTAGATGGGGTGCCGCTGGGGAGTTACCAAAAATTTTTAATACAGTAAGACTCTTAGCGATAAAAGCGGAGGAATCTCTATCCAAACTTTTCTAGATGAATGGGTTGCTACCCATGCTAAGGAATCCAAAAGAAGAGTCCGTGATTATGGTGAGGCGCGCCCTGCCAGGCTCGTAAGGCTCAGGCCAGCTGGATTTCCCTTCAAAGAGCACCACAGGAACCACCCTGTAAATGTCAAGGATGCGAAGCTTTTCGAGACCTATGCCAAAGAGCAATGGATAGGCACAGTAGTTGAGAAAGGCGACTATCTATTCGACCAGCGCGTTATCCCAGATTTCGCTTTCGAGGTTATGAAGGTTCTACCAGCCTGCGAGGTCATGATCACTGAGGATACCGTGATCAGTATGGAGAAGTGGGATATCGAGAAGTTTTTCAGAAAAGAGGGCTATACCTTCGAGGACATCATAGGCCACAAGGAGGTGAAGCAGAAGTGCAAGATCGTCATGAAGTACCTAAAGGACCCTCAGAGTTTCGGGGATTGGGCTCCACGCAACTTCCTCTTCTACGGCCCCCCTGGAACCGGCAAGACAATGGCTGCAAAGGCTCTAGCAAACGAGACTGAGTCATTCTTGCATTTGGTGAGGGCTACAGATCTTATAGGCGAGTACGTTGGAGATGCTGCGAAGCGCATTCACGAGCTCTTTGCTACTGCAGTAGACCATGCTCCAAGTGTGATCTTCATCGACGAGTTAGATGCAATAGGCCTGGATAGGTCGTTTCAATCCATTCGAGGGGATGTCTCAGAGGTAGTGAATGCCCTGCTTACTGAGCTTGAGGGCGTCCATGAGAATAGAGGTGTCGTTACTATAGCGGCTACGAATAACCCGAACATACTGGATGCAGCCCTTAGAAGCAGGTTCGAAGAAGAGATACAATTCAAGCTGCCCGATAGAAGAGAGAGGCTTGCGATTTTGGAGGGCTATGCTAAGAAGCTGCCCATAAAGGTATCTACAAATTTCAAAGAATATGTGAATAAGACCGAGGGTTTTTCTGGCAGAGATTTGAAGGACAAACTCCTCAAAGTAGCGCTCCACAAGGCAATGTTAGAGGGTGCAGAAGAGCTGTCTAGGGTACACTTGGACTCTGCATTGAAGGCTATACCCGGCAGGCCTAGACCGCCAAAAGAGATGTTTGGGTAGGTAAGTAGATAAGATAGGGGGATAGCTCCCCCTACATTACCAGGCTGACGTCTTCTTTAACGCAGTCGAATACTATGCTTGCCCTTATCTCGTTTATGCCCTTTATCCTGGTGAGCTGTTTCTCTACGATCTCTCTCAAGCTCTTGGTATCCTTGGTTCTTATCTTGATTATTATGTCGTATTCGCCCAAGGCCGTGTAGACCTCAGTCACATCCCGGATCTTGCTTAGAGCTCTTGCTATCTCGGAGGTTCTGCCAACCTCGCATCTCATAGCGATTAAGGCTGTGGTCTCCCTATCATATTCCTTTTGATATACTAGCACAGTGAAGGTCTTTATGATTCCTTGCTCCAGCTTCTTTATGCGCTTATGGACTGCGACGTCAGAGATGTGGACATGTTTGGATATATCCTTATAGGGCGTCCTAGAATTCTTCTTCAAGACCTCGATGATCTTCTCATTGATTTCATCCATAATGCTTACCTTTGGTTTTGCTGCCAAATATTCCTAGTCCTCGTGATTCAGCTTTCTAACTACTCGAATATAAAGTTTTTTATCTTAAGGTTTATTTGGTTCGTTATCCTATATATTTTGCACTAATAGGCTAAAAAACTCTTTTGAAAAGATTTATATAGCGTCAATTTTATCATCGTATTAACTTTTCAGGCGAACTTTTTTAGCTATTCGAAACAGGATGAAAGAGCATGATCTGTGAGATTCGCAAGCGTGATGGCCGTATCGTAGACTTTGATCAGAAGAAGATTGCCGATGCAATACATAAAGCAACTATAGCTGCAGACGATGGCGATGAATCCTTAGCATGGGACCTCTCTGACAGGGTTGCCGCTATCTTGGACGACAATTTTGATGGTGAGATACCCAGCGTTGAGGATGTACAGGATGTGGTGGAGGAAGTTTTGATTAAATCCGACTATGCTAAGGTGGCGAAGGCCTACATCTTATATCGTCAGAAGCGGAGCGATGAGAGGGATAAGAAGACCCTCTTGGGCGTAAAAGACGATCTCAAGCTCACATTGAATGCAGCCAAAGTTCTGGAAAGAAGGTACCTGAAGAAAGATGAGGAGGGTAATGTGGTTGAGACTTCTAGTGAGATGTTCCGTCGTGTCGCTCGGAATATTGCGCAGGCAGACCTGCTATATGACCCTAATGCCGATATAGTTGCTACGGAGGAGGAGTTCTATGAACTCATGACCAGCCTATGTTTTATGCCGAATTCACCTACCCTTATGAACGCCGGAACAGAGCTTCAGCAGCTCTCGGCGTGTTTTGTTCTCCCAGTCGAGGATTCTATGGAGGCGATATTTGACTCTATAAAACACACCGCCCTTATCCATCAGACTGGAGGTGGCACCGGCTTCTCTTTCTCGCGGCTGAGACCCAAGAATGACGTGGTTAAGTCCACTGGTGGAGTAGCTTCTGGGCCGATATCCTTCATGAAAGTCTTTGATGCTGCTACCGAGGTTATTAAACAGGGTGGGCGTAGGAGAGGCGCCAACATGGGTATCCTCCGCGTTGATCATCCCGATATCGAAGATTTCATAGTCGCCAAGGAACGCAACGATGTCCTCAACAACTTCAACATAAGCGTTGGCATCACTGAGATTTTCATGGACGCCGTAATCAACGATCAGGACTATGAACTCATAAACCCCAAGACCAAGAAATCTATGAAAAAGCTTAGTGCAAGGCACATATTCAACCTCATAGTTAACCGGGCATGGAAGAACGGCGAACCCGGTATCATCTTTTTGGATCGTATTAATAACGACAACCCTACTCCGGCCTTGGGTGAGATCGAGAGCACTAATCCATGTGGCGAACAGCCTCTTTTGCCTTACGAGTCTTGTAATCTCGGCTCCATCAATCTAACGCGCATAGTAACCCATGGTGATGAAGGCAACGTAGCCATCGACTGGAACAAGCTTCGCGACACCGTACACAAGGCAGTACACTTCCTAGATAATGTCATAGATATGAGTAAATTCCCGGTGGACAAAATAAGCGAAATGGTCAGTGGCAATCGTAAGGTTGGTTTGGGTGTTATGGGTTTTGCTGACCTTCTACTCCAGTTGGAAGTGCCCTACAATAGCGAGGAAGCAGTAGCAGTTGCCGATGAGGTTATGAGCTTCATTAACGAGGAGGCACACATCGCCTCCGTAGCTTTAGCCTGCGTCCGCGGCTCCTTCCCGAATTTCGAGGAAAGTATCTGGAAGAAAAAGGGCTTAGACGGAATCCGTAACGCCACCCTTACTACTATCGCACCCACAGGCACTATCAGCATCATTGCAGGCGCAAGCAGTGGCATCGAACCGCTATTCGCCATATCTTACATCCGCAATGTTATGGACGGCACTGAGCTTTTGGAGGCGAATCCCTACTTCGAGGAAGTGGCCAAGAAACGAGGATTCTACAGCAATGAACTGATGGTGAAGATCGCTCGCAACGGCTCCATCCAAGGCATCCAGGAGATACCAGAGGACGTCCGCCGGGTCTTTGTAACCTCTCATGATATTGCCCCCGAATGGCACATACACATACAAGCCGCCTTTCAACGCCATGTGGACAATGCAGTATCAAAAACAGTGAACTTCACTCATGACGCTACAACAAAAGATGTCGAGGAAGTGTACTTGCTCGCATATGAGCTGGGCTGCAAGGGCGTTACGATATATCGCGATGGTAGCAGGGAGGAACAGGTATTGAATATAGGTACTGTGAACCATGCTGAGACTGTAGAGGTCAAGGAACCTAAGATTACAGAAGAGGAGGTGCCTTTGGTAACTTACGGAGAAGCATTAAAGGTTTCCCTAGAATACAGTGGCGGTTGCACCAAGGAATCCTGCAATCTCTAGTGGAAAACGATGAAGAAATTATCTAGAATGAGCTAGGTAGAGCAATGGGAGTTTCTCAAAAAAGATAAATGAGTATACGATCTGGGAGTTCGAAGGTGAACACCTCCTAGAACTGAGAAAAATAAATGCTTTAGCGAAGTCAGGGGAAAAGACGTTTAGTTTTTCGTCGGAGCTAGATATTGAAGTGCTCCAGAATTATTAGTATGCTTTAAGTGAAATAAAAACTACATATCACTATATGGTGTAGTATGCCTCAGATTAAAAAAATTCAAAAGCGCGATGGCCGAGTGGCTACTTTCGAACCTAAGAAGATCACAAACGCCATCCATAAGGCCATAGTGGCGCTAAACGAAGGTGACGAAGAACTATCGGAGCAGTTAACGAAAGAAGTGGTCGGGATAATAGAAAAGGACTACACCGGTAGAATACCAAGTGTCGAGGACGTCCAGGATATCGTGGAGGAGGCCTTGATAGAGTCTGGCCACGTTAAGGTGGCGAAGGCTTACATTATATACCGTCAAAAGCGAAGTGAGGAGAGGGACAAAAAGGCGCTCATGGGTATACGGGACGATCTCAAGCTCACATTGAATGCAGCCAAAGTTCTGGAAAGAAGGTACCTGAAGAAAGATGATAAGGCTAACACTATAGAGACTCCTAGTGAGATGTTTCGTCGTGTCGCTAGGAATGTTGCGCAGGCTGATTTACTCTATGATCCTGACGCGGACGTGGCTGTGACTGAAGAGGAGTTTTATCGTCTCATGTCCAGTCTTGACTTCCTGCCTAATTCTCCGACGCTAATGAACGCTGGTACTGAAATACAACAGCTTTCAGCATGCTTCGTCCTTCCAGTGGATGACTCAATGGATGGAATATTCGGGGCTTTAAGGGCTATGGCCCTAATCCACCAGAGTGGTGGCGGTACCGGTTTCTCATTCTCGAAACTACGTCCAAAGGGGGATATCGTCAAATCTACTATGGGCGTTGCATCGGGCCCCCTTTCTTTTATGAGAATATTTGATGTTTCTACTGATGTGATAAAGCAGGGCGGCAGGAGGAGAGGTGCCAACATGGGCATCCTCCGCGTGGATCACCCTGACATCCTAGAATTCATAGTATCCAAGGAGACAGAAGGCTTTCTGGCGAATTTTAACATATCTGTTGGAATAACCGACGAATTCATAAAGGCTGTGCAGGAGGATCGAGAACTTGCCTTAGTGAACCCGAGGAACAGTAAGCAGATAAAGAAGCTCAGAGCCAAGGACGTTTTTGACCTCATAGCCACCATGGCTTGGCGTACAGGAGATCCGGGGATAATCTTTTTGGATCGTATTAACAGGGACAACCCTACTCCTGCTTTGGGTGAGATCGAAAGTACTAATCCCTGTGGGGAATTGCCTCTTCTGCCCTACGAGTCCTGCAACCTCGGCTCTATCAATCTATCCAAGATGGTGACGGATGGAAAGGTCGATTGGGAAAAGTTAGAGAAGACAGTGCATTTGGCGGTCCATTTTCTTGATAATATCATAGACATGAACAAGTATCCCTTTCCGGAGATAAAGGAGATGACTAAAGGTAATAGGAAGATCGGCCTTGGCGTTATGGGCTACGCGGACATGCTGGTCCAGCTGGGTATCTCCTACGGTACCGAGGAGGCCGTTGCCTTAGCTGGCGAAGTGATGCAGTTCATTAACGAAGAAGCAAGGAAGGCATCTGCCGAGCTGGCTAGAGTTCGAGGCTCTTTCCCGAATTTCGAGAAAAGTGTCTGGAGGAAGAGGGGCTACGAGGCAATGCGAAACGCAACCTTGACCACTGTTGCACCTACGGGTACTATCAGCATAATCGCCGGAATCAATAGTGGTATAGAACCCTTGTTTGCCGTCTCCTTCATGCGCAGTGTCATGGGCACTCAACTCTTAGAGGTCAACCCATTTTTCGAAGAGGATGCCAAGAAAGGTGGTTTCTATTCGAAGGAGCTCATGATAAAGATCGCTCGATTGGGCTCTATCCAGGCTATAGCGGAGATACCTGAAGGTGTTAGGCGTGCGTTTGTAACTTCTCATGATATTGCTCCTGAGTGGCATGTCAGGATGCAGGCGGCTTTCCAAGAGCATGTTGACAATGCAGTCTCCAAGACGGTTAACCTGCCCAACAACGCTTCTATTGAGGATGTTAGAATGATTTTCTTATTGGCGCATGAGCTAGGATGCAAGGGTATTACCGTATATAGATACGGGAGCAAGCCAGAGCAAGTCCTGAACATTGTCTCTACTCCAGAGAAGGGTGAAGAGCTAAGCGTGGATTCAGAGTTCGCGTCGGGGTGCCGCCCTGATGGGGTGTGCCCTTACTAGGCGTTTCAATCATATCTTCTAGCTTCCAATACTAACGCGTGTGTTCGAGTTGTTAAGGTTCTCTAACCATCATCTAAATTTCGGATAGGGGATAGAAACTTTAGTTGATTATTCTAATTTTAGTGACTGTTTATATTAAAAAAATTCATTCGAAAGTTTTTTAAAAGGGATAATGGAGTAGGATTTTAATAGTTACTTATAGCAGCGTTAGATAATCAAAGGAGGTGTTCATGGCTTCCAAGTCTGGGGTCAAGATAGTTAAATCGTCAGGAGACTTAGCGGTATTTGATCCAAATGTGATAACTACTGAGTGTGTGGAAGCCGGGATAGAATTCTGGACCGCTGCCGATGCGGCGCTGGCGGTATCCAAGGGCATCTACGACGGTATAAGCACCAAGGATATCCAAGAGCGCTTGGAGAAGGTTCTCTTAGAGACGAGCCCAGAGGCAGCTGAGCGCTATCGAAGGTTCCACAGCATGCTGGTGAGGACCTCCCGGAATACTATCGAGTCCTTTGATAGGAAACGAATTGCTTCTTCCCTCATGAAAGAGACAAAGCTCCCCAAGGAGCTCGCTGAGAACGTTGCAAAAGAGAGCGAAGAGGAGCTGAGGCGGGTGAAGCTGGATTTCATATCAGCACCCTTGATAAGAGAAGTGGTGAATGTCAAGTTATTGGAGCACGGCTTCGAGGACGCCAGGGCTGACTATACTCGGCTTGGAATACCGGTCTTTGATGCCTCTCAACTTGTTGAAGCAGGTGCAGCCGGAGAGGGCAAGAGCCCCCAAGTCATGCACAAATTAATGGCTGACAACGTGCTTCGGGAATACACCCTACTAAAGGTTCTACCGCTCCACCAAGCGGATGCCCACATGCGTGGAGAGATACATATCCATGCCCTTGAATGCTTTGTCACCAAGCCATATAGCTTCTGCCACAACCTTAGATATTTCTTCCAAACAGGCTTAGTTAGCGACTCTCTAGAGGAACGAGTGACTACCGGTCCCGCTAAGAGGCCTGAGGTGGCCATCCTCCATGTAGCGCAGCTGTTGCAGGATGCGCAGTCGCATTTCTCGGGTCCACAGCGCATCGAGCATTTTAATTACTTCCTTGCTCCGTATCTCGAGGGGTTGAAGCCAGAGGAGGTAATGCAGTTGGCTCAGAGCTTCGTTTATGAGATGAGCCAGAGGCGGGTGATGAGCGAAATATGCATAGATTACTTCTGCCCCGATAGTATAGGCGATCTTAAGGCAGTCAAAGCTGGGGGCACAGTAAAAGGTAAGTACCGGGATTATAAAGATGAAGCCAGAGCCTTTGCAGATGCCCTCACTCAAGTATACCTGAAAGGGGATCATAAGGGTAGGGCGTTCCTATATCCAAAAGCGATATATTCGATTAAGAAAGAAGGTAAAGATGATAAGGCATTCATGAGTTTAGTTCACAAATTAGCCCTTAAATACGGCACGCCTACTTTTGCTGTTCTCGATGGTGAAGAGCCTAACCAAGGTACTCTACAGGCTGTAACCTTGAACATGCCCAGGATAGCATACGAATCTGGCGAGGAGGGTAAATTTTATGAGATACTGGATGACCGCTTGGCTATGGCCAGGGAAGTGATCATGGTGAAAAGGGACGTAATCAAGCGGAGGCTTGAGCAGGGGATGCTTCCTTTCCTCAGTCAAACGATAGGGGACGCTCCCTACTATTCCCTGGATGAGGTGCTTCATACCATTGCCTTCCTCGGGATAAATGAGGCAGCCAAGGCACAAGTAGGTGCTGAACTCCACGAGAGTAACGATGCCTGGAGGTTTGGCTTGCAGGTGATGAGGCATATCTATAAAGTATTGCAAGAATGGACCGAAGAGACGCAGCTCAAATGGGCACTGACTGAGAGCAATGAGGACACAGCTAGACGCCTGGCCAAGCTTGATTATGGACAGTTCAGCGACAGATCCCTAATAGGAGACCCAGAGAATCCATCTTATACCGGTGCGTGCTTCCTTAGCAGCGAGGCAGAGCTGAGCCCCTTAAGAAAGCTCCAGGTCGAGGGGGCCTTCCATCCTTATTGTAGGGTCATTGCTCAAGCAGAGGTAACGGCAAAGTCTGCAAGTACTCTCTTCGATTTCAGCAAGAAGATCCTTGAGGATACCGAAGTTAAGCGGTGGCGTTACTTAGCACGGGAAGTGAAAGCTTGAACAAGAAGGAATTCATGGAATACAAGCGTGAAAGGCTGAAAGAGATCGCTGTGGTGATAAAGGAGAGTAGCGGACAGATGAACATGAATCCTCAGAAAATGGAGTTAGAAGATATGCAGGATAGGTTGGAGAAGTTGAAGAACTCCTACCCCTGGTTGAGATGAGTGGGAAATGCCAATAGACATAATCTTAGATGCCAACATACCCAAGAAGGTGAAGAACCTAAATGACAATAGGAGAGTGCTTCACATAGGGGACGTAGATACTCACATGGTGGACGAAGACATCCTACACCTCGCTGGTAAGCTGGGCCACTGTCTCTTAGTGACCCACGATAGGGAGTTGGCCTTTCGGGCTTCGAAGAAGAGGAAAACTCTGTTTATACAAAAGAGCGTCAGCGCCGAGGATATAATCTATTGTATCGAGAAGAATAAGAAGTTGCTCAAGACCGCGAGCATCTTCTGCGAGAATGGTGTAAAATGTAAGAATTGCAAATGAGGGAAAGAGGGCGAGGGCCTATTGACCAAACGGCGTCACCACCTCCTCTGCTGTTTTTTCATCCCTCGTCCTCCCCTTTCTTTGAGTCATATTGTGAACTAAAGGGGAAATCAAATAAAAACTAAATTAGAAATTTATTTTGAGAATATATCTCTCCTATCTCGCATGGCGAGCATCCTCTCGTCGTCGCTCGCCTTAACCAGGAATTTGAAGAGGCACTTAGGAGCACCCTTGGAGATGACCTCTGGTAATAACAATTCGCCCTCTGGAAAGGCCCCCGTAAAGAGGCTCTTCCAGGTGCCATAGTGGAAGCTGCAAGTAGCATACCTGTCTACCTTCATTATATCCTCAAAGGGGCACGTGTTAACCTTCATTATCACGCTATCTGCGCTTGCCTCGAATTCTACATCAGTACCCAGCTCTGAATGGACACCCTGCTTAACAGCTTCTATCCATCCCTCTATGGTCCATTCCTCTGGCTTACGTACCTTATCTTTGAAGATCTTTTGCCCTGCCTTCTCAGCGCTAATCCTCGCGATCGTAGGATTCCTGGTCAGCTTCCAAGAGGTCTCAACTGATCTTATGAACCATCTACCATAGAGGTAGACCTTGAAGTCGTTGTTTGTTTTATCCATCTCTATCCTATCCTTTAGGGCTTAGCGACTATTCTTCATTCCCTCATAATAGTCCTTTTACCTTTTCACTGGCTTTCTCCATCTCCACCAATATCAATCCAAGTCCAGCCTCAGGTGTCGTCATAACCACGAGCAGCGCCTTCGAGCCAGCACCCGTCGCTATCACCTTACCCTCTTTAGATTCAACTATCACCCTATCTGGCACGCCCTTCTTCAACTCTGATATAGCGGTCTCTGCAGCACCGAGCATAGTAGCGCTCATAGCTGCAAAAGTCTCACCATGAATCCCACTCGGAATGTCCGATGCCATAAGCAAGCCATCCCTAGATACAACTGCACTAGCCTCAATATCCCCAACCCTCTTAATCTGCGCTAGAACCTTCTCCAAATCTTCTTTTAACATTTTTTCAGGCCCCAACAACCATATTGACTATAGTTTCAAAGGCTTCTACTACACCTTTCTTTTCAGTAGCAACAACTGGAAGTATCTTTATCTCTTCCCCTATCTGCATCTTCTCCCTTATCTCCTTTTCGCTGAGGGCTCCTTCTAAGTCCTGTTTATTCGCAACTATTATATAAGGCAATCCATGCACTTTGATCAACTCCAGCATAGCCTTCGCCCTGGCGAAATCCTGGGGCTTCGTTGAGTCTATGACGACGAAGACCCCATACGCCTCTTTGCCCAGGAGCTTGAGAAGGGGATCGAAGCGCTCCTGCCCAGGTGTCCCGAAGAGGTCGACTGAGAAGCCCATGTGGTCTACGTGCCCATGATCTAGGGCTACCGTTGTGCCCAGTCTATCCACGGATACTGCCCTAGTTGAAAGTGAATGTATAAATGTCGACTTGCCTGCGTTGAAGGGCCCGGTAACAAGCAGCTTGGGTATGTATACTTTCACACCCCCTGGCTTGGTAACCCTGAAGAGGACGTATCTCTTTTCAGCTTCACACCAGTTCGCCCTTATTATGCCATAGTACTGTCCAAATAGAATTCTTCCGCCTACGCCTCCAATATCAACGACACAGTCGAAGAGTTCCTCCTTAATCTTCCTGAGGATCTCTTCAGGATAGGGCCAGGCTGTAAAGTTGTAGATGCCGATACTGTCGTTTAACATGATGTTCTTATTCCACTCCTTCAAGTATTCATCGATATTCTCTCCGCAGAGGTCCACGATCTGGGAGAGTGACCCATGGACAACTCCGCCGTGTTCGAAGTCATCGATGGCCCTGCTGATAGTGTCGTTTAGGTTTTGAATATCGCCTGGGTCATCCACTACATATCGTTCATCGGATTGAATCCCCATTAACCCAGAGAAGGCGTCTAGTATGGCAAACCTATCCCCATATCTCTCGATGTCCCAACCATAGTCCATGAACTCCTCCCTGACCATCGAGGGCTCTATAGTAGTGGTTATGAAGAGCCCCTTACCCCCCTGTTCTAAGTGGCTGATGAGGGTCTGCATCCCGAATACCTCGCCGGCGACACCAGGCTGTGTGTAGTAACATATGCTCTTTCCCTTTGGGATCCCTCCATGTAAATAATCGTCCAATTTCGGTATCCCTGTCTTTATCATTCTCGCACCTCCATGATTCTACCCTCTTGGATTGCGTACTTGAAAATTGGATTTGATGCAGAGAGGCCGGAGACCCTTATATACTTGCCTCCGCTTTCTTGCTTCATTTCTATTAATCCTTGGCAGAGCTGTCTAACAGTGGCTAAAACTTCTGGGCCATGCATCCCCTCCTCCAAGGTGTAGATACCGACGCATCCAGCTGCCCTTATCCTGCCGCTGAAGACATAGAGGAACCGGTATAGAATTTGGATGTTAGAGAACATGAGTAGGTTGGAGAGCGACTCAACAACCACAACCGTCTCTTTCAGGAGCAGTTCCTTGTAAAACCTTGTTAGAAATCGATTCAGGCCTATAGAGATGCCATTGAGGTCGACAGCGCTCGAAACCTGTACGACGTTTGAAGCGTGCTTTCCAGTGCTAAAACCTAGGGTTCGTGATATGGAGTCTATGATCCCGATTCTATCTTCATGAGGCCTCATATCCATCCCATGGCTTGCAAACCAATCCTTAAGCTGGTCGGCAGTATCCTTTGTGGTGATATATATGCCGCCGCCGCCGCCCTTTAGGACCTCGTAGAAGAGATTCCTGACTAAAACGCCTTTCCCTACCATAGGGGGGCCGGAGAGCAGAATGTTCGATCTAGGAGCTACAGCTCCAATTTGCCTATCTAGGAAATCTATTCCAAAAGAATAGGTCACATTATACACCTTTGTATTTATTCTATCCCTTTCTCTTTCTCTTTAATCTATTAAATATTTTCTTATCGAGGTTATATGAAGACTTTCTCCTCTGGGAAGACGGTGATGCCATTGTCCTCGATGATAAAAGGATGTGTCTCAAGGGAGTGCCTGCTTTGACGCATCTTCCGTACTGTTAGAGTCCTGACTACTCGTCCCTCAGCCAGTATCAAATCCATATGGATAACGCCACGCAGTAGGAATTCCTCAACGCCGTATCGGCTTATCTTATTCGGTGCTAAGGTCTCAGTGGTCATGAGGGAGGTGCATCCCAGCTCAAGAAGGAGGGAGGAAAGCCTGAATATTGTTTTCCTTGTCTCTATGGCATTTTCCAGGCCGAATTCCAACGCCGGGAGTGTATCTACTACAACGCGTTGAGCATCGATCCTCCCGACAGCAGCGGAGATAAGAGTCATCAACTTCTCTATGTCGTATCCAGGGCCTATGGCAAAGCCCTTGTTCACCTTTATAGGAATCTTTATGGTAGAGGCATCTATGATCATCAACTTCCTCTCGTCCTCAAGCTTTTGAAAGTCCCAGCCGAACTCTGCCATTTCAGCCTTTAGGTCCTGGGGCCTCTCCTCTAGGGAGACGAGTACTCCGTTCTCGTCGTATTGGGTTGCTCCGTTGTACAGGAACTGGGAGGAAAGAATGCTCTTCCCAGTGCCAGATTCTCCTGCTATCAATATGCTTGAGCCCTTTGGAATACCTCCATTAAGGATTTCATCCAGTCCGGGTATTCCGGTCTTAGTCTTAGTTTTAGCCATCTCCCAGCCTTCTCTATTGAATTGACCCTTATTATATATTATATGTATGTGTTTATTTTCTGTTTCATTTCCCCTTCCCCTTCCCATTTCATTTCTAATGCGGACTATTTTGACTGTGACTGGTATCTTCTCTGAAAACTTCCTCAGCTCTATGGTAGCTTGGCGTCTATTTGGGATAGTCTCTCCTCGTTCTTCTTCGTGAGTTCCTCATATGGCTTGTCAGAGATTATACCCTTATCATGTTGCATTTTAATAGTCTCCAGCAGCTTCTTTATCTGCTCTCGCTTCCTCCTCAACTCATCCTCCCGTGAGAGCCTGACTCTCTTCTCTGGCATTGCCCTTGCCCCACGCTTCCTCTCCCTCGATAGGACTTCTTTAGTTCCTATTAATGTTTCCAGTCTATGGGACCATCGCAGTGCGAAGTAGCCTACCATCAGCGCTAGTATGAATAAGGCGGCGATGATGCCGAAGAAGACCTCTCTTGGTATCAAAGGAGGCACTATGATAGTAGGTGTAGGGGGAAGAGTTGGCGGTAGTGTAGTTGGCGGTAGTGTAGTTGGCGGTAGTGTAGTTGGTGGAGTTATCACCGTCACTTCTACCATGGCTTTATCTATAAGGGAGCGGGCATCCCTCAGGTAAGTTCTGGCGCTCTCAAGAGCGGCGAGTGCATCATAGTATCTCTTATCTCTTATAAGATCCTCGGCTCTTCTTATCTCGCTTGTAGCATCTCTCAAGATGGTTAAAGCCTTGGTTACATTCTTACCTTCCTGAAGTGCTATGAAAGTCTTGTCTTCTACTTCAACTAAGTTTTCCTTGACTTTATCTATCTCCCATTCCAGAAGATCCTCTATAGATTCGAATACTTTCAGGGTCAGGGATTTCTCGTCTGACGCTTCAATGGACGTGGAGATAAAGGTGATGTTGAATTCCTGGGGGGTTATATTCTTAGGCACGTCGATCTCGATGACCTGAAGCAGGGTTTTCCCTTTAGCTAGAGTGTCTGCACTGCCCTTTACAAGCTGGAACCACGTAGCTGGTATCCCAATGAGTTCTGCCGAGACGTTATGTAGGAGTACGCCACCTGTGTTCTCAACTGTTACGGTTAGGTAGCCTGTTCCACCTTTTTCTACGCTTATCTGAGACGGATAGAAGTCCGTTATGTTCAGTTGAGCTGGTGGTGCTGCCGGTGCTCCCGGTGCTCCCCCTGGGCCTCCTGGAGGGGCAGCAGCTTTTGCCTTTACCTCGAAGGTTGCACTTGCTGTGGCTGGAGGAGCGTTTGGGTCATAGATGACGCTGACATGCAACGTATAAATTCCGGGGGCAAGATCGATAGCTTTGTCGGTAGTCTTATTAAAGACATCAGGCACGCCGGTCTCCTTAACTGCCCTAGAGAATGAACTGTTGTATTTTTCTTCTCCAATGATTGTGTAACTAATTATAACATCTTCCTCGACGAACTCTCCCATGTTGGTCATATTTATGGTGAAGGTGAGATATTCTTCTTGGGCCACTGGATCCTTAATCCATTCAATGATCACATCGTAGGGCCCGGTTTTGAGTATCCTGAAGGCCTCCATGTCCCAAGACCCAGCCGACCCCTCCTTTGCCTCCAATACCGTTAGATACGAGCCGGTGAGTACTGAGCTCGAATCGACCTTCTCGGAATAGGTGTAGAAGCCAACTTGGGTGATATTGAAATCTGATTTCGAGAGGTCCCGCCACAGGTCAGGTGAATATCCTTCAGTGCGATAGATCTTTACATTTATCGCGTCCGAGTCTATACCGTCTCCTGTGGCTGGATTTATCGTTATTACCGAGACGGTCATTATCTTGTCGAGGTACACGACCGATGGTATCATCACCTCTGCGAAGAGATCCACAGACACCACGAAGATATCGATGTCGTTGGCTTCATCAAGACCATAAGTCGCTTTTGCTGTCACCAAATATGCCCCAGTGGAGGCATTTGTATCCAGGGTGAAGTTGGCTTTGTATATGAGTCCTACGTCTAGGGTGGCATTGATGTTCTCTTGGATAATGCTACCATTGGGGGCTGTGACGTTTATGCTCACGTTTGCACCGGGCAATAAGATGCCGTATCCATCCTTGACCACGGCATATATTGTCACAGTTTCTCCGGGTTGATGCACATCGCCCGCATCTACATCTAGATACAGAGGTAATCCGGTAATTTCCTTGACAACTTTGAAGGAGTTGGATGCTGAGGCATTCACCCATTTGTCCGCTTTATCATCGTAGTAGGTGACATTGGCAACCCAGTTATAATCTCCCAGAGTTGCCTTTGAATCCAGCTGGAAGGTTGGATCTGGTCTAGCTTTTCCATCAGCGCTTGTCGTTGCAGAGAAGTTCAGTATCAGCCAGTTATATGGGTCAATGAGCTGCAGGTTCACATCAGCGTCTCCAACAGGTTGGTCATTCGCATCACCGATATAAATTTTGAAGCTCCCAGTGTCGCCCTGCTCATAGGTATCAGCGAGGGTATAGATAGTGAGCTCGAGCTTTGCATAAACCGCGAATTTGCTCTCGTTTGTTCCCCAGCCGGTGGCGTTGTCGTTGGCATAGACTGTAACAGTATAGTTGCCTCTGAGCGAGGTGTTCGTTACATTGACGGCCCAGCTTGAGGAGCCTCCTAGTATGTTGGCGGTTATATTACTGAGTTCAAGTAGTTCGGATGTGTTGTCAGGCCGCGTTATGGTTGCCGTGACGTTTGTGATAAGATTCGAAGCCCTATCAGTGACGTTGACGATTATCATGGCACTGCGTTTCTGCTCGACGTATTGCGAGAGATACACTATTTGCACCGACGGCCCCAGGACTACCGTTATATTGGCTGGTATCCACTGGTAGTCTGGGATTGCATCTGCGTCGGTGGCATTAACTGTGTAGTTTGCGGTGTACGTATTATCCACCGCGGCATTCGAGGTGTTGTAGTTAATCTGGAACCTGTATGCAGAAGTCTTGTTTACTGTAAAGTTGGTCTTATTCGCTAGAGTGAAGTTGCCAGATGCAGGGTTAATGCTTATGTTGAAGGATATGTTAACGTTCCCGGTGTTGTTTATCTCTACCTCGCATATATTGCCAGTGGCGTTCACCAGCACCGTTTTGGAGCATGATTCGAGAATCTTCATATTCCAGTTCCTGGAGGTGGGCACCGTTATGTTCAAAGTAAGGTTATCCCATCCGCCGTTGACGGAGCTCACGTTTATTGTGCCGTTGTATTCCCCAGGTGGATAGCCCTCCGGCACACTTACATTGACAGAGATATTCGTCCAATTGCCGGCGTTTACGTAGGCAGTGAAGTTCGGGTAAAAGCTGACGGTGAAGTTGTCGCATACCTCACCGGAGCCGGAGATGCAGCTTGCAGTGACATTTTCGATTCGATAGTTACCAGTGGAGTTTGCAGTGAAGTTTCCTATCAACCCCTCGCTTCCCTCTACAACGGTTCCATCCAGCTGGGTCTCGAGTACCTCCAGAATTGGTTGTCTGACTATCTCTATTACTGAAGGCAAATCTGTAGTAGAATTCGGAGGTGCATCATAGTTCGCCCAGTTCACGGTTGCATTTATCGTGTAGTTCCCAGCCGGCGTTCCAGCTAGCACGGTTATATTGAAGTAGCTCACCCTGAATTGGTCCTTTTCTAGGTTATTAAGTAGGAAGGGGAAGGTGACATTGGCTTTGAAGGTTGATGGGAGCGATAGGGTTATATTAGGCGAGTAGGCGGTGCCATTTCTGATGTTGGACACATTCGTCATCATCAGGAAGCTCTGGTTGTCGCGTTGCGTCACGTTGTAGACTCTAACGGTGTCATTTGTGAGATTTATCTTGAGGGTGGTGTTAGTAGCTATTATGGTCCTGAAGTAGTCCTCTCCGTAGCCGGTGTTGTTGTATTTCGAGGCATTGCAGGCAAGGATCCAGGGGTTATATACTATGGAGGGAGCTGTGAAGTTCACCGCATAGGTGCCATCATCGTTATCGGTTATGTTTTCAACTACCTTCGGGTCGGTCCCATTAGTATAGTTGCATGTTACGTTGGCGTTCGCTATCCATGTGGTGTTTATGTAGTTCTGAACTGATACGTTAGCCTTCACTAGGCCGTCTATGAGGACCACCTTGGAGGAAGGTTGTATTATCGAGACAGAAACGCTGTATCTGTCGGTGAGATTGAAGGTGGTGGAACTCAGGTTCAAGAGGTAGCCGTATTTGTCATATACCCTTATGGTGAGATTCCAGACACCGGTTTGGTTGGCGAGGCCGAAGGTGTAGTTAGCGGTATAGTTGCCGTTCCCTTGGTAGTAAAGGGGTAAGACTATGTCATCGCTAGGATCTGCAGGGGTGCCCATGTCCAAGGTGGCGTTTGCAGAGGCATTAAGAGTGTGGCTATCATTCGTGACTATGCCAGTTATGTTAACAGTTTCATTTAGGTTGTAGACGGGGTATTCGGTCTGGGCTTCTACGATGACCTGCCATGCATCTGGTGGACCGCGGGTTGTGATGACATCCTCGTAGAGCCTGTCTTTTAGCTCCTCGACTGAGGCGTGAGCCAATGTATCGGTTGATTTGTTGTTGAAAGAGACGACGGCGGTCGCAGAAACTGAGTCTACACTAAACCCGTTAAACCATATGTATATCCCTTTTAGTCCGAGTCCTACCTCATACTTATTCCCCGGCGTTCCACTTTCATTTAGATCTATCACTCCTAGACCCAGATTCGAAGTAGGATTGTATGCGGAGGCATAATATTCAGACGGAACACTTCGAAATTCAACCGTCCCAAAACCTCTAACTGTATCTAACGCAGGGGCGGAGTCAGAGGACGCTCTAGTCTCACTACTACCGATCTTCGTGAGGTTGTGTTCGATCTTGATCCAAGGATTATTTTCATAAAAGGTATACCTCTTCTTCATTGCGTATTCGCCAGTTGATGTTGTTGTACCCCATATTTTCTCGTCTCCAATTTGCTCAACGATTTTCCTGATTGAACCATTAACGACTAGCGTATAATTGTTCCCGAAGTCATACCAATAATAAGTGACAGCACCATCACTATACTTGATGTACTCCAGAGTATCTTGGTCGGATGGAATGTCAAATATCAGATTTCCGTCCCTAAAGCTCGCATAGTATATACCCGAGGTATAATTCACGCTGCGATTAGTATCCACCCTAATCTCCAAGAGGGAATTATTCACCCAGAATTCGTCGCTACTATTTGTATAGGTCAGCTGTGTGTTGTAGGTGGGAGCTTCTTTAGCTCCGTTTTCTATGGTGTCGAAATAGATGTAGTAGGAATACCTCGTGTTCTCGGGCCTCGTCCCGTTTAGAAGCCAGACAACCTCGCCTACCGCATTAGATGTGGGTGAATAACCACTTCCCTGGTCGAATTGCGAGGGAATCTCGTACATGAGTTCCCCGGTGGATAAGTTGTATTCGAGGACCCTCGTCGAGTTCTCATCAAAGGTCCCGGTTACATTGAGTGCGGTAAAGTTTATCCAGTGCTCAATAGGCCAATCCGTCCTATTGTACGAAGAAGTATTCACTGTTACGTTAACGCGGTAATGCCAAGAGTTATTCCACCATTTAACAGGTATAGCACTAGCTACCCCTACGTTTAGTACCCAGACTAATATACCTACTACTAATAGGGCTTTTCTATTCACTTTCTCTGCCCCTGGGTCATTTGTTCCTCATCGGGTAATCCTAATGCGTTTACATAGACAATCCTAATGCGTTTACATGGACGGTTCCTAAACTCCCTTACGACCCTTACTATGAAGCCCGCATATCCTCCTTATATATACCTTATCACCCGGGGCTATATACCTGGGCCACGCATCCGGCTTCTCCAAAGCAGGGAATACGACGCTGTCCAGAACCGGTAAAGCCCCAGTTATTTGTATCTGTGGATCAGATGAAGAACGGATTACATCCCCCATCTCTCCCTTTGGTCTCATCTTTGTTTATTATATTCAACAAGGTTAGGCTTTAATTTTGGGTTACAGTTACGTAAACAAAAGTTACAAAAAAGTTACAATAAAGGCACCAAGAGCGCTGCTTGCTTTAGCTTGGGGGAGGACTCACTCGGCCTTCCTGCGGCGCTTTTTCAATTTCTGTAGGGCTTCTACCCGTTTCTCTAACTCGACCAGTTTCAGCTCTCTACTCAGGGTCCTCTTGGAAAGCTTCTCAAAGTCGAATGTCTTTTCTTGGAGCTCTTTCTCCAGAATCTTTATCTCGGTCGTGTCCTTACCTATGCACTGGATTTCCAAGAGCCTGCCGTCGCTCTTTATGGCTGCGAGCTTCAACTCCAAGATTTTCTTGCCATACACCGTGTTTATCTCGGCTTCATAAGGGGGAAGGAATTCTGTCTTGCCCAACTCACCCAGCTTATCGAAGAACGTTCTGATCCCTTCAGATGAGAGGAACATAGCAAATGATTTGCCAATGACTTCTTCTCTTTTGTACCCCGTGATCTTTTCGGCCTTTTTGTTGAAGGATATGATCTTCCCCTCTATATCCAGTGTGAAAACAAAGTCTCCGGTGTTTTCAAGGAGCTCGCGGCGCTTTTCTCCAAGTTCTTTTAGGATCCTTTGCTCCTTGCTCATACCCATGAATAACTTTCCCAGAAGCAAGCCGAATAAGAAGCCCAGAGCGATATGAAAAAAGATGCGCACCGATGGATCGAAATAGCCCCCTAAAAAGTACCCCAGCACTTGGACAAGGACTGCTAAGGGGACGACGAGGAAGAACTTGCTCATGAGAGCCATTTTCTGCAGTTTCGTAAAGGTTTCTCTCAGCCCCATAAATAAGACATATCTCTGTTTGTTTATATCTTTGTCTACTTTCGTTTTGCAGTTGTGAAGCTTTCACAACAATTTTTGAGTAAGTTAAGTCTTACTTCTCTAGAGTAAGGATTATAAAAGGTGGTCACATGGCTGAAGTGGTAAGTGTTTCAAGCAAAGGGCAGATAGTAATCCCAAAAGAGATAAGGGACGCGATGGGAATAGTGAAGGGTGAGAAATTCGCTGTAATAAGCGATAGAGATGCAATACTTCTGAAGAGGCTCAAAGATAGCGACTTAAAGAAGAGGATGTATAAGCTACTAGACTATTTCTCAGACAAATTCGGAGAAGCAGGCATAACAAAAAGCGACATTGAGAAAGAGATTGCAGAAGCACGGCGACGCTAATGCTTAGAGTTGTTTTGGATACAAACGTTTTGATATCTGCTATTGGTTGGAGGGGACATCCCAGAAAGGTGCTCGCTCTCTGTATAGACGGAAAATTAACCCTCATGCAAACACAAGAAATGTTGAAAGAGTTCGAAAGAGTTTTGCAAAGGGCGAGATTCACTTTTATACATGCAGAGAAGAAGCAAGAATTATTGCGATATTTAATAGACATTTCAATTAAGGTAACGCCAAAGGAAAACGTAGAAGTAATCAAGGAAGACCCCGACGATAACAAATTCTTGGATTGTGCTGTAGCCGGAAAAGCAGATTACATAGTTTCTGGTGATCGGCATTTGTTGAAGTTGAAGGAACACAAAGGCATTAAAATTGTAACCGCCTCTGGATTACTTAAGGTTCTAATCTGATAGTAGTGCATTGACGGTGAGGGTGAGAAAGGTAAAATACGGCTATCTGGCAAGTATATGTAATGTATAGCCCCTGAGGCTAAGTAGGCTAATTTGCACTTCTTCTTTGTATCTAAGATAAAGATTACATTACGCCATTTGGATTATCTAACGAATAAGAAATTTCGAAAGATATATAAAATTCTAGTATTAACTAATATACTATCTATTTTTAAGCTTTTTTTAAATTCATTTTTAAAAATAGAATTAATTTTTATTATATATTGTAATTAAAGACAAAATAATATTCTATATAATCTAAAACATATTTATTCTATCCCGATACTTGCATGCAGTGTTGCACTTTTCATGGCAGTGAATATTTATGCAATAGGTCTATGACAGAATTATATAGAGGACTTACAAAGTCCTCGGAATCCAATGTTGAAGGTTAAAGATTTAACACTTCATTATTAATACCGTAGTATACCACTGAATCTCTTGACAAACTCGAAGGAAAAGGATTTGAGGCTTATTCAGTTCATAGTGCTTGAGGGTAGTGGAAAGGGCACTAGTCATTATAAAAAACTTTAACTTAGCTTCCTCTGCGGATTATGCCCGGTAGATTGACCTTTTTTCCCACTTGAGCATTGGATCATTTGCCAGCTTTTTCCACCTCGCGATATGTTTACATTGACGTAAACCCTTTCACTGGATTCTCTTAGCATTTTCCACTGGAAACATACCTTTTGGCCCCTATAAGTGCTTTCTCAGCTCGTTTTTGATCCCAGAAAACCATGTGCATATCTGCTCTAACGCGGTACGCTAGCGTAACTCTAAAAATATATACTTCCGGGACCAGAAGTATATCGAGATATTTGGAGCAGTTCGGTAAGTTATAAATATGCACCATGTGGGGGGCAAGAAGCATGCAATTATCCCGAGTCGATAAACGCATCATAAGCGTTCTAGTAGAAAAGAAGCCCAAGTCCCGTTCTACCTATCAAATCGCCAAGAAGGCCGGGATTTCTTGGTCTACTGCTATAGCGCACTGCTACAAGCTCAAGGCAGATGGAATAATCGATGGAGAGACAGAGAAACCGAAATTTGGAAGCAGAGACACAATAGTTTGGAGGAAGAAGAAGGAATAGGAGACATTTTTGGAATCTAACGTGGGAACATGAAGTTTAAACCTCCCAGTAGGATATTGGCAGCATG
Source organism: Hydrothermarchaeales archaeon (SeqCode) (assembly GCA_036444275.1). GTDB lineage: Archaea > Hydrothermarchaeota > Hydrothermarchaeia > Hydrothermarchaeales > JAZGAD01 > JAZGAD01. Next base: position 25,391 of record JAZGAD010000014.1, read on the forward strand.
GATATTACCATTTATACTAGCTTTAGCTATCTTTAGTTCTTTATTACAACCTTCTAGTAGTATTACTATACTAAACCCTAATGCTCATCCAAAGCTAGGGGACAACTGGAGCATCCACTTTTCTACCACAGGCTCTGGTATTCTGGAGATCTACGACCACTCCTTCCCAGAGGAAGTCGAGTTCATCGGCTTGTACGCCGAGATAGACGATGAGTACAAGAAGGTCCAGGTGAGCATCAAAGGAGACTTGATAACTGCTAACTGGCACTACTCCTCTGGTGAAGCGATCTTCAAGGTTCTAACACCTCAGGAGCATTCTCTCGAGTTCAGGTTTGGAGAGCAGGTGGTCTATGCATACAACTTCGCTGACCTGCTTATCAACCTGACTGCTCCGTCTCAAGTCGCCAGGGGGCAGGTTATTGAGATTGGCGGTGAGGCAAGGAATCACGACTTGGCAGATGTCTCCTTGATCTATGTCTTGCCACAGGGCTTCGAGGTTGTTTCAGGCGAGAAGGTGAAGCACTGTGGAACCGGTTATCTTTGCGAGAGCAGTTTGGTTGTGGATACCTCTAAGGCAAAGCTTGGAGAAGGCGTAATAAAGCTCCAGGGATGTGCCTACGGCGTATGTGAGAGCGAGAGCATTAACATCTTTGTGGATCGGGTGCTGACTGAGAAGGGGGAGCCTGTGCAGGAAGAGGTAGAGGTAGGCAAGCCTGTGCGCTGGAGGCAGCACATCCAGGTTAGGAATCCCCTGCATGCTCCTGTTTTCAATTATTCTCTGCCCCTGCCAGAGGATGCGTCTGGTATTGCTGCGCCGGTTATTGAGGAAGTTAAGCCTGGACAGAAACTAGGCTTCGACGTGATATTCTACACCGGGCCAGTGGAAGTAGAAGAAGAAGATCGTAACATTTCCCTGCGTTCTCTGATTCCAAAGAATGCCTTGAACATAAAGATAGATGGGAAGGTAGCTGACGCGGGCGCTCTAGATATTGAAATACCTGCTAAATTGGTTCGAGTGAAACATAATGCTTCGTTGCACTACCGCGATATACCTGTAAGCATAGGCGTTTCAACGAAAGAGGTGACAGTATTCTATGATGCCAATGCCGGGGTGCTGGATGTTAACTCTGGTCAGCTAGAAGTTGTGGAGGGCGAGGTTTTGGGAGATCAGCTGACTTGGGTTGTGCCCAAGCTCTCTGAGAAGAGGTATTGGATAGCGCAGGTTCAAAGGACTCAAGGTAAGGCAGAAGTGAATAAGACTGTTGGTTGGACTCTGAAAGCCGGCGGTACAGTTGTCGAGTACGAGACGCCTGCGCCTGTTATGGAGGAGATACCGGTAGAGAATGGCACCCAGATGAGGGTTAAGAGCGATGTAAAGTACTCCAATGTAACTGCAACGGCTAGTGTTCCAGAGGGAAAGAATCGCACGTTACGCGTAAATGGGAAAGGGGAGTTTAAGTTTGCAGATGTGCCGAGCTTTGAGGTTGAGGCTACTGAAACGGGCCATGCTCTCTATTGGCTCAATGGAAGTGTAGAGCTCTTCAACGAGAGCAGGGATGTAACTAGCGATTCCGCGCATTCAGTTAGCTTCTTTGACGCTAACGGCAATGGCGTAAATGACAGCGTAACTTGGAACATACCCACCCTTTTGGAGCAAAATTACCTATTACAAGAGACAGCAAAGGTAGCGGAGATTCGAGCACGAGTCGAGGATGCCAAGGGCTATAGATTGCCGGTTGCTCCTGAGATCAGGCTTGTCGACGGGAAGTATAAAGTAACGATCCCGCAGGGCAGGGGGGTAAAGCCTGGGTTATACAAGCTCGTCGTTGAATCGGAGGCTGGTGTAGAGGAGCTGTGGTTTAAGTGGGGACTGATATCGATAAACACCAAGAAGAGTATGTATCATCCTGGCGAAGAAGCTGAGATACTAATGGTTGTACTGGACAAGGAGGGCCATCTCGTCTCTAACGCGGACGTCTCTTTTGTAGTTACTAATCCGATTGGTGTGCCTACGTTCTTCACGACGGACGATGGTTCGATCGTTGAAACTCAAAGGGGAATATACGAAGCAAGCTATCTAACTTTTCTGGAAAGCAATTATTCGCTCTTTGCCACTGCTAGTGCAGATGGGGTGGCAAGCACTATCAATTCATATTTCACAGTCAAGGAGTACTACGAGTTCGATATCCTAAGGGATACACCAGTGACCATTGATCCTCAAAGAGGACCCTTTGATTCCTCTATAAAGGTGGTTTCATATACCGATGCATCTACTTTCACCCTGAGGGAATACTTACCGGCAGAATTTTCGATAGTTGATGCGGGCGGAGCTAAAGTTACTGTCGTCAACGACACGAAAGTATTGGAATGGAGCGATATTACCAATGGTTCAAAGGTTAGCTACAAGTTCAACACTCCTTACATCTGGCCTTACCTCTACATGATGGGACCGGCGGAAGTGGAGTATGCTTCTGGCACGTTTATAGAGGCAAGGCCGTGGATGCTGGCGGTTGATCCCTCAACTTGTGAAGGTAATACGTGCTATGAATGGTTTGAGGATACGCCGGGATATAGTGCTTCTGATGGTAGTACAGAAACTTATGAATGGACACCTCAGTCGTGTCCTGGGACATTAAACTGTTATATCCAAAATATCACGGTTAAGTTTAGGTTTACGAATCCATTTTCAGCGATCCGAACTGGGTTCGAAATCTATTTTAGCAACATGTCTGGGGGAACAACGTATTATTACCCAGCATATCATGGGGCACTAAGTGCAGGAGGCCAAGTTGGTCCACAGTGGGCGTGTAACTATACTGACAGTGCACAACCCTCAGGGTATTTAAATAACACCTGCAACTTAGCGCCGAGTGACGGATTTAACAAAACTACCCATAATGTAACTCTTGTTGCGCCGGGTAAAACCTTAACAGATGTATTAAACATAAAATACAAATGGGTCTGGACTCCAGCAATGCCACAATTGAGCGATGTAACCGTCACGCCTTCTTCCGCTGGTTGGGGAGCCCTCCGGAACTTCTCAGCATTTTACACAGACCCACAAGGCGACGCAGGCAACGTGACATTGTTCGCGAAGACCTCAACTAGCGGCTCCTTCACCTCCAAAAATCTGACAGCCATCACAAACGGTACGACCGCGTCGATATTTTACCGTTTTGACATCACCGACTTCGAAGCGCTCGGCGTCGGGTGGGAGTACAGGCTTAACGCATCTGACAATAATACTCCACCAAACTCCTACCTGACCAGTTCCTACACATTCACTGTCACCAAGGATGCCACCACCTTCCAGAACACAGAAGGCGACGGTGCCGTAATCAACCGCAGTGACTCTCTTCCAAACAATACTGTCCCTCTCTGGTCTTACATCTACGATATGGAAAATGAGAGTCTCGCACGTGCTAATTCCGCCGCAGGAAAAATAGAGGGGAGAATATGGATTAACAAGAACGCCAGCGCCGGATACGTGGGCACGGATGCCCACAGCGCAGAGACCGACAGTGATGGTAAATTCAAGGGCACCACAGAACTCTTCAACGCAAGCGGTTATTTCAACCCTGGCTGCACTTACACCACGGGTCAGCACGTCTGGTACGCTGAGACGCTGGCCCACACAAACTACACCCAGAACGACACCCTAGCCATCAACAGCGGCAACAACTACACGCTTTACATCTGGGGGACCCTGAGCAACTCCATAACATCGCCAGATCCACCCGGCAAAGAATATACGGTAGGCGAAAACGTGCCTCTCTACGGCACAGTCTATGATGATTGCAGTGTCCTCGTAACAGATGCAAATGTTACCTTCCGCGTGTACAATGCTACCCTTGGAGTAGATGATAACCTAACTGCGAGCTACAACCCTCCCCAGAACCGCTACGAAGCTTCCTGGAATTCCACGGGAAATAGTACTGGCATCTACCAGGTGGAGATGATATCTAACAAGAGTTACCACCCCGTGGACACCGCCCAGACGAACTTCACACTCGTGGAGCTGATAACACTGAACTGGACCGTGGTTCAGGGAAATGGCTCGATCAGCAACAGAACAGGTGAAGAGATTAACACCCTGGTAGTGAGGATAACCGATGACGCCACAAATCCGGTAACGAATGAGAACGCAACCCTCTGGATCACCTACGATGGGACCAACTCTATACAGAAAATCACCAACGAATCAAACAGCTCCGGATATCTCGTATATGATTTTAATGCGACCTGCGACCTCGATGTGGGTGAGCAGGAATGGAAATTGGTTATGCAGGACACAACCGAGTTCCAAAATCCGAACTCTTGGGATGATGGAAATGAGTATTACACGGATATATGGGGAACCACAACCCTTGATTTTGCTTATCCAATTGCCGGAATCTATGATATGGGTGGCCTGATAAGGCATGAAGGCTACGTCTACGACGACTGTGGCAGCGAGCTTGACGGTGCGACGGTCAATTTCACCATTGTCGGGCCGTCAACCAGTCCATCTCCATATTACTGCGAAAACGTCGAGGCGCCTCTAGCAGGCTTATACAAATGTAACTCTACCGCGGGGGAAGGTTGGGACTCATCTGGAATGGACGAGGGATGGTACAACTCGACGATAAATGTATCCAAGAGTTACCACTACAACAACAGCGTGATAAAGACCAATGGAACCCAGTCTCTCTTCAACCTCCGGCTTACACCACCTGACCTGTTCGACGCGGATGTCCAACCCAGAAAAGACGGCTGGGGCAAAAACTACACCTTCGCGGTTAACATCACCTATGCGGCTGGAAAAAACGTTAGCGTACTCCTGTACTATCAGCCCCAGTTGATGGAAGAAGAGCTTCTTGCATCCACCGGAAACTTTACCCTACCCTCATATACATATGCTGTCAACTTCACCGATCAGACCTTTAACTCGACTCTGGTTGATAAGACTGTCAAATTCAGGTATGAGATTAAATACTATCCACCCGGTCTGGGTGAACAGAGCGTCTGGACGACAATAACCGAGACGGGAGACTACAACCAGTCTAATACTACGGGTGTGGATGACAACGAGTTCTATTTGGAGAAGGATGATGTTCTCCTGAATTATTCTGCTGGGAATGAGTCCACCGCAAGCCTCCAGGTAGAAGCGACTTTTGTACTCCGCATCTGGGATATAACTCGGGGTGTCTGGATTAACGCGACCTCTACTTCTGTGAAGTTCAACGTAACTAAGAACTGGCCGAGTTCTGAAAATGTGACGGTGAATACTACGACGACGAATGCGACTGGCTATGCTTTTACGGATTTCTTGCCTGACACGAGCTACAGCTCGGGATTGCAGAAATGGTTCGGATATATCCCGGATACTGATCCCTATTACAAATTCAATGTCTCTGATATCTTTGATGTTAATCTTTCTATTCATCCACCGCAGCTCGTCAATGCCTCGGTGGATAAGACGACGGCTGGTTGGGGTGTGAATCGCACCTTCAGTGTAGAGGTAACTGATACTGTGGACAACGCCACCGTAAGCCTCTGGAAGACTGATACAAGTGGATTCGTAGCAGATACAAACTGGACTTTCATAGCTGCGAAGAATTATACGGATGTCGGCAACTGGACGCAGCTTAACTTCACCACTAGCTTTTCACCGTCGGATATTGGGGGCTGGTATTACAAGTTCAACGCGAGCGACATCGCTGGAAACACCAATTATACTAGCGAGTCTTCCTATACTTTCACCGTCGACAAGGACGATGTTATCTTGGAGTACGTCCAGGGAGATGATTCCCCAGCGAATAGGTCTGACAATCAAATCGACCGCTTGATCGTAAAGGTGAAGGATGAGAATGGCTCGTACATCGGTAATCTTAGTGTGACTTTCAAGGTGACCTTTGATGGCTCTATCTATGATACGGGTACGGCGAACAATACGAATACCTCCGGCTACGCGATCTACAACTTCAATCCCGGATGCAGTAGTCCAAAGTACGGGGTGGGTGTGCAGAACTGGACCGCGGTGAGCTCGGAAACGAATGCCTATAAGTCCAATTCATCTTCTATTTACAACCTCACAATATGGGGTGATAACGTCATCACTTTCGATAGGCCTGCCCCGTATCCGACTGGCTATTACGCTGTAGGTGATAGGGTGCCCTTCCGGGTCCTCATTAAGGATGAATGCGGCGATGAATTAGGGAAAAATGAAGACTCGGATAAGGAGGTGAAGTTTTATGCTATAGGCCCGGATACTTCGCCGCAGACATATGACTGTGGAACTGTCTCCTCTAGTCTTACCGGTCTCTATGAATGTGAGAGCGCTGCTGGCGGTTGGAACACTACAGGAAAGTCTGCGGGAGACTATAATGCTACTGCGGACGTATCTCTCGCTTATTACTACATCAACAACTCGATAAACAATAGGATCGTACCGGAACGTGATAACCTCACTCTGGCATCTGGTTCCGGTTGGTTCAGGCTTTATGTTCCATCTCAGCCCCCTGATCTCACCGCTGCGGACGTTAACCCTAGGAAGGACGGTTGGGGCAAAAATCGAACCTTCTCGGTGAATGTGACAAGCCCCAAGAGCGGGAAGAACATAACTGTGGTTCTCGAGGTGAAGAAGAGCGGAGAAGATTATGCTCAGATCGGCGATGCCCAAAACTGGACTTCAGGCGGTACCGGTAGTTCTAAGATCCTTGAATGGAATGTCTCCTTTTATCCGGCGAATGTCTCTGTCTTACCCTACAAATTCAAGTTCACTGCGACCGATGAGGATTTGGAAGAAGATGTGACCAACATCCCGGCCGAGTATACGAATACTACACCCCTTGAAGGCATAGACGAGAACGAATTCAAAATCGAGAAGGACGATGTTCTCCTGAATTACACCGCTGGAAACGGGTCCCTCGTAAATCTTCAGGTAGAAGCGACTTTTGTGCTCCGTATTTGGGATATAACTCGGGGTGTCTGGGTCAACACGACCTCTGCCTCTGTGAAGTTCAATGTGACCAAGAACTGGCCGAGTTCTGAAAATGTGACGGTGAATACCACGGCGACGAATGCGACTGGGCATGCTTTTACGGATTTCCTGCCTGACACGAGCTATAGCTCGGGATTGCAGAAATGGTTCGGATATATCTCGGATACTGATCCCTATTACAAATTCAATGTCTCTGATATCTTTGATGTTAATCTTTCTATTCATCCACCGCAGCTCGTCAATGCCTCGGTGGATAAAGAGACGGCTGGTTGGGGTGTGAATCGCACCTTTAGTATAGAGGTGAGAGATACAGTGGATAACGCCACATTGAGCCTCTGGAGGTCAAGCCAGATTGTTGGCCAACCTTGGTATCTCATAGCTGAGAAGAATTATACTGATGTGGGAAATTGGGTTCAACTGAACTTCACCACCAGCTTTTCACCGTCCCTTATAGATACGTGGTATTACAAGTTCAACGCGAGCGACATCGCAGGAAACACCAACAGCACGGATGTTGTATCCACGCGTAACTTCACTATCGATAAGGACGACGTCATCTTGGAGTATGTTCAGGGAGATGATTCTACAGCGAATAGGTCTGGCAATCAAATCGATCCCTTGATTGTGAAGGTGCGGGATGAGAATGGCTCTTATGTCGGTAATCTTAGTGTGACTTTCAAGGTGACTTATGATGGCTCTAACTACGATAGTGGTACGCCGAAGGATACAAATGGCTCTGGATATGCGATCTACAACTTTGACCCTGTTTGCACTCCAACAAAGTATCAGGTGGGTGTGCAGAACTGGACAGCGGAAGTCTTAGAGACGAATGCCTACAAGTCGAACTCGTCTTCTATCTACAATCTCACTGTGAGGGCTGAGTTCAACAACACCATTACTAAGCCGCCGGGAAATGAGAACTATACTTTGGGTGATACCCTTACCTTCCAAGCAGTTATCAGGGATGACTGCAACGATAACCTTGACGGGGTAACAGCCAACTTCTATGCCTCCAATGCCACCGTTGAGTATGACTGCGGCAATGTAACACTCATCCTCTCGGGAACGGGTATATACGAATGTACGTGGGCATCTGGTTTAGCAGAGGAGGGATGGTACAATGTAACATTGAACACTACCTTGGGCAACTACCACTACTACAGCGATACCACGAAGTACGATCAACCCGGTCTCTTCTACCTGTTGTTTAAGGAACAACCCCCTGATCTAAACTCGGCTAATGTTACTCCTAGGAAGGATGGCTGGAGTCTCAACAGGACTTTCACGGTCAACGTAACAAGCCCCAAGAACGGGAAGAACGTCACCGTATGGCTAGAGTTGAAGAAGGGCGGAGGCTCCTACAACCCCGAGGGTGACGAGCAGAACTGGACTTCAGGCGGTCCCGGTAGTTTCAGCATCCTCGAATGGAACATTTCCTTCTCCTCAACTGATGTTGACCTCTGGTTCTTCAAATTCCAGGCTAAGGATGCGGATGGGGTGACGGATACTACCTCTTTGACCGAGTCTGGCGATTATGTCAATGATACTAACGAGTTCAACGTCGAGAAGGACGATGTGAATATATCCTACATCTATGGAAACGAAACCGAGATCGCGACCTTATCCAACCCGTCTACCTTCATACTTAAGATTTGCGACGAGGACGCAAACACATGCAACCTGACACCCAGTGCGAAGGTCAAGTTCAACGTGACCAAAGATGGTATTGGAACCGATTACTACGCCGCACGTGGTACGGATGGGAACGATTATAACTACACCAACGGCACTGGACATGTGGTCTTCGAGTTCCTTCCAGATACTAGCTGGAATTCGACTAAGCAGAGCTGGATCGGCTATGTTGTTGATGACTACTACAACTTCACCACGTCAGGCACCTACAATGTCACAGTGGATTTGAATAAGAATCCGGACATCCTAAACGAGACCGTGAACGGTGTAACAGAGGATGCTAAACAGGGATGGGGATTCGTCTTCAACTTCTCGGTCATGGTCAAGGACGACAAGAACACCAATACAACCGTCGAGCTGTGGGTGGATACTGCCAACACCACTGGTAGTACATACAAGAAGGTGAACGAGACCCTATGCGAGAGCTGTGGCTCTGATTGGAAAGAGATCAATCTCACCGTCAGGTTCAACAGCAGTGACATCGGTCCTGCATCCTACTACTTCAAGGCCATCGATAATACCTCGAACCCGAACCAGACTACCTCCCACGCCTTCACCATAGAAGAAGACGAGGTAACATTCGAGGTAAGCCCAGGTAGCAATGGGACGAATGTTATAGTCAACAGGAGCGCTGCCCAGGGGAACCTCCGATTGGCCGTCAGATTAAGGGATGAGAACACCAGCTACGTCGGCGCCAACGCTTCTACAACGCTCTACGTAACCACCTCCGGCTCTACCTTTGATTCCGGACGCGACATAGACACGAACGCCTCTGGATATGTAAACTATGATTTCCTGCCCACATGCAGCAACCCAGAATACGAAGTCGGACTGCACAACTGGTACGTCAAGGTAAAGGATAGTGATTCCCTTTATCAGCCCAATCAATCAGAGTACTACGTCTTCAGAGTGATAGGTACTCTCAGCAACACCATAACCGAGCCCTTGGGCAGCCCCACCTACAACCAGTGGCAGACGATACTTCTCGAAGGCAATGTGTATAACTACTGCGGAGAGGGCATAGAGATCAACAACACTTTGGCAGGCGAGAACCTCACCTTCACCCTCATCAACGGCACAAACAACTATACGTGCACAGACATCGTTAAAAGCGGTGTCAATACCTACAAGTGCTACTGGGCTCCCTTCGCTTCCAATGCCATCCGCGGATGGTACAACCTGAACATGTTCTCCAACAAGTCAGGTTACTACGCCAACGAGACGACTCGGCTCAACTCTTTCTACCTGCAGACACCGCCAAAGCTAGAGGATGCAAAGGTAGACCCAACGGATGAGGGCTGGGGCTACACCTTCAACTTCTCGGTTAATGTAACTGATAACATCGACGACAACGTAACAGTAACGTTCTACGACAAGCGATCAGGGGATGAATCTTGGACCCTAGTAAGTGAGCAGAACTGGACAGCGGATGGAACTACAGGAAGGCTGTACTGGAACAAGAGCTATGCCTCCACATATGCCGGCGAAACAATGTATTTCAAATTCGACGCAGACGATACAGAGGGCTTCGACGACACCATAGGAGGCGTGGGTGAATCTTGGGAGTTCAAACTCAGAAAGGATGATGTCGAGCTATTGTACATTCAGGGCAACGAGAGTGTGGTGGACCGCTTAGGTGCCCAGACAACTAGGTTCATACTGTATGCGAATGACACTGATCGCGCTGCACAGGCATATCCTCCGGCTGCTACGGTCTACTTCAACGTAACAAAGGATTGGGAAAACTATACCGCTGCCACCAATCTAACCGGGCAAAACTACAACTACACTAATGCCTCTGGCTACGTAACCCTCGACTTCAATGCGACCTGCGAGCAAAACGTGGGCAAGCAGAAGTGGATAGGCTATATCCTCAACGACGACGCCTACAAGGACAATGTTTCAGCTGAATTCAACGTCACTGTAGTCGGCGACTTAATCAACAACATCACCCAACCGGATGGAGAAGAATACAACCAGACGGATCCCGTGCCGCTAAGGGGTAGGGTTACTGACGAGTGCGGCAATTCCATCCTCGGAATAAACGACACGGTCACCTTCACTGTGTCCAACGGCACCGCGAACTATCTCTGCACCCCCGTGGAGGACCAGGGCAATGGCTACTACAACTGCACCTTCGACACAAACCTCAGCATGGCCCCGGGCTGGTACAACATCACCATGAACTCATCGGCCGGAGATAACTACAACAACGCCACTCTTACCAAGCAGGCCTTCAGGCTCACCCCCGGGAACGTAGAACCCTACCTGAGCGATGCCCAAGTAACCCCTGCCAGCGAGGGATGGGGGATCACCAGGAACTTCAGCGTGGAGGTTATGGACCTTAACAGTGACGACGTCAACGTTATATTGTTCCTTTCGCCGGACGGCACAAACTGGGTTGAAATAGGAAACGACACGTGCCCGGGCTGCAGCAACTGGCAGACGCTGACCTTCCCCTACAGCTTCTCGAGGGAAAACTACTCCACCAACAACACTTGGCAGTTCAGGTTCAACGCAAGCGACGGGAATGTAACCGTAACCCTGTCGAACACAACGGGCGCGATCCTTGAGAGGGACAACGTGAGCGTAGTCCTCGATCAGGGAGACGGGGCGATAGTGAACAGGTCGGGAGATCAAACGGTAAGCCCAATCCTGAGACTCCAGGTGGTGGACAACGACAACTCCAGCATCACTGTGGCCGCCGATGTGACCGGGCGGTTCTACGTAACAGTGGACAATTCCAGCTGGGGCTCCGCCATCAACAAAAACACCACTACAGGAGGGAACCTGAGCCTCGACTTCAACCCGAACTGTACCTCTCCAAAGTACTATACCGGCGTCCAGCAGTGGAGGGGGGAGACGAATGGAGATTTCTACTACGACGACAACTCCTCCATCAATTATACTTTGTATATATACGGGGAGCTCATCGCCACCATCGACCAGCCCAACGGGACACAGACCTACGCCCCGGGGCAGAACGTGACGATGGAGTTCAACGTGGTAGACGAATGCGGCGACAACGTTACGGGCATGACTCCCCAAAACTTCACCGTTAACCTGACCCACAGCAACTACAGTGACCTCTGTACAAACATCCAAGTAGTAGGGAACGGCTCGTACAACTGCACATGGAACTCCAGTGGTGCCGTCGGCGGGAACTACACCATCGCTATCGACCTAGGGAAGGACTACTACAACTCCAACTCAACTACGAGGCAGGACGCCTTCTCCATCAACGTTGCCCCTACTCTGGAGAACGTGGGCGTTGATCCCACCTCCAACTACTGGGGAACCACCTTCACCTTTAACGTCACCGTCACCGACGAGGATGATACCGTTACCCTAAAGCTCTGGCATCGCTGCATATCCTCTTTGGGAACGAGCGACAGCTGCGACAGCATTAGAGACTGGACCCAGGTGGATACGACCGAGACCTGCCCTGACTGCACAGCTGAGCTAAGGCAGTTTACAAACACAACGGGCGACACATCTGTCGGCATATGGGAGTGGTTCATAAACGCAACCGACCAGGACGGGAATGAGGTAAACACCACTCCAGAGAACTACACCGTGACCAAGAGGGGCGTGATCATTTCTTACAACAATAAAGGAAACAATTCGTGGGTCAACAGGTCCGACAACAACGTGACCGTTCTCGAGGTGAGGATGAGGGATGCAGAAAACCCGACAGGATGGTTGACATCCTCAGATGGAAACGGCTTTTACAGGGTGACTACCAATGGCTCGAATTGGGGTCCGAATATGACAGGCGCACAGCTCGACTCGCAAGGACGCCTCAAGGGCCCGGGTGGCGCTGACTTCGAGTTCGACCCAACTTGCACCTCACCCACGTACCAGACAGGCGAGCAGAAGTGGTCCGCCGTGTTCAATGGGACCAAGAAGTACTACTACAACGAGTCTGCCAATTACACCCTGTATATACGGGATTATCTGATTAATAATATCACCTATCCCGACGGGGAGCCCTTTGATAAAAACACATATATGGACCTGAACGGCACGGTTGTGGACTCCTGCGGCGGGGTGGACAACTCCACGGCCAACGTGGTCTTTGGCTTCATCCGGAACTTAACAGGCGCATCAGTACCACCTTCCTGCGGGGCTCCGACCAATCCGAGCGGCGGCAATTATACCTGCAACGAGTCTCTCGCCAACGATAATTTCGGCTACTATCACGTCTGGATGAACACCACCGTTAACGACTACCCGTACCATCCAAATATCACCCTCTATAGGGAATTTGTCTTCAAAGTAGCGGCCACACCCGAGCTCAAAGACCCTGTAGTTGCCCCGACCCTTCAAGGCTGGGGGTACAACTTTGCCTTCAACGTGAGCTACAGGGATAACGAAGACCTTTCAGGGGAGAACAACAATATATCCCTCTACAAGGCCTACAACCAGAGCGGACCCTGGTACCTCATAGAAACTAAGAACGAGGACTACTGGACCACCACCTTTAAAAACATCACCTACTACTCCACCTTCAACAAGAGCGACCTCGATAATGCAACGGCGGCAGATGGGGTCATATACTTCTTCTTCAACGCAACGGATACCAACAGCTTCACCGACAACACCACCGTAAAGAATTTCACCATCGAGAGGGACAACGTCACCGTAGTTGCCACAAGCGGTGAAGGGGAGAACGTGACGAGGCTCGGTTCGGGTACCATCCTCCTACAGGTTCAGATAAACGATAATGACACCGCGGGTCAGCCGGCTGTGGCAGGCGCTAATGGCAGTATCTTCATAATCGGAGTAAATAAAACCACAAACATTACCGATGCAAGCGGCTACCTCTCTTACAACCTGAATCCAGGATGCTCCCCGCTTTATCCGGCAGGTCTCAATTACTGGACGGGCGGAATAGACGGAGATGCGTATTACTTCGACAGAAATTCATCGCCAAACTCCAACTTCACAGTGATCGGCCAGCTCTACAACAACCTCACCGAGCCCTTACAACCCACTTACAACGTCACAGAGAATATAACAATAAAGTTCTACGTCACCACCGACTGCTCTGGCGAAGGGAATCAGACGGTAAGCGGAAGGACGATAACCCTCATCCACAACCAGTCAGGCGCCAATAGTTCCTGCGGCACCATAAACTACAACCCTGCAGACGCGACATACAACTGCACATGGGATCCCACGGGAAAGCCCGAGGGCAACTACACCATAATAATCAACACCTCCAACCAGTCCTTCAACAGTGTCTCTGCTACATGGACCAATAGGTTTGAGCTTATAAACCAGCCCCCTGTTGTGGATGCAGTAAACCTCACGGTTGACCCGGATGAGGGTGGCTGGGGCGCTACCTACCTCTACAAGGTCTTCGTGGAGGATCCTGAGGGTGACGATGTGACATGCACCCTCTACGTTAACACCACTGGCTCTTGGGTCGAGAAGGGCTCTAACACTACTACAGGTGGGGTGGGTAACTGTTCCGTCACTGTGGATGGCTTTAACAAGTCGGACTACGACTACAATGTCACCCAGGCAAATCCCATCTCGTTCATGTTCGAGATAAACGACACCGGTTCCAATGAGCCCTTCAACACTTCGGATACCGTTGGGCAGGTATATCAGCCGGCCTTGCAGGAAGACAACATCCAGATAATCCATATACAGGGTAATAATTCCGAGGTGAATCGTTCAGGCGTGCAGGCTACGACCTTCATCCTCCTCGTGAATGACTTGGATAAGGGCACCTATCTATCGAACCCCAATGTCACGGTGAAGTTCAACATCACCACCGACGGAAGCAACTACCAGCTTGATGGGAGCAACTTTACCAACTCTACCGGATACGCGATATACAACTTCGACCCCAATGGCACTTATGACGTGGGAGTGCAGAACTGGACCGCCTTCGTTGAGGGCGATACCTACTACGCCAACAATGCGTCCGCGGTCTTCAACGTAACCATCTACGGAATCTTCGAAACCCTAGATGCGGGTCCCTTCAACTTCTCCTCAAACACCTTTGACAAGACCTATCCCAGGGGAGAGAACGTCACCATAAGAGGGAACGTCACCGACGACAATAGCACCCTCGTGAGCGGGGCGACGGTCAACTTTACCCTCGTCAGAAACGGGGTATATTATGGCTGTATGCCACCCATCGCAAATGGAGAGGGGAACGGGAGCTACAACTGCACCTTCGAGACAGGGGGAAAGCCCGCGGGATGGTACAACCTCTCTATGAATGTCACGAAGGGTGACTTCTACTACGAGAACACCACAATCTTCGAGGAATTCCTCTTCGTGGAGACAAGTCCGGTACTGACGAATCCGCAGCTCAACACGTCAAAGAACGGAGACAACATCGGTGGCTGGGGCGAGAAGTTCAACTTCTCGGTGGTCGTGACAGATGAGGATGGGGACACTGTCTACGCAGTCCTGTGGACGCGCCGGAATGCTTCATACTCGTGGACCGAGATCGAAAACAAATCCTGCACCAACTGTAACAACACAGTGGTGTATCATGAAGAAACCGGAGCTTACTCGTGTAATAAATTTGATGATAGCGATCTAGGTACTTGGGAGTTCAAGTGGAATGCCACCGATGTCGCGAGTTATCCCTCCACAGGGGACGGAGATGTATACACCAATGAAACAGTAAACGAGAGCTACACCGTGGAGAAGGACAACGTATCAGTAACCCTCGTTTCAGGAAACAACGAAACCGTCTGGAGAAACGGTTCGGATTCTGAGACCTTAACGGTGCTAGTCTATGATATTGACAAGGAAGAGAATCCCACAACTCAAGCAAAGGGAGCGATATGGGTTACAACCACTACATTCAACGGCTCCCTGGAGGGCACATCCTACGTCTCGGTCTTCAATGATTATGCAAATCCCAGTGGCCAATTAACTAAAAACTTCGACCCCAGCTGTTCATACGAAGTTGGCTGGCAGCATTGGATCGGTGGCACATACGGCAGTGAATGCTACATGGATGCCAATTCCACTCAGGGTCCGTTCAACCTAACCATGAAGTCCTACCTCGAGGGCGTGGTCCAGAATGTCAACCAGACCCCACCTTACTACGAAGTGAGTGAAAAGATCAACATAACATTCTACGTGAATGACGATTGCGAGGGTACCTATGGCGGTATGGGTGGGGCGGATGTCATCAAGCTCAATCTCTCCAGTGGCGGATGGAGTAATGAATATACAACGGGCTTCATAGACTATGGAAACGGCACTTATGTCTACGAGTGGGACTCTGCGGTAGGGGTGTACGGATGGTACAACACATCTTTAGAGCTGAACCAGAGCTACTACTATAACAAGACCGGCGGAGACGACAACGTAACCTTCGACAGGGAAGAGCTCTTCTACCTCGATACTAGGCCTCTATTACAGACTGCGGCAGTTAATCAAACTGACAACGGCTGGGGAGAGACTTGGAAATTCACTGTGGAGTGTAAGGACTCAGACGGGGATCCCGCCAATCTGACCCTCTGGAAGCGTCTGCAGGACTCTCCCGCGTCGGAATGGGAATATGTAGACTCTCAAACATGTTCCAACACTGGTTTTGAACTCAAAACCTTTATAGAAACCTTCAACTATACCGATATCACCCCGGCGGGGAACGTCACCAACTATAAGTTCAATATCTCCGATCCTTATGATTATGGATCTGAGTTGATAGGTCCGGAGGATATTACAGTTGAACCCGACGACATAGGATACACCACGGTCGTAGGGGATGAAGAAGGTGTAGACAGGCTCGGCAACGACACAGTCCGCCTCGCAATTCTGGTGGTAGACCAAGATAGAGGAAACACACCCGTATTGGAGGGAACAGGAATGACCTTCAATATAACTTCAGATTACGTCACCTATGACACTATATATCCGGCCACAGTCAACTCCACTGGATGGATGAATCTGGACTTCAATGCCACATGCACTCACCTAGCAGGGCAGCAGAAGTGGATAGGTGACGAGGCAGATTATAGATATAAAGGTATTCCCTTTGGAGCCTTCGACGTCTTTGTGACGGGTCAGCTCTATACGGACCTCATAACTCCTCCAGACGGACAACCCTACAACGTATCCGACCCGGTTCCTACAAACCTCAGCGTGTTCACGGACTGCGCACCAGAAGGAAATGTAACAGGGGCCACCGTCACCATCGGCTTCAGCCCCAACGAGACCAGCTGGGAGAACTTTACAGCCACAGACGGTGGGGACGGATACTACAACGTCACCTGGGATTCTACAGGCAATATCGAGGCCAACTGGAGCATAATAGCAAATGCATCCCTTTCGAATTACACCGACAACGTGACCAAGTGGTCGAGCAGGTTCGAACTTATAAACCAGCCCCCGGTTGTAGACGCGGTAAACCTCACGGTGGACCCGGAAGAGGAAGGCTGGGGTGCTACCTACATCTATACGGTCTTCGTGGATGATCCTGAGGGGGACGATGTAACATGCACCCTCTACGTTAACACCACTGGCTCTTGGGTTGAGAAAGGCTCTAACACTACTACAGGCGGGGTGGGCAACTGCTCTGTCACTGTCAGCGGCTTCAATAAGTCGGACTACGACTATAACCTGTCGAACCCGATCTCGTTCATGTTCGAGATAAACGACACAGGTTCCGGTGAGCCCTTCAACACCTCGGATAAAGTCGGAGCGATATATGCCCCGTCCTTCCAGGAAGATAATGTATCGATAACCTATTACGGCGGAGATAACGGCACCACCATCACCAGAAAGCTCCAGAGCGCAACCTTCATATTCAATACCACGGACACCGACAGCGGAGGCGTGGCCTACAATGCGAGCGGCGCGGTATGGGTCACCAAGACCGGTAGCAGTGACTGGGACAGCGGCACATCCGACACGACCAACGCTTCAGGATATCTCATTGTCGAGATTGCCCCTGGCTGCGACTATGACACAGGCGTGCGGAACGTAATGGGAGGAATAAACGACACGTATTACGAGGACGTCAACACCACAGAATCCCTTATGATAACCCTTACGGGCGGCATGAGCCTTCAGGCATGGAGCCAGAATGAATCCGATGACCAGGACCAAACCATCTATAGAGATGATAACCTCACCATAAAGGCCAACATTACAGACGAGTGTGGTGCGCAAGTTGATGGCGTGAATGTAACCTTCACCCTTTCGAACGGGAGCCAGAACTTCACATGCAGCGTCAACAACGAATCAAACGGCATCTACAACTGCACCATAGAGACCAACAGCACAATGTCTGCCGGCTGGTACAACATGACCTTGAACTCTACCAAACAGAACTTTGCACCCAATACCACATTATTTAAGAACTTCCTGTTCATCGAGACCGAGCCTGTACTGACGGGAGCGGTGGTAAATTCATCCCAGAACGGCGACAACACCGGCGGCTGGGGCGAGACCTTCACCTTCAATGTTACTGCCTCGGACGAGGATGGCGACAATATGACGGTATGTCTATATCTAAGTAAAAACGGAGAGAGTTTCTGGCAAGAGTACTGTAACAGCACCGTAAACGGTATCAATCAGCTCGTCAGCCGTGATAGGATCTTCCCCGATGATAGCTGGATGGGTAACTGGGAGTTCAAGTGGAACGTCACGGATGATGGAGACGATCCCATTACAGGCGACACCAAATATAATGACACCACTTTGAACATCTCATTCATCGTCGAGAGGGATGACCTATCCATCCTGGAAGAGGACGGCGATGAAGCCACCGTTTCCAGACTCGGAGATAACAAAACGTTACTCAATGTCAGCATACGGGATATTGACAAACTGGAGAACGTATCTGGTTTCCAAGATCTCCTTACAAAAGCCTACGTCACTTTGGACAACTACACGTGGGACTGGGGCAAGACCAAAAGCGTCTCGGGCGACTATCGCTACATTGAATTCAATCCCAACTGCTCATACAGCGTCGGTGAGCAGAAGTGGAAGTTCGTTACAGGGGACATCACTGAGTATAAACCGACGGAGTCCGATAATTACACCTTGTATATAACGTCTATATTGGTTCCCAACCTGACAGAGCCGCAGGGAGGCATCTATATTAAGGACAGCCAAGACGTCATTATAAATGCAACGGTAGAAGATTACGACACTGACTGCGATCCAGTAGACGATTCAACAGTGAATTTCACCTTCACCAATCTTGATGGCACCAAGTATTATGCAGAAACAACAACTCCGACAGTTACCTCTCTTGGGGAGGGCAACTACACCTACAACTTAACTGCCGCAAGAAATGACGGCATGAAGTACGGGTGGTACAACGTCACGGTGCACGCAAACAGGAGCTACTACAGTAATGACGAGGTCGTAAATTATACCGTTTACAAGGCATTCAAGCTGACCTCAATACCTAAATTTGACCCAGAAGATATTGTTTTTACCGTTCCTTCTGGTAGTGGATATTATTGGGGAGAACCCTGGACCATCAGTGTCAATATCCGTGACTACGACAACGACAACGTTAACGTGACATTGTATAAGAGGAAAGTAGGGGAAACTAGCTGGGATTATCTCAACGATAGTCTCTGCGACAACGACTGCCAGAATACCAAAACCATATCATTCGTACAAAACTTCTCCTGCGCCGACCGCGGAGACATCGAGTGGAACGTGACCCTGACGGACCTCAACAACTTCACGGTCAGCACGACAGAAAATCAGTCGATAAATAAAGACCTTTCATATGTCACTCATGAGTTTGGAGGCGGAGAAACAGTAAACAGGACAGGGTTAAACAAATTGCCTATGATAGTCAGGGTGGCGGACAAGACAAGAGGCTATGTGCTTGTAGGCTCCGGAGTAAACGGGAGCTTTTACATTACTAACGGTACTGACAACGTGTGGGCGGAAAGATACACCAACCAGACCAATACATCTTCGCGTTTGACGCTCTTCTTTGACCCAACTGAAAACTACACCCTTGGAAACCAGTACTGGGATGGAGGGGTAGAAGGAGACAACTGCTATACGAATAAAAATATCAGCACTGGCAATCAGACCTTTAACATAAAAGGACAGCTCCTCATCAACATGGAACAGCCGACAACCAATGTCACCCCTGTCATTGTGAACGACAACGTGACCATCCGGTTCAATGTCACCACGGATGCCGCCTGGGAAGGATACCAAAATGAAACAACCAGTGTAGACGTTCAGCTGTCCCGCGATGGATCCTCAGTAGCCTGCACCTACGGGCCGTATAACGAAGGAAACGGCTCCTACAACTGTACATGGGTGACGGTGACCCTTGATGGTGGCATGTGGAACATGACGATAACCGTCTCCAAATCTCCGAACTACAATACAAATGTCACCCTCTTCGAGAACTGGTTCAACCTCTCAAATACAAAGCCCAACGCTACCGACATAAATGTCACTCCGTCCACGGGCGGCTGGGGCAGGAACTTTACCTACCGGGTATTTGTAAACGATAGCCAGCAGGCCAACGTCACCTGCGCCCTCTACACCAACACCACCGGCGACTTCGTATATAAGGGCAATGATACAGTAGCTGGAGGACTTGGAAACTGCACAATAAACGTCACCTTTTCCCCTGATGACATCACACCTTCTGCGGAGTTCTACTTCGTAATAGACGACGGGACAGAAGGAAACAAGTTCAATACATCCACACAGACAGGCCCCATCATAGAGCGGGACAACATTACAATTGCCTTTGTGTATAACAGCACCGACGAAGTCAATAGGTCTGGCACCAACTCCATCACTTTCATTTTCTTTGTTAATGATACGGATAGGCAGGAGGGGGCCTATACTCCGAATGCCACGGTAGGCCTCTATGTCACCACGGATGGCGAGAACTATAGCCTTGCCAATACCAGTTATACCAACTCCTCAGGCTACGTGACCTTCGTCTTCGACCCGGACGATACCTACAATGCAGGGGTGCAAGATTGGAAGGCGAACGTCACCGGTGACTATGCGTATAAGGATGCTAGTACTGGTGTCTTTAACGTTAGGATATGGGGCGACTTGGGCTACCAGTTTGAGCAGCCCCTTGGCGAGAGGATCATGAGGGGGCAGAACGTGACTGTCAGGCTTAACGTCACAGACGAGAGGGCAACTCCGGTGCTGATCTCGAACGCCTCAGTGGAAATCCTCTTGACTTCCAACAGAACAGGGGACGATTTCACGTGTCAGGTGGAAAACGAGACATCCCCCGCTGGCATCTACAACTGCACCTTCCTGACTAACAGCTCTGTGCCCACCGGGGCGTATAATATCACTCTTACGGCTAAGAAGTCCTACTACAACAACATCTCTACAGATATAGAATACGTCTTTGGTGTAAGTTCCTTCTTCTTGGAGACCAAGCCCGCTCTTGAGAGCCCGACCGTGGTTTCTAGGATGGCGAATGGCTCCATAGGGGATGGTGGTTGGGGTGAGGACTGGACTTTCAGCGTGAACGTGACGGATATTGACCTTGATAATGTGACGGTGAAGCTTTGGCTTAATCTGACTGGCACGTGGTCCGACGAGGGGACTGCCTATGTAGTGGGGGAGAACCAGACCGTCAGCTTCACGTTCAACGATACTGACAATGTCATTACTTCGTCTCATATTGGGAACAGGAGTTTCAAGTTCAATATTACTGATTCTAGATTTGCCAATGAGACAGATATCGTGAATTTCACTGTGTATAGGGACGATGTAGGCTTTGCGGTAGTGAGTGGGAATGGCTCGGCGAATAGGAGTAGTCGGCCTTCTTTCCTCTTGAGGGTTCAAATGTGGGATGCAGATACTGGAGACCCCGTAGGTACATTCAGGAATGCCCGTTTCTATTATACAAAGGATGGAAATACGAGTAATTATTATACTTACTCGACTAATACTGGCCCTGGTGGGGAATATGCAGAGAATACATTAGATCTATCAAGTATCGTAAAAAGCTGTGCTTATACGATAGGTCCTCAGTACTGGTTTGTGGATTACAATTACGACTTGGCGAGTGACAGTGAGTTGAAAGAGACTAACTCCACCCTTTATAACTGGACGCTCATTACTGATCCCTTGGTTGTCTCTATAGTGAGCCCTGTAGATGAGGAATCCCGTTTGAAGGGGGTAGATTCTGTGAATCTTACGGGGAGGGTTACAGATGACTGTGTTTCTGAGCTCGGGGGAGTTGAAAACGCGACGGTGGTCTTTAAGATTGTGGGTTTATCGACAACAGATACGTTCACCGATGTAACTAACGGATCAGATGGCTGGTATAATTATACTATCAATGATACCAGCGGTTATCAATACGGGAAATACAATGTCACCATGAATGTGAGCAAGCAGTATTATAATAGTACTGTGGAGGTTGAAGTGGATGCGTTTGCTTTGGCATCCGTGCCTGAAGTTTCAGGTCTGGATGCAGAAGACGATCCAAGCGTAAATTCTTATGCGACCGAGAGCAGTTGGGGAGAAGTCTGGGTGTTCTCTGCTACTGTAAAGGATGCCGATTATGGTAATGGTAACGTAACGTTATGGGTAAACAATTCCGGTTCGTGGATACCTCAGAATTCTACACTTCGAAGTTTTACCTCTGCAGGAATAGGTGTAAGCTTTAAAGAATATAGCCTCTTCACCGGTGATGATGTCGGTGTCCAGTACTTCAAGTTCAACGCGACGGATAATTATAATTACACGGATGAGAAGATGGCCAATGTTACTGTTAACCCTGATGATCTGTACATTGATTATGTCTCGGGGGGCGGTGATACGGTTAACAGAGAGGGCAGTGGTACTGTTAGGTTCATTGTTACTGCTTATGATAAGGATAGGATCATGTATCTGGGAGCTGGTAGGAACGGGAGCTTCTGGGTCACTACCACTGGCGTTGTTAGCGGGCCGCGGGATTCGGGGACGGTTAACTATACCAACGGCTCTGGTTATTTGATACTGGACTTTGATCCGGATTCCAATGTCCATGGTGTTGGGACTCAGTACTTGGATGGAGGGATATATGGTGATTCGTGGTATGTCGATAGGAATCTTTCCCAGGACGATGTCACGAATTATCCGGTAACTATTGTAGGCCAGCTCAAGGTCAACTTGGAGCAGCCCTATGATCCTTCGGGTCAGTATGAAGCGATTGTCACTGACAATATAACCATCAGGTTTAATGTTTCCACCGACAATACCTCCATGGGACCGGCTTCAGACCTGCAGGCCGATGCAACCACTTCTGTTGAGATAATTGACTTCGATGGAAATGTCCTGCCATCCGCCTGTAGTAGTGCAGGCGAGGGGAATGGCTGGTATAACTGCACGTGGGATACGAGCATAGGCGGGTTGCTTGAAGGAAACTACAGCATAAGGATAAACTCCTCTTTCACCCCCAATTACAACCCCAACTCCACTACTTACATTAACCTGACGAGGCTTATAAACACCGAGCCCAATGGGACCATCGCAAACACCACCCTCAACGTCACTCCCCCCGCTGGCGGCTGGGGCGAGAACTTTACCTTCACAGTGAACGTAAGCGATACCCAGGGCGACAACGTCACCTGCATCCTATTCGTAACAACGGACAATGGCACAACCTGGATGACGAAGGGGGAGAAGTTAATCACGGACACCAAGCCCGAAAATAAAAAGATATGCGAGATAAATACCACCTTCACCAGCGACGATATAACCTACTCAAATAACGCCACCTTCAAGTTCCAGCTGAACGATAGCACCGAGGGCAACATCTACAACACCACGAACGGGAGTGGACCGGTGATAGAGCCGGATAATGTCACGGTTTCATATGTCTTCGGCGGGTTGCGAGTGAATAGAACCTCTGATGGGAGTAGCAGTGTGCCGTTGATTTTGAGGATCTATGACAACGATACTGAGGGATACGTACCTCAAGGCGTAAACGGAACCATCTGGATAACCGTGAACGGTAGCGATTACGATCCAGGTAACAGCAATCTTACGAATGACTCCGGCTACTTGATCTACAACTTCACTCCATCATGCTCCAACTATGACCTAGGCGTACAGTATTGGATTGGCGGGGCCACGGATCCAGCCTATGAACGGAAAAACACGACGCAGAACTTCACCTTTGAGATACAGGGAGTTTTGGAGACTGCCATTACAGCACCAACCGGACAGCCAAGGTACCTGAAAGGCAGTCAGAATGCAACCCTCAAGGGGACCGTAAAGGAGTGCAGTGCCGACCCAAATGTGGACGATGCCAACGTTACCTTCAAACTAACCGCAAAACTAACCAACCAGACCTACCAGTGCACGGGTACTCTCCTATCCACGGGTACATATAAATGCGACTTGGACTTCGCAGCTATGGATGCCGGCTGGTACGATGTCAAAATGAATTCCTCCAAGGCGTATAATTACAATGACAGCGTAACCAGTACCGATGTATTTTTTGTGGTTTCAAAGCCCGAGCTGAGCGACGCCAACGTGACGAATAGAACAGGCGGCTGGGGCGAGAGGTTCACCTTCACAGTGAACCTGACAGATGAAGATGAGGACAACGTTACGGTTGGGTTATACCTCAACAAAGATGAAAGCTGGGAACTGAAGAATTCCACGAGCGTGATTGGAAACGGAAGTAATCAAACCGTCACCCTGACCTACGCTGGTTTTACCTTATCCGATATGGGTGTCTGGGAGTTCTATTTAAATGCAACCGATAATAGCACATGTTCGCCATTTTGCCCAAATACAGTGACGACACCGGTTGATAACTTTACCGTGGAGGAAGATGACGTTCGATTCGAAGTAGTTGCCGGCGATGGAGAGATGGTATGGAGAAATGGATCGGCCAGTGCAACAAGAACACTAGAGGTCCAAGTTTTCGACGATGATAGGAATGTGAGCATAGACGGACCTAAACTCAACTTCTGGATTACGGTAAATGGCACAGATTGGAGACTCGAACAAGGTGGGGAAGGAGGTGATAGTAACGGTTACGTGGACATCAACTTCAAGCCAACATGTGCCAATGGCTACCAGGTGGGGATACAAGACTGGAAGGTCGAAACCACTGGTACCACGTTAGATTATTATAAGGCAGTCAATTCTACAAATTACTCCATAAAGGTTCAAGGGGAGCTGAACTTAAGTATCCTGATTCCCAAGTATCCATCATCTTACCTTGCGGGGACTTCTGTTCCGCTATCAGGCAAAGTGATAGATGACTGCGGTGCAGATATGGATAATACCTCCACCTCAGTGACTTATACCTTCAAGAGGGGAGGTAGCGAATATTCGAACAGCACCACCATCTATGTTGGAAATGGTACCTATAACTCCAGCTGGGACAACCCGCCAACAGTATACGGTTATTATAACCTTACGATGACTGTGAGCAAAAGTTATTACGGGATTAACAGCACCAAGGAATTGAATGCGACATTTATATCATCTAAACCTTGGTTAGATGATGATACTGCAGACCTAGACTTCGAGAGTGGGGGAGATGGTGGCTGGGGAGAAGACTTTACCTTTAGCGTACAGGTCTTTGACAATGATCTGAACGAAGTAAATGTAAGCCTTTGGAAGAGGCAGCAACTCGAGGACGGTAATTGGAGTAACTGGAGCCTGATAGACTCTGCGATGAAAAATGATACACAGTGGACATATTTCACGACATCCTTTACATCGAGCGACATGGGCCTCAACTCTTGGAAGTTCATCGCCGTCGATACGTGGAACTATACCAACGAGACCACTGTGAAGAACTTCACAATACTTCCAAATGATATAGAAATCAAACAGTATGCCGAGCCGGGAGCTGTAGGGCGACTCTTATCCCCGCAAACTTTAGGGGTCAAATTTAAGGATTCAGACAGAAACGAATATACCAACGGGATCAATGGGACGATATATATAACCGAAAAAGGCTATGACACAGACCACAACTGGACTTATGAATGCGTAAGTGAAAACGTGGGTATTTTTAATGGAGTCTGCGCGGTTGAATATCCTCCGAATTGTACCTCAACTATAGGCATACAGAACTGGATAGTCGAGCTCACGGATCCCAGATACAAGACCCCGATCAATTACACTAAGAACATCACGGTGAAGGGACAACTCAACACCACCATATTGACCCCCAGTGAGGATAATACCAGCGTAAATCGGAACACATCAGTTGTGCTCAAAGTAAATGTATCCGATGAGTGCAAAAACACCATAGACACTGCCCAGGTAAGTTGGAAAAACGAGACAGAAGATGAGATAGCAATAAACGACACCAAAGACGGGATCAATGGGACGTACATCGCGACTTGGAATATCTCGGGCACCTACAAGCTTGGTCCAGAGACTATTTATGCCACTGCTTCCAGCGTAGACAACTATTACGATGCCAATTTTGATACTAATTATTCAGATAATATCGGCGTCTTGGTGTACGGCTGGAGCTACATAAAGACCATGTCTCCAGCTAATGGCACAGAAGTTCGAGCCGGGAACAATCAACAAGTAACCTGCACTGTCTACGACAATAGCACTGGTCAATCCATATCCGACTACAATGTGAGCTTCTACGTGGACGGCGTATACCGGAATAGCACAACAACGGTTGGTGCTACTGCGACTTGGACATGGTACGTCAACACAAGTCACGGTAACAAGAACGTATCCTGCGACATAACCGACGACTCGGAGTTGTATTATAACATCACAAGCCCCAACGAGAACAGCACAATAATAAAGGTCGATAGACCACTCCTTATAGACAGCATCTCAGTCAGCCCCGACTCCATTTGGAGGAACGACTCCTTCTGGCCGACCAAGCCTATAGAAACCACCATCACGGTACACGTCTGGGACGCCGACCTTGGTAATGCTGTAAATGCAACGGTCTGGTTCAACATTTCGGACGAGATAAACAACATATCTTGGAGTCAGACGAACTCCACTGGCTATGCGAATATAACCTACAACCCACCTTACAACCTGACACCCGGTATGCACCCAATACGTATCAATGCGACGCCAGCTAATGAAAGTCTCATAGCGGCTTCAGCCACGAACCTAACAGAGGTGCAGGTCAGGGGAGTGTTGAACGTGAACATAACCGCTCCTCCCGATCCTCTACTCGAGTTCTCTTTCAAGAAGTCAGAAACGATTTGGCTCAATGCTACTGTTACCTCTGAAAACGGCGATGTCGTGAATGCCACGGTAAAATGGTTCAACGTAAGCACTGTCAACATCGGCCTGAACGACACTAACGAGACCATGTGGGATCCTGACTTATTGGCGCAACAGGATACCGGGGAGGACCTCCTCATCAATGCTACAGCCTACAAGGACTACTACGACACGAATTCCGGCTACCTTTTTATAAATATAACCGGCACAGCCAACGTCTCCTGGGTCTCGCCAACACAGGGACAACAATATCCAAATCCCTTCAACCTTACCTGCAACGTCACAGACAGTGTCTCAGGAGCAATCATCTCTGGATACAATGTTTCCTTCTGGTACAAATATCCAAATGAAAACTTCACCTACAATGGTACCATACCCACAGATTCCGAAGGAAATGCCACCTATATATGGACGCCTCCAAAACCAGGGGAACCCTATATGACCTTTATGTGCAATATAAGCGACTACACCGAGGAGAACTACAAGGCCTCCGACGACAAGAACTCCTCCTCCATGAACATTCCGGTAACAGATATGACGCCGCCCTTCTTCGACACCTTCCTAGTCACGCCCAACGAGAGCATAGAGGCATGGGAGACGATAAACATAACGGTGAATGTTACAGACGACAAGGGGATAAATGTAGTCTATGTCCAGATCGGGGAATACAATGGCACCCTTCAGAACTACACAATGAATAACCTCACACCAGTTGAGCCAGACGAGCCAGCTATATACTTCTACAACTATACGCCCGAGTGGGGCGGAGACTACAACGCCACGATATACGCCGAGGACACGTCTGCGAGGAACAACGGCAACTGGTCGCATACTGAGTACTTCACTATATGGGGCAAGGCAGATGGAGTTACAGATAATACACCTCCACCTCCATCCCAAGTGGCACTCTATAACATATACTACGACCGCGGGCAGACCTTCAATTTGACCATAAACTTCACAAACAATGGTGATGGCA
Organism: Hydrothermarchaeales archaeon (SeqCode); assembly: GCA_036444275.1. GTDB lineage: Archaea > Hydrothermarchaeota > Hydrothermarchaeia > Hydrothermarchaeales > JAZGAD01 > JAZGAD01. Next base: position 53,224 of record JAZGAD010000014.1, read on the forward strand.
CAGCATATGCTGTCAACCTCACGATCTACGATAACCAGCCTACTTTAGTCATCAACTATACACCTAACTATAAGTATCCTAACTATATGCAGCTGTATGACGTAAATGCAGGCGTTACGAACCTAACGGAGGTTAATGTCACGATACCAGCTGCAACTACAGCAAGAACTATTTATATCTATGGAAACGTGACCTGGAGAAATCCTGATAAGACAATTAACTCGAGCATAGCGCAGACAGTCGTGCTGGTATATGAGAACCCGGTGCTAAACGTTACCGACGACTCCTATCAGCCAGAGTTGCAACTGGAAGACGTCCGCCATGGAGATAAGAAGGAGGGCACAGTAATAGTGCAGTCCATCGGGAACGCGAACATCAGGAATATCAACATATCAAGGGACGATGGAGCGCTGGACAACCTCGGTACCGATTGTCCGTACTGCAATGTAACCTTCAACGACGATACTGTATACAGCATCCCCAGCCTACCCTTAGGCGTAACCTCTACGGTTACAGTAGTCGTGGATGTGCCTTTCGGTCAGGCTCCAATGTCGTACACAAGCCACATAAAAACAATATCAGAGAATGCAGCGGCAAAGACCATTCTTATGAATGTTACTGTGGCAGGGAATGCAACGTGGTATGCTGAAACGTCGTATGCCGACCCCAGTACACTCGGCAATATAACCGCCTTCCACCCCAATCAAAGCGGGTACACCAAAGGCACTATGGGCAAGATCACTCTTACAAATATAGGCAACGTGAGGATATCCTATGCGATTACAGTCCCGCATAAAAACACCGAGATGAATGGAACCACGATAGAGGTTAATGGCCAGTATCCACCGGATCCAGTCTCGATCCCTGAGCCCTACCTACAGCCTGCTGGAACGAAGCGTACGCTGGAGATAAACTACACCATCCCAACTACTGCCGATAGAGGGCTGTACTGCAAGAATATAATGATAGATGTAACTAAGGCAGAGCCCGTAAAGGTTGAAGACGCGAAGCCGTTTTCACTCAATATTCCCTTCTGCCTTGAGGTAACTGACCCGAAGTACAACTGGAGCCATTCCAAGACAAACATCTCCATGGAGGTCATACAGGGCACAGACGGCTTCCTCGGCACCTTGAACATAACCAACCTCGGGAATGTCGAATTTTACTTGGAGGTGAACAAATCCGTCGAGATCATAGCTGTCTCCAATCTCACCCTAGGCCTAGGTGTTAACAAGACCCAAGAGGTATCCTTGAACTACTCAGCTCCAGTAACTCATGAGCTAAAGAACTATACGTATTACTTCAAGACCGTGAATGCATCAGGAGAGCCAACTGAGAGGATAACGTACATCAACCTAACGGTCCAGCCCTACTTCATAAACATAACCCAACCCACAAAAGACGCTCAGAAGAAGGGCGTGTTCGGTGGCGATGAGATTCTTATCAGGGTGAACGTGACCTATAATGGTACAGCGGTAAACGACACGGGCGATATGAACTGGATTGTAACGCTGTTCAACAGCACCTACTCGAAGGACTATACTCCATCTGCTCCGCTTGATGAAGTTTACGACAATGTAACTGAGCAATTCAACCTCACCATACTTGTCCCCAATATAGCCCAGAGGGCCTATGATTTGAAGGTAACAGCCACTTACTCACCAAAGAACCTTGTGCTCGCTGATGTCGAGAATGATGCCATAGTCTATAATGATACTATCGACCCAGTGCTTAACCTGGTGGTGCCAGGAGAGGTAACCGTGGGACAGTCCGTGGAAATCCTCCTGAACGTGACAGACGCTGGATCGATAAATGAGTCGACGGTAAGCGCGAACATAACGGATCCCAATCAAATCACCTTCGATCTGAACATGAGCTCTATCGACAAACAGGGCGATACTTACCGGTACAACAACGTATCCATCCCAACCCTGGAGGGCACCTACACCATAGATGTCACGGCCTGCGACGTAAGCGGACGTTGCGCGTCCAACAGCACGTCCTTCAACGCCTACATAAAGGTAGACATCAATGGCACTGCTAAGGATTCAACTAGTCAACTCGCGGAGGTCAGCTTCAAATTCTATGACAACGGCACCACTAATCTCGCCCCGAATGGTAGCTTCAGCAATAACGTGACTGAAGGATACTCCCGCACCTTCTACGCAAGGTTCTATGACCTTGAGATAAGTGCGTTTGGCCATGTCATAAAATTCGAGAACCTGAATGTGAGTGACCACTTGAACGATCCAATACGCCTCGACGAGTTCAAGGAGGGCGATATCTCAGAGAACAACTTGAATCTACCTCTCGGAAGAAGGCTTCTGAAAGGCATTGGGGTTAAGACCAACTTTACGAATCTGACTACGGAGAAGGTGACTTTGATCCTCAACTACTCCGGTACAGTGCCAAATGATGAGGACTCGATAAAGATATACAGGTGCCCTGGCTCAAGCTGGACCTTCGAGCCAGATAGCGCGAGGGGATGCACAAACTGGGAGGAACTCGGAGGTACCCCATACAAGCCGGCGCAGACCATACAATTTGAGGTTGAAAACTTCTCAGCCTACGCTATCACCGAGGAAAAGCCAACAGTGCCTCAGATAACTCTTACCGCTCCAACGGGCGGCGAGACATGGGCCGACAATCAGAGCATTACCTATACCTACTATGATCCAAACGGCAACAACCTGGATGTCTACATATGGTATAGCAACGACTCCGGTGCGACATGGAACTATATATATAATAAGACTTACACCGACACTGGTACTCAGAAGACAGGTTCCTATTCTTGGGATACTACAAGCAGACCAGATGGAAGCTACCTGATCAACATCACCGTCACAGATACAGATGGAATGACGAATGAAGACATCTCTGGAGCTTCCTTCACCATAGACAATATCGACGATGATCCACCTACGGTAACCCTCACAAAGGAGCCCTCGGATTCGACGTGTTCCCAAGACCTATTCTTTGAGGGAAAGGCAATCGATGCGAGATCAAACATCAGCGCAGTAGAATACCGGGTGGACGGCGGCAGTTGGATAAACGCTACTCCAATAGATGGTGCCTTCGATTCCCTAGAAGAAGAGTTCAACTTCACCACAGGTACCCTATCCTTCGAGAGCCATGCCATCGAGATCAGGGCTAACGACAGTTCTGGCACATCTGGGTATTCAACACCCCTCTACAAACCCAAAGAGGTTACGAGGGCCTGCCAGGAGATAAAAATACCCTCCGGCGGAGGTGGCGGTGGAGGTGGCGGTGGAGGCATCTCCCCCACCTGCGGTAACGGCATTTGCCAGCCAGGTGAGAACAGTGAGAACTGCCCACTGGACTGCGCACCCACAAACGCGACGAACGCATCAGTGATCATGCAGAGGGAGATAGAGCGCCTACGTGAACAGCTCGAAGAGATCAGGCAGACGATAAGTGATACCGCGAATGAAACCGCTGAGAGGGTAAGGACGATGCCTACGATTTCTCCCTTCACGATACAGACGAATCTCGCTGAGGTAGAGCTTCATCCAGGAGAAGAGAAGTGGTATTCCATCTGGATAAGCAACCACTTGAGCAGGGACCAGAAGGCAAGGCTCTCAGCCATGGGCGTTGGAGCGCAGTTCATCGAGATGTACGTAGATAGTGTCAAACTCTTCACCGAGGCGACTGTCACCCTAAAGCCGGAGAGCACGCAGCACATAAAGGTCAGGGTCTATTCCCTGCCGACAACGATACCAAGCATATACACTGCCGATATCCTTCTGAGGGTAAACGGCCAGAACCATACCATACCTGTGACCATAACTATAACGCCTGAGAGAGAAGCCCTGCTCGATGTCAAGGTAGAGGCGCTGACCAAGAGGCTCACTCCAGGGAAGCTCATCAAATATCACGTCTCGCTTTACAATCTCGGCTTCAAGAAGAAGTTCGATGTGCACATGGTATACAAGATAAAGGACGTCGAAACAGAGAAACTCATCGACTGGTACGAAGAGGAGCTAGCCCTAGAGACGACGCTCTCCTTCGTGAAAACATATCCAATGGAGAACCTCACCCTCTCAATCGGCAGTTACTTCATTGAGATAGAGGCGATATACGAGAAAAATAGGACCGCTTCTGCAGCTGATATATTCGAGATAGTGCAGCCGTTCTGGAATAGAACGAGGAGGCTGGGTGTTCTAGCTCTCATCCTGCTCATTACTGCCAGCGCAGCTGGATATAGAGCTAGAAAATGGTACTTAGCCCAGAAACTCGCGAAGGCCAGATACCTGTTCCCAGTCGCGGAGGATAAGCTCCCCAAGGGCGAGCTCTGGCTCGGCAAGATAGCTGAGACAGACATCAAGGCAACCTTCGATATGGACGACCTCATGGTGCACTGTATCACTGCTGGTGCAACCGGCTCTGGAAAGAGCGTCTCGGCCATGGTAATAGTTGAGGAGGTATTGAAGCAGAATATACCGGTAATAGTCTTCGATCCAACCGCGCAGTGGACAGGCTTCGTTAGGCCGTGTAGAGCAGAAAAGATGCTTGCTTTCTATCCCAACTTTGGGTTGAAGGAGACTGACGCTAGGCCCTTCAAGGGTATGATCTTCGAAGTGACTGATCCCTTCGAGATGGCTGATATAGACTACCGCAAGTACATGAATCCAGGCGAGGTAACAATATTCGCCTTGGACAAGCTCGAGCCGCAGGAGTTCGACAAGGCGGTAAAGAACATCATTGACGCGCTTTTCAAGATATCCTGGGAGGAGTCGCCTCACCTCAAGGTCCTTATAGTGATGGACGAGGTCCATAGGCTGCTTGAGAAATACCTGTCGATGGGCGGCATAGTCTCGGAACTGGAGGGCTATAAGTCCATCGAAAAGGCATGCAGAGAGTTCAGGAAGTGGGGTATAGGAATAATCATGGCCTCCCAGATATTGTCTGATTTCAAGGAGACACTTAGAGGAAACGTCATGACTGAGATACAGCTCTTTACAAAGGCAGAGGAGGACCGGCAGAGGGTAGCTGACAAGTACGGCGCAGAGTACGCCCAGAGGATAACCAAACAGGAGGTGGGCGTTGCACTCGTGCAGAATCCGAAGTACAACGATGGTAAGCCCTACTTCGTCAACTTCAGGCCTTTGTTGCATTCGCCCCACAAGATCCCTGAAGCGGAGCTCGAGACATACAAGAAATATGATGCGAGGTTACGAAAATGCGAGCTAATAATAGATGATATGAAAGCGAAAGGGATAGATACTTTCGACCTCGACCTCGAACTCAAGCTCGCGAATGACAAGCTCAAGCAGGGTGCGTTTAGGATGGCCGAGATCTACGTGGAGTCATTGGAGGGCAACGTGGAAAGGCAGATGAGGTAATTAAAGAAACAGGTGCGTGCTATGGCTGACGAAGAGAGGGACCCGACATTACAGGAGATCTTACTCAAGCTTGAGAAGATAGATGGAAAGCTGGAGATAGTGGATAGATTCAGAGAAACCACTGACGAGAGATCCTCCAGGCTGTCTGAGCAGATAGGCGAACTGCGCACCATGCTCCTGGAGAGGGAGCGGACCTCGCGGAACATGGAGATGGACTTCGAGAAGATAAAAGTCCTGGTGAAAGAACTAGATCCAATGGCCCTTGTAAAGGAGTCAGAAAAGAAAGAGAAGAAGATCATCGAGAACAAGGTCAAGGTAGAGAAACTTGAGAACATGATCGCAAAGCTCGGTGAGGAGGTCGGAGCTTTCAGAGATGTGATGGAGAAGATAAAGAGCTTTGAGAACCTCGTGGAGATGGCCAAGGATGTGAAGAAGAAGATCTCAGATATAGAGGACAGTAAGAGATACACAGATAGGCTTGCTGGGAAGGTGGAGAGCATCTTCTCAGAGCTGAACGAGAAGATCCTAGAGCTGGAGGAGTACAAGGGGAAGATAACGAAGGCAGACGAGCTGACCAAGGAGCTTGTGAAATCGACGGACAGGCTCGAATTAAAGCTCGGCGACGTAGCAGAAAGGACAGATAGGCTTCCCACAGTTGTTGAATTCGAGGACAAGATCGAGGGTCTCGCTGCCTCGATGCGTTTCCTGACAAAGAAGATCAGAATGCAGGAGCTGGATGAGGTAAGCAGCGACCTGGGCAGAAGGATGAAGGAACTCAGCACAGGGATGCCTGAGCTGGAGAGGGTGAGGGAGCTTGCAGGGGAGAGGAGGAGAATCATGGAGCTCATGATGAGTGTTGATGAGGACTACAAAAAAGAATTAATTTCCAAGGAGAGCTACGAAGAGGTGAAGCGGAAGAACGAGGAGATGCTCAAAGGCATCAAAGAGTCTATAAAGACAGATCTGGGCCACCTGGTGAGCTCTCTAGAAGTGGAAGTCGAGCAGGAACTGGAGAAGTTTGCTGAGACTATGCCCACCGAGGAAGAATTGGAGGCAGAGATAGAGGTGCCTGAGCCTCTGATTCCAGCTCCAGAGGAATTCAAAGCAGAAGCACCTGCGTTTGAGGCACCGCCACTAGAAATAGGGGCAGAAAAAGGAGAATTTGAGAAAGCCTTTGAGAGGCAGGCAGAGGCTTTCCCAGAATTTAAACCGATTCCGCCGCCCGCTGGAGTAGAGCCCGAACCGAAAGTAGTTAAGCCAGAGCTTAAGGTGGAGCCTAGGGTGGAGCCTGTGAAGCCGAGGATAGAACCAAAAGTAGAGCCTAGGATAGAGCCGAAGGTAGAAGCGAGAGTAGTTAAACCAGAGCCTCCGACGCCTGTGAAAGTACCGGTTGCCGCAGAGCAAGCGGTAAAGCCAGAAGCAGTAACTGTTAAGGCAGAAGCACCTACCCCAAAACCATCGTTGGCGCTTGAAAAATTAGATGCCGCTTCTATCGAGAATAAATTGAATGTAATAGAGACCGAGAGGGGGGTGGTTCAGAACCTCCTTGATGGTCTTTCCGCTGAATTGGATTATAGAAAACGAGAGCAAATGGAAAAGAGATATGGGGATAGGCTAGAGAAGATATCTCAGACTCAAGCTGAGTTAAAGAAGCTGAAAGAGAGGGCAGCGCCCTGATGTGATTAAAATGGTTCGACTAAAGGAAAAGATCAGATCTGTCATCCGCCGCAAGGAAAAGGACTATGGGGAACCATATATCGAGGAGGACTACGGCCTTCCACCCGGATTCGAGGATGATGTAGGGATCGAGGAGTCGGAAGGCGAATATGTGCTCTTAAAGATCTTTGAAAGAGAGAGCCCTGATATTGGATTCTCATACGCTGCAAACAAGATCGAGGAGTTAAAAAAGGATATATCCGCTCTTAAGGCAGAAGCGGATTCACTATCAGGGGTAAACGCCACGCTGAGGGTGGATCTGGAGAGGCTTCTCCCCCTAAAGGGGGCGCTGGACGAGCTGAGAAAAGACATAGAAGAGAAGGACGATGTAATCTTTGCGAAGAACCTAGACATAAAGAAAGTGAATAAAGCCCTCGATCGCATGCAGGTAGAAGTAAGCGAACTAAGGAGGGAGTTGAAAGATAGGGAGCGGTTGCTGGAGAGGGGTAATAAACGGCTGAAGCAGATGGAGGATACGACTCGGCTGGATGAGTTGGAGGCAGAGCTCAGCGAGCTCAGGGTGACTGTTACGGAGCAGAAGGATACCCTCGCTATAAAGAGTTCTCAGGCAGAGGAATTCAAGCAGATGGCAGCTGCCCAAGATGAGGAGCTGAACACCATAAAGGCTACTTGGTGGCAGCAGGGCAAGGAATTAAAGAAGATGAAGATAGAGCTGGAGGAGAAGACGGGCATCCTATCCTCGAAGGAGGGCTTGATAGAGGAGTTGACAAAGAAAACTACGTCCCTCAACGAGGTATTGGAGAGTATGCGGCAAGATGTGGCTGATAGAGAAAAGAGGCTCTCTACGTTTGGGGACCACATATCCGATGCAGAGAACCAGCAGAAGAGGCTGGAGAAAGAGCTTCGAGAAAAGGAGGAGGTTATAGGTAAAATCACTAACAATTTAGGCAGAGCTGAGTCTCGGGTAGATGATTTGAGGAGCCAGCTAGAGGAGAGGGATTTGCAGCTGCAAGGGACTACGAAGAGGGTCAGAGAGCTTGAGGATACGGATAGATTCGAGGATTTAGAGGCCGAGCTTAGCAAGTTGAAGGTGACTGTTGAGGGGCAGAAGGATACCCTATCTTTAAAGACTTCGGAGGTTGAAGACTTGAAGCAGGCTGCAGCTGCCCAGGAGGACGAGCTGAGCACCATAAAGGCTACTTGGTGGCAGCAGGGCAAGGAATCAAAGAAGATGAAGATAGAGCTGGAGGAAAAGACGAGTATCCTCTCTTCAAAGGAGGCATTGGTAGAAGAGTTGAAGAAGAAATCTGCGTCCCTCAGCGAGCTCTTGGAGAGTATGAAGAGGGATGTAACTAACAAAGAGGACAGGGTAGAGGAATACGAGGATAGGATCGGCCGTCTACACGGTAAAATAGGCGCCTTAAGGTCAGCTATAGGTATCGAAGAAGGGCAAAGAAAGAGCTTGAGTAAGAGATTATTTGGTGGTAAGAAGGAACTCACATTGGAGGACGAGTTAGACCTCCTGACAGAGGATATAACCGTAAATCAGGGCAGGGTCGTCGGCTATGACAAGAAGGTATCAGACTTAGAGATCCAGGTAGAGAGACAGAAAAAAGCCTTGGAGGAAAAGGAGGGGACCATCTCTGCAAAGACCAGCGAGATAGAAAAACTCTTGGATGTTTCCTCCTCCCTGAAGCAGGAATTAAGAGAATTAAGGGAGAAGACACCTGTGGAAGGTACCAAAGAGGTAGACGCGAAGGAGGCGGCCTCCCTAAGGCTAGCAAAATTGAAAAGAACAGTTGAGGGCGGACCCGAGGAAATAATCGAGGAAAAACCTGTAATGGGGGAAAGGGAAAGACTAGAGGAAGCTGAAAAGGAAGCGGAGAAGTTAAAGATCAAAAAAGAATTAAGAATGCTGGAAATTGAGAAGAAATCGACCGAAAAATTATTGGAGAGGCTTCCAACTGCTAGTTTTGATGAAACAGAACGCAGTATGAGGGAAGCGAGCTATACGGAGAAGCTGACGAATATATCCCGCAGTATCGAGGAATTGAGAGAAAGGCTGTGAAGCTAACTGACACCGTATTGTTGGCACTTTTTTAGGGTCTAAGTCTAATGAGGGTACGGGGGAAGTACATAGCATGCATTCTACTTTACTTACTACCTCGTCTCCCCTAGGTCAGAGCTTTCGAATTGAATCGAAGACTAAGACGCTTCAAATTCTTAGCTTATATACTCTGGGGCTGCGTTTCGCTGTGTCCAACCCAAGGTCAGCGTTTTGAATTCTTCCCTCTTCTCCTGTAGTTTCTGCCGTATCTCTATCTCTAGTTGGTCTAAGGCGTCGCTGTCAAGCCTCATAATCTCTTGGATCTCCGGGCCAGCAGTTTCTGGGAGTTCTAGGTCCAATTTCTTCGCAAGCGTTTTGAATTCTTCCCTCTTTCCTTGTAGTTTTTGCCGGATCTCTACTTGTAGGTCGTCTAGTGCGTCGCTGTCAAGCCTCCTAGCTCTAGATATACTTTGGTCCCTCAGTCCTAGGTCTCCTCTATCGAAGGCAAAGAGGTCACCAGTTTTTCCCTGGTAGAGCAAGCCTTCTCCAAAGTTTCCAAACTCTATCATTTCTCGTCCTCCTTTAATTTTTTCGTATACGCTTCTAATGCCGCATCTACCACCATTCTTTGGGTAACAGTCTTGCCGGTTCGCAGTTGCATCTTCCCTACCAATCTCCTGATGGTTTCCGCTGTCCGTGTGCCGATCGTAATCGTAGTCATCGGCTCTCGATGCGGTCCTGTTAAGACTTTCATGTTCCAGCCTCTAAATGTATTAAATTAATTTAATTAAAGAGGGCATCAAGGGTGCTTATATATAGCTTATGGTCCAGCCGGCCGGCTAGTTTGGTACATTGTAGCTCACTCCAATTGCGACAAAATAAAACCAACACTAATACAGCAATTCGAACAGTAGAGCGACAAGTAAAGGTATAGGCCAACAACACAGAAGGTGTCCTCAAAATTTGGGGGTGTATAATAAAAAAGATGAGAGTATAAAAGCATTCAAACGAAATCAAGTTTTCGTTGCCATTCCGTACGGCAAACGATGGGGTATCGAGACCAGCCTGCATGAAGAAGTGGCTCAAGACAAGGACGGCCCTAAAGAACTATCAGGTACGCCTATTTTTTTCCCCTTCTCAGTCGTTTTGTATAATTTGTGGGTGCTAATTAATGCATTTGTAGAGGCATTCATATTCAAAAGGGCGCTAAGGAAGCCATGTCTCACTGCTACGATGTTTGAGGATGATCCTGATTAGCTCTGGTTTCTACATTGATGATAGTGGATGGTAAAAATTAATTTAGATTTCGAGTTGAGGGTATTTTTCCTTGAACTTCTGTTTCAACTCTTTCGCCTTATCGAGTTTATTCTGATTAGTGTAAATCTCTAAGGCATAGGGTAAATCAATCTTGATTACATCCAAAAATCCATTGGGGTATGCAAGTTCCAGTGATTTCTCGTACCATTGTATTGCTTTGTCGGGTTCGCCTTTTATACTGTAGAGGTTTCCTAGGTTGGTGTAGTCTTTTGCGATGCTTTCTTTTCTTTCTAGTTCTTCATTGATTTTTAGTGATTTCTCGTACCATTGTATTGCTTTGTCTAAGTTATCTGTTATTCTGTAGAGGTTTCCTAGGTTGGTGTAGTCTTTTGCGATGCTTTCTTTTCTTTCTAGTTCTTCATTGATCATTAGTGATTTCTCGTGGTGTGTGATTGCTTTGTCGAGGTCGCCTTTTATATTGTAGACGATTCCGAGGTTTCCATTAACAATGGCTTCTCCTAGGGGCTCCATCGCATTATCTAAGGCGTTAGAAAAATTCTCTTCGGCTTCTGGGAGGTTTCCGAGTGTCATGTGAGAGAGCCCAATGAAGTTGTAGATAGCTGTCTTCTCCTCTCTTGCGGGGTTTTCCTCCAAGGCATATTTAAGGAATGCCAACGCATCATTGTATCTTTCTTGATTGAAACAGTCGATGCTCTTCTCAAAACTTTGCCTAATCAGGTCTGATTTCGGGAGATTTGGTATTTCATCTTGGTAGAAACTAAGTTCCAGTCCCTCTATACCAATTAAAGTTTTTAATGGGCCCCCTTTTTGAGTAACTAGAATCAAAATGAAAATGAGAATTACCACAAGTAAAACTAGAAGTACCTTTATTTCAACTGGAACGTCCTCAAGAATAATTAAGGCTATTCTGTTGCCATCGGCCATAAATCAAGAAAAAGGAAAACGGACATATATAGTTTGTTTATTTTTCCCCGTCCCGGTTGGTCCTGTAAGTCGTCCTGATTCCTGAACCAACTAGGACGCCTATTAAATAAAAAACTCGAAAATATTGTCAATTACCGGCAGGCCTTCATTGTTAGGTTTCCCCTTTGGATATGCCTTATAAAGCTTATCAGCATGAGGAACGAATTCGAAAGCTATAAATATCAAGCACTCTGAAAAAGTTGAGAAAAAGAGAGCGGACAAAGGAGACTGGGAAGGAGGTAAGAGCACTTGGGGTGGTGCACAAAACTCGGGTCTCCCTTGCCCATAATTTTCCTATCTTATTAACGACTACAAATTATTACGTGGTGCGTAACAGAGCTTGAAATATAAGATTTATTTCGACAGATTTTTCTGGCTTTGGAGACTCTGTCACGCTAATTACCTGGGTTAACCCTGGCTGAGTCCCTGGTTCTTGTCCTGGTTGTATAATGCACGCGGAGGAGAAAATTATTCAAGCGCTTCCAGCCGCCCCTTAGATAACGTACTTCGATATGCTCAAATGGTCCTTTAAAGGTGCCGGGAACGAGATTATTTTAGTACTATTTCTATTTTGAAAATATGCTGTACATGGTCAGACTGGATTAGAATAGCCTATCTCCCTTCCCAGCCTTACCCAACAAATCACTCGCCTCCTCATAGGCGAACTTGAGCACCTCTGCCTCGTCCAGCGTGCGCATCTGTCGATTCTCCATGAGTATCTTGCCGTCAACAATTACGGTGTCAACATCACTGCCACTAGCGGCATATACGAGGTGCGAGACAGGATTTGTAAGCGGTGTTAGGTTCGGCTTATCTAGGTCCACCAATATTACATCAGCGCGCTTACCTACCTCCAGAGAGCCTATCTCCTTTTCCAGGCCCAACGCTTTAGCTCCGTTTATAGTGGCAAACTCCAGCACGCGCTGAGCCGGCACTACGGAGGCATCCCCTTTGTTAAGCTTGTGGAGGAGGGCGCAGATCTTCATATCCTCGAAGATGTCCAGGTTGTTGTTGCTCGCTGGACCGTCGGTACCTAGAGCGACTGTGATGCCGGCATCCAAGTACTCAGGCACGCTAGCAACGCCTGAACCCAACTTCATATTGCATATTGGATTGTGAGCGACCTTCACATCTCTCTTCTTCATGATCCCTATCTCCTTTTTAGACGCCCAAGTAGCGTGAGCTGCCACCACATTGCTACCAAGGAAACCGATCTTATCAAGGTACTCAAAGGGACGTAACCCTTTATCCTTTACAGAGTTCTCTACCTCGTCGCTCGTCTCGCTAACATGGATATGGAGGCCTGTATGATATTTCTCTGCCAACTCTTTGGACTTCACTAAAAGTTCCTGGGAGCATGTATAGGGCGCATGTGGTCCGAGGAATATCCTAACGCGATTCCCTTCCTTTTTGTTCTGGTATTTCTTAATCAGTTCCTCACCTTCAGCGATGAACCTCTTGGCTTTCTCTTCATCGCCCAGGTCTATCATGGCCCAGGATAACACGCCCCTGATCCCTGCTTCCTTCACACTCCTAGCTATCTCGTCTATGAAGAAGTACATGTCATTGAAGCAGGTGGTGCCGGACTTAATCAGCGCAAGGCAGCCCAACAGGGAGCCAGCATAGACATGCTTTCCCTCAAGCAAGGATTCTATGGGCCAGATTTCATCTTTTAACCACTTGTTCAGTGGGAGATCATCGGCGATACCTCTAAACAAGGTCATGGGTAAGTGAGTATGTGCATTTATCAGCCCAGGCAGGACAAGTTTTCTGCTCGCATCTATGACGAAGTCAGCCTCCCCTTTTATCTCCTCGGCGATCTCTGTTATCCTGCCCTCTTCTATCCCTATAGAACATTTTTTTAAGATACGCCTCCCTTCATCCATGGTCACAATGGTGCCGTTTCTTATGAGCACATCCATATTATCATCCAAAGCTTATAGAGTTCAGTTCTGGAAAAGCTTGTCTCAGCCCGACAGGACCTGGCAAGTATGGATTTGAGTTTTTCCTTAAAGTAGGTTTCGGTGGTAGCTCAGTAGCCGAGAGGAGGGCCAGCTTTCAAGAATTGGAGAGGGAATTTTTCACAGGACAATTCTAATTAATTCTACTAGCAATATCGTACCTATGACCGCCAGAATGATGTAGATGATTTTCTCGGGATCTAAACCACGTACCAGCTCTGATAACCTATCTCTCAAGGGCTTTTTTATCTCCCGGCCAGCCTTCTTTTTATGTCTCTCATGGAAGGGCTCATAAATCCATTTCTCAGGCGCCTTGCTCCTGTTTTCTTTGAACTTCTCTAGCCCGATGCATGTATGGTTCTCTGGTAAGCGATGATCTGCGCAAAACTGGGACCCGCAGAACTTGCAGGTAAAGGGCATTGTTTCCTCAGCGTTGCAGTAAGAGCAGACACCCATTTCTAGTTCACCCCCGTACTATATAGCTCCCTTCGCCTAGCCTCCAACATCTCGTTCTCCTTGTCCAGAAACTCAGCAGCAGTCAGTATCTTCTTGCCCTCTTCTTCAGCAACCTCCAAAACAGGTTGCAGCCTCTCCCTCCACTTAATATCCCTGAGAAAATGGTGATCAATAATGAGCTTCGCCACCTTTGTTTCTCTGAGTATCTTGGAGATATTCTCTAGAGAAGCATCTAAGCTTTTTTGGGAATACCTGAAGCCCAACATATATGACAGAGGCCCATCTAGGTATATAATCCCGGGGTCTTCATCTAGGATAAACTCAGCCTGTTCATCGACACATGGGCCCTCTATATCTGAAGTGAAGAGAAAGCAGTCGTCACCCACTCTTACAGCAACTTGGGTTACATACCCCAGCTTTGGCCCTGGACCATGGAATACCGGAGGAGAGAACTTTATCGTGGTCTCTCCGAACTTGAACTCTCTTCCATCTGAATACTCCAGGCTCTTGGGTAGCCCGCTTAATTGCTCCAGAAAGAACTCGGCTCTTGCTGCTTGGCTGCGGTTGATCTTCTCTGTTGGATGCTTCAGCAAGACGTTTTTATCCTTATAGAGTTCTGGCTCGTTTGGATCGTGATGGTCGTAGTGATAATGGGTTACTATAATGATTGAAGCCTTATTGGCAAGTCTTTTTATCGCCTCCCAGTGCTCTTCCATTCTGCGCAACTCAATGGGGTGCGGGGGCAATTTATATCTGGATGGACCCAGCGCTACAGCGGGATCGATGAATATCTTGCAATCCTTTGTTTCAACGAAGGTGGCCATGCTCCGTGTGCCCAAGGAATCCGAAGCAACAAGAGTTATGTCCATCGTTTTCACTTTACCTTTATATCACATGGACCTCAGGCTTCACAACTTTATGTAATGAGCAGCTCTTCCTTGCCATCTTTCAGCGCGTTCTTCAATTCCACAGCTATGCGCCGCCCCATGCTCATGTTGGCGCCGTGGAGGATATAGCTGTATGGAGAGCCATCCATATAGGGATTCGTACCAGCTACTATCCTAGCTGAGATCTCGAAGGCTATGAATTTCAGATTACGGGTTACCATGGTCTCAAGGCAGAAAGGACCTATCATGCCTGGGGGCGCTATCTCCTTAGAGACCTTCGTCAGGTTATCACCCATCTCAAGCACCTTCTCTAGCAAAGATTCCCTAGCGACGAGTGGAGTGTTGCCGACCACGACATAGCTGGGCTCAACGTAGTCGCTCTGCTCTGCTGCCGGAATTCTTGTAAGACCATCTATATTCGCTTCATAGCGTCTGTCCATCCCGAAGAGTTCCACTTCTTCTTGGAGTGGGGAATAGAAGTATGATATGTACATGTTCACCCCTGCAATGTAGTCCTGTATCGTGACATTCTCTAGGTCCTCGCGGCTTATGCGTTTCTTCCTCAGCATCTCCCTAGACTTGTGCTCGAAATCTGAGTAATTGTTCACTAGAAAATATCCTCTTCCCCCTCTAGCACCCGGGAATTTGACGATGGAAAGTACCGAAATATCTTTAGGGTCCTTGTTTTCGTTTGGCATCTCTACACCCGCCTTCTCCAGCCACTGACGCTCCAGCTTACGGTCAGCCTCCCACCTCAAAATACCTCTATTCCCGAGGAGAGGGACACTAAGTTCTTTCTCCACGCTCTCTGTGCCTAGGTATGCTACTAGAGAGCCATGTGGCACCAATACACAGCCCTTGTCCCTTAGTTTCTCCAGCACATCCTCCTGGAGCATATCCCTGTAATCTCCTACAGTGATAATATCGTCAGCTACTCTAAATCTCTTGTAAATTGAACTCCGGCCGGTTTTGCATATGGCAAGCGTCTTGAAGCCTTCATCTTTAGCGCCCTTCAGGATCTGCAGTGCTGAATGGCTACCCAAAGTTGCAACTGTGACCTCACGGTAGTCTTTAAAGAGCTCCAGCATCTCGTCTCTAGATATCATCTTGTTCCTGACCTATGTTACAATATCCCCTAACCTATCCTCTGTTCTCGCGGCATCTATCTCCATGGCGACCCTCCTACCAGGGCCGACTTCCTTCAAGTATTTGTACTTCATGTATGGTGATGTGGGCTCAACACATGGACAGCCGGGTATCCTGGGACTCACATCGAAGACATAGAAATCCAGCTTCTTGTCAACAGCGCCTTGAAGTGCGAACAAACCGAGCATGCCAGGCGGATATTCCTTCTCACAGGCACTGACGAATCTCTCGCCAGCGTCGAATATCTTCTCTATCTGCGACTCTCTCATTGTAGCACCACAGTGCCCGATCTCTATGTTTTGAACCCTGACCTTTACCTCCCTCTGTGCAGTAGCTGGAAGATCAAGGACGCCGTCAAGATTCGTCTGGATGCGGCGGTCAAAGCCCAGTAAATCAAGTTCTCTAGTCAGTGGCGACCAGAAGAAGTTGGCATTGAACTTCGCTCCGACGACGTATTCTTCTATCACCGCCTTCTTTAACTCCTCTTCATCTACTATGTCCCTCTCTATCCTCTCCATTGCACGCTCCTCAAACTCCTTGGGCGAGGAGGCATAGAAGAAGGCTCGTTCCACGCTATCCTTCTCCATTACCTTGACTATGGCGAGGCGGTCTATCTCCTCAGGCGAAGTGAATATCTTGGGCATCTTTATTCCTGCCTTTTCAAGCAAGTGGTATTGATTCCTGGGCTCATTCCTCTCCTCGCAACGCAGCATATAGCGGTTGCCGAGCATTGGAACCAAGAATTTATTCTCTATGTTATCGTAGCCTACATAAACAGAGAACGACCTGCTGGGCACAAAGATGGTGTTCAGCTGACGCAGTTGCTCTTGATTCTCTTCTTTTATCATGTCGATGAATTTATCAAGGACTAGCACCTCGTCGAAGAGTCCTTTATAGTACTTGGTATAGGTCTTATCCCGGCCTTTCTGGCATATCACTACTGTTGGAAAGCCCTCCTGCTTCGCCCCATGGGCTATCTCCAATGCTGAATGGCTGCCTATAACACCTATGCTGATATCGTCATCGTAGTCCTTCAGCACCTCTAGAATGTCGTCTCTCGAAATCATGCTAGAAGCTTGGTTAGAATAACTATTTAAATTTAATATACCATATGCTGAAGGAAGAGGGTGAAGGGTATGGGAGAATTCAAGAAATATGCGGCTATAGCGTTGTTGAGCAGCATCATCACAGGGCTTATACTCTTAGGCGGGGTCACGATATATGTAGACAGAGCTATCTCTAATCTTCCTCCCTCGACCGTCACCACGTTGGTGGTGAATGAGACCACTGGTAAAGAGGGCTTGGTAACTGCTATCTTTGAGGACGTCAAGGACTCTGTAGTCTTCATCACATCTCGATCTTTGGAGAGAGATATGTTCAGACGCCTCAGACCCGTAGAAGGTGCAGGCTCGGGTCTTATAATAAGCAGCGACGGTTACATCGTTACCAATGATCACGTTGTAGAGAATACAGAAGAGCTTACTGTTACACTCTCCAATGGAGAAGAAGTCGAAGCCGAGTTGATAGGTGCAGATCCCAGCTCTGATATCGCAGTTATAAAGATCGATGTAGCCTTTAAGTTGAAGGCGGCAAAGCTGGGAAGCTCTAGCACGCTAAAGCCTGGCCAACTCGCTATCGCTATAGGAAACCCCTATAGACTAGAGAATTCTGTGACCGTTGGAGTAATAAGCGCTTTGAATAGGAGCCTGGAAGCTAAGAACGGCTTCTTGATACAGGGTATAATCCAGACAGATGCAGCGATTAATCCAGGTAACAGTGGTGGCCCACTGCTGAATTCTAGGGGGGAGGTAATAGGGATTAACACAGCCATCATCTCGACTACAGAGGGCTTCCAGGGAATAGGCTTCGCTGTACCTATTAGCACTGCCAAAAGGATATCCCAAGAGCTTATAGAGCGTGGAAAGGTGAGTTACCCATGGCTAGGCATAACGGGTACGTCTCTGACACCTGAGATGGCTGAAGAATTTGGAACCAGCATCAAAGAGGGTGTTTTAATAATCGAGGCCATACCAGATAGTCCAGCAGATAAAGCCGGGCTCAGGGGCACAGTAGAGAAAGCTGGTGAAGAAGGCTTCATCTTGGGGGATATAATCATAGAGATGGACGGCGAGAAGTTAGAAGATATAGAGGAGCTGGTAGATGTCATCCTAGCTCATAGAGTAGATGAGACTGTGGAAGTGAAATACATACGGGAAGAGGAAGAGAAAACTACTCAAGTTACATTGGGTGAGCGCCCAACCTAAATTAGAATCTTACCTTCAACCTGCTGAGGAACTCATGCGTCCTGGTGTGGCTTTCGCATGCTAGAAAGTCCCTTAGGTCCTCAGGGGTATCTATGTCCAGTGATAGGGAGAAAGAATCGTAGACAAACATCTCCACACCCTTATTTTCGGCTTCTCTTTTATGGTCCAAAAAACTCGTCTTGGTAAATCTGCCCCTCATTACATCTGGAGGCCTCCTGAAAAGGATTCCAGTGCCCTCCCGTCTCGAAGGTGAGATCACAACTTGATGTTCTTTTCCCAGATGTAGAATATCAATAATATGCCTTTCTTCTAGCAGTGGTGTATCAACTGGGATGAAGAGGGTTGCGTCTGCCCCCCTTGCCATTGCGTGCTTATTTCCGAGTCTCACAGCATTATTCAAGCCTCTCCCTTCCTCCACAATTAATTCAAAGTCATAACCCTCTAGCATCTGCCTTAGCTCTTTAGGACCGACTAGCACTATATCATCCACACTGCTAAGAGAATCTAGAACATCCTTCAACATGCAGATAACTAGTTCTTCCCTCTCTTTTTCCGAGAGTTCTCCAGCAAGCCGGGTTTTCTGGCTGCTGAGCTTTACAGGCAAGATCGCTATGACACGCATCTAAAAAACTATTAATACGTTAGATATTAAAGCTTGGACCATGATCGTCAGCGAAGAAAAAGCCCTAAAGGATATCCTAGAGATTCTCACGCCCTACACCGATGTTGCAATCGTGGGCTGCTCAGGTTGCTATGGAGTGGGTATGCTGAAAAACGTAGAGCGGCTAGCTGACAAACTCGAAGCCGCGGGGAAAAGGATAGTAGCAAAAGGCGCAACTGGTAGGCAGTGCTCCTGGTTCTGGAAGCCAGTGGAAGTTGGTCTAGATTTGGTTGCACAGAATACGAAGGGCATAGAGGCAGGGGAATTAGAAAAAGCAGAAGCCATTCTATCTCTGGCCTGCGGCGTTGGAGTGCAGACCTTGGCAAAGGCAGCAGATTCCAAGTTTGTGGTACCTGCAACGGATACCAAGTTCATGGGTAGGCGTGAAGAAGCTATGTTCTATGAGCAGTGCATGGCCTGTGGCAATTGCATCCTGCATTCGACTGGAGGTATATGTCCAGTGACACGTTGCCCTAAGGCACATATGAATGGTCCCTGTGGCGGTGTATATAACGGTAAATGCGAGGTGAACAGGGAGAACGACTGCGCATGGGTCCTCATCTATGATCGGCTTTCGTCTATGGGTAAGGTAGAGCTGATGAAGGACAAAAAATCCCCGAAGGACTTTTCCTTGAGGACTCATCCAAGGCGGACTGAGGCTGAAGCATGAGTTTTAGCAACCTGATGGACTCCTTGGAGTCTAAGAAATTCACTATCAGCGGTGAAGTGGACCCTTCGAAGGGGGCTAACAGGGAAACCATAATCCATCAAGCCGAATTATTGAAGGACCATGTTGTTGCTGCCAATGTAACTGATAATCCCTTGGGTATAGTGATAATGAATACCCTGGCGGCCTGTCACATAATCCAGAACGAGGTTGGCCTGGAAGCAGTGTACCAGGTAACATGCAGGGACAGGAACAGGATAGGTATACAGTCAGACCTCTTAGGTGCTGCCGCCTTAGGGATGCACAATGTCCTAGCTTTGACAGGAGACCATCCCCGCTTAGGTGACCATCCCCAAGCCAAGCCTGTCTTTGATCTTGACTCCGTTCAACTAGTAGCCCTGATAAGGAAGATGGTAGGCGAGAAGGAGGATATGGTAGGAAACGACCTCGACGTTGCACCTGAGATGCACATAGGGGTTGCGTTAAGCCCTGGAATAACACCCTTGGAACCAGAGATAATCAAGTTCGAGAAAAAGGTGGACGCAGGTGCAGAGTTTGCCCAGACGCAGGTGGTTTATGATACATCTGTGCTTGAAAGGCTCAAGGATGCTATCTCCCATCTCGATATCCCTGTACTGGTTGGCATCGCACCCCTCAAATCACTGGGCATGGCCAAGTTCATGGCAAAGAACGTACCAGGCGTAGTCGTGCCAACTGAGGTAATGAATAAACTAGAGGGAGCCGAGGACATAAAGGAGGCCACAATCGAGATAACTGCTCAATTGCTGAAAGATATAAAGGAGCTGGGCTTCGCCGGTGCCCATATCATGCCTGTTGGTATGGACTGGGCTGTGGGAGAGATAATAAGAAGAGCAGGATTATGATTGATGCCTAGGAATCCAAAGATTACCCAGGGAATTACATAAATGATGATGGAGAGTAGGGAGTGAGAGCGAAAGAGATATCCCTAGAACTCCTAGAACAGCCGGAGGCGCAATTTTCAGAGATTATATCAATGGCTTTACCTCGTAGGGTGACTTATTCTAAGAATGTCTTCATACCTCTCACTAATGCATGTAGGAATAGATGCAGCTACTGCGGCTTCAGGTCTGACAAGCCCATGATAATGAGCAGGCGCCAGGTGAAAGATGTACTGACGTCCGGGAGGAAGGAAGGCTGCAAGGAAGCGTTGTTCACCTTCGGTGAGAAGCCGGAGAGTGTAAAGGAGATAAAAACGAAACTAAAATCCTGGGGTTATTCCTCGGCTATAGAATACCTTTACGATCTTTGTGAGGATGCCCTAGCGCTAGGACTTCTGCCTCACTCGAATCCAGGGGTGATGAACTACGGGGAGATGAAGGCTTTGAAAGAGGTAAATGCAAGCCTCGGATTGATGCTGGAGAACTCGAGTGCTAGGCTGTGCCAAGAGGGCATGCCCCATGAATTCAGCCCTGGCAAGCGCCCTGAAGTAAGGATTAAAGTTCTGGAGGATGCTGGAAAACTGAGGATTCCCTTCACTACAGGCCTGCTTATAGGCATAGGGGAGACCGACAGCGAGATAGCCGACTCCCTATCGACACTAAGCAATCTCCAAGAGAAACATGGTCATACCCAGGAGGTTATTATCCAGAATTTCAGACCTCACAGGGGAACCCCGATGCAGGATAAACAGGGGCCGTCTCTCTTAAGAATGCTTAAGGTGGTTGCAGCTGCTAGAGCAGTCCTACCCGATATAGGCCTCCAGGTGCCCCCGAATCTTAACCGCATGTGGCAGGTTTTCCTCTTATTCGGTGCCAACGACCTTGGAGGAGTATCCCCTGTTACAAAGGATTATATAAACCCTGAGTACGATTGGCCTAAGATTGAAGCTGTAAAAGCAGTGGCAGCAGAGATGGGAGTATCTTTAAAAGAGAGACTACCTATATACCCGAAATATATTAGGCAAGGATGGTATGCAACTAGGCTGGGAGAACTCATAGAGCGTTACGCAGACGAAGAGGGATTAGTACATGAGGTTAGTGAAGGCCTCTCTTGACATCGACGGGATCCTAGAAAAAGCCCTAGATGGTCAGAGGATAAGTGAAGAGGAAGGACTGCTCCTGCTTAAGGCTAGAGGAGATGATCTCCTAGCTGTAGCCCTGGCAGCTGATAGGCTAAGGAAGGAGAGGGCAGGGGATGAAGTGACCTATGTAGTGAATAGAAACATCAACTTTACCAACATCTGCATAGGCAAATGCAGGTTCTGTGCATTCAGGAGAGAAAGTAACGACGATGACGCTTATTTCATGGACATACCTCAAGTCGCAGCTAGAGCGCGAGAAGCCAAGGATATGGGAGCAACAGAGGTATGCATACAGGGTGGGCTGCATCCGGATGTGGATGTCGAGTTCTATGCTGGTTTGCTGAACGCTATAAAAGAAAATGGAAATTCGCTACATACCCATGCGTATTCCCCGATGGAAATCTATTACGCCGCTAGACAGAGCGGAATAAGCATAAGAGAAACACTAGAATACTTGAAGAAGAACGGCTTGGACTCGATACCGGGTACCGCGGCAGAGATTCTTGACGATGCGGTGAGAGAAACTATCTGTCCCGGAAAAATCAGCAGTGGGAAGTGGGTGGATATAGTGAGAGAAGCCCATATGCTCGGGATACCAACGACTGCTACCATGCTCTATGGGCATGTCGAGTCTCCTGAAGAGAGAATGAGGCACTTGGCTATCCTTAGGGATCTACAGGACGAGACCAATGGCTTCACTGAATTCGTACCCCTTTCCTTCGTGCACTTCAATACTCCTTTGTTCCATTCAGGGCTTGCAAAGTCTGGCGCCACTGGCATAGAGGATTTGCTTGTCTGCGCCGTCTCCAGGATCTTCTTGGACAACTTCAGGAACATTCAGGCCTCTTGGATAAAGTTGGGTAGGAAGTTCGCCCAGGTGATGCTAAACTTCGGTGCCAATGATCTAGGGGGCACCCTCATGGAGGAGAATATCTCCAGGGCAGCAGGCATACGTGTCGAAATGGCTACCCCTGAGGAGCTGCAAAGGATGATTTTGGATGCAGGTAGGGAGCCTGTTCAGAGGGATACTCTCTACAACGCTATTTGAAAAAAGAAAATAATTATCACAAATACTACTCAGTCTTCTGACCACACCTTTCTGGCTATTCCAACTTCCAGGCCTTCTCCCAGGACCTCAGCCACAACCGTTACATCTGGGTCATCGAGATCCACTTTGGGCTTCTTCTTGAACTTGTTTTTCAGCGCATCATGGATAACGCCGCCGACTTCATATTCCACTTCTGGCGTGTCTTTTTCTAGACCATGGGTGCCTCGCTTATGGAGTCTGAAACAGAAGCTCTCATCTTTCTTTATGTACTCAAGAGCAACCCTAAGGGCCAGCTCCTCTAGTGCCTTTAGATTACTCTCCCCCTCTTCCAATATCGGCACGGCTCTGGCTATCTCATAGGGGCATTCCCTTGTAACCATCTCGGCTAATTCCAGTGCATCTCCTTCAGCTTCGACATGGAGCACGGCTCTGAATTCAGTGGGCTTTATGACTACCTCTTCCACAACGTCTCTAAGGCAGAGTTTTGCCTGGGACTCTCCGTAGAGGTTCCTACATGTGACCAATAGTTTTGCCATCGCAATCCTACTATTATCTAAAAAAGATTAAAAAGGGTACTCCTCTACCTTGAACTAGGATTCATATGAAAATAGGAGTAGCTAAGACAGGTAACATAGCATCTTCCCTACTGCTGGAACTCCTCTTGGATGAAAGAGCAGATAGAGCGGAGTTAGAGGTCAGGGTAGTGGGCAGCGGAGCGAAGATGACGCCCGAGGCATGTAGAGGTGTCTTACAGGAGATTCTGAGAGAGCGCTATGACCTCATCTTATACTCTACGCCAAACCCAGGTGCCCCTGGCCCCCAAGAAATTATCCAGGGTCTAAAGGGTAAGAGGGCGGTAATAATAGGGGATGCTCCAGGACTGAAAATCAAGGACAAACTAGAAGAGAAGGGTTTTGGATACGTTTTCGTCACCGGGGATGCTATGATCGGGGCGAGAAGGGAATTTTTGGATCCCATAGAGATGAGTATCTTCAATGGGGACATGCTCAAGGTTTTAGCAGTCACCGGCGCTTTAAGAGCTTTACATGAGGCAGTTGACCAAGCAATAGGCTCAAAGAGCCTCCCCCATTTGGTGATTGACGCCTCTGTTGCATTGGCTCACTCAGGCATAAAGAATCCCTATGCACTGGCAAAGGCTAGGGCTGCCTATGAAATGGCCGAAAAGGTGGGAGAACTTAACGCTAAGGCATGTTTCTCCCTGAAGAAGCCCGAGGAATACATCCCGCTAGTAGCTGCAGCCCACGAGATGTTGCGAAATGCTGCGCAGCTCGCTGATCAAGCCAGAGAGATTGAGAAGTCTTTGGACCAAGTAACGAGGAGGCCCCATTCTAGCAGCGGGGATCTCCTAGAGAAGGACAAGCTGATGGAGAAACCTAAATAAGGGTCATCTTAGCGCGCGCTTGATTATATCTCGTCCCTCTGGCTGGAGTACTGCGTAGGATTCCCTCTTGACCTCCTCCGCAATGTCCTCTATGCTTTTCCCTGGGTCAAGGAATACCACTGCATAACTCGAGGTATCCGCGATGTTAAAGATGGCCACCTTCTCATCTCCTTTTATTTCCCTTCCCTCGTAGGCGATTTTGAAGTTGACGTAGGGTGCTATATCTTCTGGCACTTTATTTATGTCCTTGATGTCTAGGAATGCTGCTACGAACTTCTTGTCCATTATTCCATATTACTCCCAGCCCAGACAGGCATAGGCATATGTTAAAAATAAGAAAGTTATTTATTAAAATAGTTCCCATGGTAAGGCGATGAAAAAATTCTTAATCATATTCTTAATCTCTCTAGCCCTACTACCGGGCGTAGAAGCACAGCTATATGTCTCGCGGTACAATGTGACCTACCAGCTAGGGGAGGAAAACTATCAGGTAGTGGAGATCCTTAAACTCAAGAACGGCGGGAGCCCATTTGTCTTCCCGGAGGCGCTGGAGTTTGTGCGTGGCGATGCCAGTGATGCAGAAGCATATTCAAGCTTAACTGGGACCTCTTTCAGCGCCGATTATGTGTATCCAAGTAAAGTGACGGTGGACCTCAAGAAAGTGGTGATTCTGAAGCGCATGGAAGTCGGACTAAAGTACCTGAGGAAAGAGGGACTTTCCAGTGAAGACAAGATAAATGTGTTCATGTTTTCAGATATAGGGAAGTACCCCTGGGGGACAATCAAGGACTGCATCGATCACTATAATGAGTGCCAGTACGAGGCTAATATAACGATAATAACCCCGGATGGGTACTACTTCGGCAACATCACTTCACCTGCAACCATCCAAAGGAGGGGTAAAAGCGAGTCCATAGTCTACCGCTTATCTTTGCTGAGGAATCTCACAATAGTGCCGTTTGGTTTCCCGGTGCGTGTAGAGTACGCTGACTACAGGGAGCTCACCTTAGGAAAAATCGCTTCTGCTAGTGCTCTGTTGAGCCAGGTATCCTTTGGCTTGAAAGAGGCGAATTCAAGCCTGGAGAACGCCGGAATTTACGAGGCAAATGTATCTAGAGCTTCAGACACTTATGTGGAGGCCTCCCAACTATATGAGCAAGCCTTAGAGGAACTGAAAGCTTCGGAACGATTCGTGGGCGCCCCAGAGAGAGACTACTACAACAGCTATCTCCATGGATCAGCGGCTAACGAACTTGCCGAGGAAGCCTATGTAAAGGCAAATGCGGTGAGAAACCTCGTGAGCTTCGAGATCCAAAGGGCTTTAGAGATGAGAGTCGCTGCTTTAGGGGCTAACTTGAGTGAGCAGTACATCCTCAGAGAGAACCTAACTAAGAGCCTCTCCGAGAACCTGACTCGGCTTCTGGAAATGAAGAAGGAACAAGCAGAACCGACGCAGATTATTAGAGTAGAGGTACCGGAAGAGGGAATCAACTATTATGCCATCGCCTTCTTCCTCCTATTGGGGAGCATCGTAATATACGGGGTCGCAAACATGGTGCTGTACGTGAGGCGGACAGAGAGGAAGCACAGGGGTAAGGTGAAGGACTTTAGGGTAATCGGGGATCTAAAGAGGAAGACCTTCAAGGGATTCGAGCAGAAGGTGGATACTGTTAAGCAGGAGGTCGAGTTAGCGGCTGACATAAGGAAGCTGAAGAAGGAGCGGGAGAAATACGTTCTGGGAATAGATAACGTCAAAAAGAAGATGCGGATGGGGGATATCACCAAGCAGTCTTCTGATTCCCAGAGAAAGAAATTTGAGGAGCAGGTCAAGGAAACCGACGCCAAGATAGACGAGATTGAGAAGCAGCTGAAGGGGAAAAAAAAGCGAAGGACGGCAAATGAGAAAGGTAAAGCAGATTGAACTAGAGGAGGGGATGAGTGCTGATGCTCTAGTCAGGGAATACGAAAAGACTGGCGTACTCGGCGCTGGCAACGTGGGGCTGGCAGCTAATATCTTTGAGGAGATGTTATCCAAGAAGGCCAAGGTCTTCCTAGGTATTTCAGGTCCGTTAGTACCGTCTGGATTAAGGAACGTCATCACAGATCTCATCAAGTGTGGCTATGTCCATGTGGTAGTCACGTCAGGTGCCAACATAGTGCATGATATGATCGAGGCCTTTCAAGGCAGTCATTACGTGGGTAGCTTTTCTGCTGACGACGAGGAGCTCAGGAGGAAGAAGATCGGCAGGATAGGCAACGTATATGCCAAGCTCTCTGATTTCAAGGTATTTGAGAAGCGGACGCAGGAGATCTTAGCTTCTATACCAGAGAAGCGGAGAGGGAATCTATCCATAAAGGGTCTCTTAGAGGAGATAGGCAGCAGACTAGACGATGAAAACTCCTTTTTGAAAGCTGCGAGAGACAAGGGCGTACCGGTGTTCTCGCCAGCAATTATGGATTCCATGCTGGGCCTGCAGCTCTTCTTTTTCTCTCAGAAGCACCGATTGGTGCTGAATGCAGTGAAGGATATGAAGGACCTCACCGACGAGGTATTCGAGGCTGAGAAGACTGGTGCACTGCTCCTCGGTGGAGGGGTATCGAAGCACTACATAATGGTTGCGAATTCCCTACGGGGGGGCATGGACTACGGGATTCAGATAACAATGGATAGGGAAGAAGCAGGAAGCCTCAGCGGTGCTAAGCTGGAGGAGGGCATCTCTTGGGGGAAGGTTAAAGGAAGGGAGAACGTAGTAACAGTGATTGGGGATATCACAGTTCTATTACCCCTTCTCGTTGCCAGCGTAAAGGAGAGAGTTCCTTGCTGATCCTACCTTTTATCGTTGACTTATGTTCGGATTCTCTGTCTGTAAGGATTCTAAGTTTAAATAGTATAGATGCTTTCTACTTTAGCAGAGACAGTATATTCGCTGGGAGGCACTGCAGTTGCAGTTGAAAAGAGAAAACGGAGTTATCTTCGCCGTGGACGTTGGTGATAAGAAAAGAGCTCTAGTGATCTGTGAGGATGTCAAGGGCTATGTGGACGCTATAAAAGTGGGCTATCCCTTGATATTAAACGCAGGCATAGGGATTATCGAGGAGCTCAAGCGTTTTGGGAAGCCTGTCATAGCAGACCTCAAGGTGGCCGACATACCAGAGATCAGTGCCAGAATATGTGAGCTTGCTGGGCGGGCGGACTACGTCATAGTGCACGGCTTCGTAGGCGAGGACATGGTAAAAGCTTGCTCTGATGTGGTATCTATCTTCGTTGTGGCTGAGATGAGCCATCCTGGTGCTAGAGACTTTATGGAGGAGTGTTCTGAGGAGATAGCGGCGTTGGCTAAGGGCTATGCTCGTGGGATAGTGGCTCCGGCAACTCGTCCTGAAAGGATAAAAAAACTGAGGAAGGTGGTGGGAGACCTTCTGATAATATCACCTGGAGTTAAGGCGCAGGGCGCTAAAGTTGGGGACGCCATTAAGGCTGGGGCAGACTTTGAGATAATAGGCAGGGGAATCTACGAAGCAGAAGATCCAGCTAGGGCTGCTAAGGAGTTCTCTGGGGCGATAAAGGGTTTGCTGGCAAATTGAAGATATCATCTGGGCTTTGCTGATCAAACCTTCTCGAATATTAATCCTCGATCCCCGGCCACTTAAGGCCCCTTTCTCTGAGATATTCCGTGAGAGCCTCCTCCTTCTCCCCGTCGGTCAGAGGGGTGGACTCAGCTCTACCCCTAAGGCTTCCCCTCTGGAGCTTGATCTTCCATAAGACAATCTCCTTAATAGTATTCTCGTCTTTCGCCTCTTTCTCTATATTGTTCAGCTCGGATAAGAGCCTCTCTGCGACTATACTCATTTTTGGCGGTGGCCTTGTCATCTCTCCTATAAATTTTCTTTTATTTTCAACATCCTTTGTTTTAACTCATGAACATCTTTTTTTAGCAACGTTCCATGTTAGTCCTAAATCAACGCCAAAATACTCATGTATGAGGATATCTCTCATCCCTGCTATCTCTTTCCAAGCGATGTCTGGATATCTATCCTTAATCTCCGTGGGTATGTTCTTAACAGCCTCTCCTATTATCTCAATTCTTCTAATAACTGCATCTTGTAGTTGTACAGAATCGAAAAACTCGTCCTTTGTTATCCCTTCCATATATTCCTCAATTCGTTCTATGCATTCCAATACATGTTAGATGAAAATTTTTGGATCTTTCTTCATAGAATCACTTCTTGTTCGCTTAGAATTGTCTCTTTGAGAAGAGGATGGAGAGAGTTGTAGGTAAGTACGTCTACCTTCATCTTCAATAATTCCTCCAAGGCTATCTTAAGACCTGCAAGATCAAGAAGGCTTTTTTCACCCTTAAACTCCACTAAGAGGTCTATATCACTGCCTTCTTTGCTTTCTCCTCTCACAAAAGACCCAAATATCGCAGCTCTTGCCACATCGTAACGTCGTAGAATTGGGAGGATCATCTTCCTTATTTCTTCGGTGCGTGTTTTCATATTATTTCCTTCTCTTCCATATCATATAATGGTTTGTAAGTTCAAGATGGTACTTCAACTTAAAGCTAAAAATGAATATTCCCCTAGGATAACCTTTATACCGCCGATTATTGTAAATATGTCCGCCGATGATGAGGGATATCGGGATAAAAAACCAAATTTTGGATCTTTAATCTATCTGAGTATGGCCTTAATGAATACATAATCCTAGTCTCACATCAAAAATATGGGATGCTTGGAGTTGACTAAGAAAATTTATATATGTATTTTAATGTTATTTAAATTAGATTAATTATAAAGCAATGGGGAATATTTAAATATAATGAGTTACATTATAAACAAAGAGGTGTAAAATATGACAGAAAAAAGGCAAGTTTGCTTCACTGTAGATAAGGAAATAATTGAGAAGATGGAAAAGGTTAGAGAAACTACTGGCATCCCGGTGAGCAAACAAATAGAGTTAACCTTAAAGGGATATGAAATAAAAAAGAAAGAAAGATAAACTTTATAATCCTTTAAGCCAACCCCTTAGTATGGTAGGGAGTTGGGGTCTAGATTTGAATAATGTCATTGCCTTTCTTACAGGGGGAGGAGTTTTTGAGCTACTTAGAAGATTTGGTCCCCGAATCCTTGAAAGATTCCTGAAGAAGAGGGAAGAGAAAAGTCTCGCTCATGGAGATCTCCGTGCCTCTATTCAAACCTTCTGCGACCTATGGGAGGATTATAGGGGGATCGATATACCAGGCCATAATTTCAGGGAAGATTTGAGGGTTTCACTTCAAGGAATAAGGGAACAAGCAAGGGCATACGAGCAATTCCTAGAGGCTCATATAATAACCACGTTAAGAAGCCTCTCTCAAGAATTCTTTGCCCTTCTGGAAAAGGATCCAGATGCCGATGATAAGGCATGGAGCAATTTGATAGAACATGATGGAAACAAAATCTGTGGTGAGTTTAGGAGCCTTGTAAAAGAGCATTTGAAGTAGCGTGCAAATTTCGTTTTTTATCTGCAGTCTCAGGTCAGTTGAGCTACCTTCTATAAAAAATCTGGCAGATTTTGGACTTTTAAATTTAGCGGAATAAAACCGTTAGATATAAATAGCATATGTTACATTAGTATTAATAATTATTTAATTTTGGTGTAGCAAAATGAATGACAAAATGCCGGGACTCTCTAGTAAAGAGATAGAGGTTGTTTCCTATCTGGAGTTGAATAGCAAGTATCTCTTCAAGATGGCGGACATCGAACCTTTCTTTAAAACCGTAAACGAGATGAGAGTCTACATTCACCGGCTCAAGAAAAAGGGCAGAATAATAAAGTTGAATAAATCGAAGTACTACCTTATACCAATAAAAGCATACAAGGGACATTGGTCCGAGCACCCATTTATCGTCATCGATGAAATTTTCAATGGCAAGGACTACTACATCGGGGGATTGGCAGCCGCACACTACTGGGGCCTAATCGAGCAGATACCAACCCAGATAGAGGTATATACAAACAAAAAACAAGGGCAACGAAAAATCTTCAACTTCACAATTCTGTACCGGAGGATCCGTCAAAAGAGTATGAAGGGCTACATTACCCAGAGGATAAAAGAACACCCCTTCAAAATAGCGTCAAAGGAGACCAGTGAAAAATGGCTGAGATCAAGAGAATAGCCGAGGACAGGCTCCGATATCTTTCAGGCGAGAAGGGATTCAACCTAATCTACCTTGAGAAAGACTACTTTCTCACCGCTCTTCTCTATCTCATTAAAGACCTAGAAGGAATCTACTTCAAGGGAGGAACAGCCCTTAACAAAATATATCTCGACCACACGCGGCTAAGCGAGGACCTGGACTTCACTTGCAAGGGAAAGATGAGCAGCATCCAGATCCAAATTCTAAACATGCTCGAAGAAAATAGAAAAATATTCCCAAAACAAGCATTTGACAGGAAAACATCTGACTATCTCCGGCTGAAGGTCCATTACAAGAGCTTCTTCAAAAAAACAGACTACATTATCCTCGACGTGAACAGGAAGGCCTCCCTCATCCTAGATGCGGCGAGGAGAAAAGTTCCACACTTCTATGAGAGCATTCCGGAATTTAGGGTAAACACATTGAATATTGAAGAGCTCGTGGCTGAAAAAGTTAGGGCACTGATAACCAGAAATCAGCCTAGGGATTACTTTGACGTTTACATGATATTAGAAAAAGGCTATACGGTTGATCTGGATCTAGTGAAACGAAAATTGAGCGATATAAACCAGGAATTCAACCATGAAAGAATCTTTAAAAATGCCGACAAAATCTACTCCAACTGGGAAAGAAACATAGGACAGCTCACAAACAAACCGGTGGATTTCATGAAAGTCATAAAGAAGTTGCAAAAGGAATTCAGATACAAGTCATGAAAACAAAGCCCCCGCTCTCAAATGATATTTTCTAGTGCTTACAGGGTAATCTTTATACCGCC
>JAZGAD010000015.1:0-70072 GCA_036444275.1 Hydrothermarchaeales archaeon (SeqCode)
TTTACCACATCTGCTGATTGCTTAACCACTTCGTTGGTATTCTTCATCTTCTCAATCGCTTCCTTCGCAGACTCGCCACCCTCTTCTGCAATCTTGTTAGCACTCTCAGCCACCTCAGCAGCAGACAGTGCACTCGCCGATATACCCTGAGCCATATCCGCCATAGCCTTCATCTCCTGAGAAGCAAGATTCACCTGCTCAACCTGCCTCTGAGCGCCACTGGCAATCTGCTGCACAGTAGAAGAAACCTCCTCTGTCGAGGCACTCACCTCCTCACTCGAAGCAGCCATCTGCTCTGACGTAGCAGAAACCGTCAAAACAGCACGTTGCACCTGAGACACAAGATCACTCAAGCTCTCAGTCATCGTATTAAAGGAATCCCCCATTCTTCCAACAGCATCCTCATGATTTTCCACTGCTATAGTTTGAGTTAGGTCCCCCTCAGCTGCCGCAGTAACCGCAGGTACTAAGCGACCCACAACCAACTCGCCGATATTCTTCGAAAATGCCTTTGCGAAGTACAATGCCCCGCCGAACGCTATAGCCTCAGACAGGAGGAGCAAGTTCCTATTCAAAGAGCTTGGGATAAAGTACCATGTCACTGCCACTAACGCTAGTGTGAAAGGGCTGAAAAACATTAGAAAACTCAGGAACATCTGGAATTCCACTCCCCAGTTGAATATAGGGAGACTTTTATAAAATCTCCACCAAAAATCAGACATCCCTAACACCCCCTAACACTCTATCCATAAGTGAATTTGGATTAGTAGCACCTATAATAGTAAAGAAGCTAAGTAAGTTATCCATACCCACATCTTCACTATGGGTTCCACTTTGAACTGAAGTGCTCATTTGACCCTTCCGATTCCGAATTTACCGCTTTAAATGGTAAATTATTAAATTATAATTGAATTAAGTTAAATTAATGATATAGTAATATAGATATTTATATTTTTTGTGAGTGTTTTTGGATTTTTTAGGTTTTTTTGATAACAAATTTAATAATGTTTCATTCGCATAAGTATGACTGTAATGTGGCTGAAGAAATCTGCCGTGCTTCTGTTCATCTTAGTCTTTTTATATCCCGGACTGGCACAACAAAACAAGCCCGGGATAATAGTTCTAGCGAATTCCATAGATTTTGCCCTAGCACCTGAATTCTTCGAATTCCTTGGGAACAAGGGCATGGAGGCTATACATGTTACAGTTGATGAGTTCGAGGAATACACGGGAGAAAAATTCATCGTAATCCTAGGAGGGCCAGATGCATATGAAGGGGTCGGAAGCATAGTTCGACAGGTGCTCTCCAAAGAGGAACAATCCTTTCTCAGGACTAGAGGCAACAAAGGGAAGTATATCAAGACCAACCATTGGGTTCAAGGGCAAGTTGTCTTCGTAATAGCTGGCTCGGGCAGGGATCTCACTCAAGTCACCCATCTCGAGAACAAAGAGCGGCTAAGAAAAAAGATCATAGATGTAACAAACATGGAGGGCGAGGATTCCTCGTCAAGAAAGGCGAGAGAATACATGGTGAAGCACCACCTTGAGGCAAGGGATATTACAGATGCAAAAGTACTAGCAGTGTTGGGTAAGGTGCAGAGGCAGAGATTCGTAAGCGAACATCTTCAAAAGAATGTCTACAATGACAATCCCCTGCCCATAGCAGAGGGGCAGACGATTTCCCAGCCTTATGTTGTAGCCTTGATGACCCAGTCACTGAAGTTAAACGGCACAGAGAAGGTGTTAGAGATAGGCACAGGCTCTGGATATCAAGCAGCAATCTTAGCAGAGATCGCGAATGAGGTATACACGATAGAAATCCGTGAACAGCTGGCTGCGAGCGCTAAAGAAAGGCTGGATGAGCTAGGGTACTACAATGTGGAAGTGGAATATGCTGATGGATATTTCGGCTGGGAGGAGCACGCGCCCTTCGATGCGATAATGATAACGGCAGCTGTTAATCACATACCCCCTCCGTTGATCGAACAGCTGAAAGATGAAGGCATACTTATACTGCCCCTCGGGCCCACGACGTACTATCAGACTCTTACATTGATAGAAAAAAAGGACGGGGAATTAAGAGCAGAGCACATCACAGGTGTAAGGTTTGTACCTATGACCGGAGAGGCGCAGAAGGGGGGTTGACGCTACGCTTCTTCCTTTTTCACCGAAACCACGGAATCTCTCTTTCATTTTTTTCTTTCTTTGACTTCTAGCTATCATAAATTGATATTCTCTTCTCTAGCGACACCCCCAACCGCCTAAAACAAGGCCACTGCCTAATTCTCTAGTAACTTTCTAGCAATCTTCACAAGCTCTTGGGAAACAATGCTCTCAGGGTATTTCACCACAATAGGTTTCCCCTTTAGAAGGCACTCTCCCACCTTTTCGTCTAGAGGGAGTATTGCTAAAGCGGGTATACCCATATAAGCCTCTATCTCATCCGCCATCCAACTCATACCAGTTAGTGCCTTGTTGACTATGATTCCCCGGAGTCCCCGATTCATGCCTTGAGCTACCCTTTTTATTTTCAGGGCAGTCATTATTGTATGAGAGGCGGTAGTACTCACCAATACTGCTGCGTCCGCAGGCCTAAGCCCTGTAGCCCATTCCTCCTCTGTTCTGCCTGGACCGTCCACGAGTACTGTTGCATAGTCCTTGCCAAGATCTCTTATTAGGTCGCTGAATTTGAACAAGTCTTCGTCTTTGTCCCTAAACTCCATCTTGCCGGAGAGGATGCTCAGATTCGGATAGGCTCCGTCTATTATTGCTTCTTCTACGTTATTCTCGCCGTCCAGTGTCTCGCCAAAGTCATCGAGGGTAGGGATTACTCCCAAGATATCATGTACCCTTGGAGCTTCAAGATTCCCATCCACCAAAAGAGTTTTCTCCCCCAGTTGGGACAACGCGACAGCAAGGTTGCAGGAGATCATACTAGCTCCTGCACCTTCCCAACTCGGGAGAATAGTGAGAATCACCCTAGATGCCTCCTTCCGGAGTCTGGTATGATAATCCAGTATAAATATCCTTTGATTTGCATTGTGAAAATAGGGATAACCGTACTGTACATCGAAGAATGCTTAGCATATTAACATTGACTAAAAATTGCACGTAAGTAGGTCTGGGGATTTATTTCCACAGTTTAAGAACCATTAGCAATCCAAATAAGTATACTATACCTGCTAATCCTAGAACAAATGAGAAGCCAAGAGAAAGAGCAATCATCACAGCTGAAATTGCGCTCAGAACAGAGGCGCAACCGTTGACCGCCCATGCCCATGGCACAAGATATGGGTCCACTTTATTGGCAAGCCTTATCCCAAGAGGGAACGGCATACCCATGACAAAGCCAAGTGGTGCTATAAACGCTAAGGATACTAAGTGGCGCAGGAAAAAATCGCCACCAAGGAAGATGTGGAAGAGCCTCGGTAGGAATGCTAGATACAACAAGACCAAGACGCTGAGGATAGGTATTATCGTCTTCAACACTCGCACATTGAACCTGCCGGTAAATAGGCTTCCAATACCAGAGCATACGAGAAGGGCGAATAAAACAGTGGAGACAGCATAAACCGGGTGCCCCAAGAAGAGTATGAATTTCTGTATCAGGGCTATCTCTATGAACATGTATCCTATTCCCAGGCACATGAAATACGTTAAGATCCTCCATTTTTCTGGGATTGATTTTTTGATTCTCTTAAACCTATACACCGGGAGAAATATAAAGACCAAGGATAGCACGAGGGCTTGGACGAAGATAACTGGCACTAGATATCCGCCCTCAACAAAAGGCTGCCACTTCTCGCCCATGCTCCTGTAGAGGGGCATGATCTTATCCAATTTAAAGAAATGAAAGAAGAAGGGCCTCTCATCTGTAACTGGAGAGACATCGAAGAGGTAGTCCTTGTAAAACCTCGGCCTATTGGATATAAGTCTCTGGATGACTTGGTAGTAATAGGGCTCTGGAAATCTATTGTAAATATTGACTTGCTGAGCGCTTATCCCAGGAAAATAAACCATGTCGAACTTTCGTATCCTGCAGAAGTCCTCTATAGTTTCTATATCACCTGGGCTAAATCCATTCTTTTTAACGAGAATGGTAATAGTGCCCCAACTCCTAATTACTGCGATGTGCTCCTCTGCATCATCTACGCCTTTCTTTTCCAATGCTGAAAGAGCAAGCGAAACCATGCGCAGGCCCTCCCTAGGAGGAGGTAAAAGCCATCTGGTAACGCTGAGTACACCCTCTTCTGAGAGATGTGAATAGTAATCCTCAAAGGCTTCTGTAGTATAGAGATAGTTCTCTGTCAGTGCATACATGCCAGTTGAAGAGGCAGGTGCACCGCCGGTAAGGGCAAGCTGGATGACGTCGTAGCGCTCGTTGCTCCTTCTGACAAAGCTTCTGCCTTCCTCGATTACCACCTCGACCTTTTCATCCTCGTATACAGTTGAGAATTCGGATCTTTCCTTCACTACGTCAATTATGAGGGGGTTGAGTTCGGTTGCAGTTACAGACCCGGCTCCATTGAACAAGGCAGCCAAGACCTCTAGACCCCCACCGCTGTTGATGACCAGCACGCTCTGATTCTTTTTGAATTGGTAAGCTATAGAACCCGGGAGATAATTGAGAAATTCAAGGTCTTCATGTCTTGTGATAGCACTCAAGGCATCACCATCCACTGTTACTCCCAGCTGCGGAGGAATTTCTCCAGAATATTCGTAGCTCAAGCCAGGAGCATACCTCACGTAGGGGCTTTTCACAACATCCACTCGGGAGAGGGCATTCCAGCCTGTAAAGAGCAACTCAGAGCCAGGGTAGCGAAGAGCTACGCTCAGGCTCTTGTAGGGGGAGATGTTTATTTGGAGAAATCCAGGCGGGCTGTAGAGCAAAACAGCAAGAACAAGCGTCCATATGACTGAACCATAGATGCTCTTTCTGGATATGTTTAGAGTGAAAAGAAAAGAAGAAAATGCACCGAGAAGAGCGCTGATTATGATAACGCCGCTCCCTGAAAAAGGTGCAAATAGTGCAAGGACTAATAGGGCGCCTATCCCTGCTCCAATGAGGTCTGCGAAGTAGAGTCTGTTCACCTTCTCAGGCATCTTCGATAAGACGCTACCTATGCACAGCCCTGAGAAAAAGAATGGAATCGCTAGCAAGAGGTAGTAGAGAAGTATGTACAAAAGCTGCATTCTATCCCAGGAGAGACGGAAGGGATCGAAGGGAATCTGATTTGTAACGATAAACGTCAGGATAACGCTCACAGAGAAAAGCCCAGAGGATACAGCTAGTGTTTCATTGATGTCTCGCTTAAGTATGGATGGAAATACAGCCAAAAACGTGCCGCTCGCCCCTATGCCGAACAAGGCTATGCTCACCACCATGAAGGCGAAGTGATACCACTGGGAAACCGAGAAAAGCCTTATTAGAGAGATCTCCAAGATCAGCGCTGCCGTGGAAATCGTGAATACGCCCAAGTATATCGGGAGGTGTCTTCTAGCATGATTCATTTCTCGCCTCTTTTCAGCAGGTCAGGTAATCTCGTTAAGGATTTCGTAGTTATACTCTATTTCTACCTTTTCATGGCCGAATAAGATGAGGGGCACCTCCATATCAGTCCTCCTTTTGGTGCCGTGAGCTGTGCCTGTCATCCCATGGTCCGATGTGATTATTATGACGGTGTTGCTCAAG
This sequence comes from Hydrothermarchaeales archaeon (SeqCode), assembly GCA_036444275.1. Lineage (GTDB taxonomy): Archaea > Hydrothermarchaeota > Hydrothermarchaeia > Hydrothermarchaeales > JAZGAD01 > JAZGAD01. The sequence goes on from JAZGAD010000015.1 coordinate 5,693, forward strand.
CCATAGCTCGCATTGAGGGCTTCTATCAATCCCCCGATCAGAGCATCCTCCCCTTCTATCGCCTCTATATACTCCCTGCTTCCTGAGCCATATTTGTGGCCGGCCCTGTCTATGTCTGGTAGGGAGATGAGCATGAAGGAGATGTTCCCCTTGCTCAGCAGAGAGATTGCCTCGTTCATCACACCTTTTGAGTCAGTGAGGGTGAAATCTGAGATATCTGCGCCTCTCGCTGCATCAGATAACTTTTTCTTTGCGCCGAGAAAAGCACTCTTCCCGGGATGAAGCTCGAATATCGTCTTAACCTTCGGCCCAACGCCTCTCTCCTTGTTCCAAGTGATGCCGTGGACTTCAGGCGGCACTCCAGTAACTATGGAGGCATGTGCTGGCAGGGTGCTGGAGGGATTTACGGTTTCCACAATATGTGCACTGCCCTTTGAGATGAGAAAATCCATGTTTGGAGTATTAGCGCTTGATAACTTATCCGGCCTGCAGCCGTCTAGGATAATCATGAAAACAGGTTTATTGAATTTAGATTTAGATTCCAAGACGCTCTCGAAATGTTCTTGGTTCTGAACTCCACTGAGGAGTAGGTAGGAAAATAGGATGAAAAGAGATAGAGCTAAAACTAACCCGTATTTTCTGGCAATGCCCCCCATCTTCATGTCCTCAAGGGACCAACGTCTAGGAATCCCTCCCTCTGCCCTGTTCCTGCTTTCTTAGTCAGTTTCTCAGGGTGAAAGAGGAGTTTTAACAAATTCTGGGCGTGCTCCCTGCTTCGTCTATCGCAAAGCCACGCCAGCTCCTTCTCGTCTTTTGCTTCATCCTCATGCACAAAGACTTCTAGAATGTGCTTATTAGTCTGGAGCTGGACCGCAGACAAGCCTTGTGAAGCCACTTGGGCGCTTGCTTTGTCCTTCGGGTCGCTGCCAGGCATACCAAGTGCCATACATGTGTCGCATCCCTCGTCAAGGAGTTTTTTGCATGCAACTGGCAAGTCTTTTATGCCGGGCACAGTGCGCCTTACTATCTTTATGTGCGTTGCATTGCCCTTGAGCTCGTCTATCGCCGACTTCGCCATGTCGTAGCGCGCGAAGGTAGTGTCCACGATACCGATACGTTTCATGTGGCAAGTTTAAATAATTTGAACTATAAATCTCTTCCGACAATGATCTCGGCTAGCTTGAGCATATTAAAAAAGCTCTTTACAATGCAGTAGAAAAGAGAGTCAAACCCATTTTTATCGGTAAAAAATCGGAAGAGTTTTTTGTTGGCGGGACACGCAGAAATACTATATAACTTTGACAAAAAGATTTATATATTGCCATACCTATATAGGACTCATGCCTTTGGAAGTTCCCCAAATGGTCCTAGATTATGTCGAAGGGAAGAACTTTGTAACGGTAGAGGACCTGTTGGAGAGATTCGGATTCAAGAGGGTGACAGCCTACAACTATCTCAGCCGACTCAAGAAAAAGGGCATCGTATCTAGAGTGGGTTACGGCAGATACAGGGTCGGTACGTACAAGCCGACACCGTCTTCCATGGTCACGAGGGTGAAGCGGATAGTGGATATCGTAAGAGAAAAGATGCCTTTCATCGAGTTCAGTATATGGAGCATTGGGAACCTAGCCGAGTTCTCCCACTATGCTATTGGAAAAGATGTGGCCTTCATCGAGGCGGATAAGCGCACTTCGAGGAAGATAAGGGACGTTCTCCTGGAGAAGAACATTCATTCCCTCGTGGAGCCATCAAGGGGAGAGTTGGGGGATATTTTCAGCCTCTTGGAGGAGCCGTTAATCATCTTCCAGCGGAGAGAAGCTTACGCCACTATTAAAAAGGACAGAGTGAGGATACCCCTCTTGGAGAGGATGATGGTGGACCTTTATTTCTATATCACTCGCCTTGGATTCCCCTACCCTCCGGACGAGTACGGGCGGATGTTCTACAACATCCTCAAAGCCAGGACACTTAACTTTGACATGCTCAGGAAGTATGCATCTAGGAGGTCCGTGAGGGAAGAGATGACCAGCCTTTTATCCAGGATGCGGGAAAAGTATCCCGAACTGTCGATCCCGGAGTTGGGGGAAAGAGCCCTTGAAGTGGAGACGATTCTGGAGGAGATAGTAAGGGGGGCTTCGCTGTGAGGGAGTTCATTCAGAAGTATGGCGAGGAGCTCTGTGGAAAATTAGAGTTTTTTCTAGAAGAGACTCTTCGTGGGCACGTCGAGAAAAAGAGAGCCTCAAACCTCACCAACCTCCTTAAAGCTGTCCACGTCCTAGAGTACCTTGGTCAGTTGCGGAGAGAGGGTTTGGATCCCCTCTTCAAGGGTGGTTCCGCAGTGCAACTGCTTCTACCTAATGGCTGGCAGCGGCTCAGCATAGACTTGGATTTAGCCATGGAAGTCTCTAGAGACGAGGTCGAGGAGGCATTGAGAGGAATCCATGAGAGATTCGGCAGTGAGTATTATTCCTACGAACCAAGGGAGGGCAAGCTTGAATCAGGGGTGCCCTTCTACAACTACCGAATTACCGTTCCCACTTTCGGTGGTGAAGCTATTATTTTGCTAGACATAATGCTGGTGGACCTGGGATACGAAAGACAGAGGAAGGCACTGCGCAGCTTCTTCTACGAATCCGAAGTCGAGGTCGAGACACCTACCATGGATGCTATTCTTGGGGATAAGCTGTCCACCCTGGGGCCAGACACCATAGGCAGATATCTGCGGGACAGTAGAAATGGGCTGGAGTACGTGAAGCACCTCTACGACATCAAACAACTCCTACCGCACGTGAAAGACCTGAACAAGACATTTGCGGCTTACAGGGAGAGCTATGAACTCCAATTGAGGATAAGGAATATCAAGTTGGATTTGGACGCTAGCCTAAAGGATCTAATCCATGTCTGCAAGTTTCTAACCCTGACCAAGGACACGGCAGTAGAGCAGACTTCTTTGCTGGGTGGAGAGGGCGCCAAGACCTTGGAGTACTTTAGGATATGCAACAGGGGATTGGCTAGGTTTCAGCCCTTCTTGACCCTTGACAATGTCTTCACTTGGGAGAACGTTCGTGAGACGGCGGCAGTCATCGCCTTTGCTGCAAAACTGATGGAACAAGGAAGGATGGGAAAGATTGGTGGAGAAGCGACTGATCTGCTTAGATCTGCCATGGAAGGGGCACTGCGCATAGCTCAAGACGAGGCAGTGGTCGATAAGATGATAGAAGAAATCGCTTCTCAACCCGCAGAAGAGAGATGGCACATAAACAGCAACGAGATCAAGGAGAGCCCGCTATTGACCGTCTTTTGGTACGGCTATTGGAGCCCTGAAAGATTTGCGGAGTACCTCTGAGGATGTTATATGCTAGAGGTGCATAGCTAATAACCCTTGTCTTGAGCGGCGGGCACGAACGTCAAGACCCTTAGGATAGTGGAAGAAAGCCGCAACGACTTCGCCATGTCGTAGCGCGCGAATGTAGTGTCCACGATACCGATGCGCTTCATGTGGCAAGTTTAAATAATTTGAACTATAAATCTCTTCCAACAATGATCTCAGCTAGGATAGAAAGGATCAAGCCTTCTGCAACACTGCAGATAACCGCTAGAGCAAAGGCATTGAGAGTAGCGGGTAAAGATGTTATAAGCCTTGGTGCCGGAGAACCGGATTTCGATACGCCTGAGCATATTAAAAAAGCCCTTTACAATGCAGTAGAAGAGGGATTCATCTACTACACACCTACTACAGGTATCCCTGAGTTGAAGCGCGCAATCGCCGAGAAGCTTGAGATGGAGAACAGCATACCCTGCTCTGAGAGCGAGGTAATCGTCACGCCTGGAGCGAAGCAGGCGCTATATGAAGCCGTGCTGGCGATAACTGAACAGGGAGATGAGATTCTATGCCCTGACCCTGGGTGGGTATCCTATGAGCCTATGGTTCTTCTCGCTGACGGCAAGCCAGTGTTCGTGTCAACAAAAGATAATGGATTTACGCTTCGAGCAGAAAGCATACAAGAGAAGATTACTGATAAGACAAAAGGGATAATCATAAATTCTCCAAGTAATCCAACCGGAGCAGTCCTCGATAGAGAGGGATTAAAGGGAATAGCCGAGCTATGCATCGATCATGACTTGGTAGCGATCTCTGACGAGATATATGAGAAGGTAATATATAACGGTGAGCATGTTAGCATAGCATCTTTCCCGGGGATGAATGAGCGCACCATAACTGTGAACGGTTTCTCAAAGGCCTATTCCATGACGGGTTGGCGTCTAGGATATGCAGCAGCGCCTGAAGAGATAATCCAGGCCATGAATCGGGTGCAGGCGCATTCAGTCTCCTGTCCTACATCCTTTGTTCAGAAGGCAGGCGTAGTAGCTCTTACCTCATCTCAAGATGCTGTGTCCAAGATGGTGGGGGAATTTAAGAAGAGGAGGAATGCCTTGATGGAACTGCTAAACGAGATCGATGGAGTTAGTTGCATTATGCCCAAGGGTGCTTTCTATGCTTTTCCAGATTTTTCTAAATATGGCAATTCATTTGAACTCGCTAATTTCCTGCTGGAGGAAGCTGGAGTAGCTGTAATTCCAGGCGCTGCTTTTGGTGCGCAGGGTGAAGGCTTCCAGAGGATTTCCTATGCAACAAGCATGGACGATATCACTAGGGCTATAAATAGGGTGAAAAGAGCCCTAGAAAAACGGGGGTGAAAAGATGGCTGTTGATGTGGATGTCGCGGTAATATCCGGAAGCAAGTCAGACGCTGACTTGATGAAGAAAGTGGAAGACGTTTTAAGGGAGTTCGGTGTGAGCTATAAGTGTTACGTCGCCTCTGCCCATCGTGATCCTGATAAGCTACAGGGTATAGTTCGAGGTTCTGACGCAAAGGTATTCATCGGCATAGCTGGTCTGAGCGCAGCCCTTCCAGGTGCGATAGCTGCTAATACGATAAAGCCTGTCATCGGGTTGCCCAAAGATGTAAAGCTTGAAGGTTTGGACTCATTGCTTTCCATGATGCAGATGCCACCTGGGGTACCGGTAGCCACCGTAGGCGTGGATAACGCTAAAAACGCTGCGTTGCTGGCCGTGGAGATCCTGGCGCTGGGAGATGAAAGGCTCGGAAAGGCCCTGGTAGAGTACAAGGCAAAAGCAAAGGCCAAATAACTCTTGTAAGGGTTGGGGGGTGGAATTTCAACGGTGCCAGATTAGGAATCACCCAAAAATTGCTTTATACACTTCCCCCATCGTAAGTCTTAATCCTTGTCTCCAGGCGTCTTCCCACCTTTTTGTCTTATCAACCCATCCCTGTTTTGATGTGTCTGGTGGAATATCATCCCAAACAGGTTTACCGGGGTAATTAATGGCAATGTCCCCATTTACATACTTTTTATTTGCTTCATCCCACTCTGCCTGTTTGAACTGCATCGCATTTCTGTATCCCAATCTCATCAATGTCAACAGTCTATTTCTCCCACCTCCTATAGCCAGACATTTTGCTTCTGGAAGGTAATGGATTCGGATGGGGCCCTCTTTGACAAACTCTGAAAAACATTTTCTTTCATATAAACGAAAGTTTGTAATCCAGGGAATTTTTCCATCTGGTTTCTCAAAGTCCCATTTCAAAGAACGCAGATCCGTAATTTCATCACTCCCGTGTTGATCAAGATGCTGACCCATCGGGAAAAGGGTTACCTCCTGCCCGTCTGTCGTAAATTTAAACACGTCGCTTCCGGGCAATCCGCTTTTTAAAGCCAGAGCTTTAAACAAATTGTATTCGGGATACTTTTTATTGCAATACGCCCCATGAATAATTCTGGAAAGGTATCCGATTTTTAGTTTTTCGATGATGATGTTGAATGGTTTCCAGTTCATAGGGATGACCTCCAGTTTGATAATAAAGCCACGAAACTTTTCAGAGAGGTACTTGGCACGTTATTTTTTATGCCATTTCGTGAAGTTTTGCGGCTAAAATCGCCTACATAAATTTTTCTGCCAGTAATTTATAAAGTCTCTCTTTCATTCCTTCAAGATTCAGCATTCTCGCTTTACCGCCATGATCAGTTTGTACCCAATAGACCTCGCCTTTTAACTTCTTTAGATACTTATCATCAATCTCCTCATCATCACCCACAGTAATCGGAAGCAATTCTACAATTCCTTTTGCCTCTAAATCCTGCAGAAATGATTTTGTTTTTTCGTCATAGAGATTCAGCCGATTTTCAATGGTTTCGATATTATCATCGACACGTTTAACGAGCTTGCCGCCGCATTTATCACAGACTCCTTCCACTTTGGGTGGATCGAAATCACTATAACCAGTGGAGCAATCAACACATGCCCGCCGATTGCTTTCAACAACACCATAGCTCAGGAACTTTCGAGGCACATCCAGATAGAGAACAAGATTAAGGTCGACTTGTGAAAATAAGACATCTGCCTGCGCTTTCGTTCGTGGGAATCCGTCCAGAACAAAGCCATTTTCCTGACACTCCTTCCGATTCAGATGTTCCATGACGATGGGAACAACGATCTCATCAGGAACAAGATCACCCCGTTTCATAAAATCAAGCGCTTTTTTGGATAATCCGGAATCAGGATCCTCACGAACCTTTGCCCTTAAAGCAATTCCTGCAGCAATGTGAAGCAACCCTAACGCTTTTAAATCCCTCGATCTGTTCCCCTTTCCACAACCGGGGGGTCCAAAAAGGAGAATCTTGTTCCCCTTCACCGCAGCTTTTAATTTTTCTAAATTTTCCATAACTAATCTATCCTTTCTTAGTGGTTTTTACAAACTTATTAAGCGCTGTTGCAAACATCTTCAGCGTTTGATACTACTCTTCTGCTATTTTTGCACCGAGTTTTGTTTTTGTAGAGATAATTCCAGTTTGATGTAAATCGCTCATCGTTTTGTCAATGCATAATCTTTGTTAATAATAAAATTCGCTTTCTTTTTTAGTTGAGATACCGCTTGATGCTCTCTTTCCAGAACAGCAAATCTGAAATCATCCATCACCTCTTTGCCCCGTTCGGCCTGAAATTCCTTCGTGTCGTGATACGTCAGATCAATAAAAATATTATAGTCCGCATCGATAATATTCGCATACAAACCATCAACAATCAGGACGGGAATATTCTGAAAATTGGCAACAAGTTCATACTGGGTAGAAGTTAAAATATCGTAGATGGGAACACGCGTTAGCCCAGCGTCCTCTTTGAACCTTTTAATAATATACACCAATTCATTCTGATTAATTTCAGAAATGCCAACAGACGCTAAGTTGGTTTTCACACGGAGTTCATTTCTTTCTTTTCTTGGCAGAATGAAGAAATCATCAACCGGAAGGATAAATGATTTTAATTCGTAAGTGGACTTGAAAAGATTATCGCTGATCACGTGAACAATTCCGGACTTACCGCTTCCTGATTCACCACCAACAGCGATAATGAGTTTTTCTTCCCGGGGGAAATCTTCTAATATGATCTCCGAAAGTTGATCAGCAACTTTTTTGTATTCCTCTTTGATAATTACAAGGTCCCTTAATGGCATAACAATCTCCTCTTTTCGGGTGCATACATCATCTGGCCTACGTGCGTCTTATCGAAATCCACGCTTTCAATGACCCTTATCACCAAGCTTTTCCCTCATTATCCCGTCAACATTCTGGATAAGCTCCTCCAAAGTGCCAGTATTATCAAGGACGTAATCTGCCTTTCGTTCAACGATATCCAGTCCTCTCTCCGTTGCAGCCTTTTCATTCACCAAAAACTGCTCAAATGTTATAGTTGCTTCTCCCCTCGTGCCCCGTTTAACACTACGCTGATAACGCAGCTCAGAGGGCGCTGAAACGAAGATTAGAATACCTTTGAAGTCTCTGAGCATCTCAACTTCATTTTCGTATCGTATACCATCAATCACCACGACATCTGCCTTTTCAGTTTCAAGGTCTTTTTTCATCGCATTTACTATCACGTCGTGGCCGAGTTCTTTGCGTATGCTTCCCCCAAGTCTCTGGAGGTATCCCCTCTCGTGAGGCAGGTACAATCTGTCCAAGATGTCTTCTAGAATTTCAGAAAAGCGGTGCTCTGTCGCTCCATACGCTTTTTGCAAATGCTCACTTACGACAGTTTTCCCAGAGCCGATTTTGCCTGCTAGACCAACGTAAAGCCTCATCTTTCACCCTGAGCACTGCTCTCAGCAGGCGTCAGCTGGTCCTTCTCATCCTTCCATTCATGAGAATTAAGATATGTTACCTCGACACCCGCATTATGTAAGATCTTCAATCCCTCCTCGTCAGAATAGCTCCCACTGACTACGATACGCATTATACCGGCGTTCACTATCAACCTAGCGCATATCTTGCATGGAAAGCCGTTGATGTACAGCGTGGCATTTCTAGCTTGCTTGCCGGCCTGTAACAGGGCATTCTGCTCCGCGTGAACAGCGGGGCATATTCCGTGCCCCATGCCGCTTGATACACTCATCTCATCCTTTATGCAACCTATTTCCTCGCAGTGGGGAGCACCACGCACAACGCCGTTATATCCCGTGGAGATAATCTCCTTTTTGTCGTTCACCACGATAGCCCCGAACTGACGCCGTATGCACGTTGAACGAGCAGCAGCATCAACAACTAGCTTTGCGAAATATTCATCCCAGCTTGGACGCGACATTTAAATCACCTCACTATCATCTGAGCACCCTGCCTAATGATTTTCGGTTTATCAAGAAGCATTTCCTATGCATCTATTGCAATTAATATTTGGTTTTTTTAATTAGCCACCAAATTAAAACAAATAATTTTGTTCATATTACTTCTGCATTTTCTAGACCTTGAAAGTCCGAGTCGCAGGTAACAAGGATGGCATTCGCCTCATCAGCACCCACGTATATGAGGGCGTCTATCGTGTGGAGTCTCTTCTCTACGGATATCTCAGCAGCCTTCTCCACCTGGGTTTCGTTTACGTCTGTGATTATGCTGCGTTCCTTGATGAAGTTCACCGCCCCGTCAATATCCTTCGTTGAGTGTTTCTCTCTCAGCATCTTCCTCTTCACTTCGAATAAAGAAAGGACAGATGTAAAGACTACGGCCTCGGATTCAATGACATTTCTCGCCCTCTTGATCTCTCCATAGAAGTACGAAAGCCAGACAGACGAGTCAACGAAGTAGCTAGATCTTGCGGTCTTCTTCATCCCTGAGTCCCTCCAGGATCGCCGTCCTTGACTTCTTACCCAGCACACCGAAGAGCGATTTTTTGGGGTGCATCGCCTCTTCGACGAGCCTCTCGATGACCCTGTCGTAAGACTCCAACTTGTACCTCCCCTTAATTTTCTTCAGCACCTTTATTGTGGTCTTACTCACTTGGATAGTTGTCGTCATTTTTTCACCTGCTAGCTATAGACTATAATCTATATACTATAAGTAACTTGGGGAAACATTTCTAGGAAAACTATGATCTGGCGTTGGTCGTAGACGCTACTTCTCAACTTTTTCCTTTAGCAACTTCATGGAACAGAACTCGCCGCACATAGTACAAACATCAGGGCTAACTGGCCTCCTGTCCTTCCTGAACTCCATTGCCCTTTCGGGATTGATGCATAACTTAAACTGTTTTGCCCAGTCCAGATTAGCCCGTGCCTCTGCCATCTCCCTATCTCTTTCAACGTCAATACCACTCGCTATGTCAGCTGCATGGGCAGCTATTTTCGAAGCAATCACACCCTGCTTAACGTCCTCCACCGTTGGCAAGGCGAGGTGTTCAGCAGGTGTTACATAACACAGGAAATCGGCACCCGCCATAGCCGCTATAGCTCCACCTATGGCCCCTGTGATGTGATCATAACCAGGGGCAATATCAGTAACCAAGGGGCCCAAAACATAGAAGGGTGCGCCCTTGCAGATCTTCTTCTCCAATATGACATTGGCTTCTATTTGGTCTATAGGTAAGTGCCCCGGCCCCTCAACCATACACTGTACACCACTCCGTCTCGCTCGCTCCACCAGCTCGCCTAGCACAGTCAATTCATGGATCTGGGCTTTATCAGTGGCATCGTGTATACTGCCAGGGCGGAGTGCATCGCCTAAGCTTAATGTGATGTCATACTCACCAGCCACTTCCAGCAGATAATCGAAGCTGCAATATAAAGGATTCTCCTGGGAATTGTGAAGCATCCAAGCTGCTAGGAAAGACCCTCCTCGGCTCACTATGCCTGTGAGCCGCTCCCTGGACTTCTCCACACCCTCGAGGGTTATACCTGCATGCACAGTCATGAAGTCAACGCCCTCCTTCGCCTGTCCTTCGATTGCCTTGAAGATATCGCTCTCCTTCATATTCACTATGCCGCCCCGCTTCTTCAACGCTACGACGCCAGCCTCATAAATAGGGACCGTTCCTAGGGGTACCAATAGCTTCAACAGCGCCTTCCTAACGCCTTTGATGTCCCCGCCTATGCTAAGATCCATTAGGGTGTCAGCGCCGCATTCTAGGGCAGCCTCCGCCTTTTTAATCTCATCCTTGACGCCTGTGAAATCCGGAGAGGTGCCCACATTGGCGTTGACCTTAACCCTTAAGCCCGAGCCTATCCCAATGGCAGGTACGCCGTCTCTAAGAATATTTTTGGGTATAACGATTCTGCCCTCTGCAACTCCACGGCTAATTCTTTCCGCTGGAACACCCTCCCTACTGCTAACCTCCAGTACTTCAGGGGTGATATCTCGTCTCCTAGCAAGCTGCATCTGAGTCATCTTATCTTAGTCCAATCCCAATTTTTATATTAACATCGACCTTATTATTATAACATGGGCCTGCGGGAGATAAAGGCTAGTGATATCATGCTTAAGGATGTCATTACAATTGGGCCCGATGAACACCTGCCTATAGCCAAGCTAAAGACCCTGAGGAGAGGTGTAGGCGGCCTGCCTGTAGTCGAGAACGGAAGTCTACTTGGGATGATAACCCACCGTGATATCATCCTTCTGGGAAATAAAATTGCAAGCCTCATAGTCAGAGATATAATGTCTAGAAATGTGCTCTCAGTGGAGGAAGACACCTCCATTACAGAGATCGTTAGGCTTATGAAGGAGACAGGCTATCAAAGGCTGCCAGTGGTGAGGGGAAAGAAGCTTATAGGCTTAATCACCCAGAGCAGCATAATAAACGCCCTGGCCGAGGAACTGGGATGATAACACTAATCACTGACTTTGGGGAATCGGCATACGTCGGCGCAATGAAAGGCGTAATAGTATCCATCTGCCCTAAGGCAAAGATCGTAGATTTGACTCACAGCATTAAGAAGTTCGATGTGCGGAACGCAGCATATGAACTTCACGCAGTTGCCAAATACTTCCCGAAGGGCACCATACACTGTGTAGTCGTCGATCCCGGAGTAGGCACTGAGAGAAGGGGCTTGATAATCCAGGCAAATGACTGCACCTTCGTCGGCCCTGACAACGGCGTCTTCACATTTGTTGAGGACATAAAAAATGTATACGAGATCTCTGCCCAAGCGGAATTCCCTACATTCCACGGCAGGGATGTCTTCGCGCCTATCTCAGCTAAGCTTGCCTGCGGTGCCTCTCCAGAGGAGCTTGGAAAAGAAATTAAAGACATAGAGAGGATAAAGCTCAGTGAGGTAAAGATAGAAGATGGAAGTGCTGCAGGGGAAGTGATTACCACGGATTACTTCGGGAACGTGATAACTAATATAAGAAAGGAGAACCTAAGGAAAGCCGGTATAAATTACGACGATTCTGTCGTTCTACGAGTCAAGGGGCTTCCCCAGAAGACCAAGCTAGTAGAAAGCTATGGGTTCGCTAAAAAAGGAGAGCTCATCTGTCTCATAGGAAGTGCCGGTTACTTAGAGATAGCAATAAACCAAGGTGATGCTAGCAGTACACTGGATGTGCATGGAGGTGAAGAGGTGGTGATTCAAAAATGAGGGGGCTGTTGATAGGTAGGTTTCAGCCCGTCCACAAGGGGCATGTCTATGTGATAAAAGAGATCCTAAAAGAGGTTGACGAGATAATTGTATGCATAGGTAGTGCGCAGTTAAGCCACAGCCTAGAGAATCCATTCACTGCCGGCGAACGCTTGATGATGGTGGCGAAAAGCCTAGCTGAGAACGGGGTCAAGCAGCACTACATAATCCCAATACCTGATGTAAACAACAACTCCCTCTGGGTATCTCATGTCAGGAGCCATACACCCCCCTTCAACAAGGTGTACTCAGGAAACACACTAGTGAAGAGACTTTTCAAGGAGGTTGGCGTAGAGGTACAGACACCCCCCCTTTACAACAGGCATGAATATTCAGGCACCGAAATAAGGAGGAGGATGCTCGCCGGAGAACCTTGGGAAGACTTGGTACCAGAAGGCGTTGCTGAGGTGATAAAGGAGGTTGGCGGCGAACAGAGAATGCTGGACCTAACCAAGACCGACAAAGGTGCCTAGAGAAAACTAGACTAGTATTAGAATTAGAACTCGAATAGAAACTCTTTTTCTACTTTACCACGCCTTATATTCACGCCTTCTCTTTGTAACAGTAAAGCCTTTGTCTCCGACCCATATGCATAATTTCCTACACTGAGATCAGACCTTATTACCCTGTGGCACGGTATCAAGATAGGGAAACGATTCCTTGCCATAACCCCTCCAACTGCTCTCGCGGCATTTCTCTTTCCTACTGCTCTGGCTATGCCTTTGTAGGTGGCCACCCTACCCGGGGGTATATCCCTGACCTTCCTCAAAACTTTCCTTTCGAAATCTGAAAAACCTGAGAGCTCCAATTCGTATTCGAGTAATTCTTGCTGAGAAAGCTCTCTACCGACAGGACTTTGGTTGAGGTTGAAGATTACCTGGCTAACCTTTCCCTCATGGAGAAGTATCTCAAATGATAGGCCCCCGTATTTGAAAAACATCTGCCTCATTGCTATCGATATGGATATCTATTTGCGTATGATATAATTCACGGTACTTCTAATAACGCTTATAAGAAGATAAAATTAAATTAGGAATACAAGAATAGACAGGGGTAACATGGACTGGAAAAAAGAGATCAAGGAGACAATCCTCTATATATTCGTGGGTCTGATCCTGGCCTACGTCATCAACACCGGCTTGGGATATGCCCTAGATACGACAAAGCCTGTTATGGCGGTAGTGTCGAACAGCATGGAGCCTACCTTTTCGCGAGGTGATCTAGTAGTGATCAAGGGCGCCGCTCATGATGATATCTGGGTAGGGGACGTAATAGTATATGATAACCCGTGTAGAGGGATCCCGGTCGTCCATAGGGTTATAGACATAAAAGAAGCGCCGGTACCTGAATCCTATCGCTGCCCCAACGGAGTAGTGCTCTCATCAGAAAATGGTATTCCAGTAGTCTTCTATACCAAGGGGGATAACATGAGGACCAATCACCTGTCTGATCAAGCCTCTGGGATAGCCCCTCCTATAAAGCCCAATTGGGTAAGGGGCAGGGTAATCTTGATAATTCCCAAGCTGGGTTGGCTCAGAGTGCTCCTAACCGAGCTAGTATTGTGAACTAAACTACCTTAACTGCCCTCCTAAGCTTGAAAGTAGTTTTGTGACCTCATCGAAGTCGAATTCTATTGCTTCCACTCTGAGGGTTACGCTTTTCTTTCCCTTTGGGATCTGCTTGCCCTTGTAGGTATCGACTATTGAGCAGGAGGTTATCCCCTCATCTGAGCTCTCTACCACCTTCCTGAGGGTCTCCCCATCCATCCCCTCTGGTATCAAGACTGAGAAGTCCCTCCTCATTACTGGAAGATTCTCTGATTTCCATTTTCTCATGGAATCCTCATCCAAGAGCTCCACATTTGAGAGTTTCAAGGGTATCTTCTTCCCGCTTCGGTCCTGCAGGAGCACCGTATCATGAGCTATCTCCTTTACTTTGCCCATATGGACTGCTCCCGAGTAAATGTGCTTCAGGGCCACTTCCTTGCCTAGTGATTCCCTGAGTCTCTTCAGCTCCCCTGTTAAGGCGAGTATAGCCTTGTCGCTCCTGCCCATACTAGCGTCTATATCACCTATATGCCGCGCAGCCTCTGCCATGACCTTGACGAAGGCGTTTGTATCCTGCTTTTCAATTATCGTACGCAGATTCTGAGCCTGCTCTATAAACACGTCGTGGACCTCCTTCACCCTGGGGTTGTGCATCTGTATCGAGGCATAGAGCTGGGGCCTCTGGCCCACGATGCGTGCTATGAGGTCTAGCATGAGCTCGTAGATAGGCGAGGCGAACTTCCTGGAGTGAGCTACGTCGATGTTCAGCTCTTTCAGGGTAGTCGCAGAGGCTATGTAGGCAAAGTGAGTCAATCCCTGGACAACACCCATTATCGTGTCATGCTCCTCAGGCGTTGTTATGAAGATCTTGGCACCGCGTTTCTCCAGGAACGCTAGTACGAACTTCTCCCACTTGTCCACCCGTATAGGTGTAAGGATGAAAGTCATGCCCTCTATAGAAGTCACCCTGGGACCGAACATGGGGTGTGTGCCCATGATCTCAACATCGTTTCGAGCGTGTTTCTGCATTGCAGCGCAGGGCTCCTCCTTAACAGAGGTGACATCCATGAGAAGGCACTTTGGGCGAACGTGTGGCGCTACCTCCTTGATTACGTCGACAGTGTTTTCGATGTAGACCGAGATGATAACCACGTCGCTTTCTTTAGCTGCCTTTACGTTGTCATTTGTGAAAGCCACGCCAAGCTGCTCTGCCACTTTCTCGCCCTTATGCACATCTCTCCCAGTTATCACTACCTCGTGGCCTTCTTCCTTGAACAGTCTGGCGAAAATCCTTCCAAACTCTCCACTGCCGCCTATGATTGCTACCTTCATCTTGGTTCCCTTTTTTCTTATTCTCAATTGCTATACTTTCCTAATAAAAGGTTATACTTAAGTAGGATGCGTAATTCATTCCTCACAATGAAGAACATCGTCTTAACTGGTTTCATGGGCTCGGGTAAAAGCGCTGTGGGTAAGAGACTGGCTCAGAGGCTCGGCACGAAAGTGATAGACACCGATGACCTGATAGAGGAGCGGGCCTGCACGAGCATTACGAGCATCTTTTCTGAGCATGGGGAGAAGCACTTCAGGGAGCTGGAGAAGAGCGTCGTGAAAGATGTATCCCAGCTGGATAACCGCGTCATCATAACCGGGGGTGGCGTTGTGTTAGATCCTGAGAACATTGAGAACCTCAAGAGAAACGGAGTCATAGTATACCTCCCTGTAGAGCCGGATGTGGCGTATGAGCGGGTTAAGCGCCGGACGCATAGGCCGCTTTTACAAGTCGAAGACCCGTTGAAGACAATCAAAGAACTCATGGAATATCGTGCTCAGTTTTATGCCAACAACGACTACGAGATCGACACTTTTAAGCTGACTGTAGACGAGGTCGTCGAAAATATCTTGAGAGATGTCAAACCCTTCATCGGAGATTGAATAGCTCTTTATTCCAGCCCATAGATCCTTATATTCTTGAGGGAATCAATGGAGCCCGACTTTTTGTACATCTCAAGTGCTTTGGTTCTGTCGTCCTGTTTCATATACGCATCACCCAAGACGCCGTACGAGTATTCATTGCCGAAATATCCCAGGGGTATCGCGTAGTTCAAGAGCTCCATAGCCTTGCAGACCCTGCCCTCATTCAAGAGTTCCTCAGCCTCCGTCGAGATGCGCATCTTCTCCCGGTAAGGCTTCTCCAATTGTCTTCGAACCTCTGCTGGTGCCCTCTTTATCAATGTGGATAGCTCTGTAGCGTTTAATTCCTTGAAATTGCGGGAGAGCTTTTCTAAAACCTTCTCCTCTTCTGCCTTGTCCATCGTCTCACCCAACCTATCCTTTTGAGAGTTCGCTTGCCACAACCCTCTTCATCACCTCTACCGGTGGGTCAATACCAAGCCATATCCTCAGCGACTCTGCCCCCTGATTCACGAACATGTCTATGCCACTTATAGTAGTCTTCACGCCAGCCTTTTTCGCTTCCCT
Source organism: Hydrothermarchaeales archaeon (SeqCode) (assembly GCA_036444275.1). Classification (GTDB taxonomy): domain Archaea; phylum Hydrothermarchaeota; class Hydrothermarchaeia; order Hydrothermarchaeales; family JAZGAD01; genus JAZGAD01. The sequence continues at coordinate 21,684 of JAZGAD010000015.1, forward strand.
CAGCAGCCTCGTCTCCAGAGGATTGTACACTATATCCATAACTTTCAAGTCCTCGTGGAATAGGTCAGCGGTTACAAGTGTATTGTCTACCTTAGGGTGCATACCGACTGGTGTGCAGTGAATAAGAAGGTCCGCCTTCTCTAATTCTTCTCTCAGGGTTTCATCGGTCATTATCCTTCCCTCTGCTCTGACTTCAGTGCCCTTTGAGACATCTCCTGCCAGCTTATTCAACTCGTCCTTCTCTACGCCCAGGATTGTTATAGACGAAGGCCCGCCCTTTAGCCCCAACGTAACTGCTATTGCTCTCGCAGCGCCTCCTGAGCCGATCATCAGTACACTCTTTCCCTTCGGGTCAGCTCCACCGCTCCTCAAGGCTCGCAGGGCGCCCATACCATCGGTGTTGTATCCCTCTAGCTTCTCACCGATCTTGATGGTGTTAACCGCACCTATTATCCTGGCTTCCTCAGAAAGCTCGTCTAGGTGCTTCATCACCTCCACCTTGTGTGGTATGGTCACGTTGGCACCGGTTATCCCTAGAGCTTTCATTCCTCTGATTGCATCCTCTAGGCCTTCTTTCCTGACTCTGAAAGCTGTATATGCGCAGTTGAGGTTCATGTGCTCGAAGGCAGTATTATGCATCACTGGCGACATGGAATGCTCTATTGGATCGCCTATCACGCAGAAGAGTTTGGTCTTGGCATCTATCATTTTCATTTTATTTCAAGGCCTCCAGCATTCCCTTCACTTCCTTTACTGTCAACTGCCCGGGTGCCGTTGCCTTCCCTACAGAGGCATAGGTTATCTCAGAGCCGAAGAATGGAGCCATTATCCTGGAAATCCTTCCGAGTTCGCCCATAGCTATGGTGCACACCCTGCTTTTTTCTGACGCCTTCCGGGTTACCTCGAGAAGCCTTAGCACGTCTTCCATGGAGTTAGCTGTCACCGCCAGCTTCGCTATATCAGCACCTAAAGCGCTTTCTTTTTTCAATATATCCAGCATCTCCTTGTCTGCTGGTGTAGAGGCAAAATCGTGATATGATATGATCAACGTTACACCCTCGTCCTTAGCTTCTTGGATAGCACTGCTCCTAAGCCTTCCATCGGTGTTGTATTCGATGTCCACGAAATCTGCGAGACTCATACACCGCAGGAGCACCTCAATCCTCTCTTTCTCGCTTCCCTTGAAGTTTCCTCCTTCCTTTTTCGTCCTGTTGGTCAGGATCAATGGCATACCCACTAGGCCTTTCACGCTCCTCAAGAGCCTCTCCACCTCCCCTCGTGTCTGTTTCGCCAGTCCGTCTGCCCTTATCTCGACTAAGTCAGCTTCCTTTGCACTTGCTACAGCACCTAAGAAGCCTTCTACTGTCTCCTCCATTATGGAAGCACAAATCTGCATCGCCGGTCTACCTCTCTATGACGCTTTCCTCGACTTCCATGCCGAAGTGTCTTCCTGCGCTAAGAGCTTGAAGCAAGACCTCGTCGCCCTCTTTCAGGCTGGTAATAGAAACCGGCTTGCCCTTTTGATTCACTAGGGTTATCGTCTCTGCGTTCTGTAGTAAAGTCTTGTATTTATTGCCCTCATGCTCTGCCTCAACGAGCATCAATGGCCTTTTCTCGATTTTCACCCTGCCCACGACTACGGTGCGGGTATTGCCTGTTGAGTCCACGACCAGCAACTCGTCTCCAGCTGATATCTCGCTTAGGTATCTGGTCTTTGCGTCCTTGCCTAGAATGTATGCATGCACGGCTCCAGCGTTCACCCTGAAGGGACGTGAAGCAACATATTCTGTCTCGAGAGTCTCCGAATGCACAAGGAACAATCCGCTTGCTTGAGAGCCGACCAGCATTCCCTCGCCGATTTTTAGAAGAGACGCTGTGTCTACGCATACCCTGTCGCCCATGCCAACCTGCTGGAGCTTCGTAATCCTCGCCGGTACTAATTGGACCTTTCCGGCACTGACCAGTAATCCAGAGACTTTTTTGATCTCATTTACATCAGTGGTTTGAAGAAGCACGCCGTCAACCCCTACCTCGAGGGTTTCAAGAGCTAGTTTTGCGTCTTCTGAGTCCTTCACGCCTGCCATTACCTTTACGTCCTCTTTTTGCAGTTCTGCAATGAGGTTCTCAAGCGGTATGATCGTCCAGTCCTTGCCCACTACGAGGAGGTAGTCGCATACCCTGGCTTCTAATGCAGCTAATCGCTCATGTGCCTTGCTCCTTATCTCTACATATCCACAGGTCCTCACTTTAAGTTCCTTGAGCTTTGCCAGGTCCGCTGAATCTTCAATATTGCCTAGTTCTATGGTGCCGTCTCCCTCGCCCTTCACTCCCACCATTACGATTGTTCCTTCAGCAGCGAGCTTAGTATTATCCATATCCTCTTTCCAGGGCACAATCATGTCTATCTCGCCCAGTTTTGAAGCCCTCTCTAAGTCGTCTTCTCTCATTAGGGCTCCTTTAGCACCTGACTCTAGGGCAGCTGTTAGGAGATTTTTCCTCTCTGCCCATGTCTCGCCTTGTGAGCAATCAACCCAGAAGAATTTCATTCAAGCTTCCTCCATTACAGTTCCTTCATCGCATCTTCCACGCTTGCCTCATCGTGCACGATCTTGGACATTGCTCTGACCATCTTTATTGGGTCTCCAGCTTGGAACACGTTTCTACCTATGCTGGTCCCTACGGCTCCTGCTTCCATGGCATCTCTGACCATCTCCAGCACATCTCTTGTTGTATCCATCTTGGGGCCGCCGGCTATTACTACAGGTACCTGGCATCCCTTGACTACTTCCCTGAATGAGTCTATATCTCCAGTGTAGTTGGTCTTAATTATATCTGCGCCTAACTCAGCTCCTGCTCTGGCAGCCAGCTTAACCACCTCGACGTCGTGCTCTGACTTTATCTTCTTTCCACGAGGGTACATCATTGCTAGAAGGGGCATACCCCAGTCAGTGCATTCCTTGGATACAGTTCCAAGCTGTTGCAGCATGTCTGCCTCGTTTTCTGCGCCTATATTTATGTGAACGCTTACTGTGTCTGCGCCCAGCTTTAGGGCTTCTTCTACAGTTGTGACGAGGACTTTGTTATTGGGGTCTGGACTGAGGGAAGTGCTTGCCGATAGGTGTAGAATTAAGCCTATGTCGCGGCCGTAGCCACGGTGCCCATGCTTTACTATGCCCTTGTGGAGAAGGACGGCGTTTGCTCCTCCTTCTGCTACTTTGTCTACTATGCTGGGCATGTCGATCAGGCCTTTTATCGGGCCCGATGAGACGCCGTGATCCATAGGGACGATTATTATCTTTCTGGTCTTCCTGTTGAAGATCCTTTCTATTCTAACGCTCTTGCCTACGTCGCTCATTTAAACTCCTCCTTGTTACTTGTTACCATGGTTCAGTGTAGCATGCATGCTATATAAAGGTTTCGGGAGGGGGTACTGTAAAATCTGCGGTGGATGTAACCTTCTTATGACATAGTAAGCGTAAATTTAAGTAAATAGTAAGGGTTAAAGAGTATTATGGAGGAATGGGAGTATCGTAGGCCGAAGAAAACTGATGATGCATTTAAATCTCGCACTCAAGATTGGTGGAACAACGCCACGATAGATTCTAAAGACTTGTATAAGTCTGGTGAAGGAAACTGGAATATTTATGCTGAGGGCTACAAACGCGCTGGTGACTGGTTGTTTGAGCGCGTAAATCAGGGGAGGGCAGACCAAGATTTTGTTGTTTATCCAATAGTATTCTTATATCGTCATGCTATTGAACTCAAATTGAAATGGATAATTGAAATCGGTGGTAGACTTATAGATGAACCTCGGGACTTACGGATCAGTCATGACCTTATTGCACTTTGGAAGGAATGTCGAGAAATATTAGAAAAAGTATGGTCAGAGGGATCTAGTGATACGCTTGATACAGCTGAAAAAATAATTAATCAATTTTCAAAGGAAGATCCAGAATCCATGACTTTCAGGTATCCAGTTGACACAGATGGGAATTTTTTAATCCCCGACTCAAAGTTAATTAATCTAGAAAACCTAAAAGATGTAGTTGAAGGAATTTACAATTTACTTAATGGATCAAGTACTGGTATATCTGAATATTTGGATGGAAAATATGAATCAGAATACCATAGACAACAAGAGCAATTCTAAGATACGTCAGAAATCATATTCCTATTTGGTTTTTTAACCAATTAGTTTGGCTTTTGGGATCTCTTACCATATCCCATTGAACATCAGCTTTTTTAGGCTTAAATTTTGCTGAGAGGTACTGAGAAGCACCTTCAAGTTGATTTTCGTCTAACAGATTTACTAAATATAAATTTTCAATTGTTTCATATGGTTCGTTACGTTCGCCATGCACAACTTCCATTTTGCCACCATTGATACACATGACTTTATTTTTATCAATTCTGTAATTACTTGACCAAAAAAAATCCGCCCCTAATATATGTCCTTCTCCTACACGGTAGGACGGCCAATCTGGAGAGTTAACAATTTTCCAAGGTAAAACGCCAAAGTGGTTTTTTTCAAGACCTACAATGTCAATAGAATCTACTTTAATTCCAGCCAATACATCTGTGTCTAAAAACCTTTTCCAAGATTCAGAAATACTAACGATTTTCCCACGAATTTCAACTGTAGTGCCGGAGAAATATTTTATCATTGGTCTTTTCGTTTCATGTTGGAAAAATAAAGGTATACAGTTTGGATCTCCTGCAAATTCTGAATTAAAGTCTTGGAGACTAGAACAATATGTATCATTAATGGAAAATGGTTTACAGGGAAGTGGATCTATCATCAACGGTGCTGAGATTTTCTCTAATTTCGTATCTAAAGTTATATTTCTTGAGATTGGTAAAAAATCAGAATAGATTCCTGTTACTGTTACTATTGCCCCATAATCAATTTCGTTCTGATTTATTGATTCAAGTAATTCAGGAAATTCAAAGGAAACAGATTTATCTTTTTCAGGAACCAAATTTAAGATATCAATTGTATCCTTAAGAATCCTGAAAAATTTCAAAATTCCCCCAATAACTGTCATTCTTATCCCTTACAACGCATTTCTAAATTTATTGCATAAGGTTCCCTTGGAACCATTTGTAATTTTTTCAATGGTATTTCTAATGCCGATTTTTCGTCTTTTTTTTTGACTCCAAAATATAAAGGTAATATCTTTAAGTTTTGCTTTTTGTTTTATGCGTTTATTTTTTGAGTAATCCCAACCAACAAACGATAAGGTTTCTCTAAGATCACGTTCATTTACTGGTGTAGTTAATATGTCCCAATAGTCAAAACAAATAGAATGCGTATCCAATTTTCCTTTAATACAGTCGGTTGCATATATAATTCTCCCCCCGTTGTTAAAGACAAAGATATTTGGCTCTTGAAAAACTTCTGATGGGTACCCCCAAAAAACATCTATTTTCTTTTTTGAATTTTTAATATAAGCATCAAATTTTTTCCTTACGTCTTTAAAGACTGAATTAACTTTTTTCTCAGACATGCCTTTTTTATAAGAGATATTACCTCCATAAAGTGGGTAATCTACTATCATCCTATTTTTTGATTTCAGTTCCGAATAGGATGAGCAGACATAAAATATCGTAACATCAAAGGGAAATCCACCTACATACATTACTTCAGAAAAAGAACTAGTCAACTCTTTTTCAATTGGAGGATTCAAAATAAATAATTCTCTAATATCCAAGTAATGCCAAAATGAAGAAATCCAATACTGATCAAGAAAAAACTTATTGGCTACATTTTCTAAAGCTGGTCCTTCTTCCCATTTTAAAATGTTGAGAATAGTGCGATGTGAGGGCCGTATATGCCTTTTTATTGTATCTGGATTTTTTGAATTTTCAATTTTCATTACCGTTAAAGATGTGCTACTTCAAAACCTCTTTCTCTAAGTTCATTAGAAACCATGCTCCTATGGCATTCATTAGGATCTAGTTCGAAGCACATCAAACATGATCGAGTATATTTCACAATCTTCTCAAGCTTGTCTAATTCCGATTTTTCATTTTCTAAGTATTTTTTGTATTCATTGAAAAACCAAGGGTACCCTTTTTTCTTTAGCCCCTCCCTAAGGTTTTTGGGGGCACCTAATTCCTTGAGTGATAAGTAATCTATGTCTTCCGAAGTAAGATTTTTTTCCAAGACCCTATGAGAAAAACCCACCTTGCGACTAAAACCGTTAGCTCGTATATCAACCAAAATTTTAATATTATTAATCTTTAAGAGTTTAATAAAATTCTCTACATCACGCTTCTCATAACCCACGGTAAAAACAACATTGCTATCCTTTATACCTAAGGGCTTAATGGTTCCTTGAACGCTTAAGTCTCGTAATTTCTTTTCCTCATGCCTTTTTTTCATCAATTCTAATGCAGTTACAAACTCCATTTCCATAACATCCATGTTATCTAAGATATCAATGTAGTCTAGTGTACCCTTAGCATCTCTTATAGATTTTCCTACCTTATGTAAAGTGTTACTAATGGCAGGTTGTTTTATCCCCAATGTTTTAGCGATTTCGCTTTGACGTTTACCTTGCTTATGGAAGAAATAAATTTCGATTTGTTTTCGAGTTAGATTTCCAAATTTCTCATCCACGCTAATAACCTCTATAACTAATATAACCAATATTGATTATATCTACTATAAATTACTTTCGGAAAAATAGTCGGAAATTAGATGACTTTTGGAGGGTAATACAACCCTATGATTAACCAGCTAGGTTGCAGAAAATAAGTTCCCATGTAGAAATATAAGTCTTTTTTGGTTATCATTTCATCAAAATATCGTTGCTTCAACTTCTCCCATAGAACCTCTTTTCTGGGGTACGTCCATCTCCAACTTCTATAAGACTGGAAAAGTTCCCAATCTTCACAAGTAATGTCGTGGTTTTTGCATGATTCACCTTGGCAAGAAAAACGGTATCTAAAAACATGAGGTAGTATTTCTAAATCACTTCGCTTCTCCCCAAACAATGTTTCTTGATAACATTCTTTTGCTTTTGCTAGTGTCTTGTCGTCCTCGTTCAACTCTTCGGACATATAGAAGTTGAATAGGTCTTTAGGTTTTATCAAGCCCAGAGAAGTCTTATCTTCAGAATAACTTTCTCTTAATCTCTCCACTGATTTTTCAAGCATTGGTAAAACGATTTCGTTACGAGACTTCCAATCTGTTGGTCTTTCGTTTAAGGACGTATCAACGATTTTCAACGTGTTCGGTCTAATTTTATGGCTCTCCTTTCTTCGAAGTTTTTCACTCTTTGAATTATTTCTGCATTCTACCTCAATCCAATCATACTTCCGAAATGTTTTTTTACTCCTAAAAATTTCAAATGGAATCGGGTAGAGTCTGATCCATTCTCCATCTTCAGTAATCCCAGAAGTACATACACAAGCCTTATATTTTGTACTGGGTTCAGGATACGCCTTTACTGTGACCAAAACCTTCTTTTTCTCCCACATTTTAACCCCCAGACATCATCCAAACTGTCCTATACCCTTGTTTTTTTCTTCTTAATCCTATGTCGCTTTCCAATCTTCTTACCCAGATGTTGTTTGGAAGTTTTTGAGGAAGGTTCTTTGTAGATCTTATCTCCATCCAAGTTAGTCCTTCAGGAGTCTCCTCCAATGCTCCCCTAATACGTTCCATGAACTTCTCATAAAAGATTTTCTTTTTTCGGATTTTTTTAGAATGACCAGGTTTCAGCAAAAGCGTTGAATCCTTTACTTCTTCAGCCAATTCCTCCCCGACTTTCCAGCCGAGCTTTTCCATAACTAGGCGTATTCCTTAATCCTAAATATAAACTTTTACGTATATTTTAAAACAACTAAAACGTGGGAAGAACCATTTCTTTGGTACTCAACCGCCTTTTTAATTAACCCTTCCCATTTGTTCCTACCTAGCTCTAAATCCAACCCCGCCATTTCTGCGGGTGTATGTCCATGTAGTGCTTGGTGTGGCCGTATGAAGTTATAGTAGTGCCGATAATTTATTCTTTCTTTCCACAAAATGGGCAGTAAATTAAATCTGAATATCTTAAATTCCCGCAATTCGAACATTTTGTCTTAATCTGTCTCCCGCAATTTGGGCAAAAATGATCAGAAAGGCTCAAGTTAAGTGAGCAATTCGGGCACTTACTCTCCTTTAAATGTCTTAAAGCCACCTTTTTTGGATCATAAATTTTCTTTTGAATGAAATAGACAATACCCCCTAGAATCAAGATTACTAGTGCTGTAACTCCATAATACACTATATATTTCATTATAGAAATGCTCATTAATACCTTGAAAATTCTTGAGAACCACGCCCTCGGCAGTATTTGGTACAGAAATGCTAAAACGATTTGTAAAAATAATATTGTAGAGGCATAGAATACTGACGTTGCAATTATCGTATAGGGACTATCTCTCTTCTTATACTTCAAATAATAACTAAGGGAAATTGCAAAGAATGGGAGAACGAATAGTAGTTTTAACAAAAATACTTTAAGATTATAATACGCAATCCTGGTTTTGTAACGTTCCTGGGCATTGTAGTGAGAATTTTTAAGTTCGTCTACTTTTGGAGTTATCCTTTGAACGACCTCGTCTCTCGTGATAGTCAATTCATTTATTTCTGTTCTAAGATTATCGTTATTTGTTCTCAAGGAGATTATTTGATTTTTTATCTCCGGCTTATCCATTAATGCTGCTGCTTCTTCTGCAATGGTTTCCTGGAGACTTAGACCGTATTTCTGCAATAATTCATTTAACTGCCGTTCATTAGAGTGGATCAAGTTTTGTTTGCTTGAAATCTCGTTATTATATCCAATAATAGTATTTAATTCAGGGTCTAAATTGTTGACTAAAGTATCTAACTCAAATTCTTTGTCAATCTCATTGAATCTACATGTGGGTTTACGACGGATGTATTCCATACTGCCAAGGTAACTGTTAACGCAATAGCTTGGGCCTACAGGGCGCTCAGGGATTTTTGAGATATCCGAAAAAATGGTCTGGCCGATTATTATCAAAAAGAAAAATAATGCAATTAGTATCAGGTAACCTAATTTTGAGGTTTTCTTTTCACTTATCTCGGTGTATGTGTCTGTCCCCATTTGGCTAATACAATAATCTTAATTCTTTAAAAAGTTTCTATTTTACTGTACTCTTGCATTTAGCGGTTGATGCCAGAAAATCGTGGGTAGTGGTGAATATGCGGTGGGTGGAGCAATTACAAAAATCTTTTAAAAGCGATGTTGAATATGTCGGTTAGTCACAGAAAAGCTAAAATAATATTATAACGAAAATCGGTGGTATGGGAGTAAAAGCACCTATTACAGGGGCGATTGTTGGAGGTGTATTGGGGTTAAGTAGTGGTATATATACTTTTATATCTGGAGTTGGTGGTTTCGCTGGATATGCTACTCCTCGAACATTTCTAGGGAACTTGTTTACAATACCTACAATAATGGGTATGTATGTACATGATGCAATATTCCATGATTACTTTTTAGGTAGTTGGTTGAATCTTTTATTACCCCTAACTATTTTTCCTATTCTTATTGGAGCATTAATCGGGATAGGGGTTGGACGATTAATTGGAAAGTACAATCTAAGGAGGGTACCAGATTGAAAGCTTGGAAGAAGGGGGCGATAATTGGTGGTGTGTGGTCAATTTTAAGAATTCCAATTTTCTTCGTCTCAGTGTATTTATATGGTTGGGAGCGTTCTCTTACACCTGCATTCAAGATTTATCTTTTTTTTCTTGCCCCTTTTTACCATGGATTAGATTTTTTTGGGCCTAAAGTATTCTACACACCGTTTATGAAAACCTTAGGAACTATTTTTGATTTTGGAATTTGGATATTAATCGGTGCAGGAATTGGGTATTTTATTGACAGACGTAAAAACAAACCACAGAATTAAAGCCATAAATTAATTTAGTGAGCACCATTGTTTTGGTGCTCAACTCCCTTTGGTTCAAATCCTTCCAACGGTTAGTCCCTAGCTCTAGGTCAATCCCTGCCCTTTGTGCCGGTGGCTTCCCATTAAGAGCCGAATGCGGTCATATGAAGTTACAGTAAGGTTGGTATTAAAAAATAGAGAAGAAATAAAGAAGCCCCCTCTCACTTAGGCGCTGAAGAGGGCTAAAAAGGGGTCTGCATGACATATTTCTCAAACAGGAAATATCTAGAGCTTTTTGACGTTTGAAGCTTTTGGGCCTTTTTCGCCTTCTTCTACGTCAAACTCAACGCGGTCGCCATCAGTAATAGGGCCTTCAATGACGCCAGATTCGTGGACAAAAACATCTTCGCCTTCATCCGGAGAAATAAACCCGAAGCGCTTGCTTGCGTTAAAAAACTTCACAGTTCCTTGTACCATAAGATCTCACCTCCCTTTATAATTGAATTACTTAATAGAACAGCCAAAAAAAAACACCTTGCACTAAAAATACCTTCTAACTTTCTTACCATTTATTCATGACTACCTATTGCAAAGATTATGGAAACTAGGCGGAATAACTTCTTTGGATACATTTTTATCTGAAAACTCCCACCAACTGCATATTATAATGGAACCTAGACGAAGGGTTGTATAATCTGAGGTGGATGTTGAAGGGTACTGTCTCATCTGAAGTTGGTGCCTCATGAGGTTATTGAAAAGTCAATTGTTGTGTAATCGAAACAAGGTTATATCTTACGTCTCTCGTTCTTTTAGAGAGACTAGCTGGAAGTGTTGTGTGTGGGGTTCATTAACGAGCTTAAAGACACGATCACAAAGATCGTATATGCCCTTCTTGGGCTTTCTCTCATCTCCGGCTCACGGTCTTTGATTACCAGCGACAGCACTACTTCCCGATGGTCCGGTTATATCTTTATTCTCGTGGGCCTCATTATTGTAGCTTATGCTCTCAAGAAAAATAAGTAGGATATCCCATTGTAAAAATCTTGAATGAAAAACTAATAGGGAGGGAGCCATAAGAGACACCCCCAAATTGTATTTACGGATCGGTTTTAATCAACCCGCCGGATCTTTAATTGGATCCTTGCTAGGAAAGTAAAGCAGTCGTTGTTTTTTACTTGTTTTGATATCGCAAATAACCTTCTCCCGCTCCCTAATCGTCGTGCAACCTCCCCATTTTGTTGTTCAACGTCTTGTTAGTAGCGACCTGGGGTACACTCAAGGTATATAAAATTAAGGAAAAATGAAGAATGATTAAAAACTTCCCTAACTCGATATTTTAATATCTTTTCGGTCTTCGTTTCGCGTAACAGTCCCTGCAGTAAACAGGCCTTGTGCCGTCGGGCTTGAAAGGTACTTCGGTCTCTTGTCCGCAATCCGAACATGTCACCTTATGCATCTCTCTAGGCCCACCGAAACCACGATCTCCATATGCCATTATTTCACCTATATTCGTTAGTTATACACAGATTAAAACCTCTAAAAATAGACGCCTAACCGATGTATACCGACCCAACATTTGCGTATCAGCTATTTAAATCTATGCTACTAATTTAGAAATTCAGCCGTGCCATTCCTGGCTTATCTTCTGGCCCTGTATGTCCATCTCAACAAAGCCGTTCTTTCCAGATTCATCAAACCAGTAATCAATTTTTATTTCTCCTTCAGAAGTTTTCGTTGTATAGATTACATGGCACAAGCCCGCGTATTTGCCGCTTTTTTCCAGCTTATCAATCTTCCACGTAGCGGTTACCGCTCCCTCCACGCCAGTAGATTTCATCGTCCAATCTCCACCTTCAGAACACCAATCGGACGTTTCCCCAGCAGTCCCCGTTATCTCTATAGTACCTTCGTCTGTTTTGACTTTCGTTTCGGTCTTCCCACCTATACAGCCACTTAGAGCAACGACAGCCATAGAAATGAACACAAACAAAACTATTTTATTCATTTTCGTATCCTTAACTACCTCTCCATTTCTTTAATTATACAAAGACTAAACCCCTAAAAAAGTCTAGCCAATGCATACCAACACTATATTCGCGTGCCGCATATTTAAGTCTATACTACTAACGTTCTGTAGACACTGCCGGCGCTCACGAGCTGATTATCCTCTCAGGGTGAGTGTAGACATTCATCCGCCTGCCACGTGCGAAGCATACAAGGGTTATTCCCTCTTTTTCAGCGACCTCAATGCTTGAATACATAGGGGCACTCTTTGAAACAACGATAGGTATCCCAGCTCTCACCGTCTTTGCAACTATGCCGCCGACTATCCTGCCTGTACTCACCAATATAGACTCTGACAAATCGGTACCATCGAGTGCAGCTTTTCCAATAAGCTTGTCCACCGCAGTGACCTTGCCGATGTCCTCAACGAAGTACAGCATCTCACCCTGCAGATTAAAGAGGCCGGCGGCATGCATCCCACCTGTAAGCCTCCAGATCTTGCTCTCTTTGACCATGCGCTTCACGCAGTCGAAGATGAGCGTCTTTTCAACTGTGAGGTCCTTGAGAGTTTTTTTCCGGGATTTAGATTTTCCCTTGATCTTGAATTCCAATGTAGAGCCCTTCAGCGTATGTCCATCCAGCTCTTCGATTGAGTTAATGATTCCTTCACCAAGAAGGCGCCCTATGCCTGCGGCAAGCACGTCCTGCGATATCGTGACAAGCCTAAATTTGGTTTCACCGTCAACTTTGACCCAATATATCTTATCCTCTATTACGTGTTCCTCCCGCTCCTCGCTGTCTTTGTCAAGGAAAATTCTTTTTAGGTCGACCTTCTTTAGCATGTTGCGTATAGAACTCCAGCGATATATAAAAAATATATTGGGTAATCGGGATAATCCTTACGGAAGTTAAAGGAGAGGCGAAAATACATGCTTAAGGTAACCCTTACGACCGGGCGAAGCATTTCCCAAGGGCAAGCCAAAGAGGGGGAAAAGGCTTTGGACAGCTACACCAATTCCGCCGCTATATGCGAGTTCGACCCGACGGATATGAAAAAGCTCGGCGCAAAGGAAGGCGACACTATTAGAGTACGCACCTCCACCGGCGAGGTAGCTCTTAAGGCAGTGCTGTCTAAACAGGCGCCTCACAAGGGATTAATATTCGTACCTATTGGTCCATGGGCCAATGCAGTCACAGACTATGATACCTCCTCAACGGGTATGCCCTCCCTAAAGGGTATAGAAGCTGAGGTAGAGCTGGCAAAAGACCTGAAGGTGCTGGGTGCTGTTGAATTCGTGAGGGAGCGCTATCTAAAATACAAGAAGTGATGCAAATGAAACTCGCCCTAAAGAACGGCATAGTCTACGACCCACTCAACAACATACGGGGGGAGAAGAAAGACATCCTGATAAAAGACGGTAAAGTAGTAGAGAAGCTCTGGGGCAGACGCAAGACAATCGACGTATCCAACAAGGTTGTGATGCCCGGCGGTATAGATATTCACTCCCACATAGCAGGCGGCAAAGTCAATGTGGGGCGCTCCTTTAGGCCAGAAGATCACGAGAAGTTCGTGGTTGCGAAGAACGGCATAACGAGATCAGGCTCGGGATTCTCCACTCCATCCACCTTTATAACAGGATACTTATACTCCAAGATGGGCTACACGACAGTCTTCACTCCGGCTATGCCTCCTTTGATGGCGCGCCATACCCATGAAGAGCTCCACGACTTACCAATGATAGACAAGGCAAGCTATGCACTCTGCGACGGTAACTGGTTCATTATGCGTTACTTGAAGAACGGCGAGATAGAGAAATGCGCTGCCTACGTCGCATGGCTTCTCAGAGCTACGAAGGGACTGGTAATTAAGCTCACTAACCCAGGCGGCACCGAGGCATGGGGCTGGGGTAAAGATTGCAGATCCCTGAACGAACCTGTTCCCCACTTTGGAATAACCCCTGCCGAGATCATCGAGGGCCTGATAAAGGTTAACGAGCTCCTGGGCTTGCCTCACTCCGTACATCTACACACTAATAATCTAGGGAGACTGGGCAACTGGTCTACTACGGTAGAAACCTTCAAGATCGCGAACGGCTTGAAATCCAACAACGGCAGGCAGAGTCTACATGTAGCACATGCCCAGTTCCACGCATACGGCGGTAGCACTTGGAAAGACTTCGAGTCCAAAGCCGATGAAGTAGTTAAGGGACTGATGAGCAACGACAGCGTAACCATCGATACAGGGAATGTCACCTTGGACGAGACTACAACGATGACTGCCGACGGCCCAATGGAATACTATTTGCAATCCCTGACGCACCTGAAGTGGGCGAACCGCGGGGTAGAGATGGAGACCTCCCCAGGGGTTACGCCTTTCGTATACTCTAAGAAGAAGGCCACGTCATCTATTCAGTGGGGTATTGGCTTGGAACTCGCACTGCTTTTGAAGGACCCATGGAAGGTACTCCTGAGCACTGACCACCCGAACGGTGGTCCTTTCATTAGGTATCCCCGGATTAAAGCATGGCTCATGAGCAGCAAATATAGGGAGAAGAGTATAAAGGAGGTGCATAAGGCGATAGGCAAGAGGGGTATAATTCCCACGATTGACAGAGAATATGATCTCTACGAGATTGCCGTGATAACCAGCGCTGCTGCTGCTAAGGCATTCGGCTTTGAAAAGGATAAGGGACATCTTGGGCCAGGGGCTATTGCAGACGTAGCAGTATACGACATAGATGCCGAAAAGATAAACGGCAATGACTACGAAGAATTGGAGAAGAAGTTTGCAAATACCGCCTACACCTTGAAGGACGGCGAGGTAGTAGTGAAGGACGGCGAAATAGTTAAGGTGGTGAACGGCAGAACGTACTGGGCCAACGCCAAGGTTGGCGAGAGCCTAGAGAAAGAAGTAATGAAGGATATAGACTACAATTTCAAGAGGTATTACTCTGTCAACCTGGCCAACTACCCTGTTCATGAATTATACCTCACTAGGCCCACTGAGATCAAGATAGATGCTTCGTCGAGGGTGACATAGTGAAAGAGATAGTCCTAGTTCCGAAGGAGCAGCCTGCAACATCACTCGAGGCAGAAGTTATTTCGCCAGACATCTTCGCTGGTAAGAGCGTTAGAGAGATAGAAACGTTAGAAGTGTTCTATGGCAATGTAAAAGGCAAGCTTGGTGATTTCTTTGATGTCACAGGCACAAAAGTTGAGGATGCTGAGCAGATTAGAATCGTAGTAGACGGCGACGTCTATCGAACCAAACGCATAGGCCAGGAGATGAAGAGTGGGGAGATCCTTGTTAAAGGCAACGCCGACATGTACATCGGAGCAAGGATGAAGGGCGGAAGGATAGTTGTGGAGGGAGACGTCGACTCTTTCGCAGCTCTACAGATGGCTGGGGGCGAGCTTGTAATCAAGGGCAATGCCGGGAACTACCTGGGTTCATCTTATCGCGGGGACTGGCGTGGCATGAAAGGCGGCTCGATCGTGGTAGAGGGCAATATCGGAAGTGAAAGCGGAGAATTCATGATTGGGGGAAAGATGCATATCAAGGGCAACCCCGGAGCTTTCCTGGGCTTACACATGTCCAAGGGCTTAATAGTCATAGACGGCAAGGCAGAAAGCAGGCTTGGCGCGCAGATGATAGGCGGCAATATCGTTGCAGCGAAAGTTGGAGTGCTACTACCGGGCTTCAAATTCGTGGAAAATGTGAAAGACGTGGAGATAGACGGGGAAGTTTTCAAAGGAAAATACGCGAAATATTCCGGGGACCACGCAGAATACAGGGCTAAAGGCAATTTATATGTGAAGCAATGATCTCCTGCATTGTCTTAGCCGGTGGGAAGAGTGAAAGAATGGGGAGGGACAAGCGGCTTATCAAAGTCAAAGGAAAATACCTCTTGGAACGCGTTCTCGAAGCTGCGGGACAATTCTCAGACGATGTGATCCTCTCCTTATGCTCTAAAGAGCAGCTGCCTGCGGATATCACTATCACTGCACCTAAGATTGCCTTAGACGAGCTTCCCCTTAAGAGCCCCCTCGTAGGCATACTTTCTGGGCTGAGGCTCTGCTCTAATGAATATGCAGCCGTCGTGCCCTGTGACTCTCCTTTTTTAAAGCCAGGAGTATTCCAACTCATGGCCGAAGAAGCTAGGGGACACGATGCGGTAGTGCCTAAGCGTGGCGATCTACTGGAGCCGCTGCATGCCGTTTATAACGTGCAGGCTATGATTGCGGCTTGCGAAGCAGGCGTAAAAGCAGATTCTCTTGGAGTCAGTGCAGCAATAGCAAGGCTTGAAAAGGTGAAGTATATACCTATAGAGGCATTTAAAGGGATAGACGAGAAGCTGCTGACCTTCTATAATGTGAACTATCCCGAGGATCTAAACGCATTGGAAGATGGCTTGATTGACGATGACAGTTAGAATGAAGGGTTTTCACTCCCTCACCCCGGTTGAAGAAGCTGTTGAGCTACTACTATCCAAGGTTAAGCCACTTGGAACAGAAACAGTAGCGATAGAGAAGGCATTGGGTAGAGTTCTCGCCCAAGACGTATCGCCAGAGGATGACATACCTCCTTTTAACAGAGCTGCTATGGACGGCTACGCAGTACACGGAGAGGATACCTTCAAGGCTTCAGAAACAACACCAGTGACTCTTAAGTTGATAGGCGAGGTCACGGCCGGTGCCTCGACTGAGTTAGTGGTTGGTGAGCGTGAAGCTGTGCGGATCTCGACAGGTGCAACTGTACCAAGTGGAGCGAATGCAGTGGTTATGCTGGAGTATACACAGGAAAAAGGAGAAGAGGTAGAGGTATTAAGGGCATTGCCGCCTGGAAAGAATGTCTCTTCCAGAGGGGAGGACGCAAAAAAAGGAGAGCGACTTCTCGAACAGGGGGCAGTATTGAGGCCCCAGGATATAGCTATCCTAGCTGCTATGGGAAAATGCCAAGTCGAAGTGTATAAGCGGCCTTCTTTAGCTGTACTCTCTAGCGGAGATGAACTAGTTGAACCTGGAATGAAGCTCGCCAAGGGAGAGATCTATGATTCCAATAGCTACTCACTATCTGCCTTAGTAGAGATGAATGGAGGCATAGGCGAGAAGCTTGGGATAGTGCGGGATACCCCAGAGGATTTGAAGGATTCCTTGAAAAAAATTTCGAGCTATGATGCTCTCCTCGTAAGCGGCGCCACCTCAGTTGGTGGAAAGGACCTGATACCTGCAATTGTGGAAGAGCTTGGCGAAATCCTGGTTCACGGCGTCTCTATGCGCCCTGGGAAGCCGGCTGGCTTCGGTTTGATAGGAGGTAAGCTGGTGTTCATGCTTCCTGGCTCTCCTGTAGCAGCGATGTTCGCTTTCGATGCCTTTGTTAGGCCTGCTATGCAGAAGATGCAGGGGTGCGAGATCAGAAGCCCCTATCCAAAAGTTAAGGGTACATTGAAGAGGAAGATAGCTTCTCACTTAGGAAGGCGGGACTTCGTCAGAGTGAGAATAGATAAAGGTGGATTCATTGAGCCTGTATCCACTGCCGGTGCTGGTGTGATCTCCACCATGGTAAAGGCAGAGGGATTCATTGTTGTTCCAGAGAATTTGGAGGGAATGAAGGAGGGAGATGAAGTAGAAGTGCACTTGTTTAGAATATGATTTTACTAAGCTGTTACTTACGAAGATGCATACCGGGCCTGAAAGGTTTATATTGCGGCCTTTTTTCAGTGTAAGTAAATGGCAATAAAATTTAACAAAAAACTGGTCCAGCCGGATGGAGTGGGAGCATATAAACTTAGAATCTGGCACGGAGGAGGGAATAAGAGGATATCTCCGAGGTATCTCGTAAAATGCGGGGATTGTGACAACAGCATTGAAATCTACTATGGTGATGGGTTTCTGGAGATAGGCGGAGTACATGCGAGCTTGGAGGAATGGCGCAAGATACTGTTGCCCCTCCTCGAAAAACATAACTCAAGAAGAGCTTGAGTATTTTCTAGGGGATAGTATCCGATGAAGAGGAATTGTTCTGTTTGCGGAACGGAGCTCGATATTAGAGTTGCCAAGGACAGAAGCTATAGCGGGGGTCATTATTTTGGGGAAGTGAAGGTTCCAGTTGAAGGCGCAAAAGAGATCGAACTTTACGAGACAGAAATCGAGGGGTTAGGGAAAGTAACGGTTGTTGAACACGACAAATACGATAAGTTCGAGTATTGGGAGTGCGACAGGTGCTTCCACGGAGAAGGATAGAACTCTTTTATGTGGGATGCCCCACCCCCCATATCCCAAGCTCTTTTGCTTTGTATTCGATTTTTTCCATCGCTTCTTCGTCTAGAAAAGATTCACCGCATTTATCGCAGATTTCTGCTGGAAATTTTCCTAAAGCTACTCCGAACATCTCCTCTCCTACTTCTCCATTCCTTAGGTTGCCTTTTTCACAGATCGGACATTTCATTTCTATCGCCATCTTGATTTTACGGTAATGATATATACCTTCTTTCCGGGTTTCGCACGAAGTGGAAAAGGCCAAGAGGCGAGCGATGGAAAGTGATTAACTTTTCTCCACAACTAGCTTTTTACCATCGGTCGTGAATACCAGCTTGTCTCCTTTTCCTATTTTTAGAAACTCTCTTACATCTACAGGTATTCTCACAACAAGGGATTTCCCTAATGCTCCTACTTTTGCCTCGATTCCTGTATAGAGCTTATTTAGAAGTAGGAGTTTTTGCGATTGCTCTGGATCAAGTAAAACTTCCCCACATTTACTGCATCTGACTCCCTCTACCTCTATACTCTGATCTCTAAACTTCACTTTCACTTTCTCTTTTTTCATTTTTGAACCGCATACACTGCATTTATCCATTTTTATCACCTATATCTTTCCTACGTGTATTATTTTCCAAGCAGGGTCACCAAGATAAGTCGACTTGACGACTACCGCCTTGTATCTCTTGCCCTTCTTTCGAAGGCATTTTTCAATTGTGCCTTTTGCACGCTTGCTCCTCTCACAATTTGAGCCTCTTTCAAGGATTTCCAAAACGTCGTATAGGTCAAATTTCAGGTCGATCAATTCATAGTATGCTGCTTGAGTAAGTACTAGTTGAATGCCCTGCCATCGAACTATCACTAATATCTCCATAGATATCATTGATGATATCATATAAAAGGATTACTGTTATTAAGCCAAAAACCATTAAACTGAGCAAATTTAAATGGTATATCTTATGAAGTGTCCAATATGTGAAAGAAGTATGGAAAGAAAGAAAGTTCCCTACTTAGTAGGGGGTGTAAAACTTGGCGCCTTTGAGGCTGACGTTTGCTCTGGTGGTGAAGTATTTTTTACAGAAAAGTCATCAGATGCCATAGACAGGAAAGCAAAAGAGAAGAGACGAGTTTTAAATCCTAAGTTCTGAGGCAAGGCCTTCAAAATCGAATACCTTGACGCCTTTCTTCTTACCTTCTTCTATCTGTCCCAGAAGGTCTTTGTCAGATAAGATTTCGATAGTTCTTTTCATGGACTCATACTCATCGGCAGAAATTGTAATCCATTCCGTTTGATGTTTTCCACTGTGGACAACTAAATAATTAACTATTTAAAAGTTAGTGGGAGAATAAAGGCATTGGGACAAAATTCCACGCGTCTACTCCCCCTTCCACCTGTAGACCTTGTGGCAGGCTTTCTTCGCTGCCCTGAACTCTTGCACCAGTCTCTGCGCATCAGGAAGGTTTCGAGACTCAACAGCCGTTTCAAATTCCTTGACCTTTTCCCTAAATTTCAACTGATCCTCAAACCATTCTTCGTCCTTTGAATGATAGTCAAACATGACGCTGAGCTCTTTGAACCTTGCGACCTGCTTGCCGCTGGGCATCTCTCCTTCCTCAAGGCACAGCCGAATCCTCTTGAAAAGCGCCTTCATCTCCTGCTTTACCTCCGATAGCGGCATTTCAGAGGGTGCCAATTCCTTCCTATCCCTCCTCTTCTTTTCCTCGAATTTCATCGAAATAGCTATAAATTTGCCGGGCTTATATAATTCTTTGTGGAGACTAAAGAATTTAGAAATGTGATAAGCATCGAAGAGGCTGAGAAACGCCTCTACACCTATTTTAAGCCCTCGCCCAAGGTAGAAGAAGTTGCCCTAGAAGAAGCCTTGGGACGAATATTAGGGGAAGACGTAGTCGCATCCCTGGACGTGCCTCCTTTTGATAGAGCATCTATGGACGGCTACGCAGTAATCGCTAGTGACACATTCTATGCATCCGAAGACAAGCCTGTGGAACTAGAGTTATCGGGAGTTATCCAAGCTGGAGAATCCAAAGAGATCGTCATCAAAAAAGGAGAGTGCATCAGGATAGCTACGGGCGCTCCTATACCGCATGGCACAGACGCAGTTGTAATGGTAGAATACACTAACAGCTCTGGAGATGGTGTGAAGGTTTATAGCCCGGTCTCACCAGGCGAGCACATAATGCGGGCCGGGGCAGATATAAAACAGGGTACAAAGGTTTTGGAAAAAGGGACCGTGCTCTCCCCTAGAGAAACAGGTGTATTGGCAGCCCTCGGCATTAATAATGTAAGGGTCTTTAAAAAACCTCGAGTAGGCATTATATCTACCGGCAGTGAGCTCGTGGAGCCTGGGAAGCCTCTGCCTTCAGGTAAGATCTACGATGTGAACGCTAGGGCGATATCCGATGCAGTTAGAGTGAACGGCTGCATTGCAGAGTTCTTGGACATAGCTAGAGATGAAAAAACGCTCACACGAACAATAAAGGAATCCAACTACGACGTAATAATCACTACCGGGGGCACTTCAGTTGGAGCCGAAGACATAACCTATAAAGTGGTAGAGAAGCTGGGAAGACTCATTGCCCATGGACTCGCAGTGAAGCCTGGGAAGCCTACCATGTTAGGAATCATCGACGGCAGGCCGCTCGTTGGTCTACCAGGCTATCCCACCTCTGCACTGATAATCTTCTCGATCTTGGTTGCGCCGATGCTCAGAAAGATGGCGGGTCTACCAAATAAGGAGCCTAAGAAAGCTAGTGCGAAACTGGCATCACGGGTCTACTCAGCCAAGGGGCGGTTTGAGTATCTCCCGGTGAAGCTCGATGGAGAAAAAGTACATCCCATCCTGAAGGGCTCTGGAGCTATCACGTCCCTCGCAGGAGCCCACGGCTATGTGGAGATCCCTAGGAACGTAGAGATTTTGGAGGAGGGGAGCAAAGTGGAGGTTATCCTCTTCACCTGAGCAGGAGGAGCAGATAGCTGGGGATGTCCCCCCAGTAAATAGAGAGTACGAAGCCAACTGTTAGCGGGATCATGAAGGGCAGAGCAGGGGAAACCCATGCCTCATCGCCCATGATCTTTAATGGCACCTCGTATTCCTTTATCTCAGAGAGCTTCCTCTTGTAGCCCTGGAATATAAACTTCAGTTCCCCTTGGTCTATCTCTCTTATGTGCCTCATGTTATTAAAAAGGAAGAAGATGGAGGCAGATGCTGCAATAAATATGCCGTTGACGAGGACACTGAATGCGAAGAAGGGAAAGAGGGTTAAAGTCACTCTGGGATAGAAAGGGAAAACCGATGCAATGCCGACAAGGACCTTTGCATCTCCGCCGCCCATCATCCTCAAGTAGTGGAGGGGGAATACTATGACCGCAATTGCAATAATAGAAACTATGAATCTAGCTGGCGCGCCGAAACCAAATACGCTATCGTACACGAAGAATATGAAGCCCAGCAGTAGTAGGGCAGCCCAGGATTTGTTGTCTATCTCTCTGTGCCTCCAGTCGAGGATAGAAGCATAGAGCAGGATAAAGAGGGTCACTACTATCCTAATAGCGATCATGCTTGTCCATGTGACATTCTCCCCTTTAGGCTTTCCCCTTTTAATTGCCTTCGAGATTCAAGATGACAATAGCGAAGATGACTCCTAAGAAATCAGTTACATTTATGAGGCTATCGATTTCTTTTTCTCCTCCCGCCAATCCAAGTACCAAACTACGATACCTACTGCAAGTACCACCCCAATCATGAATACGAAAAACCATATAAGCTCTTCCATCTTGACCCTCACTAATCTTCTATCTTTCCTAATATAAAAGTTCCCATCGCCAATGATAATGCAAACAAAATCCCTGCCATTATTGTCATAAATAAATTAACTCTCCCAGAAACTATTTGTCCTAATATCACAATGCTGACCAGATATTCGCTAATTTTGGAGAGGCTTTCTGCTAAGTACTCCCTCTGCCGTTTGTTCATGTCTTGATAAATTCTGGTTCAATGTAAAACCATTTCTAAATCCGGAAAAATTACCCAGATGACAGCAAGCTCTGTATCTCCAGTTCCGACAGATCCGGCTCTTCGGAGAAATAGGTGAGGTGGCTCTTGCATTTCCTACAGTCACTGGAGCCAAATCCAGGTACAATCGCAATTGCTCCAGGCGTCTTGAAGACCAGTTGATTTAACTCGCATTCACCCAGATGATAGAGAGAAATCCTCCTTATCTCAGCCTTTTCTAGGAGATAGTCCACATGCCATCTCTTCTTTTTCACCCTCCTAAGATGCCTTGTTATCCTGGAATCTATGTTTCGCAGGGCTGAACCAACATAGAGGTAGCAGCCCTTTGGAAAATCAAATGTGCCTAACCCTCCTACTTTAATCCTAGCGGGTTTCCTCAATTCCATTAACAAGGCATAGGACTTCATGCATTCAATCTAGCCAGCACCCTATCCAGGATTCCCTTGAGGATTTCCTCGTCTGATAGGATTCCTTCAGGTACATTCACAACCTTCCTCATTCGTATGGGCACCGTGTCCATGCGGTAGACACTGCCCTCTGTCTCTATGCCTATGTATGAGCTGGGTATGACGACATCGGAAAGCTCGGTGGTAGGCGTCCAATGCGGCTCTATAACTATGGAGGGTATGCTGGCAAAGTGTTCTATCGACTTCTGTGGAAAGTGCGCCACTGGATCAGAGGCTATGACTAAAACAGCATCTGCTTCCTTCCGTAGTAAGACGTCGTTGGCAGTTGTCTCCCCTGGGTTGTACCTGGGGTAGCCCCTGGAGAAGTCCACGGCATAGGGATAGCCGACCTGCCAACACAATACCTCGCTGAATCCTGTGACGTTGTAGTGGCCCCTCATCATCATTATAGAGAACTTTGTATGCCTGTTGAGATCCTTAGTGAGGCAGATGGCATTGTCTATGTTCCTTATCTTGCCACTGCTCATGGTCAATCCCAAGCCGAAGAACAGGATGCCGAACTGGCACTCCATCATATCCTTGGCTAAGGCATATATCTCTTTTTTAGGTACGCCTGCCACCTCTTCAGCCTCTATATCTCCGTCATTAACTATGGTACGCAGCGCGCCAAGCAACTCGTAGTCGGCGCCTGGCTTGACCTGGATGAATTTGTTGGCGATCTTCGCTGTGTCAGTTCTCCTAACGTCTAATACTATAAGCTTCCTGTCCTGTGCCCCCCTCTCCCTGAAATACCCCCTTGGGTACTCGGTGTACCTTGAAAGATGCCTCGGGTGCGCATGCATAGGGTTGGCACCCCAGTAGATCACAAGGTCCGCCCGATTCTTTATCTCCCCTAAAGTGAGGGTTGGATACCCCACGTCTTGAACCGCGAGCTGAGAGGGGCCGTGGCATATTGAGGTACAAGCGTCGATTACTGCCCCCAATTCCTCTGCTAGCTCTATACCTATGGAATCCGCCTCACAGGAGGTGCTGGCCCATCCGTATAGCAGAGCCCGCTTTGCATCCACCAGGATATCGGCTGCCTTATCCAGTGCTTCTTCCATGCTCGCTTCTACTAGTTCACCGTTTTTTCTGACCAGAGGCCTCATCAGCCTGTGCTCGTTTATCCCCAGGAATTTCTTGGCGCCTAGCGTGCAGGCATGCTTTACCTTCTCAATCGTGTTATTGTCATTGGTTTCCACCTCCAAGTCGTCGCATAGAGTGCCGCAGAAAGGGCAGACCACGTCGGTGTGAACAACCATAATCACTCTTCCTTTGCTTCCACTTTCGCCTTCACCGTCAGCCGCTCTAGCAGCGTTGGGTCTATAATCGTGCGCTCCTCCCAGCCCTTCTCTTCTAGAACAGCAAGTATCTCCTTCTTCCTTGTTATGGGTATGTCGCTCTTACACCTCACGTATAGGTGCAGATCATTTGGCATTCCACCTAGGTAGCGCTCGTGCAGATCAACATAGTGGTTGAGCTTGAGCTGCCTGCCCTTTGAAGTATCATTTGGCCTTATGCAGAGCTTTGCTATTGCTACCACTGCTTCTTCCTTGGATTCTGCGACATATGCGAGATGCTCTGGCGCAGGCTCCACAACGTGCTTCTTCCCGGTCTTTGCATCGTAGGTCTCCCATGTCTCAGGCAGGTCCTTCCTACCGAGGTACATCCTCCGGTACTTTGAACCCTGGGGACCGAGCACGGTAGGTATCCCCCACCTGTTGACGCCATTGCCTATTGCGAATGCCTTCTGGGACATTGCACCCCAGACAACAGCGACTGCGCCCACTCGGTTGTAGATGTAGTCTGCTATCTCCTCGAAGTTCCCCCTCAGGTTGCGCCTTGCAAATAGATGCGGGATCTTCACTGCTGCACCAACTATATGTGCATTTGCAACGCAGGAGCCGACGTTTGCCAAACAGCCGGCATCTACATCGCCTGGGTATGTCTCGTAGAGGCTCTTCCCTTCTTCGGTTGTATATGTCGCTATATCCATGGCTGCGCATCCCGATGCTACTACGATGTAGCGGCGTTTCAAGAATTCCTCTGCCATCTCGGCTATCTCTCTAGCGCCCTTGACATAATTCGTGCACCCTGCGAATGCCACTATCCCTGGTATTTCACCTAGCACGAGAGGCGGTCCTACATGCCGGATCTCTGTGTCAAGAATGGGCCCCCTACCTGAGCGGAGCTTGTATTTCTCCTCTTTTATCTTCTTCTCAGCCGCCTTCTCCATGAGTTGTATTATCGGTATCCCCTTTGGACATGCAGCCTCGCATTTCACACAGCCCCAGCAGAGGTCACGGAGCTCCGAGATTTCTTCTAAATTATCCCTGGCAGCGTGCACTGCATCCGAAATTTTCAAATTCGGTGGGCAAACCCTATTACAGGCGTTGCAGTAGGTGCACTCTTTTGCTTTCTCTACAAGCTCTTTGATACTTGGCAGTGCCTTAAGTTGTGCTCTTTTAGGCGCTAATGCTTGTGCGACTCTAACAGCCACTTCCCCTGCCTTCACGGGTTCAAGTATTAATGCACCAGCTTCTTTGCCATTCACCAAGTCAGAGACTATCTTGTCAGTCGAGTCCTTCGTCCTATTGTTCAGGCCGAGGCAGACCTCGTCGTTGGTGGCGATTACAGGAGCTTTTATCTTCACTGCTTCTTCCAGCGTGTCTGTTCTGACGCACTGCACGTCGAGAACGATGACATCTGGCACGCCTGACTTTATGAACCGGGCTTGCTCAGAAACAGGCCCCACTACCTTCGCAGCAGGGCTCCGTCGTGTCAAGTCGTGTGCCGTGCAGCACAAGCCGCATACCTCAACTTGGTCCTGAAGACCTTTCTCTTCGAGGTAGTTTATGATCTCTGCTCCAGGCACAACATTATGTCCAACGCACATTATCACTGCCTTAGTCTTGTCTATCGTGCCCAGACCTATGTCTACGAGCGGCGCATCTGGGTCGCCCTTCGGGAAGCCGTAGCCGACGATCTGCGCGATGTCAGCGACCTCCATTACAAGGTTGTCTATCATGCCGATGTGAAGCTGCTTCGACTCGAAGTCATTCGTATACGCCTCCTGCCCGGTTGCAGTGGTAGCGAGGACCTTCGTCTGCTGCTTATCAGTATATTCCAAGACTTTTTCGAGGTCAGCTAGATTTCTCGGCTTTATCCCGACTATTGTCCTTATGAGCGGTGCCTCAATCGCAATGTTCATCCCCAGGTCTATCTTATAATCTCTACCGAGTTTTTCTATAAGGTGCTCCACTAGATCCCTTGCATGCGTTGCATGTGCCGCTGTGCCTACAGAGGCAAGTAAGGTGTTCATCCTCGCCTGCTGCGCATCTATCTTTATCCCGCATGCACCCTTCTTGCCCTTTGTCAGGTCACATACGCCATAGGTGCATAAACAGCACATATCACACAGGGGCGAGTAAAAGGGCTTGTATCTATTCAAAAGCTTGAAGTCCCAATCTCGAAGGTCAGCCATCCCAGGCTTTGGCGTCGGACCTACGGGCTCCTCCCAATAATCCTCCAGCTCACCCACTTCTAGCTCCACGCCCTCGAACTTCAGCAAGTCAGATTTCAGTTTATCTATCTTGATGTTGACAACCATTCTAATCAGTGCCAAGAAGTTGGGTCTTAGCATTTAAAAATATTATGAAAATGAGGAAGGAAAACTAGATTCTCAATATTCTTGATGCTTGCCTAAGAGATATAAGTATCCAAAAAGAGACTATTCAATCTTCATCAATTCCTCTATCTCCTTCCTTGCCTCATCACTTATCCCTGCGAAGACCACCTTCATCGGTTCCTTTCTCGTATCCTTAGTCGCGTTGTGCTCTAGCAAAAACTCCTTTGTTACTTCAGATACTTTTGTGCCAGAAACATAGAGTATAGGGGCATCGTAGCTAGCTGATACTAGTGCCGCCTCTATGCTTGGTTTTCGTCCATCAGCTATCACTATTGCCCGGATAACTGTTTCGAGTTCAATGCTCCTTGCTAGCTCAACTGCTGTCTCTTCCCTATTTCTACCCCAGATACGCTGCACATGTGCTATCTTCTCCAGCTCTTTCTCAACCAACCTGGATACCGCTACTTCACCACCGACAATGACTATCTCTTTGGGATTGAGTCTGTCTATCGCCTCCTGTGTGGTGCTTGGGAGCATGCCGGGTTTCGTTAGGAGGAGAGGTGCCCCCACTGCTTTAGCATATGCGATAGCAGAGAAGGAGTCAGCCTCTAGGTCGCCCCTTGCTACTACAATCTTCTCGGCACTGCTCCATCCAGCGAGCATCTTCTTGGCGGTAACCTCATAGACATCCCAATCCAACTGCCTTATTGGCTTCTCCATGTGGAGCGAGATATCCTTCGGCGCTGGATATTCTCCAGTGTTACCAGCAGTTAGGGAGAGCGCTGGAGCAAGATTTTCATCCACTGAGTAGAAGCGCTTGTGATTCAGATTCAACTCGTCTATCATGCATGCCAATAGGCTTGCATTCACTATCTGGAAGCGCTCCGTCAGGCATGTTTCTTCTTTGCCCCCGCTGCTTCCGCCTCCCCCTCCACTCGTCGGTCCACTGCCTTTACCCGGGTCACCTCCGTGATTTAAAGCCGTTATCGTGAAATAGGCTGACGAGCTATTTTCATTGCCGACGTAGTCACTTGCTCTGAAGCGCACGGTATATTTTCCTATCTGCATAGTGTCAGAGGCATTAATGTCTATCTTCCAAGTGCTCCCGTTAGTGATTTGCAGGATGTATTCCTCAGTGCTGCCGTCTGGTTTTTCTACTTCTGCAGATGCAGATGCTACCCCTGTTAAGGCATCAATGACATCGCTCTGGAGCTCTATGCTCTCTCCCTGGGTCGCTTCTGCAGGCGTGGCGTGCTCGTTCTCTATTATGGGCGGTGTTACGTCTATGGTGAAGAAACGTGTCTGGGAGAAATTCACATTACCAGCATCATCCCATACAGTTATGCTCCAGTTGTGCCTTCCCTCCACTAGCCCAGTTAGGTTGTAGGTGGTGGGCGTGCCATTGTTCGTTGGTATATTAGATGCATTCATGGCACCGTCTACAGAAAGGTTCGCTGTCATGGTCGAGGCAACGGCGTCCAGCGCAGTAAAATTAAACTCCACCCAGACCTCTGAGGTGTTGAAGTCGGAAACTGGTGAAGTGATATTGATAAAGTATGGTGAAATCGTGTCAACAGTGAAATATGTAATAGTAGTATTAAGGCTTCCCACAGAGTCGTTTGCCCAAATCTGGAGGTTGTGGTTGCCTTCAGAGAGGCGGGTAAGATTGACGAGTTGATACGACTGGTTGTATAGAGTCGAGTTCGTAGCGTTATTGTCTAGATTGTACCACTGATGAGAGATATTTGAAATCGTATCAGTGATTGTTATATTCACCGAGATATTAACCAGGCCATAAGTCGTATTTGAGAGATTGAGAAGTATGGTGGGGGGAGTTATATCCACATTAACAGTCATCATAGAAGTCCAGGCGCCAAATCCAATGCTGTCATTGGCGAATACTTTATATTCGTAGCTCCCATCGCCCAGGTTGGTTATGCTGTACCCGGCTGAGGTATTCTTTTCCTCACCTGCAATAGTCATGGGGTAGTTAGTGCCTCCGAATTCCAGCAGCGCCTCACTAATTAGAGAGGCGGCATCCTGGAGGGTGACATTCACGAATACCCAGTCTACGTTGGTGTAGGAATTGTTTTCTGGTGTTGGATCAACGAATTCTATATCCGGTGGAGTGGTATCTACAGTGAAA
The DNA here is from genome assembly GCA_036444275.1 of Hydrothermarchaeales archaeon (SeqCode). Taxonomy (GTDB): domain Archaea; phylum Hydrothermarchaeota; class Hydrothermarchaeia; order Hydrothermarchaeales; family JAZGAD01; genus JAZGAD01. The sequence continues at coordinate 50,112 of JAZGAD010000015.1, forward strand.
TAAACAAGCGCTGAATCTTGGTTACTGGCGCTGTCGTTGGCGTAGACAGTGATGCTGTGAGGGCCGTCTAGGAGGTTCGTTAGGGTTGTATTACCCGCTAGTGTTATGTTCGCTGCTCCATCCAAGCTATAGCCGGTCCAAGCAAGATTGCTATCGCTAACTGAGTAATTAAGATGTATGCTGGCAGTAGTGTAGGTCTCATCCACTGGCGATGTTAGGGTTAATAGAGGCGGTGTTGTGTCAACGTTTACGATTCTCATTTCGCTCCATGCACTATTTCCAAGATCGTCCTCGGCGAGCACGCTATAGGTATGCTCTCCATCGCTCAAGGACTTTACTTTGTACCACGCAGTGAGGTTCTTTCCATCTCCGCTCATGTACATGTTGTTCTCGAGTTCGAAGTCCAGCAGTACGTTGCTGACTAGAGATATAGCGTCTCCAATGCTGGTGTTTACCAATACCCAGTTAGTATTGACGTAGGAGTTGTTTTCGGGCGTTGGATCAACGAATTCTATATCTGGTGGAGTGGTATCTACGGTGAAGAAACGTGTTTGTGAAGAATTCACATTCCCGGCGTCATCCCATACTGTTATGCTCCAGTTGTGCCTTCCATCTCCCAGCCCAGGTAGGTTGTAGGTAGTGGGCGTGCCATTGTTCGTTGGTATATTAGATGCATTCACAATGCCGTCCAGCGAGAGATTACTGCTCAGGTTTGTCACTGCATCCCAGGCAGTCCAGTTAAGGTATACCCAGTTAGTGGAATAGTTCGAGTCATTTGGGATATTCTGGGTTAGACTAGGCGGAACGGTATCTATGATGAAGGTGCGAAATGATGAATTCACATTGCCTGCGCTATCGTTGGCGTATGCAATGATGTTGTGCAATCCCTCAGATAACCCGGCCAACGTGATGTTAGGCTCAAAAGTAACGTTAGCTCCGCCGTCCAGCAAGTGCCACCACATGTCTATCGTTTCATCTGCCGAAACATTCAGGGAAACGTTCTTTGTAGCGTAAATAGTGTGCTGTGGCGAAGTTATTGTTATCGCGGGCTTGGTGGTGTCAACAATGAAATACTTAGTAGAAGAGTTGAGATTTCCTACAACGTCCTTGGCATACACCGTAATGTTGTTGCTTCCCTCGCTCGCAGTAATAGTCGTGTTGCCCTGACTCGAAGAATTGTAAAGGGAAATGTTTGCTCCTCCGTTCAAGGAGTAGGTCACGTTGGTCGCCTCGTTGATAGTGACGTTAAGGAGGATGCTTTGAGTGGCATAAATCGTGTTCTCTGGTGAGAGGATGGTGACCGTAGGCTTAGTGGTGTCTATGGTGAAGTAGACGATTTCCGTGCTGTTAATGTTGCCCGGGCTATCATTGGCGTAGATCCTTATCCAGTTTTGGCCTTCGCTGAAGGTGTAGGTGGTGTTGTAGTAGTCTGTGAAGCTGTCTTTCTCTAGGGTGATGTTGACCGAGTCGTTTACCTCAGCCAACACACTGCTAACACCAGAGGTATCAGTAACGCTCACATTGACCAATAGAGAGGCTGAAGCATATGTCTCATTCAGCGGCAAAACAATGGTGACCGATGGCGGCGGGGTATCCACTATGAAGTATACAGCCTCCGATGAGTTCATGTTTCCAGCTAAGTCATTGGCAAAAATGCGCACATTATGCCCGCCCTCACTGAGATCCGCTAGGAAGTAGTTCCAGTTGCCAGAGCTATTAGTCAAGGAATAATTAGTTGTCCCATCAAGCTGAGCAGTAACATTGCCCGAATCATCGTCCAACGAGACATTCACCCAGACACTAGTTGACGCGTAGGTCGTGTTCAAAGGCGATTCAATGGTGACAACAGGCAGCATGGTGTCTATGGTAAAGTAGACCGTACTTGAGTTGAGGTTGCCTGCGCTGTCATTGGCATAGACAGCTAGGCTATGAAGGCCATCTTCTAGGGCGAGTGTAATGTTATCCGCTAGTGTTACGTTCACCGATCCATCTAGGCTGTAGCCTACCCACTCGAGGTTGTTTTCATCTATGGTGTAGTTTAAGTCCAAGCTAGCGGAGGCATATGTCAGGTTATCTGGGGAATCAAGGGATATTACAGGGGGTGTTGTGTCTATGGTTATGGTCCTAGATTCGCTCCAGCCGCCGTTTCCAAGACTGTCTTCGGCGAAGACTTTATACAGCTTGACCCCATCGCTCAGGGGAGATACTTGGTACCAAGCGGTAATATTTTTTCCATCGCCGATTTTATGCATAGAGTACTCCCATGCATTGAAATTTAGTACCACATCGCCAGTAATTGAGGAAACGGTGTCCCCGATAGAAACGTTTACCAATACCCAGTTTACGTTGGTGTATGAGTTGTCTTCGGGCGTTGGATCGATGAATTCTATATCTGGTGAATTAGCGTCTGCAGTAAAATAAGTTAAAGGAGCAGAAGCATTCATACCCCCTCCAGTTCCATTACAATAATACTTCACATTATGCTTACCATTAGAAACTATAGCTTGATTATTCCAATTTCCTGAAGAATTTGTCATTGAGACATTAGAGGCTCCATCCAAACTATATCCACACCAAGATGCCTCTAAATCAGTAGTAACATTAAACCAGACAGAAGATGCAGTGTATGATTGATTAATCGGATTTTGTATAGTTATTTTGGGCCGGGTATCTGTCGTGAAAAACACTTGATCGCTTCCAGTCTCGCCGTCAGTGTTATTAGCGTAGACAACTACATTTTGAGAACCGTCTGAGAGAGAAGTAAGGGTAGTGTTCTCAAAATCTTTATAAAAAATCTCAAATACAAAATCAATGTTGTAGACTGGGCCGGTTATCCAAGAACCCCCGCTGTTTGATGTATACGCCATTTGTTCCTCAGGAAAGGGATTATCATCAGATCGGATCCACCTTACATCTCCAGTTGCCCCTCCTTTTGCTACTATCCAATATGTGCCATTAGGAAGATATACATCCATTGTAAAATTAACCCATCCGTCTGTTGTTATCAATTTTGTTTGGTTTACAATGTAGACATTATCAGGAACATAAGCTGCACTATCAGACATAATGCCAACTGTTATATTCTCGTCACTATTATGAGTAAGTTGCACAGAAATTGTTTCTATATAACTGTTAAAAGGCGTAAGACTAAAATTTTGAGCCAACCAAAATGTATCGCTAAGACTTTGATAAAAAGTACTCTCTAGTTGGGATATGTTTTTTAAGGGACCAAGTGCACTTATATTTGTCCCATTATCCAAACTATATACAACCCAATCCAAGACTCCATAACTTCCACTGATCGTATAATTCAAATCAACACTATTAGTATTATAACTGGTATTGCTAGGACTTTGAATATTCACCGTTGGAACAGTAGCATAAGCTAATTCTACCCCTAATGTTAACAGGATAGTCATGAAAATCGCTTTACGAATACAGCGTAGGCGGATTCGAACCATACTCCTACCCCCAGAAAACACCATTAGTATGCAGTCGACACGACACAGCTCTCTTCCCACTAAGATCAGGCTGCATCTTACTACGGCTGAGCACTCACCTCCTCCTTTGAGAATGCGATATCCAAAGCACTTCTTTAAATGTAGGAAATCCGTAAAAAATAGATTTTGATTTGGATGTATGAGAAAACTCCGAAAATTAGCCAGATGAACTCCTGTCTCCTGTGCAAATCTTAAAGCGCGACACGTTTTATACGGCTATTGTTTTTTACCGTGCTGTGTGCTCTTCACCATATAAATAAATCCGTTCCTATGGTGTCCACTCTTCTTCCTCTTCGCCCCGCTTCTTCCATAGGTATACAAGTGATGCAGCTACACCTACAGCGATGAGCACCCCGAGTAATGTGTACCTCAGCCGCGATGGAGGCTTCTCTTCTGGCACGAGCGGATTTGGGTCCTGCGCGTCCATCAGTCCATCGCCGTCTGTGTCAGCACTGTAGGGATTCGTCTTCAAGAGCTTCTCCTGCTCGTCGGTGAGACCGTCGCCATCAGTATCAATAGGCGGAGGAGGCGTCGTTGTGGGCGGAGCAGTAGTCAGTGGAGGCGGTGTAGTAGTTGGAGCAGGAGCAGGCGTGGTAGTTGGAGGTAGAGGGGTTGTAGTAGGAGGAGGAAGCGTAGTAGTAGGTGGTGCTGTAGTTGCAGGCACTAAGGGATTTGGATCCTGCGCGTCCCATATGCCATCGCCATCAGTATCAGCCTTTAGGGGATTGGTACCAGCGGTTGCCTCCCGCCCGTCGGTCAGGCCATCACCATCAGTATCTGCCTTCTTCGGGTCTGTGCCTAGTTCGGCTTCTTTCGCATCTGTCAAGCCATCACCGTCAGTATCTACAATAGTGGACGAAGGAGCCAATGAAGTGTGCTTTATCGCAAATATCGTATTGCCACTTATCCCTATGACATCGTCTAAATAACCGTCTCCATCCAAGTCCACTGGTGCTAGGACTTGGGCTCCCGTGAGATTGTATGGGGATTCCTTGGTGCTGTCCTCGTAGTAGAATCCTATCTGCTTGCCGTTTGAATTGAGGGCGTAAATCTTACTGTCCCTGCCCACAAGTACGCCTTCCATCTGTCCATCAGAGTTAAAATCAATGGCTGTTATAGTGTCGGCGTTGGTAGTGAAGAGCCACCTCCTCCCGCCACTAGGATATAAAGCATGAACTGACTCGGCTTTCACCACGATATGATCCAGTTTTCCCTTGGAGTCGATGTCCACTGCCTGTAGCTGTATTCTCTTCTCGCCGAGGTACCCCCTGTAATCCCATCTTGTCTCTCCAGCAGAATTGAAGGCAGTAACATTTACGAAGCTTCTCTCTTTGGTTCCGACTACTACATCGCTTAGATAGCCATCTGAGTCTAGGTCCGCAGACGTAATAGAATATGCAACATCTGATACCAAGCGGTTCCATACCTCCTTCCCTTCAGAGTTAACGAGGAATACTATCTTGCTGGAGCCTATTGCCACGCTTTCCGGCACGCCGTTCATATCTAGATCGACACTAGCTAGGGACTCCGCGTTCCCGCTTCCTATACTAAGATTCCATAGAGAGCTACCGTCAGAGTCTATGGCATAGACCTTTTTCCAGCCCCCAACCACGATTTCATTTGGCTTTCCATCTCCATCCAAGTCAACTGCAGCAAGAGAATAAACAGAGCCCGCTGTTTCGAATCTCCATAATTGCTGCCCGCTTAAGTCGATGGCATAAACATCACCGGAGCCTATGACAACGTCGTTTAGGTACCCATCACCATCTAGGTCAGCTGCTACTATCGCACCGTCTGTTGTACCCCTCTGTACAGGGAGGCTCCATAGCAGTTGCGGCCCAGTGAAGCTGAACATTAAAACTCTAGAGCCAGAGCCGTCTAATACTCCAAAGGCGTCTATCTTGCCGTCAGAGTCTAAATCCACGTTAACAACGGATGCGCTTCCACTGCTTGTAGAGATGGAAATATAATTTTTATCGAATTCCTCAGTGAGTTCCTGAGCGAAGACTGGAGCAGTGAGTAGAAGAAGAAAGAGTAAGATTACCTTAAAAGTGAATTTCATATTTTTAACTCCGTTTTACTTTACTCACTCCATATAGTCTTTCCGCCTCTCCCATAAGACATCCAAGATCTTTTCTCTTGCATATATTAATACGAATATTGCTACTATAGTTATTACTATCCATTTTAGGTATCCTGCATATTCCCCTAAACCCAGCGATGGCAGAATACCCTTGGAAGAGGGAAGGACGTTTATCATCACTGTGTCGAAGGCCGTCTGCCCCGTGTCTTCTGTTATCGTTATGGTTACTTCATGTGTGCCCTCAGGAAGTGCTATGCTTATCGATTGAGTAGTGCCGAGGACGATGTTGCCTTCTCTCCACAGATATGAGGTTATGCTTGCATCCGACTTGCTGAGCGTCGCCTTAGCCATAAGGGTGATGGTCGTTCCCTCCACCACAGTCATATCTGAACCGGCGTCCGCAGTCAATAGCTTTGCTTTAATGGGCTTTACGGTAATCTTTAGTGTATCCGAGGCTTTTTCGCCTTTATCATCGGTTATCTCAAGGCTTACCTCATGAATCCCAACCGAGAACTCTTGGGTTATAGAACTTTCACTGCCTAAAATCTTGCCGCTTTCACTCCATAAATAGGCTACGATCTTGCCGGTGGATGTGCTTGGAGTTGCATCTGCGGTTAGCGTTAGCTCCGTCCCCTCGTCTATGGTCTTGTCAGGGCCTAAGTCAACTGATATCTCCTGCGTCACTAGCGGTGGTGAAGTAGTTTGTGGCGGTGCAGTTGTTTGAGGTGGAGCGGTAGTCTGAGGCGCAGTTGTAGTTGGGGGTGATGTAGTAGGAGGAACAGTAGTAGGTGGAACAGTAGTCTGGGGCGCAGTTGTGACATCACTTATTTGAGAGACAATTATGTGTGCGTTTTTGTCTAACTTGCTTGCCGCCACTATATCATTTGCTTTTCCATCTAGGTCGTAGTCTATCCCGATGAGTTTGGTGCCTCCCGTCTCGTTGAAAGTTCCCAGCTTCTGCCCAAGGCCGCTGTAGACATATACCTCCCCGGTGTCGGTTCTTTCTTTTCCCACGGCGACATCGTCTAGGATTCCATCCCCATCGAGATCTATTGACGCTATACCTGATGAACCCACAATGCTGGCAGTACCTACCTGCACCCCATTTGAATTCAACCAATATACCCCTCTATCAAAGTTCACGACGACATGGTCAAGCTTACCTTTGGAAGTTTTATCAAGCGCAACCAGGTTTACGTTTAACAGATCTACATCTATAATCTTCTTCTTGTAATCCCATCTTTTTACGCCGTATTTATCGATGGCTACTACGCTTCCATCCCGAGAAGCCACTGCAACGCCGTTCATATTCCCTACCCCCTCCAGATCGAATGCTGTTATGGCAGCAAGCGTATCTGGTGCTACTGTAGTCCATTTCCGGCCTCCGTAGAAATCAAGGGCAAAGACAGTGTTTTTAGCCTTGTAGCCGCCTACTACAAGCCCTCTTATAGCTGTTAAGTAGCCAACGCCCCCATCTAACTCGCTGTAGTTCCATAGGGGAATTCCAGAGCCGCTAAACGCATTTACCTTCTTCCACCCACCTATCACTACTTCGCTTAGGTTTCCATCGCCATTCAGATCAGCTGCGACAGCTGAATAGCCCTTTGAGTTAATCTTCCATAGTTCCACGCCATTATCAATGCCGAGTATACTATCCCCTACGATGACTACTTCGTCTAGTAGGCCGTCGGAGTCCAGATCAACTGCTACGATAGCGGCTACACTACCTACAGAGACTTCCCAGTTTTGCGAGCCTATTGCCACTGCCTTAGAAGACGAGCCGACCACCGCGGTGTCAGGTATGCCATCGCCGTTGGAGTCTAGGGAAGCGATAGCTGTGGGCGGGGTAGTAATAGAAACCGTGTTTACTTCCACCAGCCCGGCATATACCACGGGCAGGGACATGAATACAATAAGCATCAATGCGATCTTCAACATTTAATTCCCTCTGGTGTGAACTTTTTATCTCAGGTTCATTATGCATCCTATTATATATCTTATTATAATTTGGTATTTTAGTATGTAACTCTATATTCCTTTTAATAACTCTTACTTTAAAAATATTGAGAATAAAGAGGTTCCGGCCGTTTTCCTTTTCCTTCTTTGTTTTTAGGGGTTTAATGCTACTGTCATAAAAAAACTGCTTATGAACGTGAAACGCACTCTATTTTTATACTTTCTGGAACTTGGAACCTAGTGTTTTGCTTCGTTCTCCTCCCGGTTTACAAATTCTAAACCGGCACCAACCAAATCGAAAGGTTTATATATGCCGTATCCCCTCCTCATTAAGAGGATTTCAGCCTCCTAATATCGAAAGATATATATATCGGGGGTCTTTGAAAGGAAAATAAAAATAAATCTAAAAAAATATGGAGGTAAGAGGGTATGGTAAACTTAAGAAAAATTGGAGCTATAGCGACTGGCGCTCTGTTTATCGGGGCTACACTCGGTATGGCAGTGGCAGTTACAGTGCCTACTACGTTCCAGAGTAGCATGCTCGCCCAGAACGGCGTTGCAAAAGCGAAGCTCGTTATAGGCGATAAAGCGGGCGGTATCGCGGCAGATAGGGCTAGTGCTAACATTATAGCGGACGCAGTTGCTGACAAGCTCGCAGTTTCAGGCGGCACCGGTGGTCAGATTGAGGTTAAGTATGGCCAACAGGACCTGAACGACGTTGATGGTGTGACTAGCAAGGACTACTTTGACCTCGACGGCGATGGAGAAGGTGATAACAACACGATAGATCTAGATGGAACAGGTATCCAAGACAGCCGATACTATGCCGTTGAAGGCGCGTTAAAGTATGATGCAAACGCCGACGGCGACTTAAAAGACAGCGGCGACTACAACCTCTACAGCGGCATATACACCGTGAACGGAGCAGACGGTGCGATAAGATTCACCTACGCCGTAGGTGGAAGCGACATGATAAACGTGGAATCAAGCTACAAAGACGCCGATGATGAACTAGAGAAAGGAGAGGTCTTCAAAGTTAAAGGGACGAAGTATGCGCTGACAGACATAGAATGGGATTCAGGTGAAGTGGACATAGGACCCGCTAAAGCACTGAAATTCGGAGCGGTTACGGTGGCGGGAAATGTAGACGCGGATCACGCAAGGATTGTTACAGGAGACTGGAAGATACTCTACAACACTCCAGATACAAATATAGATACAATTAACTTCTATGAGGGCGGCTCCTTGGTAGACACATATATAATCGACGCTAATGCTGCTACCCCAATAAAGTTGAACGAGAAGGTAGCCGTTGGCACACTCGAAGATTCATACAACATATACCTGATAACACACCCCGCCGCTAGTGCCGCTATGAGCTTCGTCGACAAGGATGCTACAGTGGAACTTGTGAACGACCAGGAAAACGCCTTGGGCTATGCCAAGGTATTGATAAACGACGACGACTTCGATAATACAGCTGGTGCCAAGATTACGAAGGCGATAGCCTTCCAGGACACTGTAGTCACTCTGGTTAGGGATGACACCATAGACTTGGCTGATACGGACTTCCAGTTGAAATGGAGTATATCCAAAGAACTTGACATAAAGCGCGCGAAGGACAAGACCCAGGCAAGCGGAGCGAAGTGGAAGTCAAGCAAATACAAAGACTTCCTCCAGGGAACAGATGGCACAGACATATACATCTCCGTGACTGGAGGCGGATCAGCAACACCCTCTGTACCAGTAGTCACAGACGACGCAGTGACCAGCGCAGACAAGAGCGGCTACAACCTCGTCTTAGTAGGCGGACCAGTTGCCAACAGCTTGACTGCAGACCTGGGCTCAACCAAAGCAGACGATGCAGGTGACCTTGCCTTCTGGCAAGCCAGCGATGGAGACATAAAGGTCGTCTCTAGCGCATTTACATCAGGTAAATACGGCATAGTCGTCGCAGGCAAGAACAGAGAAGCAACGAAGACAGCTGCAGAAGCACTCGCAGCCGCACTATAAACAAGAACAGAAACGCTAAAAAATAGAAGCCTCCGGGCTTCTATCCTTTCTTTTTTTTATTTTTATAACGATTTAAGTTGATTCCTGGAAGTGATAATAGTCCATGGAGAAGCCGTAAGATCATAATAGAAGGTCCGGTCACAATATTTTTTAAAGAGCTGATTACTATGAGCGAAGTTGTAACTATCTCGGGAGAAAAATACCTCGGGATGAAAAGGGAAATTGATACCTTGAGGAAAACAAAACTGTATAAGAGGCTTCTTGAGTTTGAAGAGGATATAAAGAGAGGCAATATTTATACAAGAAACGATTTAGGGTTCTGATTTTTCTTTAAGTTTTTCGATGGTTGCCTGTTGCCTTGCTGCACTGGTTTTCATTTCATACTCGAAGACATAGATTTGATTTGTATTTCTCACATGTTTGAAATAAAAAAGTTTACATATGTTAATTACATATGTTTAGTGGAGATGTTGAATGATTCTTGAGTGGAAGGGACTTCCAGTTATACCGAGCAAGAGTGCTGCAGACGAGATGTATAGGGAAAAATTGCTCATTCACGACATCGTCGAAATCCTTGAAAACGGCTATGACTGTGCGAGGAGCAGACGAGGGGCGGATGTGTATGAGAGGTGCGTGGACACAAAAAATAAGACACTGAAGGTCGTGGTTGCCAGATCTTACAATTATGACTTGAAGAGTGAGGTCTGGGTAGTAACCCATGTGGGTATGTTCACCAGGAGGTAGAGTTATGGAAGGAATGAGATGCGTCAAATGCAATGGAACGGCTAAGAAGGCCAAGCTAACTTTCCAAGGCATTGAGATAGACGGCTGGAGATGCAAATGCGGGGAAGAGTACTTCGATCCAGCTCAAGCTGAAAGGATTTTACTGTTGAACAAGCTGAAGGATGAAAGCTTCGAGGTCACCCTAGGGAAGAGCAGGAGCAACCTTATAATAAGGATCCCAGCCAAGGTGCAAGCTGCCCTGGATCTGAAGAAGGGGAAAACTATAACGCTGAGGGTCGAGGATGCTAAAAAACTCGGGTTAGTAGTTACCTAGGGTTATTGAATTCTGATTCCTTACACCATCAGTACATGCAAGAACCGAGATGCAATAGCTTAGCTGCTCAAACTCGGTGCCACACTTAAATAAACCATAAAAACAGAATTTAAGCGAACTCAACATCACTGTCGGTACATCCCTTTTTTTTACCCTTGTTTCATTCAGATCATCTCTACCAAGCCGAGGTCTTTTGTCTTTTCAAAGATTTTCTTGTCAGCTGTTTTCAACTTGAATTTCAACTCCTTTGCAACGGGCAAATACGCCATAGTCGTCGCAGGCAAGAACAGAGAAGCAACGAAGACAGCTGCAGAAGCACTCGCAGCCGCACTATAAACATAACAGAAACGAAACGCGAACAAAAAATTAGAAGCCTTCGGGCTTCTATCCTTTCTTTTTTTTATTTTTATAACGATTTAGTTGATTCTTACAAGTAATGATAGTTCACGAATCGTTACATGAAGGGGGCGTTAACCGGGTGATGGCACCCCTGTGGTTGCGGTGTGCAACTCCGAAGGAATCCCCGGCCTTTAGGTCGCTGGGCGGATGTCAATTACGATGACTTTTCATATTTTAGCGATATCAGCGGATTATAATACCGCCTTGCCATGTTATAAACAGTAGAACTCAGGTACATTACTTCGGTGGAATGAGGGTTGTTATTCAATAAGTTCCTTCAATCTCTGTCTATCTTCTGCTTTTTCGATGTTTATGGATTCCAGACCTTCTTTTGCAGCCGCTTTAAGGAGGCTCTTATCGCAGGCTAGAAATAAAGGCGAGATGCTGACTATACAAGAGAAAAGTTGTAATGCATCATCTGCCGAGATGTGATGCGTTAATATCTTCTCAATTATAGGATATAGAAATTCGTCAGATAATCGTACAAGGGTGATGTTTTTGTCCAGTATATCTGAAAAGAGTATAGACAAGGACAAGTCTCTTTCTTCCGCAGTAATCTGTTTTTTCGCAACCTTTCTATCAATGGCCGCTGTTGCTTCAGCTAAAGTCCAGTGAGAGGTAACAATCTCATTGTCACTTTCAAAAATATCGCTTATTGCTTTAGATCCCTCTTCCTCACAATATCTCTTCACAAAAGCAGAGGTGTCAAGGTAGACCTTCATTAAGCTCCCCTAGTTTGCATGACAATCTTGGATAGCGGCTCGCCTTTTGATAGAATCTTTTTTACTTTCTCAATGTCTTTTTTAGATGTTTTACGGATCTCCAGTTTTAATCTATTCGCTATCTCTACCACCTTTTCACCTTTAGAAGTGTATAATCCGGTCTTCACCAACTTCTCGGATAACTCACTGATTATCTTCTTCTCAGAAACCATCTCTATCACTATCTACGATGAGTCTTGCAAGTATAAAAGATTTTGTATTTTTGGAGGATGTCCTTATTCGGTACGATTATATCAACACCTAGATCGAATAGACTTGCAAGTGCTCTTTCTATATCCCCCTGGATCAAATCCCCTGTATCCTAAGAGGTTCCCAAGTTCATATAAGGTTAAATCGCATATGATTATCGGGATCTTCCCACTCAAGAAATCATCCCTTATCACCAAGGCCTTTTCGGAACCCTCTCCCTCAAGAAACCACTTTGCAACGACAGATGTATCTAAGACGACCATCTGCCGTCTCTCCACTCCCGTAAAAGTTCAACACTACTCTTGCCTTTCACAAATGACCTTGATTTCCTCCTCAACCTATCTTGAACTTCTGCGGCGTCCTTCGCTGAGGTGGAATCATGGAGCCTGTGCCCAACTAGAATCTCAAAGCGTTTTTCAATAGCACCCATATCTATCATATCCAAGATTATCATTTATAATCCTTATAATACTTACTAACGGAGGCACTGTGTTTGGCGGTGTTTTGTTTTTGAAGTCAATATGAGGGCATTGGAAATTATCTTTGACTCCTTTGCAACGGGCAAATACGCCATAGTCGTCGCAGGCAAGAACAGAGAAGCAACGAAGACAGCTGCAGAAGCACTCGCAGCCGCACTATAAACATAACAGAAACGAAACGCTAAAAAATGGAAGCCTTCAGGCTTCTACTTCTTTTTTTTTATTTTTTACAACGATCCCTGGAAAGGTATAAGTATAAGAAAATTACACATCTCAGGGGTTCTCCGCTTATTCCTTGATGACTCCTCCGTAAAATCACTAGAACATGTCAAGCTCTTCGAGTGAATAATACACTAGAGCAGTGGTTCGGATGTTTGTGGCCATGTAGCCTCGGCGAGAAAGGAGGGGATTAAGAGAAGAGTGGTAGATGGGTAGTAATATATAAATCAGATGAGTTCCTATTTATCGGCATGCGATTCGATAAATTCTTCAGTGAAAAAAAATACGTTGAACTCGCGTATCTCTTCGGTTCTTTTGCAGAAGGCAGATTTAGTAAATTGAGTGATATAGATATCGGTATTTATCTTTCTGATGACCTGTCAAAAAAACAGAGAAATCGAAAGCATCTTAAGTTGATTGCGGAACTTACAAGTTTTTTAAAAAACGATAAGATAGACCTTGTGATAATGAACGATGCCTCCTTGGCTATAAACTTCGAGATAATCAAGGCAAACAGGCCGGTTTTCGTCAGGGAGAGGGATTTAAAACTTGAGGTGGAGCAGCGGATCATGTCCCGCTATCTAGATCGGGAGTTTCACGAAAGGCGTCTCAATGCGGCATTCCTTAAAAGGGCTGCAACTCGGGGGCTGGCATAGCATGTCAGCAGCGGATAAGATTGCAAGAAAGCTCAATTTCATGCAGAGATATGTCGGCTATTTGAGGTCTGTGCAAGATACCGATAAAAAGACGCTTGAAGAGGATTACGGGCTTCGAAGCTCCATCGAGCGCAACTTCCATCTTGCCATAGAGAGCGCTATAGACATAGGGGAAATTATAATCTCAGAGGAAGGATTTAACAGGCCGGAAGATTATCGTAGCGTTTTTCTCATCCTGGGCAGGCAGGGCATCTTGCCAGGGGACTTCACAGAGAGCTTTTCCCTCGCCGCTGGCTTCAGGAATATTCTAGTCCATGCATACGAAGAAGTCGATCCCGACATAGTATACGACTTTTTAACCGAAAAACTCGGTGACTTCGATGATTTTGCCAGGCATATCGCAAGATACCTAGAGAAAAAAACACAAGAAAAGAAGTGAAGTGAAGGCGAAGATCCTTACTGGGGACCCAGATTTCAAAGGAATAAAAGGTGTCGTGTTCATCGGCTAGTTCAAAAATTCCCAGACGGTGAGGATTGTTGTGCACGTACCTCCCTCGTAGCAGTGCTACTATTTTTTGTTCTCAATACATTGCCCTAGCTTGAGCACTACCCATCCCAAGATAAGATATATAACTAGCTACCAAAAAAGGAGCATCATGGGCATCTATAGTACTGCTGCCAGCATGTTTTCAGATATAAGTCTGACCCTGGAAGCAGTGATTATGGCAATCTTCATCGTAGGCATATTGCACTCCAGGAGACACCTTGCAGATAGGCACTACAAACTCATGACTATCGGCTTCTCATTCAACTTCTTCTTCGTCCTGAGCTACATGGGCAAAAGCATCCTTGAAGGTGGAACTAAATTCCCTGGACCTCCTGATGTATATCGCTCCCTATACCTGCCTATCGTCATGGTACATGGTTTCGCATCTATCATTGCTTTCTTACTAGCAGGATACACCGTATACTTCGGCTATACTCAGACGGTGCAAAAGAGGAAGAGGGTCTTCAAAGGGAGGAAGAGTTATCTCACGCACAGGAAGCTGGGCTACGGCACACTCACCGCATGGAGCATTTCCTTTATCACTGGCATTGCTGTCTATCTCCTTTTGTATGTCCTATACGTATGAAAAGCTCGACTGCGAACTACGAAATCTCGGTACAAAAGTACAAAAGAAAAGAAGTTAAAGTTATATATCTGTGTCTAGTAATCTCATAGTACCTTTGAGGTGGTGAAGCTGTTTTACGAGCTAGTGGGCAAGATTGCAGTCTTCTTGATAGGCAGTTTCTTCGTTCTGCTCTTGTTCTCCCTAGTACTGGGAATAATACTGGTAAAGAAGCACAGATTCATCCTACCGCAAGTGCTCCTATTCACGATAGACACCTTCTATCTGCAGATCAAGAATATAGCTAAGAAATTCGGGCTGGGAGAGAACCTCATTGACCGGATCGGCATAGATGTGAGGAATCACCTCTCCCTAAATAAATTCGCTGCTATAAAGCCGCAGGATAAGATACTCGTTGTACCCCAATGCCTAAGAGACCTTAAGTGTCCGGCGCGCCTGGACCCAGCTTCTGGGATAAAATGCAAGGAGTGCGGCAAGTGCATTATCAATGACATCAAGGAGGAAGCCGAAAGACTCGAGTACAAGATGTTCATCGTGCCTGGGGGGCGCTTTGTGGAGCGCATAGTCAAGATAATGCAGCCAAAGGCTGCCCTCGGCGTAGCATGCTGCAAGGACTTAAACCTATCAATGCACGAGATATCTAAGGCAAACATCGTAGTCCAAGGCGTACCTCTCATTAGGGATGGGTGCATGAATACAGCAGTAGATGTGAAGGAACTTCTCAACCGCATGAAACTGGGAATTGAAGATGGAATAGAAGACGCTACAAGACACTGCCCCGAGACCCAGCTTCAGGTGTGAGAATGCTTCAACTTCAGTGCGAGATCCTTACCGGGCAGACTTTAGGGGATGTCTTCAAGCCTGCTCATGGATTGGAATTCACCGATAATCATATGCACATAGACCCAAGGGAGGGCAAGGGTATCGAAGCTGTACGGGAGTTCGAGGACGTAGGTGGGAAATATCTTTTTTTAGTCAATAAGGGCACCGGGGATGCCGGCATAGACTTGAAGGATGCCAAGAGCTTCGAGAAGCTCTACGAGTACACTATTGGCCTCTGTGGGGAGATAAGAGAGAAAACTGGGGTGCATTCGTATGCAGTGATAGGCGTGCATCCAGCTGAATTTGCATCTATGTGCAAGTTCTCTATAGACAAAGCGCTGGAAACCGCTAAGGAGGCTATGGACATAGCAGGACAAAAGATAGCAGATGGGAAAGCAGTAGCTATGGGCGAGATAGGAATGCCCCACTTTGATGTAAAGAGCGAGATATTAGATGCCTGCAGAGAGCTCCTCTCACATTCTCTTGAGATAGCTTCCGGATTAGACTGCGCTGTTCAATTGCATACTGGCAGCGTCGAAGAAAAGGATTTCATGGATTTCAGCGACATGGCGAAGGCAGCTGGTCTGGAGCCCAGGAGGTTGATCAAGCATTATTCTCCACCTCTGATAAGGGCTGCTGAAGAGGCTGGCATCTATCCATCGCTTATAGCATCCAGCGAGAACATTAAGCGGGCTAGGAAAGAAGGGAATCGGTTCCTGATGGAGAGCGACTATATAGATGATCTTTCAAGGCCAGGAGCAGTTGTCGGCCCCAAAAGTGTTCCTAAGGTAAGCAGGCGTCTTTTCGAGGAGGGTGTATTAAGTGAAGAGGATATATGGAGGATCCACTTGGATAACGTGCAGGACGCTTATGGCATAAACCTAGACTGATCATTTTTCACTTTTCACGCGCTTGGGCAAGGTACACTAAGTCGGACCCCCCATTATTTCTAGTTAGATAGGGACGGATGATCTCCTTACGAAGCAACCGAAATCCTTGCTGTCAAATCGAAATGTAGTTAATATATCAATACCGTTATGTGGGTGGAGGTAAGATGGAATCTAGCGCTGGTATACGGGACCTAGAGATTAGCAGTATAGAGGGTAAGCTTGAGAGGTTTTTCCGCACCTACTACCACAAGGAGATACTAGAGGTTGTACGCGGCTACCCAGAGACGAAGAGTTTAATCGTAGACTTCGACGACCTCGACAAGTACGACATTACTCTAGCGGACGAGCTGATAAATAATCCAGACGGCGTAATAATCGGTGCTGAAAACGCCTTAAGGAACATAGACCTCCCCCTTGATTTGCCCGGCGCAAGGATAAATGTGCGCTTCACAAACCTGCCAGCGATGCATAATCTCCTGATCAGGGATATACGAAGTGAAGACGTAGGGAGATTCCTCGCACTAGAGGGCATAGTGAGGAAGACAACTGATGTCAGACCCAAGCTTGTTATCGGCGCCTTCGAGTGTCCCTACTGCGGACAGGAGATGTATATCAGCCAAGACGGAGATAAACTAAAGGAGCCCTTCCTCTGTGAGAGCTGTGAAAAGCGAGCGCAGTTCAACATAATCATATCCAAATCGACCTTCATAGACTCCCAAAAAATACTCATCCAGGAGAACCTCGAGGAGTTACGGGGCGGCGAGCACCCGAAGCAGATTACTGTGTATCTAGAAGATGACATCACCGGAAGGATCGTGCCAGGGGACAGAATAGAGGTCGCAGGCATATTGCGGGCGGCGAAGAAGATAATAAAGGGCGTTCGCTCAAGGGTCTTCGAGATCTCCATTGAGGGAAACTCATTCCAACCAGTGGATATGGACTTTGAGGAGGTGAAGATATCTAAAAAGGACGAGAAGGAGATCAAGAAACTTGCCAAGGATCCCTTGGTATATGAGAAGGTACGGGATTCTATAGCGCCCCATATCTATGGCTATCACGAAATCAAGGAAGCAATAATGTACCAGCTCTTTTCATCGCCAGCACTGATACTCGCTGATGGAAGTAGAATACGTGGGGATTCACACATCATACTCATTGGTGAACCGGCGACTGGGAAGAGCGCGATTCTACAATACGTCGCAAAAGAGCTGGCACCAAGGGGTATCTATGCATCGGGAAAGGGAACATCAACGGCCGGGTTAACGGCAAGCGCGGTCCGGGATGAATTCGGTGAGGGAAGCTGGAGCCTTGAGGCCGGTGCTTTGGTGCTGGCTGATCTGGGAATTGCAGCGATCGACGAATTCGACAAGATGGAGGAAACAGATAGGGATGCCATGCACGAGGCAATGGAGTTGCAGCAGGTAAGCATAGCAAAAGCCGGGATGCTGGCCACCTTCAGAGCTAGATGCTCCATCCTTGCTGCTGCCAATCCTAAATACGGTAGGTTCGACAAGTACAGGGCCATATCGGAGCAGATAAATTTGAGTCCTACATTGCTCTCTAGGTTCGACCTCATCTTCTTCGTGGAGGATGAACTCGAGGATACCAGGGAGGTGGCCAAACACATCCTAGACACGGTAGTATCGCCCGAGGTTGCAACACCTCCAATACATCCAGATTTACTGAAGAAATTTGTAGCTTATGCGAGGCAGAACATCATTCCTGTATTATGCAATGATGCCAGGGAGAGTATAGAGAAATTCTACGTCGACATGCGGGAAGCGGCGAAGGATGCAGAGGATATGCCCATCCCCCTAACTGCCCGACAGCTATGGGCTATAATCAGATTGTCAAGAGCTTCAGCTAGGGTGCGACTGAGCAATGAGGCAACAGTGGAGGACGTAGAACGAGCTATAAGATTAGTGAAGGTTTCTCTAGAGCAAGCCGGCTTTGATATGGAGACCGGCAGAGTGGATATCGATAAAATCATGGTGGGAGTAACGAAATCTCAGAGGGACAGGATAAATGAGATCCTCCATATCGTCAGGGAGTTGGAAGAGGAATTCGGCACTGCTAAGAAGCATGAGATAATCCAGCGCTGTGGGGAGAAAGGAATCTCGGAGAGAAATGCAGAGGAACTGCTAGGGAAGCTTAAGAGAGACGGGAGTATATACGAGCCGAGGCACGGCAGCTACAGGATAGTTTAGGTGTGGTGTATCGACGGTGAGTAAGGCTGGCTTTGCTGAAGATGTGTTGGGAGCTTTTAGGAATACGATCAAAGAGATCGAGAAGGGCTCATTGGAGTTGGACGTCAGATACAGATTTGTGAAATACTTCGTCGAAAGAGTTCTTGGTTATGAGCCAAGATACATCAAATGGGAGAAGAAGAGGGCGGATTTAACCATCGTCGATGAAAATGATTTCGCTGTCATTAAAATCGAAACAAAAAAGCCGACAGAGAACATAGATAAACCGGAGTACGAGGAACAGGCCTTCAAGTATGCCGAGGAAACTACGAAGTATATAGGACTGACCAACTTCTTGAGGTTTAGGTTATGGGAAGTCAAGAAAGCTGGAAGCGAACTGAAGGTTGACTTGGATTTTTCAGGGATTCTTGAAAAGAGGAAGCCATTGGAGCAGTTGTCATCCGAGGAAAAGACGCAGATCCTGATTTTGAATAATCTGACGAAAGAAACGCTCTTTGCACCCAGTAAGTATGAAAAGTTCGACGAGAATTACGCAAGGATAGACATTACGAGAGAGGCTAGTTTTAGAAAGCTCCTTGACAGACTGAATTTCATTGCAAACGATCTTCTCCTCGGCTATACGCTAAAGGCGTTTGGCGAGTACAAAGAGGGATACGGCAAATATCAGGCTGAGTTAAGTAGCGCGGAAAGGGAGTTGAAGAATAATAAAGGAAACCAGGAGCTGAACCACAACATAGCGAGGTACAGGCAAAAATTGGATGAGAAATATGAGAAGTATACGACGTTCTCAGGATTTCAGCTTTGGAAGCATTATTCTGGGAAGGAGAATCTACCAGACGACGAAGTAAAGGAGGTTTTCTGCAAGGAGACCATCTATGTCTTCTTGAATAAACTATTGTTCCTCAGGATATGCGAGGACAAAGGATTCCTCGAGAAGAGCATTTCCAACGGTGGTATAGAGCAACTTCTGGAGGTATTCAGAAGGAGATTCAGCGAAGAAAGCGTGACTAAAGAGATAATCGAAACCGCATTCAAGAGTGGTAAAGGCATATACTCCAGGTTCTATGAGATAGGGATTTTGGACTGGTTCAGAACTGGCGATGGGGAATTGAATGACCTTTTGAATAGGGTTCTGTGGATTTTAAACCAATTCGACTTCACCCACGTGGATAGAGACATTCTAGGCAACCTGTACGAGAAATATCTGCCGAGTGGCGAGAGGAAGAAACTTGGGGAGTTTTACACTCCTGTTGAGGTCATCGATTACATCCTGACTGCGGTGGGCTACACCTACAGCCACGATATCGAAACCAAAGATCTTCTCGACCCCGCCTGCGGTTCTGGTGGTTTTCTAGTGAGGGCGACAAGGAGGTTGATAAGCAAGTACCTGATGAAGTTCGGCAAGGCTGACAAGAGAGAACTGCGTGACCCGAAAAAGTGGAAGGAGATCGTTGAGAGGCTGTCGCCGGATGAAGCGAAGATAATACTTGAGGCGATCACGGAGCACATCTACGGCTTGGATATCAATCCGTTTGCCTGCCACATCGCGGAGATGAACATGCTTTTCCAGGTTATCGAT
>JAZGAD010000016.1:0-4644 GCA_036444275.1 Hydrothermarchaeales archaeon (SeqCode)
CTTTCCATGTGAGGAGTTTTTTAAGGCCTGTGTTGGAGGCAAGGCTTATCATTATTATGGGGTCCTTTTCTTCTCTGGGTGCTCCTTTTGGATTATAGACCTCTATGTCGAAAGCCAGTACGCTGAGGCTAGGAGGAGGCCCATGTGAGGCTCTTATCTCTTTGACCCTGAAACCATCTGCCCCCTCATCTCCGTCCACCTCCACCCAGTCTAGGGGTGTAAGCCCTTTGTCTATGAGATAGCGCCTGACGAAGAGGATGTCATGCTCATATATCGCAAAGCCCTCGCCCTTTATCCGCTCCCTGAATCTCGGCACTTCCTGAGGATGCCTCAAAGAAATCTTTAACATCTTAGTGGGTTCGCCGAAAATCATTTTATCTTGAGGGGCGACATTGAGTACACCTCCATCCATGCCTCTAATCTCCTTCACTGATTCCTCGACATCTCCTCGTGGAGCAGCGTAGAAATAGGGAAGAAAAGAGTCATCTTCAGCTATGAGGAAGCCCTCAGGGAGTTTCAAAAGGAGCTTAACCACTGCTTTTCCATCTCTAGTATCATAATCTATGTCCAGCAGTAACCCTTTTTTCATGATGATAATTCCGCCTTTCCCTTTTAATACATGAGGGTGTTAAATGAAAAAACTGAAACTGCCGGAAGGCGGGGAGCTATTCGATGCTGAAGAGAGGGAGTTGGGAGGTAACAGGTATAGCTGGGACCGCTATGTGCACAAAGAATCAAGATCAGGATGGTTTACTTTACAGGTTAACACTTCATTTAATATCTGCTACCTTCCATGTGCCATCTTCTGAAAGACAAAGAGGGTCGTTATCATTGATCCAGAGACTTTCGGAACTCAAGTTTCCAATTTCATCTCTAAAAATGGGTGCTTCACTGTGAATTCCATACGTCTTTTCTCTATCTAATACTCCGAAATGTAGGTGGGGGTTATCACATTTACAATCAGTGGTTCCACCAGCGTAACCAATAATATCCCCCCTTGACACTGTTTGTCCTTTTTCAACAATAATTTTGCTCATATGTCCATACATAGATAAATATCTATCACTGTGGGTTATGTCTATGTGATTATCATCCAAACGAGCCTGTGAAACTGTCCCTCCGGCCATTGCTCGTATAGGAGCACCATATTCAACAAATAAATCTATACCTGTGTGGCCGTCGTAAACGCTTACTGAACTACCCTTATGATCTCGCTCATATCCTTGACGTAAATCGTAGTCATAATCATTAGTTATATATTGATCACCTTCACAAGCAACTGGCCAAGTCAAAAATCTGTGTCCTTCGATGTAATGATCCATCAAAATGCTGTTATCATCATTAGGATCGCTTATCTCTCCCTGATAAAGAACTTCATAATAGTCCTCAACTGAGCCCCCGTCTGTATCCATAGTTTTATCATCCGGATTGAAAGTTAAAGGTATAGTGCTTAGATAATCCACGTCAGATTGATCTACTCCATCCTTTATCCATTTAGTTTCTAGTAGAATTTTTTGGAAGTTAGGACTCAATTTAGAAAAGTGTTGGGATCCGTTTGCAAGTACTTTATAATTTTCCAAGTTCTTGGACTCTGACTTCCAATCTATGTAGCTCTCCTTAACAACCTCCTCCAGATATTGATCCAGCACGTTGTTCTTGAGATATTTCTCCAAGAAATCCAAAGCAAAGTCACTTGGATAGAAGTCTGGATAGGGTTGGATTGCTTTGAAGAGCTTTTTCACGAGCTCCATGTTTGAGTCGTACCTCTCTTCAATTTGGAGTGTGAGGTTTCTTCTGAAGATGTCCCTTGTTAGTTTTAAATTCTCGGGATTTTCAGCTGATAATCTAACATAAGCCAGTTCAGTATCAGAAATTTCGCCATCTTCAGTTATCTCGTCCATTGCAAGTTTTACCTCAATGTGATCATCTTTTGGTATTTGAGATAAGTAGTCGATGAAGCCTTTTTCATTTGAATCAAGTGTTGGCTCCAAAGTCAAGAAATAATCATCAAAGCCGTGATTAGGACCTAAAACTTGGTTTGTATAATCCAAAACAGGAGTTTTCGGTTTTGGTGAGTCTGTTGTTAGTGGTAAAGTGGCTGGAGAAACAGTTGTCTGAGGAGCTATAGTTGTTTCTACTGGCGCTTGAGTTATCTC
This sequence comes from Hydrothermarchaeales archaeon (SeqCode), assembly GCA_036444275.1. Taxonomy (GTDB): domain Archaea; phylum Hydrothermarchaeota; class Hydrothermarchaeia; order Hydrothermarchaeales; family JAZGAD01; genus JAZGAD01. The sequence continues at coordinate 2,157 of JAZGAD010000016.1, forward strand.
TGGAATATTGGTCGTGGTTTCTTCTATACATGCTGAACTCAGCATCAAAACCACAGCAACTAAAAAGATTAATCGAGGTCCCCTCAATTTGGCGTCCTCAAATTCGCGTTCCCTGAGTTTATACCTTCTCCTTTTCCATGATTTCAAGCCCTTTAAGATAGTCTTCAAATTGGACAGGCGAGCGTATGCCATATCTTGCCAAAAGATCAAGCAACTCGCTTATGGATATACCTAATTCTAAAGCCGCATTCTCAAGGGAGAGACGACCTTCTTGATACTCATTGAATACCCAAAGGGTCTTGCCTTGGTCTATAAGTTCTCTTGCTATAGTGCTTTTATCACGGTTTTTTTTCTTGGCGATTTTTTCAATGAATATCACTTCATCGTCTGTGAGTCTCACACTCATAACCTTGTCCATTTTATTCACCTCCTATTCGACTTCTTATATCGTGGATAATCCGCGGATTGTATCTGCCATATCTCTCAAGCTTTGCCAGCTTCTCCATTGCAACCTCTTTTGTTAGCCCACCGTTTCGATAGACCTGAACCAAAAAAACTGGCGCAGAGACTGTCCCTATCCCAAGGATTCTACATGCCTTTATCGTAGGACCATCGTCAGTAGCCAAAAGCGTTCCTTTGCCTTCCTTTACAAGAATGATAGACTCCACTTCGCCATCTCCAAGATTGAAATCCTTCTTTATCTTCATAGCAAGACCTTGTGAGGATATACTTTCCACCTTTATGGCACCCGATTCTACTCTTGCTGAGATCAACTTGGCATCAAAGAGTTCCTTCTTTTTTGTTGCCTCCTCTTGAACCTTCTCTGAGATTATCACTTGATACAGCTTCAAAACTTCGTCTAAAAGGTCGGTCTTTGCTAGAAGTATCAGCGTAGACGAATCGAAGACTACCATGTATACAATATACTACATAAGTAGTATAAAAAGATAACGAGTAGAAGACAAGCCAAAAACACTATCCCAAATTTGCCAGCTTCCCAGTTTGAGATAGGGTCCAGCTTAATACGATGACCTTAGTAAATAAGGGATAAAATCCTTTCACTCGTGAAATTCAATAAATGTAGGCGAGGATATCATGATATTCGAAAAATGTCCAGGTACTGCCAGCGTTGCGAGGCCTGAACTACTCCTAGTCCCTTGCCCGAAGTGCGGCGAGGATGTAGAGGTCTTTTCAGATGAAGAGCGGGCAAAATGCGACCACTGCGGAGCCATCGTCTTTAGGGAGAAGAGCCCATCTTGTTTCGACTGGTGCAAGTACGCTGCGGAGTGCCTCGATGAATTAAAGAAATCCGGAGGATAACGTGGAAACTGGAGCCCTAATCTTAAGACTCGCCTGGCTTGCTGCTCTTTTCTCTGCTCTAGCGATACTGGCTTATGAACGCAAGAAAGATCGGAAGCTTCTGAAATTTCTTCCTATAGGCGTACGCTTGAGTACAGGGTTACTAACTCTAGCTATCTTTCTACTCACTTACTACTTCTACATTCCTAATTTCAGTATAGATTATGTATTCTCCCGTACCTCCCTAGCCACACCACTTGTCTATCGTATCTCTGCGGTATGGGCTGGACAGGAGGGCTCCCTTCTATTCTGGGCCTGGATGATATCCTTATCCTCCCTGCTTATCTCTGAGAGGCGTGGATGGAAGAAGCAGTTCGAGAGGCGAACACAAGTTGTGATCCTGCTGGGCTTTCTATTCTTCCTGGCAATGGCGATGTCCTCATCCCCGTTTAAACTTACCTATACAGGGGCCGAGAGGGTCGCTTTGGAAAATAAGGTACCTCTAGAAGCTGTCTTGGGATACTACGGCAACCTAGGCCTCTATGAGACAGGGAAAGGTTTCGTCGATGGACAGGGCATGTCGCCATCGCTCATGTCGCCTTGGATGGCCCTTCATCCACCCCTGGTTTTTGCGGCCTACGGCCTATTGATCGTGCCCTTTGCTGCTTGCATTATCTACCTTCTAAACGGCAAGGGTGATTGGGAGGGGTTGAGCCGGAGATACGCGAGGTGCTCCTGGCTCTTCCTTACTTCAGGCATAGCGCTAGGGAGTTTCTGGGCATACGAGGAGCTGGCCTACGGTGGATACTGGAGCTGGGATCCGGTGGAGGTGTCTTCCCTCATACCATGGCTGACTCTAACTGCCTTCCTTCATGCCTCGATTCAATTCAGGCGGAAGAAATCATTCAGGGTTCTAGCGCCCTTCCTAGCATTGTCCTCTATGGTTCTAGTGATCTACGCTACCTTCATTACTAGGAGCGGGGTGCTGAAATCAGTCCATGCCTACTCGGGTACTGCGGTGGGAAATTTTCTCTTAGGTGCAGTCCTCATTTCTGGCGCGGCAGCTTTCCTGTTAAGCTTTCGGAGGCTCCTCTCTAACCGTAAGAGAGAAAAGAAGAAGCTACGGAAGAGTGATCTGACATACCAGACTTTCTATCTAAGCATACTCCTATTATTCGTTATAGCTCTC
>JAZGAD010000017.1:0-8684 GCA_036444275.1 Hydrothermarchaeales archaeon (SeqCode)
TATTCTTCCAGTTTTGATATTCTTTCCCTTTGATACAAAATGAAAGGTGGATGATGAAGGAATTCTTACCACGTTTGATCGCATGGGAAGTGACAGGCCGCTGCAATCTTAACTGTGTTCACTGTCGAGCCTCAGCCAGCAGCCGTATCGATCCAAATGAGCTTTCGCTGGAGGAGATTACTGCTACAATTGACAATATAACTAGCTTTTGTAATCCGATCCTTATCCTCACTGGCGGTGAACCACTTGTAAGGAAGGATGTCTTTGATATAGCTAGATATGGGACCGACAAGGGTATGCGTGTCGTCGTTGGAACCAATGGCACTCTTCTCACTCCCAGTGTCGTGAAGAAGCTCATGGACGCAGGGGTGAAGAGGGTGAGCATCAGCATAGACTGTGCATACGCTGAGGAGCATGACAGCTTTCGAGGGATGAAGGGCGCATATGAGCGCTCCCTCAAGGGTATAGAAGCCTGCAAGGAAGCTGGCTTGGAATTCCAGATTAACACGACGGTGACGAAGCGCAACCTCGATCAGCTGGAGCATATCTTCGATCAAGTTGTGAAGCTAGGTGCAGTCGCTCACCACATCTTCCTTCTAGTGCCTACTGGCAGGGGCAAGGCCTTAGAGGATGAGGAGATCCTGCCAAAAGAATACGAGAGGGTCTTGAACTGGATGTATGATATGCAGAAAAAGATGGATTCAGAGGATTCAGTCAGGATGTTCATGAAGGCGACGTGTGCACCCCACTTTATTCGTGTAATTCAGCAGCGCTCAAAAGAAGACGGATCTAATATAACGCTGGGTAGGCACGGCCTTGACGCGATTACCAGTGGATGTATGGCTGGCACAGCTTTCTGCTTCATCTCCCGCTACGGTGAAGTTAATACATGCGGCTATCTCCCAGTGAAGGCAGGGAATATCCGAGAACAATCCTTCAAGGAGATATGGGAGAACTCTAAGTTATTCAACGACCTGCGAGACAGAAAAAACCTCAAGGGAAAGTGCGGGGCATGTGAATACAAGGTGCTATGCAGTGGATGTAGGGCCAGGGCATATGCCAGATACAATGATTACTTGGCTGAGGAGCCTTACTGCGTCTATCAGCCAAAACATGCCTAGACTAGAGAAACTTCTTTAGGTTCCCAAGGTCTGTCGCCAAGATGTCTAATAATTCCCCCTCCTTCTCCTCGGCTTTTACCATAGCCAAGAAGGGCTTCTGCTCATGTACTAAGGGGAAGACATACCCTGCTTTCTCGCCCTTGATTTCTATACGCGTAAATCCTTTCCCCCCTTTAGCAGCTAGGCCGAGCGCAGCTGTAGCATCTTCCTCAGGCGTCTTGCTGCTGGAGACTTTTACCTTCCCGCTCTCATCGGTTAGTGTAAAGGAATCCAAGGAGTACTTCTCGCCTAAGAGCTGAACCGCATTATTAAGGTCAGACGCCTGCCCTATATCTATAGGCTTCACCTCTGGAGGTTTCTTCTCCTGGGGTACCTCTACTATCTTCTCAACTTCAACTTCTTTCTCAACTTCTACTATCTTCTCAACTTCTACTATCTTCTCAACTTCTACTATCTTCTCAACTTCAACTATCTTCTCAATAATCTTTGGCTCTGTCTCCATCAGCTTTATCACCAGCCTACTCACATTGGCGTCTATTTGGACCTTACCAGCTGGGAAATCCAGTAGTGTCTTCTCTATGTACGTAGCTTCCGGAGCAGTTCCCTCTTCTTCAGATGGGGCTGGAGTCTCTGATGTTTCAGTTGATGTTGGTTCCGAGATCCTCTTTTTTATAAGAATGGCTGCGACGAGAAGAACCAGTAGGAAGGCAACAAATAAGACAATAACGAGGGTATTGGTGCTTATATCAAGCCATAGAGCTAGGTCCCGGAGGCTGGAACCTATTGTACCTAGGATATCAACCATGTTACTAAAAGGCCCCTATTCACCTAATAAAGATTTCCCCTTCTCAATCGCCAGTTTTACGGCTTCTTTCGGGTTTTCCGCAGAGAATAATTCCTTAATCTCCAAGAGATGTGGGATACCCTCCACTCCCTTTAGCACTACCACCGGCTTTCCTATATTCAAGGCCAGTGCTATTTCTGATAATGTACCGAAACCCCCTCCAACAGCTATTAGTGCATCAGCAGTCCTAGCTATAATCGCATTCCTCGCATGACTCGCTGCAGTAACCACCTTGATATCTATGTAGTTATTGGCATCTGAGCTGTCGACGCCAGGCAGAATCCCGACGGTTATGCCACCTTCTTCCTTTGCACCCTTGGCGCTGGCCTCCATAACTCCGCCTAAACCACCGCACACTACTACGCATCCAGCTCTGCCTATCTCCCTACCAACCTCTTCCGCCATGTCGTAGATTTCTTTGGCAGCATCAGAGCTTCCTATCACCGCTATCTGAAGCATTTTCATCCCACTAGTGCAACTTAAAGTAGCATTACCATTAATATGAATGCTTATGAATATGAAAATAATTCATGCCTGTATCCTCGTTGCTGTTCTCGCCTCTTTCGCATTAACATACTACTTCCTTAGCCAACCTCTCTACGTATCTATAAGCTTTGATGTCGAGAGGGACCCGCTTGCCCTAAACAAAGGGGAGGTATCTTTCGAGGGAGTTAAAGTTATTCCAAAAATCCTAGGTATCTTAGAGGCACATAATGCTAGTGCTACCTTCTTCGTTACAGGTAGGGTAGCTGATCTCTTCCCAGATATCTTGAGAGAGACTACAGAGCGTGGAAATGAGCTTGCTGTTCACGGTGGATACTACCATGACCAGAAAATAGCTGGGCTTCCACGCGCATCTCAGAAAAAGGCTATACTTGATACCAAGGCGAGGATAGAAGAGATAGACGGCGAGGTAGTGGGATACCGCTCACCTGGACACCTACTGGATGCAGAGACGCTGCATGCTTTGGAGGAGCTGGGATTCGAATATGACTCCAGCGTAGTGCCCAGCGTCGTAGGATGGTATCTCTATAGGCATGCCCTCTATGTTACTGCATCTCCCTACCACCCGGACTATAAGAATCCCTTTGTAGGGGGTGATATGGCACTACTGGAAATCCCCATTACGCCGGTTTTCTTAAACGGAAATTTAGATTCCCTGCTAGGCTATCAGGGTACGGCTATAACAAAATTAGAGCTCTTTGCCTCTATCGTGGAATGCAAATTGCGGAATAGGCCTCTCGTTGTATATCTCCACCCTGGGTTATTCGTTGACCTGCCAAATGAACCACTAGACTATGGCACTGGAAGCCATATCCTAAAAGAATTTGATAGTGTGCTCTCCTTCCTGGACTCTTTTAATACACACTACATCACCCTCCGAGAACTCTCTTGAATTGAAAACTACCAGACGTAAAAACATAAAAAATATACTACCCTAGAGTAAAGAGGAGACGAATATATTTGATGGGATAACATGTTCGAGAAGGTTGTTGTGGAATCAGAATTCTTTAGTCCCCTGCAGAGCTTTGACAGAGAGGTCCAGAGCATTGAATACCGAAGGGATCCCCTCTTATCCACCTGGTGCAGGATCAATGTTAAGCGAACTGAGAGAGTCAAACAATGGAAGAGTGATGCTGACTTCTGGGAGCTGGTATATAAGTCCAGGAAAGGATGTTTTTTCTGCCCGGATAATATAGAAAAGGCCACTCCAAAGTTCCTACCTGAGATAGTACCAGAGGGACGTTTAAAGTTGGGAGAGACACTGTTGTTTCCGAATCTCTTCCCTTTCGCCCAGCACCATGCCGTCGCCACGATAACAGAAGAGCATTTTGCGGACCTCAATGAGTTCACGTCGAAGCAGATAGAGAACACTCTTCTGGCAAGCATAGACTACTTCAAACGTGTCCATAAGGCCGACGAAAAAGCGAGGTGGCCCTCCTTCAACTGGAATCACCTCCCGCCTTCTGGAGCGAGTATACTTCATCCCCACGTCCAATTGTTAGTCGACGAGAGGGCGACATACATGAATGATACATGCCTCAAAGCAAGCTCTCGATACTATAAAGATAAGGGGCGGAACTACTGGCTTGACCTAATAAAAGAAGAGAAGAAGGTAAAGGAGAGATTTATAGGGTATAGAGACGACATCGCCTGGATGGCTACTTTCGCCCCTCTCGGCAACAATGAGGTCACAGCTGTATTCGAGAAATACTCCTCCCTAGATCTCCCAAAAAAACAGGTCCGAGGCTTCGCAGGTGCTTTGGAAAAGATATTCAAGGGCTATTACAAGCTGGGTGTAAAGAGCTTCAACCTCACGACTTACTCAGCGGCAATAGGCGAGCAAAGGGAGGACTTCCTACTGAATGTGAAGATCATCTCAAGGCCGCCTCCCCTTAGAGACTATACTTCGGATGCAGGCTTCCTGGAGGCACTGCATATGGAAAGGGTGGTAGAGTCCATGCCTGAGAAACTGGCAGAAGAGTTGAGGCTTTCTTTCTGATTAATCATTAATCAATTAGAATTCTATTTCTTCAACCTCTACTACAAGTGGTATTTCCGTCAAGCGCTTCATATCCCCCTCTGCTATAGCCTCGAATATAAGCGGATATATTTTTGCACGTTCATTCCAGTCGTAGTACCTCTCTATGAATTCCCTGGCATTGCTTCCTATCTCTTCGGTTCTCTCAGGGTTATCAAGGAGGTATTCTATCTTCTCTGCTATATCACGCGGGTCGAAGGGATTACATTGCAAGGCTGTTACATTCTCGATCATGCGTTCTAGGAAGCCGCCGGTGCCGTTAATACAGGGGACGCCGCATGCGCCGGCTTCCAAGTCGAACTGGCCGTGGGGCTCGTACTTGCTGGGTGCTACTGCTATCCTTGCTTTGTTGATCTCCAGCGTCTTCTCTTCCCTCTGGTACCACTTGGTGGATACCAACACGTTTTGCTCTAGGCCGTCACGCCTTATGCGCTCTATAACTTCTCCCTCTAATTCGCCTCCACCTATCAGCTTGAGTCTTATTTCAGGGTACTTGGATTTCAGGATTTTTACAGCGTCCAGCAACTCCATTATGCCCTTGACCGGTGCGAACCTCCCTATGAATATGACATCGTACTCTTTCTCCGTGTTACTGAGAGGCCTGTAGGCCTTGGTATCAACACCGTGGTGGATAGGGTACACCTTGCTCTCCACTTCTTGGGGGGAGATACCGTGCATCTTGCCGACATCCTTTAGCTCCTTGACCATGTTCACCCCAACTGTGAAGCATATATCTGACTTCTTGAGACCTAGGATCTCGATGTCGCGTATGGTCCTGCTGCCTGCGTAGTAACCGTTGTGCCATGCCTCTTTCGGGCCGCTTGAAGTATGGACTATCCCGTTCTGTCTACCGGACTCAAGGGAATGGAGGAAGACGACGAGCGGAGTATGCTGATTGAGGGATTTCTCATAGGCACCTAGGATAGCCATCCAGTCATGAGCACAGATCAGATCAATATCTTTGTCTATTATGACTTTGGGTATTGCTAGGCCGTAGTCTGATAGAAATGGCAGGTAAGGTATCTCTTGCGAATGTACGCCGTTGAATTCTACGCCTGCAAGTTGGAATAGTTGGGCGCACTTTTTTATGGCTTCATCTGGATATAAGCCGTAGAGGGGCCTGATAACCCTGTAGCCGTCTAGCTCCTCATACAAAGGGAGGTCCCTTCCCCTTAGGCGGTGCATACCTACTCCCAGGATTTCTACCTCGCTGGAAATCCTAGATAAGACTTCATCAGAAACTACTCCCAACCCACCTACGATGCCGTATTTTTTAGCCTCAAGACCCTCTTCTGGAATGCCATAGGAGGGCATCTCATAGCTGTCCCACTCTATAACTAACTTGCCATTATGCATCCGGCACCTTTTGACGCTTAAAAAAAAGTAGATATATAAAGTATTCGATGTGTTTTTGTTAATATCTTCTATGGATTTCGCTAATTTTTTTCTGATGTACATTCAAACTAAAGGAAAAAATTGTTTTATGGCTATATTTGCTAACTAAATGTAGAACTTTAATGGAGATAATTAACTGATAACAGCTAAGGCAAGAGATCAATGCCACGATAAGCTTTTTTGGTTGGGTATCCTTGTATCATTCGCCGAGGATCTGGAGGACTACTTTCCTCCTCCTGTGGGAGGTATCCAAGTTCATGAAAACTATCTGTTGCCACGTTCCCAAGACAGGGTTACCATCTACGAAAGGCACCACCAAGCTCGGTCCCATCAACGTTGCCCGAACATGGCTCCTGCCGTTGTCGTCATGCCAGGTCTTATGGTGCTCGTAGTCGATGTTAGACGGGGCTATCCTCTCTAGAGCTCGAGGTATGTCCTTTAACAAGCCAGGTTCGTACTCCATAGTGCTTACAACGCCCGTAGAACCAGGTACGAATATGGTCACTATGCCGTTTCTCACCTTCGAATCCTTTACTTCACGTTTTACCTCTCCAGTTATATCCACCATCTCTTCTGCCCTAACTTCAACCTCTATATGCTTCGTAACTACCGTCATTTTCAACACCAGATGTTTACGTATGGAGATTATCTTTTGCTAACCGATATATGTTTTGTCATAGAGCCCATGGGACTCAATCCTTAGTTTTATATCTCGGCCTCTGCAATTGTTAGCTGGTGCGAGGAATGCTGGAGAAGAGGTACAAGGGATGGCTCATTGTTGGCATTGCAGGACTGCTCCTACTCACATACATCATAACTGCGCATGTGCTTACAGATGCATATCTTGCCCTGGTCAGTCTGACCCTCTTAAGTATAGCATACTTTACTGGGGCTATAGCTCTAATACTCGGCATTTTTTACTCCCTACTAGGGGTTTTGTTAGCTCTTCCTGTGATTTCCTCTATCTCAGCCTACCTAGCATTTGTCCTTTCCAAGATCCACTACATCATCTTTAGGGTCCTAATAGGGAAAATGTTGAAGAGATTTTCGTGGTATCAGAAGTTGAGCTTGAAGATCAAAAATAATCATAGGCTGCGCTCAGGTGTGGAGAGATTCCATTCGGTTCTGAGAAAACTCGGCGTGGAGAAGCCTAAGCGGATAAAGTTCTTTGAGGTGATGGAGTGCGAGAAATGTGGCGAGGATATCCCTGCAGAAAGCTCTTTCTGTCCCTTCTGCGGTCAGAGACATGCTCGTAGTGAAGATCGTAAAATAATCACTAAAAAGGGTGCGATGCATACGATGGAAGATGAGATGCGGGAGGTGCGAGGCATTGATGCCGGTATGAACCACGAAGAAGTAGAGGGATTCATTCACAGACAGCGGCTTATAAGGCTTGGCACAGCTGATCGAAATGGCAATCCCCACGTCTCGGTTTTGTGGTACGTATACGATGGAAATAGCATATATTTCTCTTCGAACGAGGATACTAAAAAGATAAGAAACATTAAGGAGAATCCCTCGGTCTCAATACTTATAGACTCTGGAGAAGAACTCTTCAAAGTGAAAGGAGTGTTAATCAAGAGTAAAGCAGAGATCGAAGTTGACTTAGACAGAATAAAAAACGTGAAGAACCTCTATATTGAGAAGTATTTCGAGTCACCTGAAGATCCTGCATTCAAAGAGCTGGAGTACTACATGAGGAGTCAGGTTTTCGTCAAACTTTCGATTGATAAAGTAGCTTCCTGGGATTACCAAAAATGGAAGAAAAAATAGAAATTATTTTGAAGCTTCTATTTCTTCATCGTCGCACGTACATATTATTTCGCTCTCGTTGATGTACTGGTAAGCGTTGTAGGCAGCAATAACGCCCTCGGCTACACCAGTTATGGCTTGCTTGAATATTGTATCGACCACGTCTCCAGCAGCGAATGCCCCTGGAAGGTTGGTTTTGGACTCGCGGTCTATGATGATCTCGCCCTTCTGGTTGGTCTCCACGCCTATGTCCTTGGCTAGCTGCGATAGGGGTATATGTCCTATCTCGATGAATAGCGCATCAAGGATGAACTCAGTGCTCCCCTTGTAGGGCTTATCAAAGATCACTTTTCTAACGAACTCGTCTCCATGGATTTCCAGCACATTGGTATTGTTTATCACCTCTATCTTCGGGTTCTCCTCTACGCGTCTCTTGTTTACGGGCTCGGGCCTGATCTTTTCGCCCCTGTATATTATGTAGACTTTCTCCCCGTAATTCGCGAGTAATAAGGCCTCTTTAGCCGCTGAATCGCTTCCTCCGACGATACCTATAGTCTTGCCCTTGTAGAAGGGTCCGTCGCACAGCGCACAGTAATGCACACCTTTATTGGCGAATTCCTTTTCGCCGGGTACGCCCAACTTGCGCCACTCGGTGCCTGTTGCAAAGATTAGGGTCTTAGTGTGGAAGCTCTGTTTGCTCGTCATTATCCTGTAGCAGCCTTCTTTACACTTCGCAACTTTAGTCACTTTATCCTCTAGGAGATCGACGTCGTAGGCCAAGGCATGCTCCTTGATCTTGTCCGCGAGTTCCATGCCGGTGAGCTTCTTGAAGCCAGGGTAGTTCTCCACCAAGTCGGTGAGGATTATGGTTCCTCCGGTGGTCTCGCCTATCACTAGAGTCTTCATTTGGAACCTGCCGGCATACATAGCGGCAGCAAAGCCAGAGACGCCTCCTCCGATTATCAGGATGTCGTAGACGAGTTTTTGGTCGTGCATCCTAGCCACCTATTTCGAGGACTTCCTCTAAGGC
>JAZGAD010000018.1:0-6711 GCA_036444275.1 Hydrothermarchaeales archaeon (SeqCode)
AAGGTATTTGATGAGTTCATTCCAATTCTTCCTAGCCCATCTCCTAGTCTTATAGGTCCTTATGACCTCTTCTTTTGAAGGGAGCTTAATCTGCCATCTCTCTATTCCAAGATATTCTACTTTGAATCCATTGTCCTCTACTAATCCTCTCATCTCCTCCTCTGAGAAAGAGAATTGTGATCCGCCTAGTTCTTTGAGCTGGTCAGACTGAAAGCAGGCGAATATGAATGGAAAACCCGGTCTTAATGCGTACGATGACCTTATTATTATCTCCTTGCTCATGCAGAGGTGGGATACAATCATATCGATTTCTCTTTCAATCATATCTCGGTATTCTATGCATTCTGCGTCACCAACCAGAAATTCCACATTTTTTATATGTTTGCTCATGGCATATTCCTTAGCCATCTTCACCCCGTCTTCTGAGATATCTAATCCTATGATATATCCAGCGAATGGAGCGATCTCGAATGTAAGCTGACCCCTACCACTGCCTACATCCAATACCACCTTATCCCTTGGGTTCTCTTTTAAAATCAAATCAACCAGGGTTTTGTTAACGATTTTCTTTACCTCCAAAAGGATGTCACTATATTTGCAATTTATACTACCAAAGTTGTGCTTGTTACACGTAAACTTTTTCAGATAGTTTAGGGTAAACAATATGAATACGGTTTTTGCCTGTGGTTGGGGAAAGTCCTTTGGACGGTGAAACTTAGCTTCATTTAGGTAGGTTTGCTTATCTGGAGTTTAGAGGCTTATTGCTGTGATTGGATGACATTAGTAAAACAGATAAATAATGTTCAATAACTTCTAAATAAGCGGGGGTCGCCAAGTCTGGTCAAAGGCGCAAGGTTCAGGGCCTTGTCCGTTAGTCGGTTCGTGGGTTCGAATCCCTCCCCCCGCATTGTATACATCCTTTTAAGATTCGTAGAGTCAAGCCACGGAAAGACGGACACGTAATCTACAGAAGACGTTATTGTAACCAAAGATTTTCATATGCAGACGATAATAGATATATAACGGCAAGAATGTGGGGATATTCAGATGGCAGGAAATCCTGAAACAAGAAAGGCTAGTTTCAAAATATTTATTCTATGCTTAAGTATAATCCTGCTTGGAATCATCTCCATAAGTACGAGGGCCTACTCCAGTCCTGTTTCCCTTCACCTGTTTCCACAAGTCCCGAGAGAAGGAGAACCATTTGTGGCCTCCCTTATTTTGAAGAATTTCGAGCTGAAGGATAGCATCTATGAATACGAGTTCTATAGGGGCGAGGAAAACCTTGCCTCAGGCAGAGTGACGCTGTCTCCCTTCTCTTCCAAGACGATCAGATATTCATATATTAATTCTCTGAAGCTGGGAGAGCAAGTGACCTTTCTAGCGAAGGTTCGGACTCCCAGAGGCAATTACCGAGAGGCGGTGTCTTTCCCGGCTTATCCACCTCAGGTCTGGACTTCCTTCGTATCATTCGCTGCCTTCTCCACCTCCATGGCTGGCCTCTCTTCATCTATGAGTGTCACAAGCATGACTTCTATGACCACTATCGCGTATTACCGGGGGTATTTCGGCCCAGGGCAAGCAGCACTAAATGTGGGCGTTATCTTCGCAGTCGTGTTGATTGGTATCTTGCTCCACGTTGAGGTGACAGCACCGTTCAAGGGCAACTTGGACTTCTTGGGGAGGCTCAGGAATAGGTTCAGCAGGCTCGCAGTGATATTATTCGTCATTTTTGCTGCAATGGTCTTCACTGAAGTGATCCTTATAATCAATTAAAGTTCCTTGTTTTTCCTTTCCGTTGATGGAAATGAACTTATTCTGACAGCATATTTGAGGGACTCCTTATCCGAGTGTGATAGGCTGATGCAGAAAGAAGCAATGGCCGATATCACTATTATACGCAACGCAGGATGTGTATTGTATGTACTCAAATTTAATATGGGGTGATTGGCTATAGGGACTATGCATGAACAAAAGCATATTCCTACTAGTTATAGTCGTCTACTTCATACTGCCGATGGTACATGCAGAAGTATCGCAGACGCCATCGATTCAAAGCATCTCTTTCAAGGATCTGGATGCTGATGGAGACCCGGATCTAGCGCTCCTGGAGACGAGCTTCTATAAAACCAGTGATACTATCTTAGTTTTCGATGAAGACGACGACATGGTTGAGTCCCCGGATTACAGAATATGTTGCGACTTCGACTCTGATGTTTGGGTCTTCGATTCTGGTGGGGATGACTCAGCGGAATTGATCATTGATTTTACCAGTGAAAATCTAACTCTAACCGCCCTTTTGTATGATGATCAAACAGGCGACAAGAAGGTTTCTTATACATATGACGCCACGAGCTTCAAGGTTACTGAGAGCACATACTGGACGTTATCGGTGAGCGCAGAGGACTTTTGGCTGACAGACGGTGGCGACATTAATTTCAACATTGAGATCGTTGGTGACGACGGCGACATAGACCTCAAAGATACAATTCTTTCAGATAGAAGCAACGATGGTAAAGCAGATTTCATGGTCACCATCTATGATGTCGATAAGGATTTCGACCCGGATATCGCGCTGAGGCAGCTCATAGGCGAGGGAGCCGGGTACGCCTTCATATCAGTCGACGAAAAGGACTTGCAATTAGTTCGGCGCGACTTTCTTTTCTGGCCTTATCTCCTGCATCCGATAAATGTCAACTGGGAGCTCGCCAGGATAGATCGTATAGACTATGTCATTGAGCTTAGGGAGGGGCGTGAGGGAATGTACTTCATTAAGTCCCCGGATCGAGTCTTGAAGGATAGGGTTAACAAGTTGTCATTCGAAAACCTTGCCTGGTACGACCTAGCTAATACTCCAGAGGGGCCAGATCTGATAGTTCGTTTATTCACAGATTCTAGTGAGACAACAGCGAGGTATACCTGGATTCAGGATGGACTCGCCTATAGAATCTTTTCTCAGAAGGGTAATGGAGTAAGCAATGCCTCTGTTATAGAATTCCCGAATTTCTCTGTTGAGGGCATTCCCTATGATGAAGCGCCCTACTGGATCATGGGGCAGGACTGGGATCTGCTCTCCTTTGTCTCGACTGAGGGAAGGGGCTTTAGCACCATAGAGGGTGTATATGAAACTCCAGGCAAAAGTAGATTTCCAGGTAAGATCGGGTGGAGAAAAGAAGTTTCAGCTCATCCAAAAGCGCCTAAGGTATATATCAGTGCTGTAGATGGTAAGCTGCACCTCAAGGATGCAGAAGAGGGGGTTTGGGTCCTTGAAGCTGAGCCAACTAAGGGAAAGCGTTTCGAGGGCTATTCGGATTTTACACCGGAGCAGCTAGAGGCAAATGACATAGCGACGTTCAAGAAGGTAGAGTACAGGGATTTCGATGACGATGCATACATGGATTACTGGGTGTATTTCGAGAATGACATACCTATTAGGCACTTGGCGTACCTCCATGGTTTTCTGATATATTCTGATAAGGAAAGGACCAAGATATTGAGCATCGACATCAATCAATCGCTTTTTGAAACTTCTCCTCCAAGGAATCACAATGAATGGAAGGAGTTGAGAGACAAACTACAGGAAACAAAAAGGGATGTTGAACCTGGGGATTTCAAGGCTTTGTTTAAATGGTTTTCAGGTAGGCCTATCACTATTGAAAACGGATTTTTAGTAGAGCTATACACCACTGATGAAGGCTTCAGCTTTACACTTGACTGTATTTCGGTGTGCGAGCTAGATTCGCCGGTAGAGATAGACTACATAAGACCTCTTACCCGCGGCAGGTGGCTCCTCAGTTACGACGAGGGATTCTACATAAAGAGGCTTGCCAGACCGTCGGCGATAAAGTTGGTGAAGCCTGACTTGGTGCTCCTCGACATTATTATCGGCGATGCAAGGGAACTCGAATATACAACGATAGTGGCTAGCATACATAACCTAGGGTTGCTGGATGTAGACCAGGTTCTGGTTAAATTCTTCGACGGTGATCCTAGTAATGGCACCGAGATCGGAGGATATAACGTATCTGTACTCGGCTCTGGAGGCACTGGCAGTGCATTCATACGGTGGCTGCCAAGAGGTACTTCCCATGACATCTCTGTCGTGATCGATCCCTATAATGCAGTTTCCGAGGCTGATGAGACGAATAACGTGGCATACAAAGCGGTTCATGTAGCTCCTATAAGGCAGCTTTCTGCTTCAGAGAGGCTGAGCATAGGTGCAACGAAAAGCACCCTTATTTCCGTTTTTGTAATCCTCTTGACTATGATAGGTTTAGGGTTATATATCTCCAACTCGGTTCTGGGAGAGTGACATGACAGTTTTACTTCAAATACGATATAAACTGGCACTATGGCTGGCACTTACCCTACTTGCTTCTCTCCCCTTCGGACTCTGGAGAGAATTTAGAGTGTTCTCCTGGAGATACGTGCAGACGCAGGGGGCGTATCCCTGGGCAGTGCTCCTCCTCTGCTTTGGATGGCTCTACGTGAAGCGGGGAGAGATAGTTGAGGTGATGCTTGAGGAAATCGAGCTGCGCCTTATCCCAATAGGTCTTACCCTACTTGTCATGTCTATAGTACTTCCTGGTAGCGAGCTGCCCTTCTTGTTATCCCGCTTTCTTCTCTTTTCTCTAGCTCTGTTCTTCATATTCTTTGGTAGAACGGCGCTTTTGCCTGCAATCCTATTAAGCATATATGGCTTCTCCCTTACTTTTCCTCTCTTCGTCCAGAGGTTCCTTGAGCCTCGATACTCTCTCGCCACAACTTGGATAGTCTCCACGGTAATGCATGCCCTCGGCTATGAGTTTAATACTCAAGGAAGAATCGTTACCTTCAGCAGCAAGCTGGGAGAGACTATATCGGCCTTTATCAGCACACCGAGCGCTGGAAGCGTCTCCATTGGCATATTCATAGTGATATTTGCATTGATGATGCTTGACTATAGGCTGCCTGCGAGAAAGGCAATGCTTATGTTCTCATTCGGGATTATAGGCACTGTTTTCCAAAACATTCTTCGCTTGGTCATTATAATGCTGGCTGGCTATCACTACGGCAAAGATGCGATGTGGAAAGTGCATGACTACGCTGGCTACGTTATATTCCCAGCTTGGTTCGTGCTCTTTGCCTACGTCTATCTAAAACAGAGGTAAATCATGAGATTCTTTGTTAGAGTGATATCGATCCTTCTCCTGGTCTCTCTAAGCATCTATACAATCCAGAATCCAATCTTTGAGGAATTCGACATATCCAAACATGAGGGCGAAGTGCTACCCCTGTACTTCGTGAAGATAAATAGTGGATCTGAGGGTGTCTATGTGGGTGAAGTAGGTTTTGGGAAGGAGGAGGTTGTAATAGAAACCGATGCGAGGTTGAAAAAGGGAGATGTGGTTACCTTCTATGGCATTGTTGAAAACGAACGTTTGGTGACGAATAGACATCACATGCACGGTAGGCCGAATACCACTTACTATCTCTCTGGAATTGGCTTGTTTCTCTTCTTATGGCTCTTCCTTAAGGAATGGAAGCTTGATCTAAATACCCTCAGCGTGAGGAGGAGATAGTATAAATGCCTGATTGGATTAACCCACCTCTGCGTTGCCTATCTCCTGGCAAGGGGCCTTGGGATAAGGGAAAACAGGAGCCTTGTATACCTCGGTGCTCTTCTGCCTGATTTGTTCAAACTCTTCTTACCTCTCGGTATGCTCGTTGGATTCGTATCTGATGGATTTTTCATAGGCAACTATTTCGCTCCCTTTCACACGGTATTCGGGGTGCTGCTCTCAGGGCTCTTTGTCTCGAGTTTCTTTGAGGAATGGAGAGATACGTATCTATTGATCTTGCTAGGTGCCTTTTCCCATATTCTTGCCGATATTTTCCTTTGGCCTTGGAGTGCCATCATGTGGAATATGTGGCCTGTCTGGAGTGGTGATTTGGGCACAGGCATCTTCTGGCCTGACAGTGTTATTCCATTAGCTATTGCTGCCTCTCTATGTGCTTTGGTCCTTGTTACACGCCCTGAAAGGCCCAGGTATCTCTAGGGTTGATTATTATTTGTATAAGATCAAAAACTATATTTCTCTTTCTTTCTGTAAGCGTGGGAAATACATTAAAATCTTTTTCTAGGCTATGCTGTAATGAGTATTGCTGTATTATACTTTTCTACAAAAGCCCAGACGCTATGAAGTGGCCTGCCCTTCTTATCTCTCCCGAATATACTACTTGGAAATGGAAAGTCTTCAGGATAATCCTCGATTATATTGCCGTTCAGCACAGAGTAATAAAGGGATTCGTTTGAAATATTGTCGCGTGCGAACTCTTCATCGGCGTGTTCGGTAATATTTATTCTTCCATCTTTAGGTTTCTCTGATTGGGGTTATGTTCATATTTTACCTCAATCCAATTCTGAAGGATCGTCAAGTTACGATTCCGGGCAGTACCATTACCGCTAAACTTTAAGGGCATAGAGCGCTCTGCATGGTTATTAAGAGGTTTGAAGCCACTGATCTAATTCCAATGGATATGTATCTTGGTGATTGAAGGATGCTGTTCGAAAAAAACTAAAAGAGATAGGGTAGAGTGATATCAAATTAACTGACAGCTTTTCTCTTTTCTCTTCTTTCCTCCAATTCAAGCCAAATAAGAATAATTACCAAGCCTGATACAAGCATCAATAGTAGTATTAAATTCATTTTTATTCCTCCTTATCTAATC
>JAZGAD010000019.1:0-24545 GCA_036444275.1 Hydrothermarchaeales archaeon (SeqCode)
GTATAGCAAAATTTTATTAGATAAGAGTATACACGCTAACTCATGGCAGACATGGTCCTCATCGTGTC
The DNA here is from genome assembly GCA_036444275.1 of Hydrothermarchaeales archaeon (SeqCode). GTDB lineage: Archaea > Hydrothermarchaeota > Hydrothermarchaeia > Hydrothermarchaeales > JAZGAD01 > JAZGAD01. Next base: position 69 of record JAZGAD010000019.1, read on the forward strand.
CTACTTCTCTTTCCTCCTGGGATTTGGCGTGATCGTGGCCAACCTCATGAAGAAGATCCGCATCCCGGATACTTTCCTCCTTTTATTGGTTGGCTTGATATGTGGACCGACGATATGGCGAAACCCTGCGGTCACGCAGTACGTGGACTTCATCATCGTCGACGTCAGTGCCATGGAAGTGGTACCGGATTTCCTCCGCGTCCTCGCCCTCGTGCTCATTGTCTTCGTGGGTGCCTTCAACCTAAACGTCAGCGAACTCAAACGCTTCTCCGATATCTCCGTGAACCTCGCCTTCCTCGTCATGGCATTAAACACCTTGGTCCTGGGCTTTGCCGCAAAGCTCATCTTCGGCCTCACATGGATACCGGCATTCCTCATAGGGGCAATAATAAGCGGCACAGATGCCAGCGTGGTCTTCACCTTCGGGGAGCCCCTGAAGAAGCATAGCAACGTTCTCACTGTCCTCAAAGTGGAAAGCATCCTCAATAGCCCCCTGAGCGTCCTCATACCCATCCTCTTCCTCGACCTACTGAAGCGATCTCCGGGGGCGATAGTCGAGCCCTTGATCTACATATCCCAGTTCTGGCAGATGATCGTCGCGGGCATAGGCAGCGGAGTGGTCATAGGCCTGGCGCTAACCAAGATCCTGAACCGCATGCTCGAAGAGTACACCGCTTTAATAATTTTCGCCATAGCCCTGCTCACCTTCGGCTTGGCCGAGTCGGTGGGCGGCTCGGGCATGCTAGCTGTCGCAGTCTCCGGGTTCATCATTGGAAACTTGGGCTTCCCTCACAAGGAGAAGGTCAAGGAGTTCCATGGCGAGTTCTCGGACATGCTCCGCATATCAGTGTTCACCCTGCTGGGGGCACAGATATTTCTGAACCTCAACCCCCTCCTACTGGTGGTGGAATTTCTCTTCGCCCTCCTTGTTTTCGTTGTGCGCCCCATCTTCGTCACCTATCTCGCTAGAGATTTCGGGGAGGATGCTGGTTACGAGGGCTTCACCCTCCTCAAATTCGCGGCGCCCAGAGGAATATCCGCGGCCGCCATGGCACCCATTGCAGCTGTTGCCCTCGGCGACAAGCTCATCATGGACCTTGTGTTCATAGTCATCTTTTTCTCTGTGCTCATGAGTTCCATCGTCGCCAACCTCGTGGGCACTGGGAAGGTCGTGATCATCAAGGAAAAGGTGGACCGCATGAAGGCCGTGCTCAAGGGAAAGAAAGCTGCTGAAGAGGTCCTGGAGACAGAGGAGTGATCCAGAGGGGGATGGTCGGCCTTTCACTTTTCATGCGCTCTAGGTAAAACTAATTCTACATAAGAAGTGAAGGTGAGGGATGTAAATATTAAAAAGACTCTTTGAGAATGTGAAATCATGCGCTTTGCCCATCTTGCTGACACACACTTGGGCTATAGACAGTATAACCTGGACGAAAGGGAGGAAGACTTCTACTCTGCCTTCAGCGAAGCTGTGGACAAGATAATAGCTGAGAAATGCGACTTTGTCATCCATTCCGGAGACCTCTTCGACGAGGCTAGACCGCACATTCGAGCCATGCTGGAAGTCAGGAAGGCACTGGATAAGCTGGATGAGGCAGGCATAAGGGTCTTCGCGGTAACAGGCAACCACGACAGGATAATACGGAAAGGCGCCTTTCCGCCCCACTCTCTCTACAAGCGGATGGAGCTGTTCACCCTGGAGAAACCTTACTTGGAGTTCGGCGATATCCTCCTCTGCGGCCTGCCCTATATACCCAAGAGCTATGGCAATGTTTTGAAAGACAAATTAGAGGAGCTCGCCCAGAAGGCAAAGGACTATGAAAAGAAGATCTTGGTCTTGCATCAGGGGATTGACAAGTACATAGGCTTTGAGACTGCATATGAGCTCAAGATAGGCGATGTTCCACGGGGCTTTGATTACTATGCCATGGGCCACGTGCACCTCAGGAGGATAGACGAGTTAGACGGTGGAAAGCTGGTGTATCCTGGCTCGACTGAGATATGGCGTGTAGACGAGCTGAAGGACTATGAGAAGAACGGGAAGGGATTCTACATCGTGGATACAGATAACTTCGACATCGAGCGCATCGATCTAGAGTGTATAAGGCCCTTCATCTCTGAAGAAGTGGGCGAGGAGGACATAGGAAGGATCAGAGAAGCGATTAAGGGCGATAAGAAGCCGATCTTGAGGCTCAACGTTACTGCCAGTGCTACCGACTATCCTCTGGTGTATCAGAATCTTCTAGACGAGTTTCAGGAGCTCGTACTCCAAATGGACATAAAGAGGAAGCCAGAGGAAGAAGAGGAGGTAATCTCAGGCAAGGCTGTAAGCATAAGGGAAATGCTGGAGGAAGCACTAGTTGATTGCACTGAGGGCGAGGTGGGCTATGCCCAGGAGCTTCTTGAAGCACTTTCGAATAGGGATATCGAGGAGGCCAGAGACTTAACGGAGAAGTTCTACAAGGGTTGGATTTTCCGTGAGATGGAAGCTGGCGAGGGTGAGAACGTGGAGCCTATTGAAGAGAAGGAAATGGTTGATAGTGAAAGCCGTCTCACCGCGGGGCAGCGTAAGCTGGGGGCATTTAGATGATAATAGAGAAGGTGGAGCTCAGGAACTTTAGATCGCACTTGAATAGTGAAGTCCATTTCGATCGAGGTATAAATGTAATCATTGGAGAAAACGGCGCTGGAAAGACCAGCATCCTAGAGGCCATAAACTTCTCTCTCTTCGGGAAGAAGACCCCGATGAGGATCAATATAAGCGAGCTTACGACCAGAGGAGCTGAGGACGAGGGAATGGAGGTTTCTCTCACCTTTCAAGCAAATGCCAAGAAGTTCAGAGTGACGAGAGGCAGGGGAAAGACCAACACTGACAAGCTATACCAGGATGAGGCCCTACTGACTGGCGACGAGAAGGAAGGCCAGACCACAAAAGAGATCGAGAAAAACATCCACATGGACGCAAAGCTATTCTCCAACTCGGTCTACATAAAGCAGGGGGAGATAGATGCTCTAATATCCTTAGAACCAGCGAAACGAAAGGCACTGATTGGCAAGCTAATAGGCACCGAAGATCTGGAGATTGCCTGGGACGAAATGCGTGGGTTGATTAATGAATATGAGGATAGAATAGAGGGGGATATCCCAAGAGACATAAAGGAGGCCGAGGGAAGTCTCGTGGCCCATAAGGAGGAGATCAAGGAGTACGGGACGCGTCTCAAAGAGATCGATGGGACGATACATGAGAAGGCCGGGGCTCTTGAGAGCAGCAAGACTAAGGTTAGGAGCCTCAAGGAGCTCTCTGACGCCAGGATATTGTATGAACGGCTGGCAACGGACTACAGGACTCTTAAGGAGGCCCTCGATAGTAAGAATAGGGCTCTTGAGGAGAGATTTCTGAAGGCATCCTCCATTCTGCAAAAGAAGGTTGAGAATTACGGAGAACTGGAAGAGGTGTATAACGAGAGGAAAACTGCCTTAGAGGGTGAAAGGGAGGCCTTGACAGAAAATGCAATGAAGATCAAGGGGAGATGGGATGAAAAGAGGGCTGTTGAAGCGGAAGTGAAGAAGGCTGTCTCAGAGCTACGAAAGGCTGAGGATAAGTGCCCAGTGTGCGGCTCTAAGTTGGATGAGAAACACAAGGAAAGGGTCTTCAAGGAGTACCAAGATGAATTGAGTAAGTTGGGGGAGGCTATGAACGGCCTAGAAGAGGAGCTCAAGGGCTACCAGGAAAAGCTTGAGGGGATGGAAAAACGATTGAAGTGCTTTGAGCAAGTGGACTTGAGGGAAATCAAGTCTTTCGGGGAGAGGAAAGAGGAGCTGGAAGGTAATATGGCGAAACTGGAGGGTGAGCTCGGCGATATAAGAGATTCATTCACCGAGAAAACTGGCAAGCTTGGGCTAAAAGAGCTGGGCGAATTGTCTTGGGACGAGCGCTTTTCCAGAGTCGGTGAAATATTGGGTTCACTGGAGAAGGCAGTCGAGGATATATCAAGGGAAATCAGTGACCTGAGGGAACAATGGGGAAGGATGGAGACAGGGAAGAACATGACTGAGAAGGCGGTGCAAGAACTAGAAGAGAAGTTGAAAGAACTCAAAGCCAAGGAGAGAGAAAATGAGAAGCTCACGAGGTTCGTAGCCTTCCTCAAGAAGCTGCGCCTGCTTTTCGACAAGGATCACCTCCAAAAAGAATTGAGGATAAGGCATAAGCCCAGGATAGAGAAGTACACTAGAGAGCACTTCGACAAGTTCAACCTTCCTTATACTGATATTTGTCTCACTGAGGACTACAACATCACTGTCTTCGATACCAAGGGCGAGAAGAACGCTGACATGCTGAGCGGCGGTGAAAAGATAGCAGCAGCTTTAGCACTGCGCTTCGGAATAGCCAACGACTTATTGGAGAGCGCCAGTGCCATGGAGCTCATAATCCTCGACGAACCCACGATTCACTTAGACGAGCAGAGGCGGCTGGATCTGGTGGAGATAGTAAAAAAGCTGTCCTCTATACCCCAGACCATTGTTGTTACCCATGATAGAGAGTTCGAGAGCGCTGCTGACAAGCTGATACTCGTGCAGAAGAGCGATGGGGCATCCTGTGTAGACTATAGAGGCGGGTAACTTGGATTCTATGGCCTTCTTCCCCTATTCGGAGTCCAGGCACCTTCAGGAGGAGCTTATCAGTGCGATTTATAGCAGCCAGGAAATGCTTTGCAGTGCGCATACTGGCGTGGGTAAGTCTATCTCGGCTCTATCCGGCTTCCTAGCAGACAAGCGTGAGGGGGAGAAGATAGTTGTGCTCACGCGGACTAAATCGCAGGCCAAGATTTTTCTCCAGGAGATGAACTCGATATCCCAAAAAGCCAATGTGCCCTTCTTGACAATCCAACTTAGGTCGAAGCAGGATCTTTGTTCTGTGTTTAAACAGGGAGAATCCAACTACGATGAGTTCTTACAGCTTTGTAGGCTCCACAAAGCGTGTGAGCACAAGAAGAATTTCTATAAAAACAAGAAACGCCTAGGAGACCTTGCTAGGAATATAGCTGAGGGGAATTTCGCAGATGGAAAGTACTTAGATTTCTGGTCCCTTACAAAGGAGCTATCTGGCTATGGGTGTCCCTACATGGTCCTCCAGGGACTAGTAAAATATTCGGATGTCGTGATTGCATCTTATCTTTACCTGCTCCACCCATTCATCAGGGAGGCATTCCTCCGTAAACTCGGCAGACCCCTTGAGGAGCTCTTAGTTATTCTAGATGAGGCTCACAACCTGCAGGGGCTTGACCTATTGGGTAAGACACTGAGCTTTAGGACTGTTGACCTGGCTGCTAATGAGCTTAATTATGATTTCTCCAATATCTATGCCCTGTTCGAGGGTGATGATATGGAGCTGGATATCCTTACAGTTATTGAGCCAAATGAGATAATCTTCCTATACGAACGCGGGATAGAGGTTTTAGAGAGACGGATGCGTAAAGGGCAGAGGACATCCTATGCATATAGGGCTGCCTCCTTCCTTGATCTAGCACTTAAGCTAAGGTCAGAAAAGAATTGGGTATTTTTCAGGCAGGCTAATAAGCTGCACATAAAGGCCCTCTTCCCCTCCGAGATTATTAGGCCTTTGAGGAAAGCTAGGAAGCTACTCCTAATGAGCGGGACACTAACTCCGCCTGAAGGGTACAGGACCCTCTACGGTATGGACGACGCAGAGATACTTGTCCTTCCCAACGTCTTTCCACGGGAGAATCGCTCCTACTATGCTGTTCGGGGTTTGAACACAGGCTTGAAGTTGAGGGAAAACCTCGGGGATAAACTCTGGGTGGACTATGCATCGGTGCTTAAACAGGTGCATGAAGCATCGCCTAAGACTACGCTTGTCTTTTTCCCCTCATATGATGTAATGAAAAAGGTGGGCAAGCACTTGGACTCGGAGGTGATGAGCGAACCTACGGATAGCAGGGAGGTAGAGGCTTTCTGGAGGAAAGTGAAAAACAGGGAGAAGAAGATGGTCCTCGCGGTTTCTGGTGGTAAGATGTCTGAGGGTGTAGAGTACACTGTCGGGAAGGGAAGCGCCCGGGAGAGTGTCGTTGCAACTGTGGTGATAGCTGGATTCCCATTCCCTGTGCCTGACTTCGAGATGGAGATGAAAGGACGGTATTACGATAGGGAGTTCGGAACCGGCAAGGCCTTCTTTTTCCTCTCAGTATTACCAATGGTGAACAAGGTGCTGCAAGGTGTTGGTAGAGCCGTGCGCAGTGAGCGGGATAAAGCTGCAGTGGTATTCCTAGATGACCGTATGGATTACTTCATATACTTCCCAGAGGAGGTCAGGCACGAACTCCAAATGTGCGAGATAGACAAACTGCAGGAGGAGATCACTTGGTTTCACAAGCATTAGAGATTAAACGGGTCTAGCTAGTCAAAGCTATCGCAATCCATAAATCCTATGTGAAGTAAGTGAATGATGATGTCTGAAGTAAGCATAAAGGTAGAGGGATTAACTAAAGTATTCGATGGATTGACTGCCGTAGACCACATATCATTCGAGGTAGAAGAAGGTGAGATCTTTGGCCTACTCGGTCCTAACGGTGCCGGAAAAACCACAACGATAAATATGCTTACTACCCTCGCAAAGCCTACCTCTGGAAGCGCCTACATTATGGGTATGGACGTATCCAAAGAGCCCATCAAGGTCAAGAAGGCAGTTGGCGTCATACCTCAGTATCGCACACTTGACAAGGAGTTGACTGCTAGAGAGAACCTCCTAGTACATGGAGAATGCTTTGGCCTTAGCAAGAAAGATAGGAAGGCACGGGCTGAGGAGCTCTTAGAGCTTGTGGGTCTTTCCTCTAGGGCTGACAACAGTATCCGGGGCTTCTCAGGCGGTATGCTGCAGCGTCTCCTTATAACCAGGGCTTTGATGCACCGCCCTGAAGTCCTCTTTCTAGACGAGCCTACCGTCGGCCTGGATCCACAGACCAGACGTGCTATTTGGGGATATATACAAAAGCTCAACAAAGAGGGTTTGACGATGTTTCTGACTACACACTACATGGAGGAAGCTGACCATCTCTGCGGGCGTATAGCGATAATGGATGATGGCAAGATAGTGAAGATGGGCGAGCCCGACAAGCTGAAGGATTTGATCCCTGGTGGCGATGCCATTCTAGCTCGGGTACTGGGGCCTTCTCCGGGGTTGCTTGAAAAATTGAGGGCCCTGCCAGAGGTGAGAGAGGTCAAGGAACAGCTTGAGAATGAAGTTGCTGAATACCTGATATACCTTGATCGTGGCGAAGTGATCCTCCCTAGTATAGTGGATATTATCAGAGACGAGGCCCGGGAGCTTAAGTCCGTAAATTTCTATGAACTTACCCTGGAGGATGTCTTCATAGAACTGACCGGGAAGGAACTGAGGGATTAAAATGGTAGATGCAGTGGACATCAAACTGAACTACACTGCATTCAAGGCTGTGCTCAGGAGGGACTACTGGGTCTTTCGGAAAGACATTAAGGGGAATTCTGTGCGCATCATACTCCAGCCCTTCTTCTTCCTTGTGACCTTTGGCTTCATACTGCCGAAGATCCGCATCCTACCATTGGAGTACGCTGATATACTGTTGCCCGGCGTGATAGCGATAAGCGCCATGAACGCAGGCATATTCAGTGTTGCCGGACCCATTGTGCTGAGCTTCGACCACAAGGCGGAGATAATGGACCACATCTTGAGTCCAATAAGCATCTTTACCCTTGCCGCTGAGAAGATTATCTTCGGTGCTTTACAGGGCCTACTCTCTGGGACGCTGATCTTCCTAATCGGACTGCTCCTACTCGGTAGCGAGGCAAGCATCGACTTGAGCCGCCCTTGGCTGGTGCTCGTAATCGTCGCATTGACCGGTATGGCGTTTGCTTCTATGGGGCTGATCCTGGGCACTTCGATACACAGGCCTCCAATAATGTGGGAGACCATGTTCTTCATCCTGACGCCCATGATGTTTTTCGGTGGCACCTTCTTTCCCATCAAGGCACTGAACGTGCTGCATCCCAGGCTGGAGTTGCTCGCATTGATCATGCCCACCACATATGCAAGCGAGGGCATAAGGGGCGTGCTGACGCCGCATGTAGAGCATCTGAATCCCGCTCTTGCTTTTGCCGGCCTTGCGTTTTGGGTGGTAATCCTCTTCGCTCTTGGACTGAAGTCCTTTGAGCGCAGGGCAATAGATTGATCACAGTAACGCGGGGGTAGTGTTGAATGAGAGATTGATGTTAAATGGTTCTGTATCATTTGAGGTTGGTGTATCATGAGGTTGTCCCGTAATCGGTTGGTGCTAATTAATCTTGATTACAGTATACATCGGTATATGTAGGCTTTGCACAAAAACCCCAATCGTAGCTCTTATTTTGGCACCGTTCAATTTTAGCGGTTGATGACATAGCCGAACGATTTTGAAAGATTTTTATAGGTGCTAACTCTTGTGTTTAATGTGAATAATAATTGGGATAAAATTAGCCTAATTAAAAAACTAATATTGATTCCATTATTCCTCCCCTCAATCGCTGGATTTTATAACTATTTTTTCATGAAGTATTACAAGAATTATTGGTTACAGAATGTTTATGGCACATCCCGTGAGCCCATAGAAGCATTTATTCTTTTAATTATTATTTTTATTTCTTCCTATTTCCTTTCAAAGATACTAATTAACCTAGGTACAGAAAAAAATTATTTCAAACCAAGTTTTCCAAAAATATTATGGTTATTATTTATAGTGGTCATCATAAGAGTGAGTGCACCTATTACGGGACCTAAAGTAAATCTCTTTTTTTTCCCATTAGACTTTTTGTATAGGGTTGTAACAGGAAGCAATTCTCTTAGTTTTTTGCCTTATAAAGGATATTTAGGATATATCTTTAAAAATATGCCAATTTACTATATGGTTTCTTGTTCCCTTTACTATAAATTGCATAATAGAATTAAAAGAACTACGTCCTAAACCCACACCGCATATAACACAAAACATGAGTGATATTGGTTCATGGAATGGGAAGAAAAATGGATAGAAAAAAGGTTGTAATTGTTTGCCTAGTATTTTTTGTTATCGGACTGATAATTGGGGGCTATGTTACTTATAAGTATTTCATGAATATTTGGCTTCCTAAGTTTTTAGTTGGGTCTAAAGCTATCCGGATACGTTAGAGACAGGAGTCTAGGCTCCTATTCTCCAACAACCTCTTAGCCAACCGCTCCTTATCCCCATTCTTCGCCCTCATACTCGGTCTTACTAGCTCTTCCCACTTCTTTTTCCCGAGGTCCAAGTCTATCCCTGCAACTTCCGCCGGAGTCCTACCGCTTAATACCCTCTATTTTCAACCACCCACCGATTTTTCAAGGGTGCAACAACTCGAGGATTTCTTTCAATACGCTCTCCCTATTCCCCTCGTGTATCTCATAGAGCCTCACATCTCGCCTATGCTTAAGTTCCTCTACAAAGGGGTGCCTTGAGCGGTAATGTATGGTCGCCAAGACATTTACTGGTGCCTCGAATGCTTGCCGCACGGCTCTTATGAAAGCATCGCTATGGAGTTCCATCGGTCCTATCTCGTCTATTACCACGAGATCGCAACTATGTGCGGCCCTTTCTATTGCGCCAGCGCCTATTACGTTTAGGTCCTGAAGGTTCACTCGGTACTTGCCTACTCTTGGTCCTGAACCTAGTATGTGGGCCAGTGTCCCCTCCTCGCCAGTCTTTAGGTCCATGATATTGAAGCCTATTCTAGTGCCCTCCTCCTTTATCTCTGCCGAGATGATTCCACCTACCTCCCAGTCTTCTAGTGCCTCTATTATTTTTTTGCACAGCGTAGTCTTCCCGCATCCCGGTTTTCCTGTGATGAGAATTTTCATGGCTAATTATTAAGTTAGGGAGGATAATTAAACCCTATGATGGACAAGATCGTCTTCGTTGGAAGGTCGAACGTGGGGAAGAGCAGTACTATAAAGATGCTTACAGGGGCCAAGGTCAGGGTAGGTAGGAGACCTGGGATGACATTAGAGCCTAATTTTGTTCAATACGGCGAGTATACTATTGTGGATATGCCTGGCTTCGGATTCATGCAAGGGGTGAGCAAGAAGCGCCAGGAGAAGATAAAGGATTTCATTGTTCATTATTTGGAGCACAGCGAGGAGATTGCATTTGCAGTGCAGATAATAGATGCAAAGGCATTTGCTGAGATAGCTGAAAGGTGGGACAAACGTGGAATGATACCGATAGAAGTGGAGATGTTCCAGTTTCTGAAGGAGGTAGGACTCAACCCCATCGTGGTCTGTAATAAAATGGACAAGGTTGAGAGAAATGAATGGAGCGAGAGGCTTCAGGTTATTGCCAGTTGGTTGAATGTAACGCGGGATGTTTCCTCTGTTTTGATTCCATTCTCAGCCAAGAAGGGCGTCGGTCTCAATGAATTGAAACTGATGTTGAGGTCGCGGATGGTGGATTGAGTTATTTTTAAGTAATAGGAATTTAATATAAATACTCCTCAAGATATGGGCCTGTTTGAGGTGGTATCATGGAGCTGAAGACCGTTAGAATAGAGAAGCCAGAAGACACCAACATAATATTGGGGCAGTCGCACTTCATAAAGACCGTGGAGGACCTCTATGAGGTAATGGTTACGTCTGTTCCAAATGCGAAATTCGGGATAGCATTCTGCGAATCGTCAGGCCCCTGCTTGGTTCGCGTCGAGGGCAATGACGATGAACTCAGAAACATAGCATCAAAAAACGCATACACGTTAGCAGCTGGCCATTCCTTCATCATAGTGATGCGGGATGCATTCCCAGTAAACGTTCTGAACGCGGTGAAAAGCGTGCCGGAAGTATGCAGCATATACTGTGCAACAGCAAACGACGTAGAAGTAATAATAGCCGAGACCGAGCAGGGTAGAGGAATCCTTGGCGTAGTAGATGGCTTGAAATCAAAAGGCATAGAAGCAGAAAAGGACGTAAAGGAAAGAAAGGAATTCCTCAGAAAGATAGGCTACAAGCTTTAGCGAATAAGCAAATTTCCTCTGTATTTTACTTAGCCTTCAATCTGCTCAACATTAACTCAACGCCTTTGGCGACACCCTCAGTCTCCATCCAACCTTCAGGCTTTATCGCATCGCCGACGTAGTACAAACCATCTATCGGGCTTTCTGGACTAAGGTGCTTACCTGAGGGCGTCCTATTGACAGGCCATCCATCTCTGTAGCTCTGGACCATGAGTATCTTGCAGTGTTTGTCGAAATCCGGGAAGATCTCATGTAATTCCTCAATGCCGAGCTTTATCTCCTTCTTTATGTTGTTGGATTCCAACTTCTGATGAGTCATCAGCAAATGCTTTCCCTTTGGTGCGAGAGAAGGATCAGCGTTCGTAACTTCATTGGCACCGTTAATTCTCCTAGTAGGGGTGAAGAGCACACCAGTATGCTTGAGCATGGGCTTGTCACAGGCAATTGATATCTTAATTCCGCCCACCTCTCTGGCGTTGCTCACCGCTTTCACGTAGCTCCTGTCAAAATTTACCTCTCCACACAGCTCTATTGTCTTTTTCGGGCCAATATCGCTTATAATCACGTCGAACTCGTAGTTGTCTTCCTGCGTCGAAAGTCCCTTTACGCGCCCGTCTTCTATTGAGATAGCATTTACCGGTTTTTTGTAGAGTATCTGCCCATTAAGCCTCTTGAATTCCTTAACTAACGCTCTGGTAACGCCTTTACACCCTCCTTGAGGTATGCCTGCAGCCCCCAGTTTGGTAATGTTTCTAGTGATGGAGATAACCTCCCGGGATGAAATCTCGTCTAAGCTCACGCTAAGCGTCCATCCGCAAAAGGAATCCGAAATAGCATAGACTAGCTCGTTATTTATCCTTTCATGCAACCATTGTCTAAAGGTTTCATTTCCCCCAGAGCCAAATTTCAAATCGGCTATGAGCTTAGTGATTCGAATCTTATCCCGCATTGAAAACAGTCGTGGTATCTCGTTGTGCCGATAGTCCTTTCCATCTATTCTGAAGACGCCGGGTGGATCAGAGGGGATGATCTTGACCGCAATGCCCAAGTTTTTCAACATACTAGCTAGAGGCCCATTACTTCCATGTGGAATCATATGCAATGCCCCAGTCGAAAGCGCAAAACCCTGATATTTAATGTTAGTAAATCGCCCCCCTGAATATGGCAGTTTTTCAAAGATTATTACTTCATGCCCTTTCTTGACTAGAGAAACAGCACTCAATAAGCCACCTAAACCAGCGCCTACAACTCCAATCCTCATACTTCTCCCTCAGAGATAGCATCGACAACGCAGAAGGCTATACACGCCTTACATTCCTGGCACTTATCCCCATTGATTGATGCCGTACCCAGGACTGAAATTGCCTCAGTAGGGCATATAGGAACACATGCGCCGCAGCCTACACATTTTTCAGCATCTAGCAGCATTTCCTCATCGCCTCAAGCAAGAACTACGAAGGATATAAATATTTTGAAAGACATTGTAGATACGATTAAAGTGGAACCATCTTACCTGCTATCCCTAAACCCTGTAGTAGTTGTAAAAGTATTGATACCAATGCTAATTATGGTGTCCCTGTTCCTTTTCTTCGGCGCCCTAGGAGCTGGTATAGAAGAGGTCACCTGGGAGAAAGTACTCTTCGCCTCTATCGTTGCTATAGGTGCCCAGTGGATCACAGCGACTATCCTTTCTATAATCCCGGTTATAGGTGGGATATTAGGCTTTATATTCAGCATTTTGGTTATGATCTATATCCTACGTATAAGCTTCTTAACCACATGGGGGAAGGCAGCGACAGCATTTGCTCTAGCAGCCGTTGCAGAATTAACCACGGGTGCGATCCTGCAACTCTATCTCGGCATAAACTTTCTGTCCTTCGTTCAACGCCTCTTTTTCGTGGCCTGAACAAAAATGTAGACAGATGAGTTAAGAGTGTAAACCAGACTTCTATATACCGCCAAGTATAAGAGAAATGAAGGGAGAGTAGAGACCGGTAACTGCTTTTTTATCCCCTCACTCACCTCCCAGCCCTCTACTCTCCTACTCCCATTAAATATCTATTTGAGAAGGAAATGTCTGTTCCAAGAACGTAAGCATTTAAATGACTACTTAGCCTTGCCGTAGTACTCGTCTACTGGATATCTCTCCCTATTGGCCTCCAGCTTCCTCCTGAGAGAGGATGATACATCCAGCTTCAGAATGCTCGCAAGGCACAAACAGTAGAGGAAGACATCAGCCAATTCCTCTTGGATTCTACCCAGGCGCTCGTTATCTGATAGGATTTCTCTCTCCTCTAGATTTTCCCACTGGAATATCTCAAGTAGCTCTGTGGCTTCGATTGTTATAGAAATAGCTAGGTCTTTGGGTTTGTGATACTTCCTCCAGGCTCGCTCGTCTCGGAATTCTTCAACCTCCCTCTTGAGTTCAGCTATCGTGGCATCTTCATCCATGCTTTCACCTTCCCTTCAATATCTTCCTATGCCTTTTACAGATCATTCTAATCTTCAGTTGCGCATTGATCATCTCCTCTTGGGTATGTGCATTGTAGAGTCTGCATCCTGGGTCGTCACAGAATGCCTCTTGTGTAAGAAAGAAGCTCAATGCTTGAAGAACATATCCCTTTATAACCTCAGTTAAGCGTTCATCGTAATCCAGCATCCTGTCCTTGAATTCTTCTTTGAGTTCTTCCTTAAACTTCTCTTCATCTGGCACTTGGAAGCCCATCTGTTCAGCTTTTTGTCTGGCTAGGAGTCTAGCATAATATTCCCTGGGCCTTGCTGGGGCCTCCACTAACCCCGTGGTAGAGATCAGCGCTAGCGGGTAACTGCATATTATGGTCCTGCCGTGGTATCTATTGCCGCCCCATGTCGCGAGCATCCTGCTAGTGAATACCACGTGGAAGCCCTTTCCTTTAATCATTCCTTGGAAAATTCTTTCTAATTCAAAGCCCTCGTATACATGCTTAGCATCAAAGAGGATAGGCTCCTTACTCTCCAGAAGCCGTGTCTCGAAGGAGATGTCTTTCATCGATGGATTAGGATTTATTTCATTTTGCTTAGTGTAGTCCTTGATTATTATCCCGGCGAGCTTCTTCGATAGCTCCTTGGGAAAGGCCCAGTATTCCAAAAAATCGCCTCTTATATCGGCCTCAAATAGTGTCTCCCTCTTTAGGTAGCCTACTACCTCCTTCAAGTTCAAATCATGTGTCATATCACTATAGATGTAAACTAGCATCACAATCCCCATTATGCCCTGTCATATCATATTTAATTAACACTATCACCAATCCCGCTAAGGTATAGTTATACAAGGCTATATGTCTAACACCTAGACGATAAACTTTGAAAGGACTAAGCTAGTAAAATTTATCTATCTCAGCGTTGAGTTAAGCCATATGAAGCCTCTTTATGTATTGGCAGCTGAGGCGAGACTGAAGGGTCAGCCCAAGAGACACGCCAAGGTATACAAGGACGATATCTCTGTTTTTGAAGCAGACATGATGCACATCAGGAATCACCTGCTCTCCAATGGCACGCAGAGCTTCGGCCAGATTGCGAATGCCACTGGGGTACCAAAGGCAACGGTTCAAAAGTTGCTTTCACCTCGTGGGATAAGGCGCGTCTTTGATTATCGTCAGCTGGAGACGATGCGGAAGAGGAATATTAAGAGATATATGAAGGTCCTCGCTGGGCACACCGGTGTATTGCGAGATGGGAAGGGCAAGTGGACTGGTTTAGAGTTCAGGGATAGCGATAAAGAGAGGTTCCAGGCGTGGCTTTTCCTCCAGGGCTACATGCTTCTGACCTCGCGCGTTAGGAGAGGTGAAGTTAGTTATCACATAGTAGCGGTACCCCCGTACCTGAAAGAAGAAATCAATTCGCTGTATACCCATAGGATAAATCCATAAACAACATTTTGATGGTATAAAATCTTTAGAGAATACTAGAATTACTTCCCCTCAAAATTCTATGGGTATACGGTCAGCATTAAGGGGAGGATTTTATCCAAAATCAAACTCCAATTAATTCAAGAATAGGGATTACAACAGTTCGAAGAATCATACTAACTAATTCAAGCCCTCCTTGTATCGCATATGCGGATGCCAAAAATGCGGTTAACCCCGCTAATAAATAAAATAGCTCTTTGATCGGTCTTGGAAATAATTTCCCTATTTCCTTGATGATTTCAGTTATTAATTTGAATACATTGACTATAACCATCTTGATACGTTTGTATTTAATTGCTTGTGAAAAACCCTTCTAGTCTATGGGAGTGGATTTCTACACAATGGCCAATGTTTTTATCTTATAATTGTGATTGATGACCATGGCATTTGAGAGGGAAGTTGTCTTGTTATCTGTGGCTTTAATACCTGCTTTGATTATTTATTCCGTTATGGGCGCTCTTATCCCCATCAATGAGATTTCAGCTGGGGAGATGATTGTCACTGAGGTGGGGGATGAGTTGATAGAGGAAATAGATAACCCTCAGGCAAAGGGGACCGCCCAATCAATCAAAAGAAACACCCTTACTGCACTCTGGTTCATCAAAATTGGAGCATTTTTAGGCAGTTGGTTTGCCATCTATTTTTGGATGGATAGGAAAATCCCAAGATAATCAATAAGGTGAAAACAAGTTTCTATTTTCTGGAGTTGCCCCCTATAACTACAACTAAACATCCGCTACCTTAAATTCGATTTTCATATCCTTCCCAATTATCCTTATAATATAATTTCTCAATTTTACAATCAATTCGGACAAAGAGATTTGGGAGTCTCTACAAAATTTCTCCTTACAATTATTAGGAGAGCCGCCATATTTTTTACAACCGCCAGAGTGAACTATGCAGTTTCTCAATTGATACATTACGTCAGTCAAATCTTTCCCTCCATCAACTTTTTCTACTTTAATATCGTGCTGCTCCAACAATGCTCTAATTTTTTCTTTGATTGGAGAATAATTTAATACCGATAGAACTTTTTGAATTCTCTTATCCCTCTCTTCTAGAGGGATTTCTTTTTCTTCAAGAGTCTCTATCAATAAATTCTTAATTTTCTTTTTATCGTCCACTAGAAACAATTTTTCGGGCTTGGCAGAAATTTTACTCTCAGCTTGGAGTTCAAGAATAAGCCAAAGACGAAGAAATCTCATTTGTCTATTTTGCTCCCCTAAGTACTCACAATACAACACATTAGATAATTTAAGGATGGTGTCTTCCTCGATAATAGGGTGGAATGGAACCCTCTGTAGATATAGTTCTACTGAATCATGATCAACAATTTCATCTCTTTTACTATAGTCAACGCTTCTATATTTCATTTGAACTAAAGTTTCTATCTTTGAAGATCCGTCCATTTGTAGAGCGAACTTCAAAAAAATTTCAATGTTAGCATTTTTCAGCAGGGAAAGGACACTGACTAAGTTTTGTACATATGGGTCAACTATTTTGAATAATTCACTTTCATTATCCGTTAGAACGTTCTTAATTTGCAGAATGGAAATGCCAACCTTTTCCCTTTGTGTCTCTATTAATCTTCTTTGAGTTTCTGCATCTGCCTGTAATTCCATCCCTATTTTCTCTGATACGTTTCGAATTAAGTCAAATTCGCTTGAGAACTCCAACCCTTCATCAAAGGGAATAATCTTTATGTTTTCATTGATCGTCAATTCTTTTTCTAATTTACAATATTTAAAGACATAAACACAGTCGTATTTTTTCATGAAATGTACTATTAAGTGATAGCAAATAAAAGAGCGCTTATCTATTTTTACTGTACCGTTGAAAATAGTGGTTGATTATGTTTTGCTACCACGCCTAAAATAATCCGTTTTTGTTATAAACAAGTTTCGATTCCAGGGAGGATTTCGGAATTTTAGGCTCCTGCATCGGCGGCCACTTGATTCCGGTTCTCCTGATGCGCCTCTTTTGTCTGATCCCTCCCAGAGCCAGCTATAACCATTACTCTTTGCCCTGTAGTCCATATGTTGGTCTTCACGTACATCTTTTTGGCACTCTGTTCCCTTATGGCGTTCTGGTCGCTGTTCATGAGCACTTCCCCTACAACATCTCCCACGCCCTCAGGAGCATCAGGTCCACCTAAGATTACTATGAACTTTTCCAATTTGTACTGATCGAAATCGGTAGTAGTGGAGTGAACGACCTCCATACCCTTGTTGCCCAAGAACCCGAAGAAATCAGATGCCAACTCATAATCTATGGAGTTCGCTAGAACTACTATCTTGGGCTTTGTAGGTGGCTGAGTCGTTGGCGGTGGAGTAGTGGTGGGTGGGGCTGTAGTTGGTGGTGGACTAGTTGTAGTATGTGATTCTTCAAAACACGCTCTAACTGGATTGTGCCGATGATAAAATCCATAAGGAATACCCCATGATGACTCACAATTAGTCCTGCAGGTATGACAACCATTTTGGTCTGTTCTCCCAGGATGAGGATGTACGGAGGTAGTTATTGATAAGAGGACTATCAGCGTTAAAATAAGGGCTTTCTTCATCTTTCTCATTAACCCAGCATAAAAGAGATTTATCTTCTTATAAACAAGTTTCTATATCAGTGGCTTTGCTCTTAAAGTACCGACTTTAGGAGCAGACAAGACACTTTAGGAGCAGGAAAGGAATAAATAATATTAAGTCCATATTATGCTCATGGGAAAAGGTAAAGGAAGTGGCGGAAAGCCTAGCAAAAACCCTGGTAAATCTTCTGGTGGGGGCCGAGATAACGCCCCACCAAGAAAAGGTAAGTAAAATTAAATGTGGAAATTGGGCTCTATACCCAATTCACACATTTCGTGGATTAGTACCACAATGTTGTGAGCTATGACCTTGCATAGTAGCTCGTTTACTCGTGCCGTTGGATTCTTGGACTTGAGCTCTCATGAAACAGATGCCCTTATACCGTCCCAACTATGGAGAAAAGCTAGAAGCCCGCCTGGGAATCAGTGGCAGCACCATATTAGTTTGCCGTAGGTGTGGCTACAACCATGAACTAATAGGCCCATGAAAGTTGAGGATTTCTACAAAGATACGATAAATTTCTGAGTGACTTAAAAAAATCTAATTAATAAAATACGTCTTTCTCACCCAGCATTTTAATTCTCTCTTCGATTGACGGGTGCCAATACCATGGCCATGTGGCTAAAGCATAAACATATTTTTTTAATCTTTCTTCAAACTCAGATGGTCCGTCCGGGAATTCCGTCTGTTCTATTTCCTCGAACTTTTCCAGGACTTTAATGAATGTTCGGCAGTCTGTTTTTTTACATGCTAATTCATCGCATTTAAACTCTTCCCAATTACCAATTAAGCAAAGAGATCGCCTAAGCAAAACAAAAATTAAAAAATAAAAACCAAATATATTTATAGAAAAATTTCCGATCAAAAGTGATCTAATTGGGTAAGATATTAAGTTTAGTCCTGAACTAACATAGAAGCTGATAAAAAGCAAAGTTAGAATATTCCAAAATTTACTTACCATGTGCCCTATTTCATGTGCAAAAATTGTTTTTAACTCTAAAATACTAAATCGCTTAATTAACCCTGATGTAATTCTAATACCATCCCACTGGAATGGACTTAAACTCATTCCAGCCGTGGGATAATCAATGATTTTAATTTCAAGAACCGGTGGATTCTTTCTACCAAATTTCTCGGAAACTTCTCTTAGGGCATCGAAAATGTTTTGGCTTGGGCAATTGAATTCTTTGAACATATACAATGCTCCCACCTTATGAGAAAAAATAATAAAATAAAAACCCTTCGCTTTCATGTCACGTAAACTAAGCTTGTCTTATCCTCTTTTACCTCACAATAACCTTTATTACTATCACTAGAGAGGTTTCCTCTTCTAGATGAAAACCCAGTATACTATAGTTAGAATTAGAGACTAAGAATTATGAAGTAAGCTTGAGGGCTTTTTCTAGATTTATTTCTCCAGAGTATAATGCTGAACCTATTACAACGCCCAATGCACCAATTTTTGATATACATTCTATGTCTTCTAGGGATGAGATCCCTCCAGAGGCTATCACGTCGAGAGATGTGGCTTTGACTATTTCTCTAATGGATTTCTCGTCAGGCCCCTTCATTAAGCCTTCAACGTCAACATTGGTGAAGAGCACCTCACTTGCATAGCGCTCGAATTTCTGGACGATTTCAGTTGCCCGTATATTCGTGTCTTTGGTCCAGCCTTTAACCACGACATTGCCTGCTTTTGAATCCAAAGCGATAGTGATCCTGTCTGCTCCATATTCCTCGGCCAGCTTTCCCAATGCGTCGGGCATTTGGACTGCAAGGGTTCCAAGTATCACTCTCGCAACACCTAGATCGAGAAAGAGCCTAGCGTCTTCCATACTCCTAATACCCCCTCCAAACTGTACCGGTATCTCGATCTCTCCTAGAATATCCCTAACAATAGACTCGTTTTTCCTTACTCCTTGAATAGCGCCGTCTAAGTCAACAAGATGCAATCTGGGTGCGCCTTTAGCTTGCCATTGCAATGCTATCCCTACAGGATCGTCCAGCGATAGGATAATCCTATTTGGGTCTCCCTGTACAAGCTGCACACACTTTCCATCCTTTAAGTCCAGCGCAGGGATCACAAGAAATGACATCTTTCACACCGCCTCACTTCTTCTTTATCTTTATTACGTCTCCTATGGTAAGCTCGCCTCTAGTGGCTTCCCCAGCCTTAACAGGCTCAGCCTCTGATTTGTCCAAAATCTTTATCCCTAGCACTCGCTCCAACTTCTTTGTCAGCTTTAAGTCAGGCATCATCCTTCCGGCTTCGAGCCTGGCTATTACTGAAGCTCGTTCGTTAATGAGTTTCCCCAATTCCTCCTGCGTCAAATTCCTCTTCTCCCTAGCACATCTTATGAGCTCTGGGTATCCCTCTACGAAGTCGACTTCTGCTTTTGCGTCGACGGCAACTGGCCTCTTGAAGGTTTTGCTCCGTGGGATGAAGCTCTTTCTTTCCTCTTTCAGTTCCCCCAACTTGGAGCATGCACCGCAGGTGCGCATCAGGGTGCCCTCTATCTTTACTGACACCGCTCTCTCTATACTCTTACCGCAAATCTCGCACTCCATAACTGCATCCAGTGCATTTTTTAGATAAGTTATCTTTAAGATGTTAAATAATAAGGTTTTGCTTAATATGGGAAGGGTGAACGGGAAGGAAAACTATATATCACCATGAATTTAGAATTTAAGAGGAGGAGAGATGCCACGCGAAGCTAAACCGAAGCCTCAAGAAGAGATGTCTAAGTACCTGTTAAACCGGGTGCGTGATCTTGAGAGGGAATGCGTCCAACTTGCTAACGAGAGTAGCCGGATAAAGAATGGCTATGCCCAGCGTGTGAAGTGGCTGGAGGACAAGAAGCGTTCCCTAGAGAACCAGAATATTCAACTTGACCGAGAAGTTAGGCGTCTGAGAAGCGAGCTGGAGAGGCTTAGGACAACGCCACTTATTATAGGCACGGTCATGGATGTATTGTCGAATGGTAAGGTAGTGGTGAAGAGTTCCACCGGGCCAAATTTCGTCGTGAATTCCTCCCAGTTTATAGACAAGAGCAACCTAGTATCCGGCGCCAGGGTCGCTATGAACCAGCAGTCCTTTGCGGTTATCGAGGTTCTGCCTGTGGAGAAGGATCCAGCGGTTCTCGCAATGGAGATAGACGAGAAGCCGGAGTTAAGCTACGGCGACGTTGGTGGACTAGCGGACTCGATAAGGGAGATCAAAGAGACTGTAGAGCTGCCCCTGCTGAACCCAGAAGCTTTCGAGAAGGTTGGTATAGACCCCCCAAAGGGCGTACTACTATACGGCCCTCCAGGCACAGGTAAGACCCTCTTGGCGAAGGCAGTGGCGCATGAGACGAATTCAGTCTTCATTAAGCTGATAGGCTCAGAGCTTGTGAGGAAGTATATAGGAGAGGGCGCTAGATTGGTTAGAGAACTCTTCAAGATGGCTGAAGAGAAGGCTCCCAGCATAATATTTATTGACGAGGTAGACGCTATAGGCGCCAAACGGCTGGATGCTGCTACGAGCGGCGACCGCGAGGTCCAACGCACCTTGATGCAACTCCTCGCAGAGATGGACGGCTTCAATCCCCGGGGGGATGTTAGGCTAATAGCAGCTACGAATAGGCCTGACATACTAGATCCTGCTATGCTGCGGCCAGGCAGATTTGACCGGCTAATCGAGATCCCAATGCCAGACTTTAATGACCGGGCCGAGATCTTCAAGATCCACAGTAGGAGGATGAACATGAGCAAGGACGTGTCGCTGGAGGACCTCGCTATGCAGACTGACGGCTCCTCGGGCGCAGACATCAAAGCTATATGCACCGAGGCTGGTATGTTCACTATTAGAGAAGGGCAGGATACCGTTCTCCAGGCGGACTTCGAAAAGGCGATCGCAAAGGTCATAGGCAAATTCGATGAAGGGGGAGAAGAAGCCGGTGTGATGTACACATAGCCAGTGCTTATCGAGAAACAGGGTTTTAGTTATCTCCTGCTATCTAGAAAGGCTAAGAGACAATCATCAGGACATCCTTGTCCTTCAACTTGTGTCTAACACCGACTCTCTGACCGTCGTGCTTCGCAGAACTTCCCCAGACCTGCGCATACTTGAAGTTTTTCTTTAGATCGGTGTGCAAGCGGTCGCATAGATCGCCTACAGTGGTGTTCTTAAGTACTATCATCGGCTCTTCCAAATCAGATTTTTCCCCCTGAGGCTTTAGGTACACCCTGATGAAATTCAACCTCTGAAACATTGCTTCCTTTAGCTCATCCAGATTCGTTCCCTTAGCAGCTGAAATTGGCAGGTATTGCCTGGGGAGATGCCTTCTGACCTCCCCTAGGTAGTCCTTCTTTACCAAATCCATCTTATTCAAGACTATCAAAGAGGGTATGTATATCCTATTTCCTGCTAGCGCGTCTAGGAACTCATCCATGTTTATGTCCTGCCTGATCACCACTTCTGCGTTATGCATCCCGTATCCCCTCAGAAGGTCCTTCACTGTCTCCTCGTCCAGCTTCGTCAGCTTAATGGTAGAATTTACATTTAACCCTCCCCTGCTCTTCTGTTTTATCCTAACATTTGGTGGGCGTCTGTCCAGTCTTAATCCAGTTTCCCAAAGCTCTCTGCTTATTACGTCGAGTTGGCTGAGATTAAAGACATCGATGAGGATGAGAATAAGGTCAGCGGCTCTTGCAATTGAGAGAATCTCCCTGCCGCGCCCCCTGCCTGAGGCGGCTCCCTTTATAAGCCCTGGAGCATCTAGGATCTGCATCCTCGCCCCCTTGTACTCCAGGATCCCGGGTTCGATTTTGAGGGTAGTAAAGGCATAGTCAGCGACTTTGGAGCTGGCATTAGTAAGCCTGTTAAGAAGGGTGGATTTACCAACAGATGGCAGCCCTATGAGCAAGATAGTAGCATTTCCTGCTTTCCTAATGGAATATCCCTCTTTGGAGCCGCTCCGTGCACCCTCCGTCCTCTCTGCCTTCTTAAGCTTCGCCAGTTTCGCCTTCAGTATGCCTATATGGCGTTGAGTTGCCTTGTTATAGGGAGTTCTCCGGATCTCGTCTTCTATTTCCTTTATCTTCTCATCAAGCATCCTAATTACTTCGTGCAGTAACATTTTAAAGTTAGAGCTATAAACGATGTGCCCCAACGAGACAAAAGGAGGGCATGGCATGGCAGAGGACAACGTGATCTACATCGGAAAGAAACCTACGAGCATCGCTCAACTATGGAAAGAGCAAGTGACGTTTGGTTAAAGGTATATAGGCATCTCTACTTATTTGATTAAATTCTCATCATCAGGGGTTTCTATGAAGATAGACCTACATGTTCATAGTAAGTACTCGAAGGATTGCTGGCTGGAGCTTAAGGATCTCCTCAAGGTTGCTCAAACCAGATTAGACGCTATCGCTATTACCGATCACGACACCATAAGGGGGGGACTTGAAGCTAGAAGATTAGTTGAGGAAGGGGAGGCTGAGATTAAGGTTATAGTTGGGGCAGAAATTAAGACTAACAAGGGGGAGGTAATGGGTTATGGCCTGGAAGAAGAGATAGCCGCTAGGGATTTTTGGGAAGTTGTAGATGCAATTAGGGAGCAGGGAGGCATTGTAGGGGTGTCGCATCCTTTTGATAGCATTAGACCCCACAGCCTTAAACCGGGTAAGGATATACTGCAGGGCATCGATACCGTGGAGGTCTTCAACTCCCGATGCATCCTTGCATCCTTCAACGAGAAGGCCATGAAATTCGCCATAGAAAATAACCTAGGTATGACAGCTGGCAGCGATGCCCATACCCTCCAAGAGATAGGCAGATCGGGAGTGGTGCTGGATTCCCTTGAATTTAACCCTGAGATGCTGAGAGACGCCAAAATTTTTGGGGAAAAGACATCGCCATTGGAACTGATAAAAACAAAGTTTAAGAAGGTGATTCGACCTTAAAATGTGCATGAACCTCAAGGAGTCCGCTGCTATTTCCGGCGTTTCTCTCGTTGAAGACGGCCAGGTCTTAGGCCTAGGTACAGGGTCCACTGTTTACTACGCCCTAGTAGAGCTCGCTAAGAGGATTAAAGAAGAGGGGTTGGAGGTACTTGGGATCCCTACTTCGAACGCTACAGAGCAACTGGCTAGGGATAATGGAATCCCGCTCACCACGCTTCAGGAGCACCCACAGGTGGATCTGGATATAGATGGTGCTGATCAGGTATCTGAAAGCCTGGACATTATTAAGGGCGGCGGCGGTGCTCATTTCAGGGAAAAAGCAGTGGCCCTAGCATCCAAGAGATTCGTAGTCATCGTAGATGAAAGCAAACTCTCCCAGGGTTTGGATATGCTTATACCTGTAGAGGCGTTGCCCTTCTCATGGAATCTAGTGGAAAAAGAGCTTACAGCGATAGGAGGCAACCCCGTGCTTAGATTATCTAGGGATACGCCCTTTGTTACTGACAATGGAAACTATATCATAGATGTGGATTTCGGAGAGATTGCTGACCCAAAGAAACTCGAAGGAGAAATCAACGCTATAGCAGGTGTCTTGGAGAATGGAATATTCTCTGGCCTAGCTTGTGAGGTCCACGTTGGAGCTAAAAGCGGGGTAGAAATCCTCAAGTGAACGTTATCCGATGTATGGAAGGACCCCACTTTTCTCCTTAGTCTTATGCCAATGTTCGTAAGTCTCATTCATCTTCTTGTCCTGCGATATGTTTTCGTGGTGAATTCCGCTCTCGTCCTTTCTATCTGAGCATCTAGTTTCGGGGTCGATATACCTACCCTCAATATTTATAAACAACCACCGGGAAGGTGTTATCAGCCGGGGTAACTCAGCCTGGTTAGAGTGCCACGCTCATAGGGCCCAGGCCTGGGATACGTGGAAGTCGCGGGTTCGAAGCCCGCCCCCGGCA
>JAZGAD010000020.1:0-14698 GCA_036444275.1 Hydrothermarchaeales archaeon (SeqCode)
AGCCGGGCGTTTCCAAATAGATTTTATAGACCAAAGAGAAAAGTCGATGCCATGACAGACGTATGCCTAGGCTTTGAAGTGCATCAACCTATTCGCCTCAGCCGGAACTTCAATCCAGATTTCGCTAGGGATAAGAGCTTGGATGAACTCTTCGAGGTATACTTCAATAACTCTTGGAATAAGATAATCCTTGAGCGGGTGGCTGAGAAATGCTATCTACCAGCCAACAGGATTATCCTTGACTGTATAGACGAGTTGAAACCTGAATTTAAAGTCGCGTACAGCCTTTCAGGCGTTTTTCTAGAGCAGTGCGAGCGATGGAGCAGTGCGGTGCTAGACTCCTTTGAGGCACTTGCATCGACGGGATGTGTCGAGTTCTTAAACCAGACGTACTATCACTCCATCGCCAGCCTCTTCGATGAGGGGCGAAGCGAGTTCATAGAGCAGGTGCAGATGCATAAGCAACTGATGAAGGACCTCCTGGGCTGCGAGCCCCAAGTGTTTGAAAACACAGAATTTATCTACAACAACTCTATAGCGAGGTGCATCGAGGGGCTGGGCTACAAGGGTATCTACTGCGAGGGAGCTGAGCGTATACTCGGATGGCGTTCCCCTAACTACATGTATAAGGCGAAAGACAGCAACATAAAAGTCCTTTTGAAAAACTATCGCTTGAG
The DNA here is from genome assembly GCA_036444275.1 of Hydrothermarchaeales archaeon (SeqCode). Taxonomy (GTDB): domain Archaea; phylum Hydrothermarchaeota; class Hydrothermarchaeia; order Hydrothermarchaeales; family JAZGAD01; genus JAZGAD01. The sequence continues at coordinate 678 of JAZGAD010000020.1, forward strand.
TGATGACATAGCTTTCCGATTCTCCATGCAAGGAGGAGAATACCCCCTGACCGCAGAAAAATACTCTGCCTGGATTGCTGCAACACCAGGGCAGTGCGTGAACCTCTTCATGGACTATGAGACCTTTGGGGAGCACCACTGGGTAGAGAGCGGTATCTTTGAATTCCTCAAGTGGCTGCCTGGAGAAATCTTGAAGTATGAGCACCTGCGCTTCTCCACACCTTCTGAAGTAGTGGCGGAACACGAGCCTGTGGGGGACATTGATGTTGGAGACTACGATACCGTCTCTTGGGCTGATATAGAAAGGGATGTCGGCGCTTGGATCGGCAACGACATGCAGCGCACCTGCTATGCAGCACTTAGGAAGCTGGAGCCTTATGTCAAGAGAGCAAAAGGAACAGAGAAGAATTCACTCTTGAAGCTATGGCGCTATCTGCAGATAAGCGACCACCTATACTACATGTTCACTTCAGGGGGCGCGCCCGGAATAGTCCATGGATACTTCAGCCAGCAAACACCAGTAGAAGTCTTTCATGTCTATACCAGAATCCTATCGCACTTCCAAGAGCTGGTATCAGAGCACCTACCTAAAAAATTAATGACCTCTGCCTTTCTCTTACGCGTCCTGCCTCCGGAAAAGGCCCTGCACTACTACGAGAATGGAAGTTACACCGGCATCTCAGCCCATAGTTTAGAGGAATTCCGGGACACCATCCTCCTAGTTTCTCTTAAGTCCATTGAATTTCACGTTATGAGCAATGACCTAGAGAACTGGCTTGAGTACACCGTGGGTGATAAAGAGTTAGCTCAAGCGACTAGAATGCTAAAGGGATTGGGTCTAAGAGGGGACGAGCTCCAGAGACGCCTGCATGACGTAGTCAAGACAAGATGCGATGCTTTGAAGAGCGCGCTAACTTAGAGCAATTAAACGAATTACTTTTACTTTTCCCCTGCCTTTTTGTTTCTGTTCTTTTTTATGCTCCTTGCTATCTCCTTCATCCTCGCACTCTTGGACTTCTTCTTATCCTTCTCTAGCAATAACCTGCCCTTCTTGGCCCACCACTCGCTGGGATGGGCACGTCCTGCTTCAGCGACAGGAGTTAAGCCCAGCTTCTCTGCAGCTGTCTCCATCTCCTTCAACGAAGGCTCCTCAACAGCTTCTTTCAATGGTATTTTACGCCCGGTCTTTCTCGTTCTATGGGAATCGAGATTAATAGGCCACACTACTGTCTTTTCTTTCATCTCATCTCACCCTGAAGTGCATCTAAGCATGCTCCTACAGTGTACTCATTAGGGGTAATGTCTACCTCTACGCCAAAACCCTGCAAGGTCTCGGCTGTTTTTGGTCCAATAGCACAAACCTTGACCTTACTCAATTTCCTAGAAAACTCCCCCCCTAAGACCTCGAAGAGATTGCTCGCTGTCTGTGAACTGGTGAAGATGACCGCATCTATCTCTCCTGCGTCTAAGGCCATTGCAAACTCCTCTATACCAGATGCATCCTTGGGCATCTCAGTGTCATATAAAGGCACCTCCACCACCTGGGCTACTTTTCTGAGCTCTTCCACTAGAACTTCCCGCCCTATGGCTGCCCTCGCAACCAGAATCTTCTTGCCTTTAGCTCTTTCTGCTAACTCTCTGGCTAGAGCCTCTGCTTCATATTCCTTAGGTATGAGCTCTACCTTGATCCCTGCCGTTTCCAATGCATCTTTGGTCTTAGGGCCTATCACGGCGATCCCTACCTGTCCTAGCTTGCTGCCGAAGTACTCCAGCATTATATCTGCGCCGAAGGCGCTAGTGAGCACCAGCCAATCATAGTCCTCAAGTTTCCCCACCCCCTTGAGAATCTCCTCTTTAACTCGTGGGATGATCTCAATAGCAGAAACAATAATGGCTTCCCAGCCCCTATTACGAACGAGTTTAATTGTCTCCTCTGACCTCTCTTTTGGCCGGGTAATGGCGACCCTCAACTTGCCACCTTCGTATTAAACGATGCCCATCTTGAGGAGGACTTCGATGATGATTACTCCGACAGCTGCGAAGAGAACGTGCTCTGGTTTGAATTTTAGCCCCGTTCCCTCTTCGTCCATGTATCTGATAAGTCCAGCTCCAGACATGGGCAGACTTGCTTTTTGGCGTTTCCTCTTGACCATAATATGTTAATCTAGTTCTAGCTATTTAAATTTAAAGGGAGTTGAAGTTGATAATGTCTTCTATCCGTCTCATGGTATCGATTATTTCCTCCAAGTCAGAGCTTTCTAGACCCTTCATGGCAAGGCTGTTTATCTCCTCGTCTAGATCCTTTTCTAGTAAGGCAGAGAGTAGAAGCATGGCCTCCTGCCTTTGGATATCCCCTAGCTCTTTTTCACCTAATTCCTCGCAGTTGTAGCGCTTGCAATAGTCGAAGGCAGTACTCTTTGGAATACCTGTCAGATTGGAGATCTTATAATAACTCAAGTTACATCTCCTTATGGCAAGGATACGCCTTATGTCCAACTGGGATAATCTGTTTGGACGGCCTTTCTCCTTCTTTCGTATGATTTCTAGTCCCTCTTGTTTCAGGAACTCTATCGTAGCCTTAGGCGTCTGCTTTAAAGCCGTTGGAGTGACAGTTATCCTCTTTAGTCCCGAGTCTGCACAGGCTTTAGCATCGTTGAGGCTTATATAGTTTGAGAAGTGCATATCCGAAAACTTCCAAATCGTGCATATATAAATCTTATCTGGAGAGGTTTTGTTGAATAAGAGGTTGATGATGAAAACCGATTTTAGAACAATCATCGAACGTCAAACACAAAAACATAAAAGTCAAGAGAAAGGTAGAGAATGGCAATGAAAGGTTTGTTAACACCTATTTATAAGGGCTATGAGTGGCTCTTGGAATCAGAGGTAAAGAGCGGCAAAAAGCCAGAGCACATCGCCATAATCATGGATGGGAATCGGAGGCTGGCGGAAAAGGTAGGCATCACCTCTTGGCAGGGGCACCGCATGGGGGCAGAGAAGGTGGAGGACGTTTTGCAGTGGTGCATCGATCTAGGAATAAGGAACATCACGGCCTACGCCTTTTCCACTGAGAACTTCGACCGCCCGAAGGAGGAGGTGGAGAAGCTATTCGACCTATTCGAGGAATACTTCTACAAGATCTCAGAGGACGAGCGTATCCACAGGAACAAGTGCAGAGTCAAGGCTATAGGCAGGGTCGAGCGCTTCCCGGAGAGGGTTAGAAAAGCCATAAGGAAAGCAGAGGAGCGTACCAAGGACTACGACGACTTCCACTTCAACGTGGCTGTTGCCTATGGGGGCAGGCAGGAGATACTCGACGCGGTGAAGGAGATTGCTGAGAAAGTAAAAAGCGGCGAACTTCAGGCAAGCGCCATAGACGAGGCGGTTATAGGGAAGCACCTATACACTAACGGCCTCCCTGATCCAGACCTGATAGTTAGAACTTCAGGCGAAGAGCGCATCTCTGGGTTCCTGCTTTGGCAGAGCGCATACTCAGAGCTCTACTTCTGCGAGTCCTATTGGCCCGGCTTCAGGAAGATCGACTTATTAAGGGCTATACGCACATTCCAGCAGCGCAAAAGGCGCTTTGGTAGGTAGCTTGCAGTCTGCTAGGCCTGCGTTTCAGCGTCACCGGGAAGCATCCGTTGGGGTTACAACGTTTATCCCTTCGACTTTTTCAAAATGCTTGTCGTTAGTGATTATGGAATCAATGAATTTCTCTCTCATCAGCGCCAGATAGATGCAATCAAAATAGTTTATTGAATATTCACGAAAATATTCGCCGGCGGCGATGAGATGCTCTTTTACGACGGGTTCGATCTCCATGGGCAGTGCTAGCAGAAATTCTAGCACCTTACTTGATGCCTTCCTACCGGCGTATCTGTGCAAAACTTCGCCAACCTCCGAGATGTTCAACGTGGATGTCACCGCAGCCATCTCCCCTTTTTCAATGCTGGCAATTATCCGCTTGCAGTCTTCTCCAAACTCTGGGTGCGCCTGTGCAGCATAAATAAATATATTCGAATCGATGAATGCCCTCATTTCAACTCGCTTCTGATTTTGTGCGTTGCCGTTACTGCGTCTTCTCTGAATTTCGCCGCTCCATAGAGCTTTTCAGCGATGTTCTCAATTTTCTTCGGGAATTTTATTTCGATGCCATCTTCTTTGGGAAATAGAGAAATCGTTGTACCGGATTTCAGGTTAAATACTTCTCGCAGTTCTTTTGGAATCGTGATCTGAAATTTCTCCGTTACCTTTGATTTGTATACCATTCTTACCACCATACCATGATTTAAAAAATAACCACTGCAATTATTTCGACACAACATCTAGAACATGTAGCAGTGGCTACACTCGTTCCTCAAGGTCTCCTCGTATTTCTTTATTGTCTCCTTGGAGAGGGATGGGGGTATGCGCTTCATAGCTTCTTGCAGATGCCTTGCCTCCAGCTCCTCGAATCTATCTCCCTGTTCCTTTATGGCGATTACTAGGGCTTCCTTCACCAGGCCAACGATGTCAGCTCCAACGTAGTACTCAGTGCGTTTGGCTAGCTCCTCTAATGAGACATCCCCAGCCAGGTGCACTCTATTCAGGTGTATCCCCAGGATTTCGAGGCGATCCTCATAGTCTGGAGGGGGCACGTAGATCTTTCTCTCTAGTCTGCCTTTCTTGTGGATCCTCTGGTCCAGCACGTCCGGACGGTAGGTTCCGCCAAGCGTCACCACACCCTTGCCCGAAACCCTATCCAGCTCACGGTATAGTATATCGGTAATATCTTCAGGCGCTATCCTCATCGGGGCGTCTCTCGTTATGCCTTCCATCCACAAAGAGTCTGCCTCCCTCTTTGGGGCCAGTGCATCAATCTCGTTGATGAAGACTATGCAGGGTGCCAGCTCAAGGGCGGTCGCGTACATGCTCGTTATCTCCTCGGGCTCGCTCATGATCTCTATCGCTTTGACGGAGATATAGCTACTTCCAGCTGCCTTTGCAGATGCCTCTGCGAGCACTGTTTTACCTCCCCCTGGGGGCCCCCAAAGGAGAACGCCTGCAGGAGGTAGTAAGCCTGCTTTCTCGAAGCTTTCTGGGTGCCTAATTGGAATAGAGACCATCTCCTCCAAGCGCTCCTTCACCTGTTTTAATCCACCGATGGTGCTCCAGTCCCACTTCGGCTCTTTGATCTTGAAATACGCCCCTTCTTCCATTAATTATAATTTGATCCGTAGGACATAAAAGGATAACGCAGTTCGGTGCTGCTGACTTTCATAGAATGCTTTCTGCCGACATTTTCAGTTAATTTTGTGCACATTTTATAATATTTGTATACGTTGTGAAAACTCTCTCTTGTATATGAGGTCAAGTATATGAGGTCAAACATGGTTCTTATTTCAACCCGTTTGCCACTAGAGATGGAGAAAGAAGTAAACTGGTATGCAAAAAAGGAGAAGGTCGGCAAGACGGTGGCAATAAGAAAGATTTTGGATATAGGACTCAAGGATATAAAACTTGAACATGCTCTAGAGGAGTATAAAATTGGAAAGGTAACGCTCTGGAAAGCTGCGGAAATAGCGGGGCTTTCGCTCTGGGAAATGCTCGAGATAATCAAGGAAAGAAAAATCTCTCTTCCATATACGATTGAAGACGTGAAAGAAGACCTCGCCGCGGTTTTTGAGTAGGTGTCACGCATGCGTGCCGCGGTAAGCAATTCGACTCCTTTGATTTATCTCGCAAGACTCGGAAAGATCGATTTATTGAAAAAAGTTTTTGACAAAATTTACATCCCCAATGAAGTTTTCGAAGAAGTAGTTGCTAAAGGAAAACGATTGAACAAAAAAGAAGTTTTTCTTATTGAACGCCTGATAAAAGAGGGATTCATAGAAGTAAGGGAAGTTCAGAAACGCATAGAAAATGTTAGGTCCCTCCACGCGGGGGAGATGAAGGCAATTTCTCTGTGCAGTGAGTCGAATGCGAAGGCGATGTTAATAGACGATAAAGAGGGATATGAATTTGCAAAATTGTTGAATTTGCACCCATATAGGACAACCGCCCTTTTACTAAGATTCTACAAGGAAGGCCTGATCGACTACGATGAATTTTGCGATTTGACCTTGAAACTAAGCGAAGAAGGCTATTTCATGAGCGCTAGAGTCTACAAAGAGCTGCTAAAGACCGCGAAACTAAAGATATAACACTGAAAGAGCACTTGATTCTAGTGCAAGAAAGGGTTTCATAGAATAGATGGATGTTAATAAAAACGAAAAGATGGGGAACACATCCTCTCGATCTGTTTTATCGGCATTACGCCCGTATCTCCAATACTAAAAGGTGCTCAAAAAAAGGTGGCAAAAACGAGCAAACCCAATGCCAAGTAATATACAAAATCTAACAGCTTTATTGAATTTTTCATTATAAAATAAGTTCTATTTTTACTATATTTATCTTTGAAGTTTACAATTTTGCATCTTATGGTTACATAAGATAAAACGACTTTAGTTTTTGTCATATCCCTATTGACACTGTTTCCATCGAGAGCTTCTCTTTGTCCCTCTTCAAATTCATCATCTTACATCATATTTGCTATTACAGGCAATAAAGTGTAAGACATGAAGGGAGATATAACACCAAAAGTTCTAGCTGTTTACAACTGCAAAATTAACAACGCCTGTCTGCGATAAATTTTATAATCCATCCGACCAGAAGTAGGTCTATGAAGTGCGCCTGCGGCAGAGAGTATACAGTCTACGACCTTTTTCCAAGGAGCTACAGGCTCTACGTATACTTCTGCAGCGATTGCATGAGCGGCTTCCTGGCACATCATTTCGATTTGAATCTCGAGATTTATAATCTAGGCGAGGTGGGTGCAAAGAGATTTGATGGCATCCTATTCATCACGGGATTGAAACTTGACCCCCGCGTCTTCGAATTCGGGATCGAAGGCAATGAAAAAGAAGCAGTGGTAGTAGTCGATGACAAGAATGCCCTAGGCGAACTGGCCGAGGATGGAAATGGAAAGTATGTGTTCGCACCGTATTCCGAGAAGACCGAAAAAAGATTGAAGGAGCTTTTGAATAAAGCTAAGATAGAAGAGGAGAGCCTAGTGGATGGCGTAGTAGCTGCCTGGAGGAAAGCGAGATGAGCATAATAGAGGAGATAGAAGGCTATGTGAAAAGAGAGATAGCGAAGTTGAGCCAATCGCAGCTGGCTACGTTAAAGGCTCTGTTGTTCTCAGGCTATAAGGGAGAGAGGGACTACGTCCTGAAGGAGCTTTTGAAAAACATGGGTCGTGAGGGGATATCGCCCAGCGCGCTGACTGAGAGCTTCACATCGTCCTTCGAGGGAGATGTGGAGGAGGCGAGGTATTACAGGATTAAGCCCGAGTTTTACAGGGCGGTGCGGAAAGAGCTATTAGAACGTTGAGCTAGCTATGGGAAGTTTCTGATGTCTTCTGCGTGCACCGACGTCACGTTCTCCAGTGCTCGTAGGACTGCGCCGGGTACATCAACATCTAGCGAGAGGGTTACCGACCCGACTATGGCTGCATCTACCCATCTGCTTTCACCGGCTTCCATAGTGCCCTCCCACAGGTTCTTGGACCAGATGTTTTCTCTTCTGAAGAACCCACAACTCTTGCCCTTGTGACTCGACGTTAGAGTTACGTCGACGCGTCTGTTACCAAAGTTACTCATGAGTATTTTATTCTGTTCAATCTTGGAGATACGGACATCCATGTCCAGTTCGGGGTCTATAAGCGGTATGCTAGCGTGGTCCTCACCGGAGACGCGATCCTTGATTTCTTCCTCCACAGCTCGCTCAGGGAATATGTAAGCATCGGCATTTAACAGGGACCAGCCATATGATTTCAATAGAGACAGAGCTGATTCCTTTACTTCTATGTCCACTGGTGTTTCCCTATCTAGAGAGATCTCGGCATACGAATTCGATTTGGGATAGACCTGATTGCTCCTACCAGCGGCAGTTTCGTATATCCTTACGAGTGCTTTCATCTCGCCGTCGTAGTGATCCTGCCTTACCCTTGCAAATACTGGGAATTCACTTGCATAGGGCTTTGAGAACTCCACGTCTATACTTAGTAGAGTCTTCCCCGAATCTGGCGGTTCTTCCCAAGAACCGAAGTTGGTAACAAAGGGCCCCAGAGCGATAACGATTACCGGCGGGAGTCTTTGTGATTTGAGCCCCTTGGATATTGCGTGATTAGCATACTCGTCCTCGTAGTCTCCAGCTGTAAATTCGTATTTGTACATCACCGGCTTATGCAGGTATACCGGAGCTGGAAGACGTTCATCTCCAATGCTCATCTCAGCTAGAGGTGCTATATTCCCCTGGTTCTCATAATCTATTACCCTAAGGATGGATTTCTCCCCAGTTTCCCCCGGATCTGTTGCGTTATTTCCCACCTGACTCCTCACTATGTCGAATCCCCAACTGTAGATGTGGATAGGGGTGAAGGGTAGGGGGATGGAATATCCCTTGCCACCCTGTGGATTAGACCCTGGCGGAAGCTCGAATTCAACATCGCCCAGTAAGGGTACTGTGAATTTGAGGGTCAGAGGGTGATTATCAACCCTTAACCGGATATCATGGAGGATAGAGAAGCCCTGATTATCTCTGCCGAAAGGTGGAGGTGGAAGGGTTGTATATAAGTGCTCCATTAGGTTGGGGAATGCAACGGATTCCCTCTCCAAGAGGACTAAGGCGCCCTCGATGTCTCCAGCATAGTTCAATAGTGCTGAGAGCATATCTAGTAGCTCCGTTAAAAAATCAAAGAAGCCGTCTCCACGCATCTTCTCCAAGATTTCCCTTGCTTTACTGTACTCCATCTCCACTCCAGAGGGATGGAATGAACCGTATATACCCGAGATAGTGGCATGAATGTAGGCGTAGCCATAGTCAGCGAACTCTTCTCCGATGGCATCGCCGACTTCGTAGGATAGAGCCGGTACTATTTCTTCGGACTTGCTCTTTAAATTCAAATTTACCTCGAATTCGCTCGTATACCCTTCTCCGGGGAGCTCACTTTCATGATGATTATAATAAAAACTTGCTATCCCGGTTCCAGATGCAAAGCCATGTATCTCTGGTATTTTATCCATAGTTTTATCGTAGCTATGCTCTTTGAACCAGCGGGTAATAGAGGAATCCATAGAATAGATTCCATTTAGAACTCCAGGTAGCTTCTCTAGTGCTTTACTCATGTGTTCTGTATACTCATCTCTATAGTAGCTCTTACAGGTGCACCGGTACTCCTTCCAATACGTGGTGCAGGTTCTAGGCTCTTTCTCGGTTCCACATGAGTAAGTCTCGCTCTCCGTACGGCTTTCCTCACATCCAGATGTTGGCCTGCTGTGAGAAGTGCCCCAGTAGTCTCTGCAACTGTAGTAGTAGTTCCTATACCCCCCAGCTTCAGAAAGAGCTTTCTTAGCAGCCCTCAGTTTATTCATAGTTTCTTCGTATTCTTCGTCCAAGGCGCCGTCTCTATCGTCATATTTCAACTCCAAGAGCATCTCCTGGAGTGTCGCAATTTCTTCTATGAACCCTTCTGCACCCTTCTCCTTTAGGGGAAGTATCTCTCTCATCCCTTTCAGCCCCTGGTTTCCATCATCGCCTCCATACCATAGTTGTCCTGCAAGGATGCTCTCGCATTTCCCATCATCTAGAGTAGTCCTCATATGTATCAATGCGTCTTTGACCTGTTGCATTCTCACTCCTGCAGCCTTAGAAGATTCCAAGGCGCTTCTTACCGCCCCTCTGAACTCGCTATACTCCGCCTCCACCATCTCCCCATCAGCCTCTATTGTTCCTAACCATGCGCTGTCATAGCGGCCTGGATTATATTCTGCTTCCTCAACAGCAACTAGAGTTTCCTCTACATCAGACGCAGCCTCTCGAAGTAAGGCTATGTCATGAGCTATGCGCAGTTGTTGAACAGCGCCTTGAGTTGGTATTTCATTAGCTGGTGGGAAATAGTCAAATGGAACGTTTCTCTGGCTAACCAGAGAGGAGTCGAGATAGGCTATAGAGTGGAGAATTGCGTGATTAGTCTTTTGTGAGCTGGAATAGAGTTTCTCAATCATCTGCCCGGATTCCATCATGCCCAAAGCCTGGTCCACATAACCAGATTCTATCCCCAGCCTAAGTAGACTCAAGAATTCCTTGCCCCTATTTTCTTGTCCAATCCATGGGCGGAGGACTTCTTTTAAGGTATGGAGGTAGTCAAAGGTCCCGAAGTGTTGCATCTCTTTGTAGGCGATGATCATATGAGCCAGAGAATAGGTTGCCCTTTCATCGGTAGCAAAACGTATCTCGTGCCTCAAGTTGGCCTCAAGCAGTCCCACGACCTCTTCGGCAGCCCAAATATACCATGCGAATTCATCCACTGTATCTCTAGTACTAGAGAAGTCCCACACGTCTGGAGCATTCCTCTTGAATATTCCAGTGAAATTATAGACCTTGTCAGCCATAGTGAAGGGTCTCACATCAATTGCTACTTCACTGCCAGCCTTCATCGACATAGTGTGTCCCGTAAACCTATTCTTCGAGCTTATGATCCCATGTTCACTGAACCCAAATTTCACCGTCAACTCCTTCTGCGCCATGGTAAATTCATCTGGGACAACCTCCACTTCGAAATTATCAGTCTCTCCTCCACCTATAAAATTGGAGAAATCAAAATCAGTACTATGGCTCCTATAGCGCTTCTCTAATATTGTAGCATCATCGTGAGCATAGAATTCTAGTATCCTTAAGCCGATTTCTCTCTCCAAGTTATCTCGTAAAGTCTCCTTCCAGATAGAGTATCCATCGCCACTGTGCCATTGATCCACGTCTATTGGATTCTCATAGGTTGCAATTGAGCTATTCATAATGACCTTCTCTGCTGTTTCCCTCACCGCCTGCTGTACATCCAGTACCACTTGAGCGGTGCCGTAAAAGGTATCCATATCCGCGGTCCTCAGGTTCCGTTGCCTAGCCCTTGCAAGGTCCATGTCAGAGAAGTGGTATATCGCTACTCCAGCTAAGAGGAGCATGGCCATAGCCAGAGCCGAAAAGGGCACAGCACCTTCTTGTTCACTAATGAAATTAGACATCTCTTAGCCTCCTACGTTAGGCCAGAGACTGAGAGTTATCTCGGCTCGATCATTTACAGGTGAATTCGCTTCCGGGAGTTGAAGCGAAGCAAACACCTTGCTGAGTCTCTTCCTTTTAGCAGCTTCAGGAGCCGGGATAATAGAGCTTATCTCTCCAAAGTTCTCGAAGAATCTTTCAGCGGTAATTCCTATCTTCGAAAGAGCCCTTTCATCAGCCGGTACTGCTATTTGAAACTTGACGACGTACACTGAAGAATCAGGTATATCAGGGGAGCCGTAGCTCACTTGACTATATAGTACATCCTTTATTTTAGAATTCTCAAATGGATGCCAGCTAGCTTCTAATCGATACTCAAAGGTACCCCCAGAGAGGAAGTCGAATGTGTCCTTGAGAGTCTCCGCTACGCTGCGATGGTAACAGCCTGTCATAAGCTTACTTAGGGGATATTCCTCACCGTTAACGTGGATACCCAAGCTCAGGAATACATCATCGGCGATCATATCGATGGGACTGCCCCTCACCTCCCTGTTTAAAGGGCTGGATCCAAGAGGAGAGCTCTCTATTACCTTGGAGAGCAGATACATGACTTCTTTCCCCTCGCTGCTAGTACAGGTCGACGCTGGACCTATGATGTATTGAGCAGATGGCGATCCCCTACCACCTGAGATGTACCTAGCGGTCAGAGCAAAGCTATTGGCAAATTCCACAGCATACCTAGTCTGTACGGCCCTCATGTGTAGATCAGCGTGATATGCCCCTAGGCCATAGGTGACGATCATGCCAGAGGATATGGAGATCAAAAGAGCAAAGATCAGCAGATCCAGAGATGCGGCCTGCCCTCTATCCTCTCCTAAGAACCCTTCTACCAAACCCACACCTCCATCCTCGCTGGCACGACTTCCTTATTCTCAGTCTTATAGGCAATGACGGTAAATACCACGCTCACCTCCCTGCCTTTGAGGACTTCCTTAGCCTGCGCTTGGGGATTAGCTGGGTCCTCCGCTTCCTTGTTCAGAGAGCCGAATTCATAGAGGAGTGCTCCTTCGGTCCCTCTGATTACCACCTCCCAATTATAGGGCTTATTCCAGTACCGATTCAGGTATATGAAATTTCCCTTCTGCAGGAGGGTTTCTCTATCTATTAGTCCGGGGTTCGGCGCTCCATTGACTCGGACGCAGAGTATGCTATTCTTCAAGGTGCTAGCGAAGTCTAGGCCGGCAGAGAACCGTTCTATCGGGTCCTTTCTCGCATCATATTCTCTATAGGAATATGCGATGGTAGCTGAGAAGATGAGTATGAGAATTACCACTATAATAAGCTCAAAGAGTTCCTCAAAGGGCCCTATTTGTCCAGACTCCTCCTCAAGGAAGCTCACTTTACTCAGCTCCAAACGCCTCTATTCTTAGCGTACGGTTCTCACTACCAATTCTCGCTATTCTCAGCCCCTTTATCTGCCCAATGACGATGTAGCCTTTCACGTTCTCTGAATCTTCTATTTCGAAGCCCTGGAGAAGCATGCCCCCTTCGACGGCTGATACCGGTAGAAAGGCGATGCCCAGTACCTTGTCTTGGTATCTCCCAAGCACCTCAATCCTAACTTGGAATTGCGAACTGTCTATGCTTAGCTTGTAGGGTGCCCCGTGAATATCCTCTGGCACTGGAACCTCTGTAGTATATCCATTGTAGGAATATTCTGGTGCAACGTTAGCGACCATGGCAATCTGGTCTGCTAGCTCTACTGCTACCATATGGGCTTCTCTATTAGCGGCATAGAGGTCGTATCCCTCGTAAGCAGACCATACAACTCCCCAAAGGAGGAGGAATGCCAACATCATACCGGCTCTAGGCAGGACCCAATCCATCAGCATCTTTTCACTCTATTTGGATGTAATCAAACTTTTCTCTGTCTATCTCAACACTTCGATGAGTCATCGTCATCCAATAGGCCCCTTCGTGGTATACGATCTCTCTTTCCAGAAAGTCACTGTATGCAGATGGCGCTTCTGGAAAATCCCATAGGGCTAGAGGAAGTACCTTTAAGACATTTCCACCACGCGTGAGATCTACCTTGGCGACTCCTCTGATATCCCCGCTGAAGTTTTCATTCCTTAATGCGAGTTTAGAATGCCCTTTTAGAACAAGTTCCAAAGTCTCTCTAGACCCTGAGGCACCCATGCCCACTATCTGGGCCTTCAACAGGAGCGATTCCACCGCCTTATTAGCAGCTATTTTCTCCTGCACTACTAAGTGGGCGTCTAAGGCGCTATATCCTGTGGCGGCTGTAGCTGCTAGGAGTATCACCACTAGGAGCATCCTTATAGGCAGGTCCATAGGCGAGAGCCTTCACTTGCAGAGGAAGGTCATATCCTTCCTGAGGTACCCATCGGACTTCACGGTTATCGTGACTTCAGCATACTTCTGGTGTTGGGCATTGAACCTCTGATCTGATCCTGAGAAATACGCGATGCCATCCTCGGCGTTAGTGATCCCAGCGTCGTTAACCCCACATCCCTTTATCTCTACTAGGGCTCCCTGTATAGCTCTGCCAGTGTCCTGGTCTCTAACCTTGACCTTAACATTCTTTAGAGCGTAGTTTACCTTAAAGAACTTATTATTATCAACTATCCCAGAGCCACTGACTGTTACAACTAGGTACTTTGCACCAATAATTCCAACTATAGCTAGAAGTTTCATCATTATGGCGAGGACACCAACACCCACGACGACTGCGATAACGAGTCGTATTGGTTCGCCCATCTGCCCTTTTTCGTCTATCAAAAAGTTTTTGAATATTCTTTTGATCTTCCCCACCTCCTTATCATGAATTATGACGTCAATTCAATAGAAATCGCTATTTAAATATGTCTAAATCTGGAAAAAATTATCTATGCATTAATCAAGAAAATTGGTCTTTTTTA
>JAZGAD010000021.1:0-13418 GCA_036444275.1 Hydrothermarchaeales archaeon (SeqCode)
AAAGAAGAGTGATGTCTAATACTCATTTCAATGTCATGAGCTTCATTAGAGTTCCGTGTCTACGGCACTATTGATGTTAGAGAGATGAGTACCCTGAAGTGGTAATAGGAAGGTTTGACATGCCTGAAGCTGAAGTGATACATTCGCTAAGGCCAGCTCTTGCAGTGCTGGTATCATTTATCTGTGCCTTCTTGATATTAGCTACCGGTGAAAAACGCAGAAGCCTTCGAGAGTTCTGGAGCCTTATGGCGGCTACGTCTAAATTCGCGATAGTCGCCTCTCTAATGCCCCCTATACTCGCTGGAAAGATCGTGGAATACCGCCCCTATTCTATGATCAAGCTTTCCCCGATGCTAATGCTGGAGTTCAGGGTAGATGCTCTTGGGCAGTTCTTCGCTGCACTCTCATCCCTGCTCTGGATACTTACAACTGTATACTCCATCGGCTATATGCGGAACATGCATGAGCACAACCAGACTAGGTACTTCTTCGCCTTTGCAATGAGCATGATGGCTACTATAGGCATAGCCTATGCCGGCAACATGTTCACCTTGTTCATATTCTATGAGATCCTGTCCATAAGCGCTTACCCCTTGGTAATACATCATGAGACAGAAGAGGCGATGCGCTCTGGTAGAAAATACTTGATGTATGTATTATTCGGAGGGGTAACCGTTCTAGGCGCTATAGCCATGACCTATGTGTTGACCGGCACCCTAACGCTGTCCCAGACAGGCATACTGGCAGGCAGTGCTTCAGCAGAGGTTCTCCGATTGTTATTCCTCGTGTATGTAATGGGCTTCGCTGTAAAGGCAGCGATAATGCCTCTGCATGGGTGGCTCCCAGCAGCCATGGTTGCGCCTACGCCTGTCAGTGCACTGCTGCATGCCGTTGCGGTTGTAAAGGCAGGAGTATTCGGACTAACGAGAGTAGTGTACAATATATATGGCGTGGATCTCATGCACGAGCTCGGCATCGGTGTAATCCTCGCCTATGTTGCATCGATAACGATAATCATGGGCTCTGTCTATGCACTAAGGCAGGATAATCTGAAGTTGAGGCTTGCATATTCAACTGTGAGCCAGCTCTCATACATCGTCTTAGGAGCAGCACTGGCATCCCCGACATCGGTAAGCGTTGCAATCGGAGGGATGATACATATCGCAAACCAAGCCGTGATGAAGATAACGCTGTTCTTCTGCGCCGGTGCAATATTTGTGCAGACTGGAAAAAAGAATATAAGCGAGATGCGCGGCCTTGGAAAACGTATGCCCATAACAATGATGGCCTTCGCCATTGGCGCTATAGGGATGGTAGGCTTCCCACCGGTAGCAGGCTTCATAACAAAGTGGTACCTCCTCCTAGGAGTCCTCGAGGCAGGGTACCCTATCTTCGTAATCGTATTGCTGGTTAGTGCAATGCTAAATGCAGCATATTTCCTCCCACCGGTCTACAATGCATTCTTCAAGGAGCCTGATGACGGGATAACAGAATATGATGAGGCACCAATGATGCTTGTTGTGCCTCTAGTTATAACAGCTATACTCGCACTACTTCTCGGTGTCTTTGCGAATGCACCATTTACCCCACTGCAACTAGCGCATACAGCTGTATTAGAATTCCTAGGTGTAGGCGGCTGAAGAATGGACGTAGAAAGCCGGAGGCTCTTTACTGAGGTATATGAACCTTTATTCATGAATACCTACCGGAGTGGATATACGGCTTCTAGCCTGTTCTGATTCTGCAATCAATAGGGCCTATAAGATTCTATATGTCAAGACCGCAGGAATGCCTTGGCAAATATTATGCTTATCTCGTACATCACTAATAAAACAAAGGTAACGATAAAAGGAGCTATAGCCACTCGATCCGGGGTAAACAACACCCCTCCCAGAAGAAGGATGGCATAAGCATATTTCCTCTTCTCGGTCAGATCCTGGAGCCTTATCAGGTCAGCCATTACTAAGAGTGATACTACCATGGGCATCTGGAATATTATGCCGAAGATAAGTAGCATAGAAGCAACGAAGGAGACGAACCTCTCCAAGGAGAGTAGTGGCATTGCAGCCCTCTCGGTGTAGAGGAGTAGACCCTCCGTTATGAGAGGGGTGATGACGTAATATGAGAATATTCCTCCTAGAAAGAGGAAGATGACCGAGCCCGGTATGACGCGTAGAAAGAACCTTCTTTCGCTGGGGAATAAACCAGGCTTCATAAAGGCGAACAACTCGTACACAAGGAGGGGTATGCATAGGAGGGCAGCTACTACTATGGACACCTCGATCCTTACGTAGAGATACTCCAGGGGGCTCATAGCTATTATTTTAGTCCCTGGCGGCAGGATGCCCTCCCTCAGAAAGCGTATTATAGCACCTGAATAGGGGAATGCTGCGAGGGTAATGATGCCTGCAAAAGCACCGATGAGAAGTAGACGCTTACCTAGTTCTACAAGGTGCTCCTCTAAGGGCATCTCAACGTCTTCTGGAAGGGTAAGCTCCGCCATCCCTAAACCTCAAATAAAAAAGAGCTAATTAGCGGCTTTAACTTCTTTGGCAACTTTTGTCTCTGGCTCAACCTTTGCAGAGATAGGCTTTTTTCTGCTTACCCTCTTGTCTATCTCCTTCAGCAATTGGGTATCGTCCTTGTTTCCGGTGGAGATTCCGAGGCTTCTGGCTATCTTCCTTATCTCAGCAGAATTCTTCTTGGATTCTTTGACTTGGGGCTCTGTGTCTAAGTCCTTGATCTCTTTCGTTATACCAGTCTGGAATTTCTTCGTCTCTTCTTCAAACTCCCGCGCTGCCTTGTGATACTCCCCAGCGGCTTGGCCTAATGCACGTGCTAATTCAGGAAGCTTTTGCGGGCCAAAAACCAATAGGGCTATAAGTAGTATTACTACAAGCTCCGAAGAACCCAACATGATCTCTCACTTGCCTTTCCTTTTTACTCTGCCTTAACTTCTTCCTCCTTCTTGGGTTCAGGCGCAGCCGCAGGCTGAGTTGGAGCAACTGTCTCTTCTTTAGGTTTCTCTACTTCCTCTTCTTCTTCTTTCATACCTTCCTTGAATTCCTTCTTGGCCTTTCCCATAGACCTAGCTAGTTCCGGAAGCTTCGAGCTCCCGAATAGCAAGAGGAGTATAAGAAGGATTACTAATAGTTCGGTTTGACCTAGCATTTCATTCACCTCCGGTTGGCGTAGTATATCCTTGTAGGTTTTATATATTTTATTGTATGTGGTGGTGGAGTAGAGTGATATTTATTATAAATTTTTAACTTGTTACAGAAATTGGACCTTTTGAGGTAGGAAATGAGAGGCGTGAAGCTGAAGATAAGGGTAAGTGAATTGATAAATATCCTGATTCAGAAGGATGAGGATTCTCTTTTGAGAAAGTACAATCTAGATAAGGAGAAGGTAGTAGTGCTTCAGAATTCCCTTAGGAGGGGGAACTGGGAATTCCTCAGTTAGGTTTTCTTCCCGAAGATTTTCGCTGAGACTATACTTGCTTCATACAGGAACAGGAGGGGCACACCTAGCAGTATCTGACTCATCGGCGTAGGGTCAGGCGTTATTATCCCGGTAACTACGAAGATCACAACGTAGACCTGCTTCCTCCAGCTCTTCAGGGAATCTACAGAGACATATCCATTAATGGCAAGCCAAGAAATAGCGAGAGGCAACTCGAATACGAAGCTGAAGATTAATGTGCTTAGCACCGTGAAGATGATGAACTGGTTTATAGAGTAATAGGGTAGCACATCTGCCTCTGACGTTAGACTCGTGAGGATTTCTATGGTGATAGGCAATAGCAGGAAGTAAGTGAAGAAGAAGCCGAGGCCGAAGAGCGCAACCGCTAATAGACCCCATATAATAATGGATTTCCAGTGCATATTTATGTTCAGCCTCCGTAGAAGCATAACAGCAAAGATGGGGAGGGCCGTCAATATAGCGAATAGAAGAGAGAGCTCAAGCTTGACCAAGACGTATTCCATTGGTGAGATGGCTATGACGCGGGCTTCCGGGGGAAGCATTTTGAGTTTTACATGTGATATGATACCATCAGTTAAGAACCAAAATACACTGAAGCCGACAAATACGAAGGCAATGAAGAAGATGAACCTCTTCTTAGCTCGATACAATAATTCAGCCCACTGAATGCCATCCTTCATCAGAAATCCCTGTCTATGGTATAGTCTGCTACCAGCTCTAACGCCTTCTTAGCATTCGAGTCCTTTAATCCTTTTATATCCAATTTCGCTCTATGGATGAGCGATCTAGCTCTTTCAGATGCATAGTCTATGGAGTTGGTGTTTTTTACTATCTCCAGAGCCATTTTGGCATCGCTATCAGAGGTCACCTTTCCACGCATGATCTTCTCTAGGGTTTCCCTCTCGCCGTTCTCTGTCACTTTGAGGGCGTGCAACACGATTAGGGTGGGTTTCCCAAGGGTTATATCTAAGCCTATAGGTTTACCTAACTTGAATTCTCCTGCTATGACGTCGAGGATGTCATCGATCATCTGAAAGCCAGTGCCGAGATGGTATCCATAGCGTGCAAGCGCCTCTATATCGCTATTCGAAGCCCCTCCAAGGATGGCACCGCACTTGGTGCATGCCTCAAAGAGGGCAGCGGTTTTCCTCTCTATTACCTCCATATAAACCTCCTCGGTCATATCTGTGTCCCCGGTATGGAGCATCTCTAGAACCTCGCCCTCAGCCAGCTTCATGCAAGCATTGGAGATTATCTCGCTTAACTCCCTGTTCTCATGGGATCCAATCATTCCAAAGGCCTTTGAGAAGAGGAGGTCACCGGCGATAAGGGCTGCATCGTTGCCCCATCGGGTGTTCACTGTCTTGGCGCCTCTGCGTTTGATGCTCTTATCGATGATATCGTCATGGATGATAGTAGCTGTATGAATGAGCTCAGTTGCCGTTGCTATAGAGAGGATCTTACTCAGGTCCCCATCCGTATCAGCAGCCCTAAAAGAGAGGATCGCAAGGGCCGGCCTTATGTGCTTGCCCCCTGTACTTATTAGGTGCCTAGATGCATTATAAAGTACCCTCGGCTGGTCACTGGGTATACTCCTTAGAAGCTCCTCCTTGACTAGGCTCAATCCTTCTATGAAATCCTGTTGTAGTTCCTGGATCTTAGACCAAAGTTCGTCCATAGGCTCTTCCGTTCCTTTAGTATCGCATTCCTTTAGTATCGATATTTAAATATATATTAGTCACCATAGTCGTAGTTAATGTCTGGAAATACCTTTGGAGAAATCTTAAGGATAACATCCTATGGGGAGTCCCATGGCACAGCAGTGGGCGTTATAGTAGATGGCTGTCCCTCTGGTCTAGAACTTTCTGAGGAGGATATCCAGAGGGAACTGGATAGGCGAAGACCTGGGCAGGGGGAGATTACTACTGAACGTAGAGAAGCAGATAGGGTTAGGATCCTCTCCGGGGTCTTCGAGGGTAGAACTTTGGGTACCCCAGTAGGCATGCTGGTCTATAACGAGGATGCTGATTCTAGCCCCTACGTGGAGTTAAAGAATAAGCCCAGGCCGAATCATGCCGACTTCACCTATGCAGCGAAATATGGGCACTTCGACTGGCGGGGTGGAGGCAGGGCCAGCGGTAGGGAGACCGTTGCTAGGGTGGCTGCTGGAGCAATAGCCAAAAAGCTCTTGGCTAGCATCGGCGTCGAGATTCTGGGGCATGCCAAGGAGATTCATGGAATAAAAGCCAGAGATGTATCGGTGGAAGATATTAGGAAGTACGTGGAAGAGAATCCTGTGCGCTGCGCAGATACCGCGGCAGCAAAAAGCATGGAAAAAGTGATCTTGAAGGCTAAAGAGGAAGGCGATTCGGTAGGAGGCGTGGTAGAACTCCTAGCCTTGAACGTTCCTACGGGTATTGGAGAGCCGGTATTCGACAAGCTGGATGCAGATATAGCCAAGGCCATCATGTCAGTAGGTGCAGTAAAGGGTGTAGAGATAGGCGCTGGATTCCAAGTAGCTGAGAAGAAGGGCTCTGAAAACAATGATGAATTCTATGTTGAAGAAGGCGTTGTCAAAACCTATAGTAACAATTCAGGTGGAATCCTAGGCGGAATCTCAAACGGGATGCCCATCGTGGTGCGAGCCGCTGTTAAACCAACGTCATCCATAGCAAAGGAACAGCGTACTATGGACTTGGAGACGATGAAGGACACGACTATTAGGGTTACTGGGAGACATGATCCCTGTATAGTGCCTAGAGTGTTGCCTGTCTGCGAGGCTATGCTGGCCCTAGTTTTGGCTGACCATGCATTGAGAGGCGGTTTCATAGCCCTGGAGGAGCTCTAGAGATAGCGATATTGTATTCCACTACTTTTTCTTTATTTCATCTCTCAGCTTTTTTATTTCAGAATGAATCTCCTTCAGCTCTTTCTTCCTAGCATTCTCTTCATCTACTACCCGGTTATACAAGTCGTCATAGACTTCCATGAGAAGACTCTCCAAGCGCCCCCCTGATGCTGCCTCTTTTCGCTTCCATCCCCTTTCCTCAGTTATCTCTTCTTTGCTCTTACTGTCCTCTACTTCTTCAACTATCGCATGTTTTATCTCTCTGACCAGCTCATTGTCGAAGAAGTGCCTTACCTCCCTCTTTTCCCTTCTCAGGGACACAAGAGCATGAAGGCTCTTCACACCTATATATGCTGCTAGAGTAATCAAGAGCACGTCTGTTAAAAATGTGGTCAATTGGCCCATCTGGCGACCTCTAAAAGATAGGAGATACCTCTTAATATTTAAATCTTTGAGCCGAAGACATCCCAAAGTGTTGTGGCCAAAAGGAGTAATACACCTAAAACTAAGAAGAATAGGAGCCCCTGCCCGCCTCTTCCTAATGAGCCCCAGTAGTGATAGTAGATGAAATATGCACTTCCTGTGCCACTTGCTATTGCTCCTGCCTTTACCCTGACTTTGGTCTCCCAGGGGAGGCGCCCCCACCTTACTCTGAGATCCTCCACTTTATCCTTGAGTGTATCATAGTAATACGTAATATCCTCTTTCAGTTTCTCGTCCATATCCTACCTCGATAACTCCAGCATTCTCTCCAAAGATAAACGGGCTCTCTTTGCCAACATTGGGTCTAATTCTACAATATTCTTACGCTTCTTAAGGGCGGAGACAAATTTCTCCCAAGTATTCATCTTTTGAGTAGTGCAGTCAGCAGACTTTAAAGCTGGTATGAATGTCTTACCTGGAATCTCCTTTTTAAGCCTATGTAGCAGCCCCACTTCGGTGGCGATAATAAATCTGTCTACGTTGGAGTGTTTGGCCCGTTTTACCATCTGCTCAGTGCTGCATATCGCATCTCCAAGCATCTGTACCTCGGGCACGCACTCTGGATGTACCAGGACTTCTGCGTCTGGGTACTGCTCCCTTGCCTTGAGAATATGCTCTGGTTTGAACATCACGTGGACCCTGCAGTAACCTTCAGCGGGAACAGGGATTATACGCTTCTCTGGGCAGCTCCTCGCCACGTGCCATGCCAGGTTCTTGTCAGGTCCGAATAATATCTTTTTTTCATCTATTGCTTTGACGATCTCAACCGCATTAGCAGATGTGCAGGTAACATCTGCTTCGGCCCTTGCCTCGACCCAGGTGTTGACGTAGAGCACTACGGCCGCATCTGGATGCTCCTCTTTGGCCTCCCTAAGCTTCTGGGCGGGGAGCATAGCTGCCATGGGGCACTTGGCCTTGAGTTCAGGCACTACTACAGTCTTCTCTGGGTTGAGCATGACGGCGCTCTCAGCCATAAAATCTACCCCGCAGAAAAGGATGTAGGGCTTGTCTATCCTCTGGGCTGCTTGACACAGCCCTAGGGAATCCCCAACGAAATCCGCTACATCCTGGATTTCTGGGATTTGGTAGTTGTGAGCTAGGATCACACAGTCCTTGCGGTACTCTTCAAACATGGAAACACCTAGAGTTTGGTTCTTATTAACATTACCTAACCCTTTTATTCCTGGATCTAGTTCCCAACTTCTATGGGCGATGCAATCCTCTTGAGAGCTGCAACAGCAGAGAGTGCCGCTAGATAACTGGTCTTGGGATTTCGGAGTGACGGAACATTCTCAACTGTTATTTGGTACTCCCCGAACTCGCCCCTTACCTTGATTTCGTGTGTGTTTCTATCGACAGCGGGATCTGCGACTATAGTCACCTTGGTCTTATCAAATCCAAGTCCTGCCAGGCTTAGGGCAGCTGATACATTGATGTTTACCGGGAATCGTTTTATAGCTTCCCGAGAGTTCCCTTCGTACAATACTCTCTTCTCACTTGCTTCTTCTCCCAAGCTACGAGGGGGTTTGGTGGTGGTTAAGCTCACTTCGTATATATCAGCTATAGAGGCAGATTTCAGGGCATCTAGACCGCCTATTGCTCCTGAAGGAATGTAAACCTTTACTGCCTTCTCTCTAGCAATTTTCTTAATCTCTTTCAAGAGGTCATCAGCAACGAGAGCGCCTACGCTTAGTACCATAAGGTTCTTACCAGCCCCAAGAATTTTTAATGCATGCTGTTTCACCGCTTGCTGGGACGCAGCTTCGACAACGAGATCAACATCTGAGGTCAAGATCTTTTCTAGCTCCTTAGCTACTTCCGTACCTTCTGAGCGTCTTGCTGTCTCCTCAGCTCTCTTCTCGTTCAAGTCGTAGACCAGCTCCAAAGAAGCCTCCACATCCCCCCTTATTATAGCATCTGCAATGACGCTGCCTATTGCTCCGCATCCTATAAGGGCGATTCTCATGTCTGTACTTTAGCAAATATTAATATTTAAGTTTAGACCATATTAGGGCATGTTTCATATCTCTACACCTGAGGAAATCAAGAAGGGTCGGACCACAGATATCTATTTCTTTAGGGCGAAAGAGGTGCTTAATGCTAAGGGCATAAAGAAAAATGTGACAGCTGAAGTCACATGTACTTCTCTGCCTTCTGGCTATAAGTGGGGCGTGTTAGCCGGCGTAGAGGAAATGGCCGAGCTCTTCCAAGGCTACGATGTAGACGTATTCTCCCTTCCAGAGGGGAGTATCTTCTACCCCCGGGAGCCTGTGGTGCGGGTAGACGGAAATTATGCAGAGTTCTCAGAGCTAGAAACGCCTATGCTGGGCCTCATATGCCAAGCCTCGGGGATAGCTACCAAGGCAGCAAGAATGAAGAAGCTGGCTGGAGATAAGACACTGCTAAGCTTCGGGATAAGAAGAATGCACCCTGCTATAGCGCCTATGATAGACAGGGCGGCTTACATAGCTGGTGCTGACGGCTTCTCTGGAGTTGCAGCCGAGAAGTTTCTAGGGGAGAGAGCGACTGGAACAATGCCCCATTCCTTGATAATCACTGTCGGCGACCAGGTTGAAGCCTGGCGATACTTCGATGAAGTGATGCCGAAGGAGGTGCCCAAGATCGCCCTGGTAGACACATACTACGACGAGAAGATAGAGTCGATAATGGCCGCAGATGCATTGAAGGACCTTTATGGGGTTAGGCTAGATACCCCGAGCTCAAGGCGAGGTGACATGAAGAGCATAGTGGATGAGGTCAGGTGGGAGCTGGATATAAGGGGATACAAAAAAGTGAAGATCTTTGTATCTGGAGGCATAGACGAGGACAACATTAGGGAGCTGAGCAATGCTGATGGCTTCGGGGTGGGCACCTCTATAAGTGCTGCTAAGACTATTGATTTTGCCATGGACATAGTGGAGATGGAAGGAAAACCGGTAGCAAAGAGGGGGAAGCTGGGTGGAAAGAAGGAGGTTTATCGCTGTCCACAATGCCTTAAGGGAAAGCTTATACCAGTGTCTGAAAGTAAAAGAAGTATCATCTGCGAGTGCGGAGCCCAAATGAAAGGCATGCTTAAACCTCTCATCCAGCGGGGTAAGATCGTTGCGGAGCTTCCCAAGGTGAAGGAGATCAGGTCCTATGTCATTGGGCAGATGCAGAAAGTGGATATCTAATAGGAAAAACATAATGCGAGAGTTAATAGGTGGTATGAGCTGAGATGGATTTCTCCACGATAGGCTTCTTAAGGGCAGATAGATACCGGCTGAGGATACTGGAAGCTACTAAGTCCAAAGTTGCAAAGAAACAGATCTCTGGGAGATTGCGTATTCCACAGGCATTGGTCGATAAGACGCTGAAAGAGCTCCAGGGGAGGGACCTGGTAAAGGAAGACGAGGACAGCTTCCTCATCACCGATAAGGGCATGAAGGTTCTAGCACAGATATCTAGGCAGCACGCTTAATACTATTTTTGACAAGCAGTTACCTAATCTCTGCTTCTATCAATACATCCTGCATATGCATCAAAGCACATTCGTGGCGCTCTTCATTCACCGAGGCTACGCAGTCCTTTAATACGACAACCTTGTAGTTGCGCATTGCTGCATCGGTCGCAGTATGAAGTACGCAGATATCGGTGAGCACGCCAGTTAATACGAGTGTATCCACACTTCTATCTTTCAAAATTTCCTCAAGATCAGTGTTATAGAAGGCAGAGTAGCGCTTCTTCTTAACCACTACATCCTCCTCTCGTTTGTCCAGCTCTTCAATGATCTCTGCTCCTTTGGTGCCTGTTACAGCATGCTTAGGCCATGCCTTGAATTCACGGTCGTCCTCATCATGGGAGTCGCATACAAAGATCACTGGCTCTCTATTCTCCCTGAATTCCTGTAGCACTTTGTTGATGGGCTCGATCAGCTTTTTAGCGTCAGGCACAGGAAGACTGCCGTCCTCCTCCACGAAATCCTTCAACATGTCTATTACAAGAAGGGCCCTCATCGCTCAATTGTTGAAGAAATAACATTATAAATTAGATTGGATAAACTTTAAAGGGATGATCTCCAAGTTGCTTGAATTCCTAGAGGAAGATTTGGGTAAAGGTGACATTACCACTTCCAGTGTTATACCTACGGACAAGGTAGTGGAAGCCGAGGTCGTTGCAAAGGAAAGTGGGATATTGGCTGGGCTGGAGGAAGTAGAGCTCCTACTAGAGCATTTCCAGCTTGAATGGACCCCTCAATCTAGGGATGGGGACGATATTTTAGAGGGCGATGTTATACTCAGGATCAAGGGGCGTGCCGCCAAAATCCTTACTATGGAAAGACTAATGCTCAACCTTTTGATGAGGATGAGCGGCATAGCCACTGCCACCAGAGAGCTTGTTAAAAGATGCGAGGGGTATGGTGTAGATGTAGCTGGCACTAGGAAGACAACGCCCGGCTTAAGAATCCTGGAAAAAAAGGCTATAGTCATAGGAGGGGGCAAACCTCACAGGATGCGTCTCGACGAGGCTGTGCTTATCAAGGACAACCATCTGGCGGTAGTAGGTATAGAAGAAGCGATTAAGCGTGCTAAGAAGAAACATCCAAGAGGTAAAATCGAGGTAGAAGTATCCTCTCTGGAGCAGGCGGTGAAGGCATGCAAACTAGGTGTTGGGATAATAATGCTGGATAACCTGGAGGTCGACGAGTCTGGAAGAATCTTTCGAGAATTAGAGGATAGCGGCCTGAGAAAGCAAGTCGAGATAGAACTCTCTGGAGGTATCACCCTCGAAAACGTGGAGGAATATGCTAAATTGAGGCCTGACGTGATCTCCACAGGCTACCCAACGACAAAGGCAAAGTGGCTGGACATGAGCCTTAGAATCACGTAGGAAACTCTTGAGCTTCTGCACCCTCTCTCTTGCAACTCCCTCCACCGCAAATGCTTTTAATGACGCGCCGATTTTTTCAGTCGGTTTTTCTCACCACCCCTTTCGCTCCATCGAAATCGGTATCATGAGAATATATCTCTCTGATTTTGTACTTCTCCATGACAGTTATTGACACTACATCTGTAAGACTTAGTTTGCCCCCATACTGCGGATACTTTTCCAGGGCGTCATGCAACAGAAATTCGTCTATGAATATCACCTCCACCTTTGGCGAATTTAAAATATCGGATGCCACTTTTTTTGCCTGTTCAGCAGATACTTGTGCTCTTCTCCCGAGGATGGTTACGGTTTCGCCTATAACATGGTCCGTTGTAATTGCGAGTGGGCCTGCAGGCAATTTTTCTATGGTCCTCTTCGCGCTGCGATGCCACTTGTCACTCCTGTCCGCGGCTCCAATCCAAACAGTGGAATCTATGAAAATCAAAGTACTCCGTGCTCCAGCTTTTTTAAATCTTCGACAGCATCGGCTTTCCCTCTCGATTTGCACGAGCCTATAATCCTTAAAATTGGGTCTTTCTTGGGAGTCATAGTTAAAAATTTATGATGTTTCAAGTACAGCCTCAGAGCCTCCTCACCCTCTACGCTCAATTCGAGTTTTCCGTGTTTTGCCAGCACGCTCTCTTTAAATTTTCTCGCCAGCGCATCGTCTATATTGAGTTTCAATTGAACAGTCATAAGTACCTATAGTACTTTGGTACTTAAGTACTTTCGGTGCACGAAAAAGTATCTTATCGCAGAATATATTCTAGTTTAGTCTCTTCCCCATATAGGGTCCTATTCGTTCATAATTGAATTTGCGGTAATAATCTCGTGTTCCAATAGCACTCGTAATGAGAATTTTTTCCATAGATTGTTCCATTGACAGTTCTTCAGCCTCTTTTAAGAGCAATTCGCCGAAGCCCTCGTGCTGCCCAGTTTCTGCACTCCGTTCTCCCAGGCGCAAAGCTTGACCAAGGACCTTTAATTCTCTCACCAAAGCAGTCTCTGTTGATATCTCCTTCCTATGGGCGCTGTTAGAAGGGAGCCTCAGCCGGATGTATCCAACCAAGGCGTCGTTTTCAACATCCTCTGCTGATATAAAATATTCAACGCCATCTGAGGCCTCATATTCAGCCTTCAGAATCTCCACCTTTCCAACATCTATGCCTTCTCTATATGTTAGGTGTCCTGCATCCCTGCACCTAATACACCTACATCTCACCCCTTCTTCCCTCAGTCTTCTATACACTAGGTCACCAAGGTCGCCCTTCTTCACGCCTGCAGCTATAAGTTGAGCTGGTATGTCACGCTGAATCCTCATGGTACGCACCCACTTAGGCATGATCTTCTTTACCTTGCATATCACCTTGAGGGCTTCCTCCACTGAATAAGGCTCGAATTCACCCCTATTCCACATGTCATAGAGCCCTGTTCCCTCCATCACTAGAGTGGGATATATCTTCAAGGAGTCGGGTCTAAACCGCGGGTCCTCAAATACCTTGCGGAACATCTCTAGGTCCGCTTCGATATCAGAGAATAAACCAGGCATAAGGTGATAGCCTACTTTGAGCCCTGCATCTTTCAATGTCTTCGTAGATCTTACAACATCATCAACAGTGTGCCCTCTGTTTACCTTGTCATAGACGGCATCGCTGAGGCTTTGGACACCGAGTTCAACCCTTGTAACACCTAATTC
>JAZGAD010000022.1:0-14731 GCA_036444275.1 Hydrothermarchaeales archaeon (SeqCode)
GTCCTATATCCTCCTCTTTTCCCTTGAACTCGCGCAGTATCCTAGTCAGCTCATTCTTAGCTTCTTCCAACACGGACTCCTTGCTCTCTTCCCCCCTCTGGATCCGCTCGATCTTGTCCTCAAAGGCCCTGGTGAGTTCTTCGCTTATTATCTCTGGTACGTGCTCCTCAAGAGCTCCCACCACCGATAAGCCGAGTTCTGTCACCTCAATAGGGCTCCCTTGGATGTAATCCCTCCGGAATAGGGTATCCACTATATCTGCTCTTGTCGCCTTGGTACCTAAACTACGCTTCTCTAGCTCCTTCACCAGCGAAGACTGGTTGAATCTGTCAGGTGGCTGGGTCTTTCCTTCTTTTGGATAAATACGCAGTACCCTTAGCTCTTCGCCTATCACTAGCTCTGGGATGTGTAGTTCCTTAAGTTTGAAATAGGGGTATAAAGGAAGCCACCCTTCTTCCAATGTGCGTGTCCCTTGGAACTCGAATTCTTCCTTGTTCAAAAGGCATTTCACGTCTGCCTGCTCCCTGATAAGTGGGTCCCCGAAGACAGCGATGAAGCGGTGTACGACCAGCTTGTAAACCTTCTCATCAGCCGGAGAGAGGCGTTTAGGCAGTGCCCCAGTGGGGTAGATAGCCGGGTGCGCTGGATCGGTTTTATTCCCCTGCCGGGGTCTCAACGTCGGTTTTTGAAGGACCGCATCAACATAGCCTCTGAACTCCTGTGCCTTGCCTAAAGCCATTAGAATCCTCTTGTAGCCTATCGCGGGGGGAAGCTTCTGGGAAGCTGTCCGGGGATAGGAGATATAGCCTCCTTCATATAGGCTCTGGGCTATCTGCTGGGTTCTCTTCGGGGATAAGCGGAATATCCTCCAGCATTCTCCCTGTAGAGTGCCCAAGTCAAAGGGATATGGAGCAAGTCTCTGCACCTGTTTAACGATCGCTTCCTTAACAATAGCGACATCGCATCTAGAGTCCTCCAGTACCTGTTTGCTCCTTGCCTCATCGAAGATCTTGCCTGCAATGTGTTGTGCCTTAACTTTCATGCCCTTAACGTCGAGTTCTGCTAGGATCTCCCAATAGTCTCTTGATACGAATGTATTGATCTCTCTTTCACGCTGCACCAATATAGCCAATGCAGGTGTCTGGACCCTTCCAGCTGAAACGATAGCCCTGCCCTTGACGCTTCTCAGGGCGTTTCCAAGGGCCCTAGAGGTGTTTATGCCCCAGTACCAGTCCATTATGTGTCTCGCTTCGCCTGCAGCAGCTAACTTCAAGTCCACATCTATGGGTTCCTGAAAGGCCTTTAATAGGTCGCTTCTGGTCAGGGCCGAGAACTTCATCCTCAGCACCTTCCTATCCCCCAGGGAGCAAGCGAACTTGAGGGCGTTGTAGCCTAGGAGCTCGCCCTCGATATCATAGTCAGTAGCAAGATAAAATTCATCTGCTTCTCTAGAAAGCTTGGAGAGTAGCTGGATGTATTTCTCTACGTAGCTCTTGGACCTATCTATCTCGCTGAGAGGGACCCATTCCACATCGAAGACTGGATACCCCCAGCCTCCTTTCACTTGCTTAAGGGAATAGAGATGCCCGGCCGCTGATGCTATTACTACCTCGGCACCGTTTGCTCTGACCTCGTAATAGGAGACGCCCATATCCCTCTTCTTAGTGTATTTGTCAGCGATGGATTGAGCGATCCTTTGAGAGACCTTGGGCTTTTCAGTGATTATCAGTTTCATAGTTATAACCTAATGATGTTTTCATTTTAAGTAGCATATTTGATTTATGCTTCCTTTAGGGATTACGTGCAATAAGCGTATATAATCTTAAGGTTTGCCTTCTTAAAGGCGGTCAAGAATACTTACTGGACAGTTAGAATGCCTTGGATATGATTACAAAATTATGGGGTTGCATTTGTTTTTTTTGGTATGGGAGAGTGGCTTCGGGTTAGTATTCTTAGGTTTCGAGTTGAGAATCTGCAAGTAGAAGTCTAGAACATAAAGTCTAGAACATATATACCTAGAGAAACGCAAGTTCCTTAATATTGCCCAGAAAGCAGTGATTACTATGATTCATATCGATGGTTCCTATGGTGAAGGAGGAGGCCAGATCCTTCGTAGCTCTATAGCTCTGAGTTCCCTTCTCGGAGAGCCCATAAGGATCGACAATATCAGGGTCAACAGGCCGAAGCCCGGGCTGGCACAACAACACCTTACCGGGATCGAGGCAATGCAGCGTCTCACTGACGCCGAAATCAAGGGCTTAAAGCTGGGATCAACAGAAGTCGAGTTCTCTCCAAGTAGCCTACACGGAGGCAGCTACTCCATAGATATCGGCACAGCTGGAAGCATCTCCCTCGTGCTACAGGTGGTGTCCCTACCATGCGCCTTTACAGATAGCGCGGTAGAGTTAAACATTATTGGAGGTACTGATGTGGCCTGGTCGCCGCCTATAGATTATATGAAGGAGGTATTCTATCCATCAATCTCAAAGATGGGTTGCAGGACTAATCTAGAGATACTCAAGAGAGGATACTATCCCCGTGGAGGTGGTAGGGTGAACGTAAGGATTAGTCCAATGAAGCGCTTGATGCCGCTTGATTTAACTGAGCGGGGAAAATTTCTAAAGGTCATGGGTGTAGCGCATTCCCTGAATCTACCGGAGCATATCGTGAAGAGAGAGGCGAAAGCAGCGAAACGTGTGCTGAAGGACTATTCCTGCCATATCTCTTTGGAATACGGTAGAGGCACATCCACTGGTACGGGTATAGTTCTATGGGCGTTCTTCGAAAATTCTATTCTATGTGCAAGTTCACTTGGGAAGCCTGGGAAGCCTGCTGAGAAGGTCGGTGAGGAAGCAGCTCGAAGTCTCTTGAATGAGATAGAAGCTAATGCTTCCATTGATCTGCATCTAGGTGATCAGATAATTCCCTATTTGGCGCTCGCTGAGGGAGAATCAAGGATCTTCGTAGGTGAGCTAACAAATCACTTAAAGACGAACATCTACGTAGTGGAAAAGATACTGAATACCAAATTTAAAATATTGACACACGAGAGAGGATATACTATAACTGTAGATGGAATTGGATTCGAGAAGAGATAAGGTAGGGTCTGTAAGATTTATATTCTAAATTCAGATACTCCTCTGTGTTATTAAAGCGGGGGTGCCCGAGCTTGGTCAAAGGGGACAGGCTTAGGACCTGTTGGCTAAGTGCCTGCGAGGGTTCGAGTCCCTTCCCCCGCACTATTTTATCAGCGAACTTTGCATACTCGTATGGTATACACCCCCTTATTAGTGTTTCAAAAGCGGCCTGAAGAACATAAGGATTTTATACTATGAAATTCAGGAGGATAAGAGATGAAGAAGATTAGAGTATCTGACATCATGACGCGGGATATAGTCTCGCTTTCCGCAGATGCCTCTATTCAAGAAGCCGCCAACCTTATGCTTGATGAGAATGTGGGAAGTCTCGGAGTAAAGAAGGATGGAGTGCTGGTCGGTATTGTAACCAAGACGGATTTCGTAAGGGTCCTGGCTTTGGGTAAAAAGGTCGAAAATATAGGGGCGGTGATGTCCACACTGATAAAGGTGTCCAGTGATATTGATCTGATTGAGGTTATTGGCATTATGCAGAAAAACAATGTAAAACATCTATTCGTGGAAGAGAGCAAGAATATCGTTGGTATAGATCTAACTGGAGTAGTCGGCATTCTGTCCCTACACGACCTTTTAAATTACCTTCCGGATATTATACGAAGTAAATAAGGTGGAAGCTATGGACTGGGAAAGTTTTTTGGGGTTAATCGGGCTCTACATACTAGCCATAGTAATACTGTACCACCAGTTTATCATGACAAGGAGGATTATACATCTCACGTCTACAATCAAGGATATACTTACCAATAGACAGAAACTCATCATGAAAAGGACGCAGGAAAAGACAGAAGGGGAAATGGAAGGGCAGGAAGCGAAATGATCCGTGACCTCTTGGCATATGGCGATATGCTGGAATCTGCTTTTTTAACAGGTCTGATAACCGAAGGTGAGTTTCTCTTAATTGATAACATAACAGCGAATTATAAAGTATATGAGCGCCGTTTGAAGGAAGCGGTAGAGCTGGGAATAATAACCGATGATGATGAAAGACAACTGAGGGGGGTAAGGAAAAATATCTATCAAAATGCATTGAGAACCGCGCTGAAAAATCCACTTAACGAGAGCGAGGAAAATATCCTGGAATTGTTGAAAAAAGCCCTTGGACTAGACGAAGAGACCCTTAGCCAAATCGAGGCAACTGTCAAGAGTGAATTAAAGTAAAATAGGGGAAGGTGGATATCGTTCACTAGTTTCAAATGACTTGAGATGGGATAATTAAGTTGGGAAAAGCTCTTTTTCTATAACGGATACAAATATGTTCATGACCTTAAACCAAGTCGTCCACCGCTACATGGGCAGGGTGCCAGAAGTGCGCACTTACTGCTCCCGCTGCATTGCTACAGAACGCTGGGACGGGAGCGTCGTTCTCATGGTAGTGGATGCTGCATTCACCTCGATTGGGCTGAACTACTTCCTGGCAGTTGTGCCTAAGGTGATGGAATTCGAGGAGCATTATGTTAAGACTAACAGGATAAAAACGCTGGAGGAGCTTGCTTCGGCGAATGTAGAAGAGCTTCGAAAGGTATGGAAGAACAGGCGCTCTTGGCAAGTTGCGAAAGAACTTGCTTCTTATCTTGCAACTTTGAAGAAGGAAAAGAGCATCAGCGAGAGAGCTACCCTGCGCCTCTGGGCTAAAAACGCTGCATCGGAAAACTGGCATCGCGATCCGATTGGACGAATAAACGGTGTAGGGATAAACACATTTCAGTACCTGCGCATGATGGGCGGCGTCGATACAGTGATGCCGGACAAAATCGTGAAGAGGGTTATAAACCAGATTTTAATCGAAGCTGGAAAGGAGCCTGTAGAAGAGGACTTAGCCTTCATCAAAACCGTGCATAAAATAGCCACGAATACCGGCTACAAAGCAATCGAGCTGTGCTGGATGACCTGGCTGGTACAGTCAGAGGGAGACAAAATAAGGATTGAGAAATATGCCAAAGTTCTACCAAAGATTTGATTCCCTCAATCCAATCCATAATCTTTATATTGGCAACTATCCATCCTAAGTACCCATCTAATTCGATAGGGAACTTTCTAAAGGTGACAGTGTGAAGAAGAGTAAATCTCAAAATCCAGCGATGCTAGGGCTCCTTCAGGAACTATTATCTAAGGCTCGGGAGGAGAAAGCTGAGATATGGAGGGACCTCGCGAAGAGACTGAGTAGGTCTTCGTCCAGGATAGCTGAGGTAAACCTTAGCAGGATCGCAAGATACACAGATAAAGGTAGCATAGTAGCAGTGCCTGGAAAAGTCTTGGGTTCAGGTATCATATACCAGCCGATAACAGTGGCAGCTTTTAAGTTCTCAGAGCAAGCCAAAGAGAAGATAAGAGCCGCGGGTGGGGAATGTATCTCCCTGCAGGAACTCATGGAGCGGCTTCCACAGGGGTCTAACGTCAAGATAATGGAATGAAGTGACACCATGAAGGTTATAGACGCTAAGGATGTGATACTAGGCCGAATGGCTTCTATAGTGGCGCGGGAATTACTGAACGGAGAGGAAGTTGCTATAGTGAACGCTGAAGAGACTGTGATCAGCGGCAGGAAGGAAGATATCTTGGAGAAATATACGCTCAGGAGGCAGAGGAAGAGCCTCGTAAACCCAGCCAGGCATGGGGTTTTCTTCCCAAGACGATCCGACCGTATAGTGCGGAGGACTGTAAGGGGCATGCTCCCCTATAAAAAGGCGAGGGGAAGCGCCGCATTTAAGAGGCTGAAAGTCTACGTGGGCGTACCCGAAGAGCTTAAGGGGCGAGAAGAGGATATGGGCTTGCCGAAGGTATCAAAGCTGAGAGTACCCAAGTATATGAAATTGAAGAGACTATGCACCCTCTTAGGAGGCAGTACATGAAGATAGTCCAGTCATCTGGGAAAAGGAAGACAGCCATAGCTAGGGCAACTATAAGAGAAGGCAAGGGGCACGTAAGGATAAATAAGAAACCACTAAATATTTGGGAGCCTGAGTTAGCAAGGTTGAAGATTATAGAGCCGCTTCAACTGGCTGGGAAGCTTGCCGAAAAAGTGGATATAGAGGTAAACGTGAAAGGCGGTGGATTCATGGGGCAAGCCGAGGCTGTTAGAACTGCCATAGGCAAGGGCTTGATAGAATTCAGCGGTGATTTAAAGCTTAAGGATGCATTGATGGACTATGACAAGACGATTATAAAAGGGGACCACCGGCGGACGGAAACCAAGAAGTATGGTGGAATTGGTGCCAGAGCGATGAAGCAAAAGTCCTATAGGTAGGAAAAGTTATGATAATACCGGTTAGATGCTTTAGTTGCGGCAGTGTGATCGCAGACAAATACGAAGAGTTCATGACGCGATCCAAGAAAGAGAATCCCAAAGAAGTATTAAACTCTCTAGGGCTACAGAGGTACTGCTGCCGGAGGATGCTTCTGAGCCATGCGGACTTAATAGACGAGATAATAAGATATGAGAAGGGGCCGTAGGGTAGCATGGTCGATCCTTCCAGCTTGGGGTGCTGGTGACCCGAGTTCAAATCTCGGCGGCCCCATACCCTGAGTACGAATATGCGTTAAAGAATGAGGTTTGACGTTGGAACTTACGAAGTTCGAGAAAGCGAGGATCATTGGAGCTAGGGCATTGCAGCTCTCCATGGGGGCTCCTACTCTAATCAAAATTCGGAAGGACACAACGGACCCCATGTTAGTTGCCATTAGAGAACTCGATGAAGGAGTAATTCCGATAACAGTTAAGAGAAGCATGCCCTCAAAGAAGGAATGGGAGGAATGAACTATTGAATTCCACTATAATCGAAGACGTCAAGGCAAGGAAGATAGTGGATAGCAGGGGCAACTGGACTATCGAAGTAGATATTATCACTAACTCGGGCTTTGGTAGATGCGCTGCTCCAAGCGGTGCCAGCACCGGGAAATATGAGGTCAAAGCCTTTCCAAATGGTGTGGACAAAAGCATACTAAAGATAGAAAAAGCAGTTGCTCCGGAGCTCGTGGGTATGGACTCAGAGGAGCAGGAGCGTATAGATTCTGTTCTAAAAGGGGTGAACGGTACTAAGGATTTTTCTAATGTCGGGGGAAACGCTGCAGTTGCCGTATCTTTGGCTAATGCACGGGCGGCAGCCAATGCACTCGACCTGCCACTCTACCATTATCTAGGGAGTAACTTCTCCACCGACCTACCATTCCCTTTGGGAAACGTGATAGGCGGCGGGGTGCATGCCTTCAAAGGGCCTGATATACAAGAATTTTTGGTGCTCCCTGTAGGAGCTCCTACTATAGATGCCGCTGTCCAGGTGAACTCTAAGGTCCACAAGCTTGCCGGTGAGTTTCTGAAGGGGGGCAACAAGTCTTTAGGCAGAGGCGACGAAGGCGCATGGGCGCCGGACTTGAAAGACAGCGACGCCCTAGAAACGCTGTCCAAGGCCTGCTCTGAAGCTAGCGATGCTACCGGAATAGAACTGAGGCTGGGCGTTGACGTGGCTGCCAGCGAGCTCTGGGACGCGAAGAAGGAGAAATACGTCTATAAGAAAGAAGGTGTGGAAAGATCAAGGGAGGAGCAGATAGCGTATATCTTTGAACTGATAAAGGATTACTCATTATATTACGTTGAAGACCCACTGGAGGAAAATGATTTCGATGGATTTGCTGAACTTACTAAAAAGGCTGGATGCTTGATATGTGGAGACGATCTCTATGCTACCAATACAGAGCGGATGGAGAAAGGGATTGAGATAGAAGCTACTAACTCGGCATTGATAAAGCCTAATCAATGCGGTACCCTCACTGATACTTACCGCGCTATAAACCTAGCTAAGAACAAGGATTTAGTTCCAGTATTATCCCATCGCTCAGGGGAAACACCAGACGACACTATAGCCCATCTGGCCGTTGCATTTAAGTGCCCTATCATTAAAGCAGGTATAGTAGGTGGCGAGCGGATAGCTAAACTCAATGAACTCATAAGGATAGCAGAGGAGCTTATGCCTCAACACGCGAAGATGGCCACTCTACTGAAATTCTGAAGGGATGAAAAATGGATGAACTTCTTGCTCCGTTGGATGAGTATCTTGCAGCTGGCATACATATCGGCACGCTACAGAAGAACGCGGACATGAGACCCTACATCTACAGGATTCGCGCGGACGGTCTCTATGTTCTAGATGTAAAGAAGACCGACGAAAGAATAAAGTATGCCGCCAAATTCCTAGCGGGCTTCAAACCAGAGCACATGCTCGTTGTCTCCAGGAGGCAGTACGGCCAGAAGCCAATAGAGGACTTTGCGAAACTGATTGGCGCAAAAGCTATATCCGGGAGGTTCATCCCCGGCACCCTTACCAATCCTAAGCTAAAAAGCTTCATAGAGCCTGAGGTGTTATTGGCTACTGATCCGAGGGGGGATGAACAGTCATTAAAGGAGGCCAACAACATCGGTATACCTGTAGTCACTCTCTGCGACACCGATAATGCTGTAAGCAGTGTGGATATAGTTATCCCAACCAACAACAAGGGGAAAAAAGCTCTAGCCATAGTGTACTGGCTCCTAGCAAGAGAGATCTTGAGGGAGCGAGGGGAGTTGAAAGATGACTTTCCACCTCTGGATCAGTTCTGGGAAGAGTGAGTAGAGCCTTTTTAATTTCAGTATATTTTTCTAACTTCAAACTAATGCCGCGCCGCACGCCGAAACATTAAAATACCACTTAACATAGTAAAATGGGGTTTTAAGATGGGATACGACGTCGCTATTGTAGGCGCTGGACCTGCGGGCCTTTTTACTGCCTATGAACTCACTAAGCAGCGCAAGCTTAAGGTAGCGATAGTGGATATGGGCAAGGACGTGGACAAGCGGCACTGTCCCATGGAAGATACCGGGGCCTGTATACAATGCAAACCGTGCAATATCATGAGCGGAGTAGGTGGTGCTGGCGGTCTATCTGATGGCACCTTGAATATCCGGCCTGATATAGGCGGCAACCTATATGAGTTCATGAATGAGAAAGATGCCTGGGAACTAATTAGATACGTTGACAAGATTTACGTGAAAAACGGTGCTCCTGACAAATTATACAAGGCCACGAAGGCCGAGGACGAAGAGCTATCTAGGAAAGCAGCTTCTGCAGGGATCGAATTCATTCAGATACCCCAACGGCACATAGGGAGTGACTACACACCACAGGTCATAGCAGCTATAAGAGACAACCTGAAGAAGAAGGGAGTAACATTCTTCCTTAAGACCAAGGTCTCAGATCTCTTAGACGGCGGTGGTATAGAGTTATCTACAGGAAAAAAGATAAAATCGAAGTACGTCGTCGTTACTCCTGGAAGGTCAGGCGCATCTTGGATTGTCAAGCAGGCAAAGAGTATGGGGATAAAGATAAGGCATGGCCCTATAGATGTAGGTGTGCGTGTCGAGGTACCTGGTATAGTCATGGATCCGGTCTGCAAGATAAACCGTGACCCTAAATTCCATATAAAAACCAAGACCTACGACGATTTTGTACGCACCTTCTGTGTGAATCACCGCGGCTTCGTGGTGAAAGAGGTCTACCAGGACTACATCGGCGTAAATGGGCACTCCCTCAGAGACTTGGAATCTAATAACACCAATTTCGCATTCCTAACCAAGATAGAACTCACAGAACCCATAGAGAATTCTACTGACTACGGCGAATCCATAGCGAAAACTGCAACCACGCTAGGTGGAGGTGACCCCTTGATTCAGAGGCTAGGTGACCTACGGAGGGGCAGGAGATCCACGAGGAAGAGGATAAACGCAGGGTTAGTCAAGCCGACCCTCACTGGTGCTACCCCAGGGGATATAGCGATGGTCATGCCCCATAGGATAGTCACCAACATCCTAGAGGGGCTAGAGAGATTAGACCGTGTCATCCCGGGTGTGGCCTCTGACTCAACTCTTCTCTATGCCCCAGAGATCAAATTCTATGCCATGCGCGTTGAAGTCGGCAGAAGCATGGAGACTAGCATCCCGAACCTATTTGCCGCAGGTGACGGCGTGGGTGTATCCCGAGGAATCATTGTTGCATCTGCAACCGGGATTATGGCTGCGAGAGGGATACTGGAAAAAGAAGGGAAGGGATAAAGTAGATTTGAGTTATAGGGTTATTATTTCGCATCCATCTTTTGTTACAATTACAGTATGTTCTGCCTGTGATACCAGGCCCCGTTGTTTCTCTCTGAGAATATGATATGCATAGAGCGCCTTAGAATATACCAGCTGCCTCAAAGCTTGATTTAATTTGAATTTAGGCACTAGATCTGAGACCCACCTCTCAGCGAAAGGCAGACTACCATAGTTTGCCTTAACATGGGCGAGGATATCCCTTGCCTCACGCATCCTAAGGGGCCTATCTCCGAGATATTTGAAGATTATAGCCTCGTTCTCGTCCACAACCCTGCCAAGCCCATCGGTAGCAAAGGGCTCCAATGCAATGACATCCCCCTCCATGATCTCGTCTCCATGCCTAGTCCTCACATTGGGTATCAGAGCGCCGCCGTGTAGGTTCCACCTAGATAGCACGTGACCCGTGAGGTTGCTAACCGGTAGGAATCCGGCATTCTTTATAGTATCCTCTATGACTGTGCCTATCTCGTTGGTCTTAACCCCTGGCCTTATCATTTCAATCGCCTTCTTTAATGCATTCTCAGAAGCTCGCATAAGCTTGTTAGGTCTCCTACCAACCGCCTTGGACTTAGCAATGTCTGCTATGTATCCTTCCACATGCACGCCTAAATCCAACTTCACTAGGTCGCCCTTCTTAAAAGTCGAATCATCCCATGCTTGGGGCGAGTAATGAGCTGCCACATCATTAAGCGATATGTTGCAGGGAAAGGCCGGGTGCCCCCCTTTCTCTCTTATGAGGTCCTCCACGAAGTTGGCAACATCCAGCAATTTCGTGCCCTCTTCAACCCTCGCCAGTCCCTCATCCATTACATCTACTGCTATCCTCCCGGCCTTCTGATAGAATTCTAAATCCATAACTCTCGCCTTTATTTCAGATTTCTAACACTTGCGCTATCTCCTCCTTCTTGACCTTCCCAACCCTTAATATTTTGGGCCTCCCGGTGAGATCAAGGATAGTAGACGGCATTCTAACGCCAAGTCTACCGGCATCAAGGATCAAATCTACACTTATCTGTTCTTCTACCTCTTCAACCGTAACTGGCGGAGGGCGTCCAGAGACATTGGCGCTGGTAGCAGTTATGGGGAAGCCCGCTTGCTTTATCAGCTTCAAGGTTGCGTCGCTTTTAGGAATCCTCACAGCCACGTTAGGTAGGCCTGCTGTAAGCACGTCTGGCAGCTTTTTCTTCTTCAGTACCAAAGTCAAGGGGCCGGGTAGAAACTTCTTTGCAATCTTCTTTGCAAACTCATTAACCAAAGCGTATCTCCCCATCATCTCGAGGCTGTCAACAGCCATGGGCAGAGGGTTGTTTAGGGACCTCGACTTAGCCTCGAAGACTCTCCTTACAGCCTTTTCATCCAAGGCATTACAGCCCAGACCATAAAGAGTATCTGTGGGATAGACCACTAACCCACCGCGCTCTAAAACTCTGACACCCTGTTTTAACCCCTCATCCATACCTTCATCCAATCTCAGGATCTTCATGGCCAAGCATTCCTACCTATATACCAGTCATCTTCAGCAGGGCGAGAGTTGCAGGGATCACTAGAGTTGAGAGGATTACAGTAGCGAAGTAGTCCTTCGTTACCTTATATACTATCAAACCCGTGCTAATAAAGGGGATCAAGAGAAACATTACCAGGGATACTGGAAAGCCTATATTTGCCGGGATACCTCGTACAATCATCAACTGCTCTACCTGGAAGCCCAGAAACTCTGCAATCACACCTACAAATACGGCTATGACATAGACAATGGGATTTGTTCCCTTTTCTCTCATCCCTTTTGCCCTCGCAAGATCTCCGGTACCTCAGAAATATCACTTATCTCGAAATCCGGTTTATACTCCTCTGAGGAGGGTTCCTCGCTTGCAAATTTTCCCTTCAGCATCCTGATGGCGAGCATGCCCACATGTTTTGCCCCGAGGATATCTGTATCAAGCTTATCCCCAACCATAGCACACTCCATCGAACTTAATTTCAATTTATCCACCGCGGATAGGAATATCTCTTTCTCCGGCTTTTGCGCCCCTATTTCCTCAGAGGTAACTACCTCGTCGAATAAATGGTGAATACCGAGGCCGACAAGTTTTTCCCACTGCTTAACAGCCAGCCCATTGGATATGACTCCCAGCTTGTATTCCTTCTTCAGGGATAGAAGAGTCGGTATCACTCTAGGGAAGGGCTTTAGGTATCCCACTTTAGTCCTCTCATAAGCAACTACACCTGCGGCGATGATCTTAGGGTTCCAGCCGACATTCGATTCCTTCAGGAGCTCGTCGTAGTGTTTTGAGTAGTTGGAGCCGAACCTCTCTATAATACCTTCTAACATGCTGTAGGCTGCATCTTCATCTTTAAGTAGACCAACGTCCATCATGGCCTGGATGGAGTTCCTTCTAGCCATGGTAGTCAGCTTGGTACTGTCATATAGTGTATCGTCGATATCGAAGAAGACGCCTTTGATCATGAATAAAACTGAATCTACAAAAATATAAAACTTTGTGAAAAGCAAAATGTCAAAATTAGGTAACTAACGACTCCACGTAGCTTAGGCATAATTTTAAAACCACTTCTTTAAACTCTCCTGCGTCCTACCGTCTTTTAAGTAGTCTTTGGAGTATCCCATAGACTCTATAATCCTGAGTATAGCCGGCAGGATCTGGTTTTCTATATAGTATTCCGGGTCATAGTCCTCTAAGGCCACGAGCTCTACGGGCACGGCACGCTGGGAGATCATCTTCGCTCCTTTAGTTATGACGTAGCCGATAATCATGCCTGGTGTAACTTCAGCTCCGCTTTTAACAAGCTTTTGAGCAGCTACTACGTGGGGCTCTATGTTCTTGTAGCTGGAGATTGCCTTGGTTAGCTGTGTGTACATAGTGATATCCTCCAGGGATACTCTATGCTCTCTTATGTCCTCTATAACACTCCGCACTATCCCGGCTGCTTTT
Source organism: Hydrothermarchaeales archaeon (SeqCode) (assembly GCA_036444275.1). GTDB lineage: Archaea > Hydrothermarchaeota > Hydrothermarchaeia > Hydrothermarchaeales > JAZGAD01 > JAZGAD01. The sequence goes on from JAZGAD010000022.1 coordinate 13,224, forward strand.
TCAGGGGATGCATCTTTCAACAACGCCTTTAGAACCTCTTGCTGGGTTCTCCTTGCTATGGGGGCCCAGTCCCTGCGGACAAATTCTAGGCCCTTAACGACTATCTTGCCCTCATCATCGATCAAGGCATAGCGTTTCTTGGTCACGAAGATGCCCCGCTTGTAGAAGCCTTCGTAGTCCAGTTCTATTATCCCAGGTAATGCCTCGTTTACAGTTCTCATGAACTCTTTTGCCTTCTGCCTCGCATCTCCGGGTACAATCACAAACAAACTGTCGGTGTCGCCATAGACTACTTCTAATCCGAAATCCTTCTCGGCTATATCCATGACTCTTTGGATGTACATCCTGGCAAATGCGGTAACGCTCTCAGCACACTCCTTCTGGTACCACCTAGCTCTTGGGTAGCCCATGTAGCCGTAGAAGCTATTTGCAAGGAGCTTCAATGCCTGCTGTTCTACGTCCAGCATCCTCTTTTTGGAGGCGCTCTCCTCGTCCTTCATCCTTGCCTTTACATCAGCCCTGCGCTCTATCAGATTTTTCACTATAGTTGGGATGAAGCCCTTCTTGTCCCTTGAGAAGGAATAGTTAAATTCAGGTACCTTGTTCTCCTCGCCTCCGATCACCAAGGTCGATGGGTCGATGTTATGGGTTACGATGACGCTTGGGTATAGGCTGCGGAAGTCAAAGACTGCTATATCCTCAGAGAGGCCCTTCTTAGGCTCCCTCACATAGCCGCCTACATAGCTCTCCTGGACCCTCTTGGCGTATTCTCCACCCGCACCCCGATTTGGGATGAGCTCTCCTCCCCCCGATGCTTCCCGCATGAGGAGCCATTCCACCAACTGCCCAGTCGTCATCCTGGCAACGTCATGTAGCGGTTGCTTCACAAGCCTTGTTAACTCGAAATACAATGGAAGGAATTCCTCACCGAGCTTCAGAGTAACTACTGCGTCTCCAAGGGAGTATTCCACGAACCTATCCAGACTTTCACCCCCGGCATCCCAGTGTCTCCAGAGCTCCTTATTGGGTATCTTCTCCTTTATTATCCCAAGTACCTCCCTGGCAACATCCTCTAAGACATAGCTGCTCAGCCTTATGGACCGCCTAATAATTGGGTATAGATCTACGTGAGCCCTGCCGAAAATCCTGGCGTCAGGTAGATTCCTCGTTTTATTGATGTGTATACCAGATCCATCTCGCCCTAGAGCTAGAGACAGGCCCAGCTTCTTCAAACGCGCTGCCAAGTATGGAAAATCAAAGTTGTCAGAGTTATAGCCCAAAATTACGTCGAAGTCCTCCTGGCCTAAGATCTCCTCGAACCTTCTCAGGATCGCTGCCTCGTCCTCCAGAACCTCTACATAATCCCTCTTCTTTTCCGTACCTTTCCATGTGAGGAGTTTTTTAAGGCCTGTGTTGGAGGCAAGGCTTATCATTATTATGGGGTCCTTTTCTTCTCTGGGTGCTCCTTTTGGATTATAGACCTCTATGTCGAAAGCCAGTACGCTGAG
>JAZGAD010000023.1:0-31365 GCA_036444275.1 Hydrothermarchaeales archaeon (SeqCode)
AGAGCGACGTTAAGGCCGTAACCTACCACCTATTCAAGCTGGTGCAAAAAGGAGGGGAATGGACTGCTACCGTAGTACTGGACATATGATATGATACAATATAATGCTCGGCTAGGTGTCACTCTAATATATCAAATCCTGTTAGGAGGTTCAGAAGCAGCAAGGCAGAAACACCGAGCAACGCCAGCGTGATGAAGTTGTATATGCGGGATGGAACTTTAGGCACCGCTTTAAAAAAGTTTTCCAGAACCAGAACCACTGAGATCTCTGCCTCATGAGAAAACGCCCTATCACCCAGCTTTGGATGCAGAAGCATGCCGGTAAAGTTCACCTTGTACCGCCCAGGCTTCTCAGGAGCTACTGCCTCGAATCCCTGGGTCGTTACCCCGTTAGGAGATACAACAACCTCTCTTATTCTGAAGCTTGCATTCCTCCAGCCCTCAAGCTCGATGCTAAGATTTCTTATAGTGAATTCATCTTCATCCGTATTCTTTAAAGTTAGATTGAAGCTTTCGAGAGAGCCGTTCACTACCTCCATCGGCGATAGTAATAGCTGAAGGGGCATGGTGTGCACCCTCAACTGAAAGGCCACCGGCATTAAGTGGAACGTCTCGTTCAGCTCGTTATCAGTAGAGTATCTTCCGGATGAGAAGATGGAATAACGCCCTGAGACTCCTCTAGGTACAGTTATAGAGAGGCTCTTGCCTCTTTCCTCCTTACTCTCTAGGCTACTTATCGCCCAATTAATTTGTCTTCCACCTAGTTCCTCTGGGATATTAATGACAACCTCTAAATCCCTGACCCTAATCACGCCTACATTGGATGTTTTAACCGAGACTTCTACCTTGTCTTCAGCCATAAGGTGCTCTCTTGATAGGTGAACCTCTACTTCTATCCTGGGTTCAATGGCATGGAGGGATATCTCCTTATTTAAGGCGGAGAGCACCCCAGCGGTAGAAAGAAGATCGCCGATATCCAAAGAGGAATAGGCGCTCCAGCTTCCATCCTTACGTTGCTTAGTGTAAAGCCAGCTGACAGCCCGCTGATAGCTTATTAGCTCTGGCCTCTCCCTGAGCAGGGCATAAACCGCTTTGAGGGAGACTATTGAATTAGCTGTTGAGAAGACATCGAACCACTCACCGGTTTTCTCCTGTTTGTTGAGGAGCCAACTCTCGCCTTTTCTAATCGCTAGGATATAGTCATCGTTGGGGGCTACGGAATAGAGAAGCGACAATGCGAGAATGCAGTTTGATGTCGTCACAGCAGTATTCTCCCAGGAGCCGTCAACCTCCTGAGTTGCTAGCAGGTATTTTCCAGCTTCCTTTGTCTCGTTATATTGGAAGGCGCGCAGAGCAATAATAGCACTGCTAGTATACCAAGGAGTGCTCTCAAAAGCATTTGCCTTACCCCAGCCCCCGTCGAAATTCTGGTAGTTCAACAGCTCCTCTGCCAACGCCTGGTCTCTAGTGACTAACAGGGTTTTGCTTAAAGCGGTGGTTGCCCCTACATCTTGGATGCGCAGCCATTGCAAACCTCTTTCAATAGCCGATTTATATGCCTCCTCTTGCTCATTCGACAAATGCTCTGTCTGCTTGAACAGATAGTCCTCGACGGCTTCCAGGGCATTTGCCGTAACATATACTTGGAAGTCTACCCCTTTGCTTCCATCACCCCAGCTTCCATCAGGGTTTTGCTCTTCCAGCAACCACTTAGCGGCATCGTCTTCACTGGCCAGCAAGATGACTGGGAAAAATAGGAAAAGGAAAACTAAAAACAGTACTAGGAGCTTGAGCTTCATATTCGTCTCCCCGCTGAGCTACCGTTTCATGAGCCCCATTTTGTCTATTAACACAGGCATAGCTATTTAAGAAGGGCTAAATCCGGAAAAAAAATTCGTGCCTTCCACTTTGAGATTATAATCTTTATTAGTATAACTCGTGTGAAATAGGCATTGAAAGGCTTTGTATACGGAATATAGCTTCATTTTTTCTTATATCTCTAATCTGCACCTTAGCATGATTCAGCAAAAAGTGAGCGTGGCTCAACAAAAAATTTAAATATACGAAGGTTGATTGAAATACGGTGAGCGAGGGAACAAGCGAATTTTTTTATTCCACCCCCTTCCTACGCTCCCTCCTCTCCATTTAACTATAATTATAACAAAAATCCCAGTGTAAACAATAGTACAGTTGCGCTGTAGGTCTTCGCCATCTCTGCATTGGCAGCTGCCACCCTTATTCTGTCATCATAGTACCTCTGCAAGTAGCCAACTGAACGCATGGCAAATGGTAAGGAGAGCAGGGCAATAAGTACCCAAGGCGGGAATACTTCGAATATGACGCCGAAGCCTATGAAGGCATAAATAGCTGCCAGACTCAGGGTGTAGAGCCCGGAGCTACGCTTCACACCAAACTGTACAGTGAGGTTTCTCTTTCCAGCTCTAGAATCCTCCTTGTAGTCAGGAATCTCATTCACCAGGATCATGGCCCACATAAGCATCCCTGGAACCAAGCCTGCTAGGAACGCTCTCGTGCTCAATACCTCTGCCTGGACGAAGTAGGCACCCAAAGTTATGATCGGCCCATAGCCGAGGAGCATGGCCAACTCACCTAGTCTTCGGTATGCCAGTTTGAACCGCACTACAGTGTAAACAATGGAAATGAAAAAGCCGGCGAGGGCAATATAGAGCACTTCTATACCCACATTCAAAGCGAAGTATAGCCCTATGAAGAAGGCGCTGAGATAGAAGGCGACTATAACACCTAGCATCTTTTTAGGCTTTATCCTGCCATCTGCCAGTACACCACTTCCCCCGCTGTAAGGGTTCTTATACATGCTTTTGGTCCTATCGGTTCCCTGGAGATAGTCCACCAGGTCTTTGAGCATGGTGAGGCCGAATTGCACTAGCATCATGCCGAGAAAAGCAAGCGCGAAATAGCCGAGGTTTACCAAGCGCTCGTCATTCCATGCAACGGCCGTGCCCAAAAGCACCGGGAGCACTCCCTGCGGTAGGAACTTGAACCTAACCGCTTCAACCCAGTCCCTCATCATCTCAACTCCTCCAGAGCGATTTAGATAGATAACAAACTCTCTGCTTATATTTTTTTATCCTATTCTACTGCAAGCGTTAGTCTAGCTGAATTTTTTCAATGCTTTCTCTATCCTGTTCATCCCCTCTTTTATATTCTCGATGGAGGTAGCATAGGAGAACCTTAGGTGCCCTTCTCCCCGTCTGCCAAAGGCGATGCCCGGTGTAACCGCTACTCTTGCCTCTTTCAGTAGATAACTCGATAGTTTGGTGGAGTCTTCTGAAATAGCCTTGACGTCTGGGAAGATGTAGTATGCTGCATTAGGCTCTTTGACCTTGAAACCCTCCATTTCTTGAAGACGCCCTACGATATATTCCCTCCTCCTAGCGAACTCATCAAGCATCGCCCTTACCTCATCCCTGCATTCTAGGGCTGTGACAGCTGCGTGCTGAACGAAGGAACTCGGCGATATATAGAAATTCTGCTGGAGCTTTAGAACTTCTGCTGCCAACTCAGGCTCACATACAACGTATCCTACCCTCCAACCGGTCATCGAGTACAGCTTGGAGAAGCCGTCAAGCATGACGACCTTATCATAGCCTGTCTCCAGTATGCTTGGGCTCCTGTGCCTTCCATCGTATACCAAGCCAGAGTATATCTCGTCAGAGAGCACATAGCTATTGCTGTCTTCTGCTATCTCAGCCAGCTCCCTGAGCTCTTTTAATTCGAGGAACATGCCAGTTGGGTTTGACGGCGTATTAACTAGTATTGCTTTGGTTCTACTGCTTATCTTTTCCTTCAGGTCCTCCATGTCCAGTTTGAAGTCATCGGTGAGCGAGGTATAGACTGGTTTGGCATCCAGAAAGCAGACGAAATTGGGATAGCACGGATAGTGGGGATCAGTCATTATCACCTCGTCGCCTGGATCGAGAAGGCTCGCTAAAGCGAAGAAGAGAGCTTGACTCACACCGCCGGTTACAATTATCTCTGAATTAGAGTCAAATCTCCTACCAGTGAACTCAAGGTGGGAAGCTAAAGCCTCCCTGAGCTTCAACAAGCCAGCGGACTCAGTGTAGTGGGTGAAGCCCCTATTTATTGCTTGGACAGCGCTCTCCCTTATCCTCTGGGGTGTAACAAAATCAGGTTCGCCTATCTCGAAATGGATTACCCTCTTTCCCTCCCGCTCCATCCTCTGCGCCCTAGCCAGGATCTCCATTACCTGGAAGGGCTTAACACCAGCTACCCTCCTGGAGGTCATAATTATAGCTAAAGTTAATGTCCGGTGTTAAATATTTTGTTTATTTTGATACGTTGAATCTATCAGCCCCAAAAAGATTAACCCATTTTTCAGTTTTCAAAAAATACTGTATAAATAGGCTTTGGAACAAATTTAAGGGCAAAGACTTTGGATATGAGGAAGCCTCGAAGGTTCTGAAAGAAAAGGACAAAAATCTGGTTAGCGTTGTTTTATCCCAGCTAAGAAAGCATGGTTGGTTAATAATAAAGTTACACCCCAAAGATTCAAGAAAGAGGATTTATAAACTGAAAAGTCCGGAGAAAGCTATAGAGGAACTAAAAGTCGGGTGATGGTTGACTACTCAGTCAAAAATAGGGAAACGTTTGAATGTAGTGAAAAAAGAAGTTTCTATGCCGATAACTATCTGGGCTTTTTCTGTATCTCTTCTATTTCTTCTAAACGCCTTCTCACGGCATCTTTAACAAACTCGCTTATGGAAGAATAACCGAGTTTCTTTTTATTTATCACGTCTTCTATCTTTGCAACCAGGTCATCGGGAATCCTCAAAGAGCGGTATCCGGTTTTGGGCATGCATTTCGCTTAGAATCGAGGTTATTTCTAATTTGTTTGTCACATATGTAGCATGCATGACGCATAACGAAATCTTTAAGAATAATCACTGCTGTAAATTAATCACTGAAGGCAATAAGATGGAACGACAGAAATTATATATCATAGGCTTTGCCTAACAAGTCCCCCAAAAGTAGGGTCTGCCTAAAAAGTGCCATTTGTGTAAAAAGTAAAAATTCAACAATTTTAAATAAAACCACCTTGAAAGATGATAAACGGAGGCATGGAGTATGAAAAAGAACTTCTATAGGGGACTTGTGATTTTTATAGTAGTGTTTTTTTTAGTCCTGCCAAATGTATATGCAACTTATGATATCAAGATTATTGATCCATCTACATTGACTGCTGAAACACACAAAATAGACGTTGCTCCAGGTAAATTTTACGACATAGAATTTACAATAGAATATGAAGTTGAAGGTTTGACAAAAATATCAGCAAACATTGTTCCTGACTCTAAAGATAAGAGTGTGTGGCAATATGCTCATTTCGATACTATGACAAATTTAGGGAAAAAGGGGGTTACCGGCTCTGGTCAGTTGACAATAACATTGGGGTCTAAAGCACCTTTAGAGACAGGAATGTATGAAAAGAAATTAAGTGTAGGTTTACACGATCCAGACACTTGGGAGACTATAGAAAGTAAAGGATACACATTTACTTTGAACGTTACATCTGAATTAAAGCCTACTTTGCCAGAGACAGGGATTACAATTAAAAATAATTTTGATGACCAAACTCATCAAAGCATATTCAACAATGTGAATGAATTTACCCAAATGATTGAGAATGCTATACCCTTCTCGAATAGTCCGGACCATGGTGGAATCTTCATAGATTCATTGATTAGTTTAAATTTTGAAAATCCGGGGAGGATCACAAAGGTTACTGGTTATTTGAAGGTTGAAGATTATACAGAGAGTGATCTTCCAACTAATTATTTTGACTTTGCTAAAACAGGCGATGGGATTTACAAGCGAAATGTGATTATAAAAGATATTAAAAAAAGGAATTTTGATTTTTTAAAAGACCTTTTTAGCTTCCTTTCACTCATGGCCGGATCACCTGGAACGAAAGCACCTTTAGATACCCTCGTTTATTATGAGGCGCAATATCCATCCATAACACTTGAAAAAGTAGTAGTGGAATTAGAAGATGGAACTTCAAATGAATTTATGATCAACAAACCGTTGCCAAAATTCACCAGGTCAAATACATTTAGTTCATGTATCCCTCCTTGTTCCTTAGATACCATTACCGAACTAACAGCTCTTTCTCCTGTGGATTTATTAGTTGAAGATTCTTCAGGGAGAAAAGTAGGGACTAGACATGAAGATAGCTTGAATAAAAAATATAATGAGATTCCAAACTCAATCTATTCGGGCGATGGTGAACACGAATTTATAATTCTAACAGGCAGTGAAAAAGAAAAATATCAGACATACATCCAAGCAACTGATGAAGGTGATTTTGATTTAATTATCAATCAAACAAGGTCCGAGGAAACAAACACTATCATTTATAAAAATGTACCAGTTGCACAAAAAACCGTAGCTACTACCGAAGTTGGCCTTTCTGTTACCGAGAATATAATGGAAATAGATAAAGACGGTGATGGCACTACCGATGAAAAGAGAGCCCCAAATGTAGTCGAAAGTCCCTCATCAAGAGAAACCAAAGCTCAGAAACCCAAGATAGTTGTTCTCGCCAACTCCATTGACTTCCCACTTGCAGCAGAACTTTTTGGTTTCCTCCGTAACAAAGGATTGGAGGTCATTCATACTAATGTATATGACTTTGAGCACTATAAAAATGAGAAATTCGTGGTTATTCTTGGGGGACCGGATGCGCCCGAAGAAGTAGGATCAATAGTTCAAGAGGTCCTTTCAGAAGCAGAACAAGATAGTATCAGAGAAACTGGAGCCAGGAAAAAATATGTTAAAACCAATGTTTGGACTCAAGGTCAAAGAGTAATGGTCATTGCTGGATCTGATAGACACGAAACTAAAAATTCAGAAGATGAAAATAAGGAGAACATCGCCTCCGAAGCTGAATCTGGTAGTTAAATTTAATCAGTCTTTTTCAACCAGTTCAAGATTCCCCCTCTTGTTAATATTCCTTGAAAATCTTTGACTAATTCAAAACCCCGGTATAGCGTTTATTCAGATATTTAATATCTGGTAAATATATATTTGTTATCCTTTGGTAGGTTTTTCCACGCTAATTGAGGAAAAGAGGTGGCAAGTGTGAAAGCCTATAATGCATTTATGAAGGCAAACCTAACCAAATATCTCGGGGAATGGATAGCTATAGCTGACAATGAGATAGTGTCTCATGGCAAGGACATCAGGGCAATTTATGATCAAGCCAAAGAAAAATACCCAAACGCGCGTATAATGATCACAAAGGTTCCAGAGAAGCAACACTGCATTTTTTAACATTTAAGGAGGTCATTCCTTATTTTTTATGTCAATTACCTGTAGATACAAAACAATAAGGTTTTGATTCCTAGCCCAAGCGTGACCAACCGGTGTTTTGGACAGCCCAAAAATGCACCACTCAAAAACGTGGAATCAACAGTGCCTCATTTATTTTCTCTTATTTATACTATAGAAATCACTTTTCATATGCTTGGAAAACCAAGTTAAAGGCTATAGATAGATGTAGCACTAAGTATGATCGAGAACACCTTCATCCTCCTCGACGGCATAGGATATAAGACTGAGAAGAACCTCTGGAGGCAAGGCATCCTCCACTGGGATGATTTTCTAGGAAAAGAGGATATCGTAGGCATCTCCGACAACCGTAAAAGAAACCTTGACAAGGAATTGGAGCTCGCCAAATTCCACTTGGACAACGAGATCCCCTACTACTTCTCCTACAAGCTGGGGAAGAGGGAGCAGTGGAGACTCTACGAGGCATTCAAGGATAAAACCTGCTACCTAGACATAGAAACCACGTCCCTAAGCTCGTATAACGGCACTACTACTGCTTTAAGCATATACGACGGCAGCGCAGTGAAGACCTTCGTCAGGGGTATAAACCTGGATCGAGAATCGCTTGCAGAAGAACTCTCCAAGTACCTGATGGTAGTTACATTCTACGGCTCTGCCTTCGACCTGCCGTTCATCCAACATGAATTCGGGGTACACTTTGAAGTGCCACATCTAGATCTGTGCTTCGCCGGCAGGAGGATCGGCTTAACTGGGGGACTGAAAAACATTGAAGAACAAGTGGGTATAGGCAGGAAAAGCGATGTCAAGGGGATGGACGGATTTGAGGCCGCCAGACTCTGGCACAGGTGGCAGACGCTTGGAGACAGAGCTTCCCTAGACTCGCTCATTCAATACAACCAGGCTGATACTGTTAATTTAGAGCGACTTGCCGAGCTAGTTTACTCCAAGTTGAAGAGTCTAACCTTTAAAGTTTAAAGACCAGTATTAATCCAAAAAAAGGATAATACCAAATTCTCGATCTTATGGAATTTAGTCCTCACCAACGGCCCAGCCGAACTCTTCCTTTATCACAGTGAAGGCTGCCTGCGGCGGAATCACGCCCTTCTCTGTTATTATCAAATCTATGTACTCTGGCGGTGTAACGTCAAAGGCCGGATTACGGATCACAACACCTGGTAGTTCCCCGGGATCAACTACTTCTTTTGCATCCCTCTCCTCGATTTCTACCAACTCGCCTACTAGAGTCTCTGGATGGAACTTGTAGCTCTCAGCAGCAACTAGAAACAATACTCTTGCCTCATGGGCTGTTAAGGCGAGCTGTGATGTGCCTATCTTGTTTATCACCGCACCATTAGAGGCAATGCTGTCTGCTCCAACTATCACCTTATCTACTTCTTTCATGAAAGCACGGACAGCAGAATCAACAATTAAAGTAACAGGTATACCCGCTTCGGCGAGCTGCTTAACTGTTATTAGCCCTTGCCGTCTCGGTCTCGACTCGGTTGCTATCACCTTTATCTTTTTACCCTGTTTCCAAGCAGTCTTGATAATAGACAGTGCAGCAGTGGAGTTGCAGTGTGTCATAATAACATCGCCATCTGATACTCTCTTGGCGCCTATCTTTCCTATCCTCTCTACAGCTTTCTCAGAGGCCTCTACGAAAGCGTTTGCAGTATCTATCGTGGCCTTCTTCAACGCCTCTAGGTCTAAATCGGCTGCCTTAGCCCTCCGCAGTACGAACCTAACTGCATTTGGAAGGGAGACAGCTGTTGGTCTAGCTGATATCAAGACATCTCCAGCTTCTTCAAGTCCTTTTAAGAAGGAATCCACATCTCTTGCATTTGATTTCTCAGCCCAAATCTTGAGTGCTGCAGCTGCTTCTCTAGCTATCTTCCCGGCTCCCCTCACCTCCATCCTAGCTATCCTGCCAGCTGTTTCCTTGACTTCTGGAATCATGCTCCTACCTCAGCTTTGATACTAGGTCAATACTCCTCCTCAATTCCTCGTAACCATCTACCTCTACTACTACCTTAACGTCCTCCTTTAAATCCAGCACTTCCTTGAGTGCAGAGAGCTCCACGCAGCCCTCTTCTAGGGCCCAGTGATCAGTTATGCCCCCTGGTTTTATGCCGTTGTGCTTATGCACATGGATATACTCCAACTTCGAGAGGTGATCCTCTGTCATAGCCCTGATTACGGCAGATGCATCCATACCAGCAGAGACAAAGTGCCCGATATCTATGGTTATGGAATCCGCAAATTCATTCCAGAACCATAGTGCATTTGGAGAATCATGGGAATTTTCCAGTGAGACCTTGCATATACCCTGCAACTCCGTAATCCCCCTCACGTAGTTCTCTCTCCATAGTCCATGTAGCCTTTCACCATTAGGCAGCGTTTCGTCATGCAGGATTATCCCGAGATCAGAGAGGCTTGCATACTCCCTTAATATGGCAAGGCTTTTCTCCCGTTCTGGGCGGGTATCCGAAAGGTAGACGCCCAATACATGGACCACAAAGGGCATGTCTATTTCACTCAGGTCCTCGCAGATCCTCGCAATCTTCCCCAGGTCATTCATCTTCTTGTGCCAGACCGAGACCTGGACAAAATCTAGGTCGAATTTGGAGATATCCCCGCTGTTGAAGACCCTATATCCTAGCTCCATCACCTCTTCCTTAGCTCATTTGGTAAAAAAATCTTCCGCAGTTTGTTTTCACACTGCCGGAATTAAAGACAGAAAAGATTAAGTTAGAACATGGCATAAGACTCAAAGACATGGAAATCATATTCCTCGGCACCGGAGGTGGCAGATGGACCACTCTAACACAGAAGCTGGGAACAGGCGGCTTTAGGATACACGGTGATAAAAAGATCCACATTGACCCAGGCCCTGGAGCACTAGTAGCACTTAAGAATTATGATATCTCTCCCTTGAACACAGATGCTGTCATTGTAACTCACTGCCACCCTGATCACTACAACGATGCTGAAGTCTTAATAGAGGCCATGACCCACGGTATGACCAAGTCCAAGGGCGTGCTTGCAGCGAGCGAAAGCGTCCTGGTCGGGAAGAATCAGCTGGGGCCAGGTATCTCCAAGTACCACAAGTCCAAGGTACGTGACATCCATCTCTTGAAACCTTGGAAGGAATTTGACCTCTATGGCCTACACATTCAAGCTCTTCCAACAAAGCACAGCGACCGCACATGCGTTGGGTTAAAGTTGCACGCAGATATAGGTACGATAACCTATACCTCTGATACGCAGTATTTCGAAGGGCTTTCAAGATATTATAAAGGCTCTAGGGTTATAATATTCAATGCGATAAGGCCAAAAAATGCTAGAATACCCTGGCACCTCTGCTCCGGAGACGTAGTCAAGATAGTGAGGGAAGCTGAACCTGAGCTTGTTGTAATGCAGCACTTCGGGATGAAGATGCTCGGCATAACAGAGGAAGAAGCTAGATGGGTGGAGGAGAAGTCAGGCGTAAAGACAATCTCTGCCTACGATGGCTTGAGGTTGAACTTGGATTGAGGTAGGTATACTGATGCTGGAGAAATACGACCCGAAAAAGATAGAACCCAGGTGGCAGAGAGAGTGGGACGAGCGACAAATCTATAGATTCGATTTTGAGAGCAGCAAACCAATCTTCAGCATAGATACGCCCCCGCCTTATGCCAGCGCCTATCACCTGCATATGGGACATGCTATGCATTACTCGCAGTTCGAGTTCATGGCCCGCTTCTGGCGCATGCGCAACTATAATGTCTTTTTCCCGATAGGCTTTGACGACAATGGTCTGCCGACCGAGAAGCATGTTGAAGAGGTTCACAAGGTGGACAAGAGCAAGATCTCACGGGAGGAGTTTAAGAAGCTCTGCATGGAGGAAACCGAGAAGATAGAAGAAGAATTCATGAGGCCGATGTTCAAGCACCTGGGTTTCTCCTGCGACTGGGACATCTTCTACCGTACCATAGATCCCTGGTGCCAGAAAGTAGCACAGATGTCCTTCCTGGATCTGCACAAAAAGGGCTACGTGTACAGGAGCGAGGAGCCCACGCTGTGGTGCCCCTATCACCAGACTGCGCTTGCACAGGCTGAGGTTGAGGACCTTGGGAGAGAGACCACACTGAACTACATAGATTTTGAGCTGGAGGACGGCGAGAAGAGGATATCCATTGCCACTACTAGACCAGAGTTCCTGCCGGCCTGCGTTGGGATCTTTGTTCATCCCGAGGACGAGAGGCACGGCTGGTTAGTCGGTAGAAAAGCTAGGGTGCCCATCTTCGGGCAGGAAGTACCGATAATGGAAGACCCCAAGGTGGACCCAGAATTCGGCACTGGGATAGTCATGATCTGCACCTTTGGAGACAGCACAGATATAGCGTGGTGGAAGACGCATAATCTACCTCTGCGAATGTGCATAGACGAGAGAGGGATGATGACAGAAAGCGCTGGGGAATACGCGGGGCTGAGCATAGAAGACGCTAGAGAGAGAATACTGGAGGACCTTGAAAGTAAGGGCTTCTTAAAGAAAAAGGAAAAACTGGAACAGGTCGTGGGAGCCTGCTGGAGATGCGATACCCCCGTGGAGTTCATAGTTACTGAGCAATGGTTCATCAAGACACTGGAATTCAAGGAGAAATTAATAGAACAAGGCCGCAAGATAAAGTGGCATCCGGATTTCTACAGGAAGCGGTATGAGAACTGGGTGGAAAACCTAGCTTGGGACTGGTGCATAAGCAGGCAGCGCTACTTCGGCATACCAATACCTGTCTGGTACTGTGAAAAATGCGGCGAAGTAATAGTAGCTAGGGAGGAGGACCTGCCTGTGAATCCAGAGGTGGATGAGCCGCCGGTAAAGCACTGCCCCAAATGCAAGGACGAGAGCTTCACGCCTGATCTAGACGTATTTGACACCTGGATGACCTCGTCTATGACGCCCCAGATAGCCACGAAGTGGAATGCTAATGAAGAACTCTTTAAACGAGTGTTCCCGATGACCATGCGCCCCCAAGCACATGACATAATACGTACATGGGCCTTCTACACAATCTTCAAGGCATGGCTGCATCACGGAAGCATTCCCTGGCGTGACGTTATGATGAGCGGGCACGGCTTAGACGAGCACGGCAAGGGCATGAGCAAGAGCAAGGGAAATGTAGTGCTCCCAGAGGGTATGATCGAGAAGTACAGCGCAGACGCAGTAAGATTCTGGGCTTCCAGCGCCACGTTGGGGGAAGACCTTCCTTACAGGGAAAAGGACATTGCAAAGGGACAGAAATTCCTGAACAAGTTGTGGAATGCTTCTAGATTCGTGGGTATGCACTTAGAAGATTACTCAAAGGAGGCACCTGTATCTCTTGAGTTATTGGACAAATGGATTCTGGCTAGACTGCATAAGGTAGTGGAAGACGGCACTAAGAATTTCGAGAGGTATAGATACAGCAAGACAAAGGTTGGTGCCGAGCAATTCTTTTGGCATGATTTCTGCGACGACTACATAGAGATGGTGAAGCACAGGCTGTACAACCCCAAGGTATACGGCGATGCAAGTAGAAATGCCGCCCAGCAGACACTCTACCAAGTGCTCTTGACATCGATAAAGCTACTTGCACCGATAGTGCCGCATATAACAGAGGAGATATACCAGGAAATCTTCGATAAAGAAGGAGATGTCAGCGTGCATGTCTCCATGTGGCCGAATTCAGAGGATATTCCACTGGATGCACGGGCACAAACCGAGGGGGAGTTAGTAAGGAGCGTTATCTCCAGGATAAGGAGGTATAAGGCTGACAAGGGACTGCCTCTGAATCACACCCTCAGCAAGGTCTCTCTCCATGCTGACGAAGAAGCGTGTTCTATCTTAGAAAGGGATGAGAGGACGATTAAGGGCGCGATGCAGATCGAAAGACTGGAAGTAAGTAGGGGGAAAGTTAAGGTAGAGAAGACGATCCTTGAGATAGTGCCTGATTATTCAACGCTTGGACCAGAATTTAAAGGGGCTGCAAAGGATATAATCGAGCACTTGAGTTCTCAAAAGGAGGATGCGGCAAGGGAGTTGAAGGAAAGAAGTAAATTCCTACTAACCGTGAAGGGGAAGGAATATGAGGTCCTGCCGCGACATATCAAAGAGATAAAGAGCGAGGTCAAGGGCGAGGGAGAGGCTGATATCGTCGAGGTGCCAGAACACCGAGTAACCATATTGATAAGCTAGTTAGAGCTAGGTATAGGAATACGCTTGTAGGTCCTCGTCTATCTTTTCAGCGCGCATTATATCCTCGATGGTTATTATTCCTACCAGACTACCACCCTCCACTACTGGCAGACGCCGTATGAGGTGCGACGCCATTAGCTTAGCTGCATCCTTCAGGTTCTTCTCCCCATCTGTGGTCTTCAAATCTTTGGTCATAGCCTCTTCTACAGTGGTGGATAAGCCTTTTTCTTCTGCCACGATTTTGTATGCAATGTCGCGCTCTGTCACTATACCAACCAGATTATCTCCATCTACTACTACGAGGCAACCTATTCGGTTCATCCTCATCACCCTAGCTGCCTCTGCCATGGTAGACGAAGGGGTGATAGTCCTAACAGGTTTTGTCATAACATCTCCGACTTTTGACATACTATTACATATGTCATTCTTGCCTTATATTTCTAGCGCCTTGGATTCCACAGCCTCGTACAAAAGAAATTTGCCAGCCGTAGAGGCCACCTACTTCTTGAAAAATTGTGTGAGCACGAAATGAATCTTACAACATCTCCAAAAAGTCATCTGGAGTTTTGAAGATAACTCTATCTTTAATTTTCATTTGAGTCAGCTTCCGGTTGGATGTAACAAAAATGTCGCACTCTGCGTGAAAGTAAGCTGCAATATGAGGAATGTCATCGAGATCTGCTACCAGCTCTTTAAATTCCTCAAGCTTATCCTTAATCTCAAAGTTCCTTACAATCACTAATTTGGGTATGCTAAAAATCAGCTCTCTCAAAGAACTTGCGATGTCCTTTCCAAGATTTCGTTTAACATTTTCGAGCACCTCAGTGACGCTGTATTCAGAAATCACTGGCGTAAATATTTCACTCCCACATGCAGAGATAATCTTTGCAGAACTTGACTCTGGAAAATAAAGCATGATGATAAAGATATTTGTGTCTAAATAAGCCTTCATCCAAAATGCTTCCTGAAGACTTCCTTCCGTGTGAGTCTTAAAGACTTTAATATCTCTTCTTGAGAAAGTTTTCTGGCACCACTAGCAATTACTTGTTCCTGAATTTCAGCTATGAGGTCGTCTAGAGTTATTTTACCTTTTTGTATCAGTCCTTTAATTATCTTTGAAGAATCAATGTCTTTAGTATCTACTTCCATCTCTCTCAGGGTATATTCAGTGGATTAACATTTAAAAAGTTGCGGGGAGATAATTAGTTTCTGCGTGCTTATCCATAGAAACCAAGAAAGTTACATCAAGGAAGAGAAGAGCACCGAAGACATCGTCGCCGTGGAATTCATGGCACTATCCTTTGGTGCCGTGTGTGGGAGTTATGATGGTTAGAGGTGGATTCTAGAATGCAAGATAAAGCCGTAAGCCTGGATACCGAGTGATGATTTAAAATAGGACAGATATCCCCCTGAAATTCTGCTTCAAACGATATCGCCTAGCTCCTTCAACCGTCCTCTTAAAGCGCTGCCTTTGGGAGCCATAGAAGTTTCTCCCATCGTAGAAGACTTTCAAAGCATAACGCACTTACGACACCCTTCTCATTCATACTATACTATCCTATCTACGCTCATAGCCAACCGGCATGATATAGATGGGCATGTGATCGCTTGGTATTCCAAGCACATTCTGCACCCGTTCATCGTGAAAGGCGCCTACAGTAACTGTGCCTAGATCTAAAGCAACACATTGGAGATAGATGTTCTGTGAGACGTGCCCTGCCTCTGCATAAACGTATCTAACATCCCGCTCCCCGTATTTTATCCTCGTCCTTTCAAAGACAGCTGTAATAACTATGTCTACTGGGGCTTCTGCTATGAACTCCTGTGAAAGAGCCGCTCTACAAAGTTTTTCTCTAGAGTCTTCATTGGATGTTTGGTGTAACATGTGCTCCTTGGGATCGTAGTGATACACCCCTTCTTCCATAACAACATATATCTCTACAGGGTACAGGGCACCGGCAGATGGTGCAGCCCTAAGTTTGTATCCTCCCTCCCTGCCTGTTATCCCTTGCGCTGCCCAGAGTATCTGAGATAGATTCTCTATAGATATGGACTTACTACTGAAATCCCTAATCGATCTCCTTCTGAGGATCGCCTCCTCCACAGAGACATCACCCTTATATTTCGGCTCTGGTAGTTTTATTTCCTTCATACTTCTCTATTATTTAAGGCAGATGCTATAAAAATCTGGACACGTTATTGCATAGCGCCTCTAACGAAAAAAAGACTAGTTAGCATCCCTAAAGCCGTTGCCTGTTATAACGAACTTAGTCTTTATATCCTGCGGCAAGCTGCGATGTCTCCTCAATATTGCTTCCTTCTTCTTGTCTCTGTCCTCTTTGAGTTCTACTATCGCCTTACTCCAGTACTTCAGAACACTCCCACCTATGGGCTCTACACCCCCGTCTTCGAATGAAGAGTACACCTGATTCGTGATTATCACAGCTAAGTTGTGCTTCCTGGCTAGCTCACTGAGTTTCGCAAGCTGTCTGCTGAGTTGCTTGTTCGCAGTCGAGGCATTATCACCGTTCATGTGCAAACGGTAGAGGGAGACAGCTGAATCTAGCACGATGAGTCCGAATTTCTCATCTATGATTTCCTTAAGGTTCTCCACGATGATATTCTGATCCTTAAATTTGGTGGGTTCATAGAAATAGCTGTTCTTGAGCACTCTTTCAAAGTCGTCTTTGGCTAGCTGCTTTAACCTGTCTACAGAGCGCCCTGCCTCAGTGTCGATGAAAACTACTTTTTTCCCAGCTCGGACACAGTTTACAGCTGCAAGCAAACAGAGATTAGTCTTGCCAGATGCAGGGGGCCCATAGACCTGGGTAATAACTTTGGTCTCTATACCACCATCTAGAATGTCATCCAGGCAGCACCCAAGAGGTAACTTCACAGCATTGTCTTTTGCTAGGAAGGAATTGAGAGGAGACATGAATAAAGATAGTTCCATGGAATATAACTATTTTTACCTATACCTAGAAATCTGAAAGCGAGACCTGCCTTGCACCCTCGTTGTCAAAGACCGAGGATATACTCACCTCCAGGATTCTAACGCGTTGCCTGAGATAGTCGTCTAAATTATATTTTTCTATCAAGTTCTTGGTTACTCCCAGATACTTCTCTACACCGCCCTTCGATACTGTTAGGACAAGCTTGCCGCCACAGCGCCTGCACTTCCCACTCAGGGGCACGCGTCTATATTTAGCGTTGCAACTGACGCACCTTATAGTCTGCTTTGAGAACGTCCTCAGGTTACCAGCTAGATCAGGCAGGAAATGACTCTCTACAACGCGTTTGGCTACATCGTGCTCATCCACCGCCCTAATCCTGCCCGCGAGCTCTAATTGGCGCTGGACCTTTTCCATCATCGTACCGAAGGTCTTATAGGCACTCGTCTTCGGGCCATTGGAGATATCGCCCGTGGAATGAGTGAAGCCCATACCAGAGTACTGCCCAGAATCTCCAATGCGGTCGCCAATGGTTTCAATGAGATCTTTTACTTCCCTCGGCGATGCATAGCGTAGTGTAGCCTCATAGAACTCCAAGGGATAGGTGTTCGCGATATCAATGTTGTGGGCTTCATCGTCTATCTCCTTGGGGTCGAGCCTAGTGGTAAGGACGAGAGGAGCATCCATCTTACCACCCCTAGTGCTCGGTAAGTAAGCTTTGGAGAAGTTCAACAGAGCATCCAATAAGAGAAAGAGAGCATCTTCGTCGCCGTCACAGTTCCTCCTTTTCGCGGCATGGAAGTAGGGATGAGCAAAACCTACGTTAGCTTGGATGAAGCCTATAACTCTGCCCAAAATAGCCGCTGACGTATGAGGTGCTAAGCCTAAAACCAAATGCCCCAGTAGATCTTCCTTATTCTCGGCGTTATAGAAGGGCTTTAGACCATAGACCTTTACCAGGAGCTCATCTACGAACTGTGAGACCCTCAAAAAGTACACGGCCCCTGTTTCTGGAAGGAGGATATCCTGGCACTTCAGCTCCACCAACTGCTCTTCAGATTCCAATGGCTTGCCCTCCCAATCTCTGTCATAGCCCAACTCCCTTATCTTCTCTACACTAACACCGATCTCAACAGGCTTGAAATGAGTAAGAGGCATATCTGTGGAATCGAAACGTGTAGTGCCATCCTTGAACACGTAGACTCCGTGCTTCGACCTGAGGATGCCTTTCTCCAGGGACTCCGGGATCTTCTTTTCTGAGCTCATACCAATGATGCCTTTGATATCGTTAGGGGAATCGCCGACCATCTTCACAGCGGCATCCAAAAGTTCCTTCACATCCAACTTGCGTTTTTCGTATGCAACAATTAAGGAGCCGCACTTGCATCTATCCCTTTCATCCTCCCAGTTGCGCCCACAAGATATGCATACCCTCTTGAGTCGCGTAGCCTCACCGCAGTTGGGACAAAAGGTCGTAGAACTCACATGCTCACATTTTGGGCACTCCCTCCTAGCCACATCCACTTCAACGCTTCCTTGCTGGGATGCCTTTTTAATATCCCTAGTCCTGCCCCCAGCCTGTCCTATTGGGAAGAGAACGCTGACCGCAGGCTTCATCCTTCGCTCCTTGGCCTTCTCCGGCCGGCCCATCCTGGCTCCAATATAAGTAGGGGCCTTCTCCATGACCTTTACCCCAAAGCTGTTCACTAGCTCCATGGTGCTACTCGCCTTCTCATATGCCTCCAGAAATTTCTCTGTGGAGAATTCTTCTCCCATACCCAAAACACTGATAAGGGGCTTGTATTCCCTTATCCTAACTTTCCCTGCCTTCACGGAATGAGGCACGCCCACGAGCTCCAAGATCCTCTTCTCCTCAGAGTTCTTGAGCATCAATGAATCATCTACTAATTCCCCTGTGGAGAGCCAAGATGTCAATTGCTTAAGGTCCTCTTTTTCCACATCATGATAGAAGTAAGTGTATCTAGGATGCAGTGGAACATTATATTCCTTAGAGAGCTGGAGAGCCTCTTCTTGGCTGGGCATGCCTGAAAAGGAGCCTCCTGCCTTTTCCAACTCCTGAAGCCACCATTCTTCCACATAGGCAGAGGGCATCAGTCTGTGATTGTTCTCCAGGAAGTCGCCGTAGTTCACTAAAATATCACCCAAGAACAAGATTTTTCTCACCGCATCCCTAAGCTTCTCCGCCTCCTCGACACTCTCCACCCTGATGACACTCCCATCGGCAAGCTTCACTATTGGTCCTTCAATGGAATCACATGTAGCGACAGCCGAGCCCTTTCCAGGCCTCTCTGTCTTGATCTGTGTGCCAATAGCAATGAAATCATCCAATAGCGCTAATGTAGCTGGATGCATACAGGTTGCTGCATAGCCGGAGTTCCTGCTCCTACCATATCTAAGCCTTAGGCCTCCCTTCGCAGAGGGATGCGCAAGCACAGGCCGTCCAGCGATGAGGTCCTTTATGTATTTGTAGCTCGGGCCTATCTCCGGGTCGCTTTTCTCGTCTTTGAGCGAACTAGAGCTACTGCTCCAATCCCAACCCTCGAGTCCGAATTTCTCCACATACTTCAAGATCTTGGGAGCCTTCTGGAGCACGCCCTCTGCTAAGACCAATACCGCTCCACCCCTGAGCCGATTTGTTTCTATCCGCTCCAAGTCCCTATAGCCTGAGACCTCCACCTTATCTGTGGACTCCCCTGTGATCTCAACAGGAATATTTCTAACTGCCTCTCGAACCTCATGAGAACTAGGGAGGTACTGGAGCCTTGAAGCCTCAGCGTTATATAGCTCTACCTCCTCGGCGAAGCGCTCTACCTCCTCATTAGTAGGCTTATACCTGTCCAAGCCTAAGACACGCCTAATGTAATCCCCTGTTAGAGCTGCTAAGGCTTGAGCGGATCCCCCAGCGCTTCTTATAGGGCCGGCGAAATATATTGCTAGATACCTGCTGCCATCGTGGTTCTTCTTTATCTTAACCTTGACTATTCCATCTAACGGAGCCGCTACTATACCCTCTGTTAGTATTGCGAGCGATGTTCGTAGGGATTGTTCACAGAGCTCCTCTTTTGAAGTAAATTTCCCAAATTGCTCCTCTGCTATCTCTCTAGCTATCTGAAGAGCTACCACCTCTTTATCCTCGCCGCTCAACTCCCTGATCCTCTTAGCTACGCCCTTCGGTCCAACTAGTCCCTCTACTCGTCCCGCAAGATCTTTAGCCAGAGGTATCTCTGAGGTCAACTCTGGATCTACGCCCTTCTTCCTCGCCTCATTAGCTATCGCATATGCTTTTTTAGCCTCTGCTTCCAGCATCTCAAAATATGCTTCCATGCTACATGCCTCAATCAGATGTCAAACCTCATGATGGTGGTCTTTTGAGTCTGCAGATCTACTATGGGTATTCTCCCGGGAGTTGGAATCACGTTCAACTTCCTCTGAAAGGATGTTTGGTCTTGAAATGTACCAGAGTTTATCAGGAGAACACCCCGATAATTAGAAACCTCTGCGGTGTGCACATGACCTACATGGAAAATATCAGGCGTGTCCTCGATTAGCATATAATCCATTGCTTCAGGTGCGAGGGGTACCTTTCCACCATAGACTGGACTAAGGTGTCTCTTTTTCACTAACGCGAGCATAGCCTTCGCTGGCCGCGAGTAGGACATATCTGGCATAGTAGATATGATGTCGTCTAGGCTTCTGCCATGATATGATAGCACGTCCACACCATGAACCATGGTATAGCAGGGGTTTCCGACCATGTGTACTCTAGGGTCCTTGTAGAAGTCCGGTGCGAATTCCTCCATAATCGCGGGTTGGGGCTCTGCCTGACGAGCTGCATCGTGGTTCCCTGGGATGACCACTATCTCTACGTGATCTGGCACTTGAGTAAGATAGTCAGCGAGCTTTTTGTACTGCTGGTAGATGTCCTTGATCTCTAGCTCGCTTTCTTGCCCTGGATAGATTCCAACGCCATCCACAAGATCGCCGCCAATGATGAGGTATTTCACTCTGCCTGCGAGCTCCCGCTGCCTCGAGGTGCCCAAATCTCCTCTAAGCCACTTAATGAATTTTAAGAAGTCCTCCTCCAAAAACTTCGTGCTCCCCATATGGATATCTGATACCAAAGCAAGGGCGAGAGGCACTTGGCTTTTCTTTAATCCATTCTTCACAGGTACGTCAGGGAAAAAAATCTCCTTTGCTATTATTATATCGCTGTCCTTGCCGAGGTTCCCCTCCACACCTATTACCTCATCCTTCACTAATTCCTTGGCTACTCCCTGTAACTCTCTATTGCTGTTTAAAATCAGGATGGGAATAGTAGCTGTCGGATCTTCGAGTTCAACGATCACATGCCCTTTTCTAGTCGGCTTTACTTCGTTGACCATCCCAATTATCTTTACGCCGCCCTTACTCTTCTTCATCCAATCTATAGGGGTAGCGTCCCTCAATGTATCTCTGTTCCTAAGGATCTTGGCAAGCTTATCATAGCGATCGTTGAAGTAATCCAAGAAACTCTGGAGTTTGCCCTCAGAGAAGGATTTCTTAGTGATGTCTTTATCGCGCCGTATCTCTAACTCAGCCTCGTATTCCTCAGCTAATGCTCTTTTCCTGGGCCTCTGCACTACAACTTCTTGAGTCTCCTCACCGTTTTCCTCTTCTATTTCTTTCCCATCGATTCCCGGGCTATCATAAATGGATTTAAGATATTCCAGAGTGAGTACCTCTGGTATATTCTCCCCATTCTCTGCCTCTGAGATGACTCTCTCTATACCCTCAGCGTCCCTTTTTCGGAGATATTCGAGAGCTGAGGGGTGAATGTTTATATTACTCCTTAAAAACCTGCTCAAAATTTCCATATCATCCATGATTTTCCCTCCCGCGGCTTGAGAAATTATCTCAATCGCCGCTGGGGAAGCTGAAATTCTATGAGGTCCTTGAGCCTGATGTCATCCTCTAAAACCAGTTTTATTCCTACTGGCGGCACCTCAAGCTTGATCTCCTTAGTTCTACCGTACCTGCCCTTACTTATCACACATGAATTTAAGATGCCAAGCATATCGAGTTCAGAAATCAAGTCAGATACCCGCCTCTGGGTCAGCGTATCTAGGGAGACAGACCTGCAGAGCCTCTTATAGACATCATAAACCTCGCCAGTAGTTATCGAGCGCTCTCCTCTTTCCTCTAACAAGATAACAGAGTATAGTAGGAGCTTGCTCTGGGTAGGCAGCGTCCTGACTGCTTCCACGATGTTATCGGCCTCTATCTTCTCGTTGGCTTTTCTAACATGGACCTCTGTGACTCTTTCCTCGTTCTCTCGCTCAGCTACCTCCCCTGATATCCTGAGCAAATCCAAGGCTTTTCTGGCATCTCCATGCTCTCTTGCAGCAAGAGCAGAGCACAGAGGTATGACAAATTCATCTAGGACGCCTGGCTTGAAAGCTAGTTCCGCCCTCTGTGTTAGGATATCCTCTAACTGCCTCGCATTATAGGGTGAGAACACTACCTCTTCCTGTCCCAAGGAACTCTGAACCCGTGCGTCAAGGTAGTTGGTAAATTTCAGGTCATTGGATATCCCTACGATGCTTACCCTCGCGTTTTCCAATTCAGAATTCATGCGGGTTAAGTTATAGAGGACTTTGTCGCCGTCTTTGATCACGAGTTTGTCTATTTCATCCAAGAGTATTATTATCCTTTTTTTATCCTTGTCCGCAGCCTCTAATAGGGCACTGTAAACCTTGTCGGTAGGCCAACCGGTGAAGGGTACGTTCTCGCCGAATTGTTTAGCCAAGTTCGCAAGCACGCGATACTTGGTATCTGTGGTCTCACAGTTTATGTAGACAGTAGCAACTGGCACTCCAAGTTTGACTCCTGTTTCCTTTAGCTCGTGACATATAAATTTTGAGACGATCGTTTTACCTGTACCACTCTTTCCATAAATCAAAATGTTGGATGGTGTCTCGCCTTTCAAGGCCGGAGCGAGAATGGATGCCAACTGCTTGATTTCTGCGTCTCTATGAGGCAGTTCAGTAGGCGTATAGGAATGTCTTAAGGCCTCTTTGTTATTGAATAAAGGTTCTTTCTCAAGAATTGATTCAAATATTCCACTTAATGAAGTTTTGAAGTCCATTATCTGTTTCTCCGTAAAGCGTTAACCTATGGTTCCACTGGAAAAATTGTAGGTTAATTACATGCTTTAATGGTAGATAAATTCTTTAGCTATTTAACGTTTTTGCTACGCCCCCCATATCTTCCTATGGAAGGATGAAAATAATTTAGACCCATAATTTGCATTACCGGGATGAAAATAGGGACAGAGCCTGATACATTTAAACTTTAACATATCAAAGAGGGAGGGAATCATTTCTAATGGAAAAAATAAATAGGAAAAGATAAGAATAACCCCTTTACTTCCATTGGAGATATACCTTTATCAGGAGCCTTTCCCTACAAACTCTTTATTTCATATACGATACAGTGTCATGTGAACTGCCAAATATTGGGTTTTAATTTTCTAGCCCAAATATCTCGGGATTTAATTAAATAGAAGCTTATCCAATTCAGATTGATTTCGAAACTTATAAATATAAATATGGACAAAACAATTAATGAACTTTTTATTTAAAACATTATTGTAATAATGCTTTTATAATAATTCCAAGTGAAATCAAGGGGCCTCTCTGTATTCTAGTTTGTCTAGATAGGATTTACATTCTTGTAGTAATATGTAGATAGGATTTAGGATGCCAGAATCATAATTTTCGTAGAGCAACCTATATATCCCGTGATATTTTAATGAGAGATCAAAATATTGCATCTCTAGATTTTTTGGATCTTCGTGTAGTTGCCCAATATTTTCTTTTAATTCTTGTATTTCTATAGTCAAATCTTCTATAAGTCTTTTCGATAAAGAATCCCAGTCGACAATATCGTGTCTCTTATTCAGACCCTCAGCGGCTAATGTTTTCCTTAATTCTAGATCTTCATCTGCTTCTAAATTTGGGCCTGGGATAAATCCTTCTTTAGAGAGAGAATTTTCTTCTGGGCGTAGCTTGAGAAGATCTCTCTTTTTTTCTAGGGCGTTGAAATTTTCTTCTAATGTTTTCTTCTTGACATCTCCAAGAATTAGCCTTATATCATCTAAAGTAACGAATTCTAATTCCTTCACTATAGACAATATTTTTCCCCTCATCTATATCAGCTAATCTAGCTTTATCGTCTCTAGTTCACTGGCTACATTCCAGATAAGGGTTCTAGCGTGAAGAGGAAGATTCCTATCATTGCTTATTTCCTCAAGAAGATAGATGGCTGAGCTCACCCGAACTCCAATATCTTGGCTTGTGTCGAGGAGGGTATTCTTAGCTTCGTCAGCCGACCTCCGAATATTTCTCGGTATAGAGGTATCACGAGTTACCGGCTCCAAGACACTGGCGATTTCTTCCATCTTTTTGTTCTCCTCCATGAGTAATACCTCCATGACGCTAAATTTAAAAACCTACGGTCTATAAAAGTCTATTGTATGAAAGCGAATTCTGAAGAGGCATTGAAGGGTATGGCTGAGTTGCTCTTGAGCAAGGCGAAGATGTTGCAGTATCACTGTGATACCTGCAAGTCCCCCCTATTCAAGAAAGAGGGTAAGATTATTTGCCCAATTTGTGGTGAATTCAAGAAGCGAGAGGAAACAGACAAAGTAAAGAAACCTAAAGTC
Organism: Hydrothermarchaeales archaeon (SeqCode); assembly: GCA_036444275.1. GTDB lineage: Archaea > Hydrothermarchaeota > Hydrothermarchaeia > Hydrothermarchaeales > JAZGAD01 > JAZGAD01. Next base: position 24,244 of record JAZGAD010000023.1, read on the forward strand.
GACGAGAGACTTCGAGCTACCTTGCAGAAGAAGCGAGAAGAGTTATTGAAGAGGTTGGAAGAAGAGAAGAAGCCAGAAGAGATATCAGCTCTATTAGATGCGATAGCGAAAATCGATGGAATGCTCGCTGGCGAAGTGTAACCAAAGGTTAACACATTTTTGATTGCTTACCTTTGCGCTATTATCTTAGTTCATCGAGTAATTTCGGCAGCTTCCCAATTTTTACTCTTACCTGTTTCATGCTGTCTCTTTCTCTTACGGTTACACTATCATCCTTCAGGGTATCAAAATCCACGGTGACTGCGAATGGCACGCCTATCTCATCTACTCGCGAGTAACGCCTGCCTATAGTATCTGAGCCGTCATAAATTACATAGAAGCCTAGGCTTTTTAATTCATTCAAAATCTTTAAGGCTACTGCGTTTAGTTCATCCTTAGACACCAAAGGAAAGACCCCAATGTCTATTGGGGCTATATTGGTCTTAAAACTCATTACTTTTCTATCATCCCGCTCGGTGTAGGCTTTCTCTAACAGACAGTATAAAATGCGATCTATCCCATAGGAGGGCTCTATCACATGTGGAGTAATTTTCTCTCCATGGACCTTCTCCTCCACCTGTTTTAACTCGATAGACTCTGACCCTAACTTGATCTTCTCTCCTTTTACTTGCAACTCTAGGAATCCCTTCTCTTCAAAGAAGTCCATGTCTTCATTGCTTGCGTCTCTCAAATTTTGAACAATCTCTGTCGCTCTTTCTTTGAATTCTTTTCCTATCCTCGCCATCTTCGGTGTCAGCATCCGCTTCTTGACTATTTTAGGCACTTCGTACTGGATGAAGGCATTTAACTCAACACCGCTGTGCTTCTCATGAGATATTAAATCATAGTTCGTTCTGTCTGCAATACCAACTACTTCGATCCATCCGAAGCGTTCTGTTTGGATCTCAGCATCCCAGCAATCTGCAGCGTAGTGCGCTATCTCGCTTTTAAGGTGTTGTCTGAACCTCAGGTCTTCTTTCGGCAGGCCTATTCCTTCCAAGAATCTATTGATCAAGACGATGTGATAGCAGAGGAGTTCGTGAGCTACTAATCCGTCTTTTACGGCATCTTCGGCCGTAACCCTAACTTCTGCAGCATCCTGAGGGACTAAGCGTAGCTTCTCCTTTGCGTATCTAGCGAAATCCGGGTGGGTCTTCTCATCCGGATGAACAAATACTTCGACCTCAGCTTGGGAGAATTCCCTTAGCCTTATCACTCCTTGCCTCGGCGAGATCTCGTTGCGGTATGCACGTCCTAGCTGGGCTACCCCGAAAGGGAGCTTCTTCCGATGAAAGGCATACAGACGGTTGAAGAGTGTGAACATCCCTTGAGCGGTTTCAGGCCGCAAATACCCAACAGTCTTGCTCCCTGGGCCTATGTGGGTCTTGAACATTAGGTTATAGCTCCAGACCTCGCCAAGTTTTCCACTACAGTCTAGGCATTTTATATCATTTCCCTTGATTAGCTTGTTTAATCCTTCAAAGGAGTGCCCTGTAACCGTCTCCCCCGTTTTTGCCTCTATGAGTTGATCTGCCTTATACACCTCCTTGCATTTCTCGCACTCAACCATTGGATCGATGAAATTTTTTACATGACCAGAAGCAACGAATACATCCTCAGGAGCTATTGTTGGAGTTGATATCTCTAGGAAGCCTTGTTCCACACAGTATAATCTCCTCCACTCATCCTCTATTTTCTTCTTGAGCATCGCTCCTAGTGGACCATAGTCGTAGAAGCCGCTGGTGCCACCGTAAATCTCATAGGAGGGCCAGAGAAAGCCTCTACGCAGCGCCAACTCCATTACTTTTTCGTGTTTGTCCATATTCAAAGCCTTTCTATTGCGATATGAACTCTTGTTCCTTAAATATTTCTGCTACAGTTCCAAGGACCGAATAGCCTCATATAAATCTCATAGATGCAATATTCACACATCCGCAAAATGAGCAGGGGGAGAATAATTAGAAGGCCTTTAGGAGGTCTATGTCTCTGACCAGTCCTATTATATTCCCTTCAGCATCAATAACTGGCACTTGCTCTACCCGCGCTTTTGCCATCTTCTTGGCGCAGTCACTCGTTGTTGTCTTTTTAGTTGCTGTTATCACATTGGGGACCATGATTTCTTCCACTGTTAAATCAGGGAGCTCCAGTGTCTTCTTTGTTATATAGATGACGTTCTTGCTGTCCCAGCCCCACTTATCACCCTCCATAGCAGCTGCGAGTTCAGATTTCTGGGTAGACTCTGTCACTTGCGCCACCTTCAAGAGGTCAGTATTAGCAACTATCCCCACTAGCATCCCCTCACTATTGAGTACTGGGAAGGCTCTGAATCCAGCGAGATGCATGAGTTCGTAGGCCACCTTGATGGGAGTGCCCTCCCAGACAGCGGTTACGCTTTTCCGTAGGTATTTGCCAACAGGAGTGCTTATCCCCATCTTTCCAATAGCCCTGCCGATAAGATCATTAACTGTTAATATCCCGAGGACTTCTCCATCCTTCACCACCGGCATCCTTCTAAATTTCTTCTTCAGGAAGAGCTTAGCCGCCTCTTCCACGTTAGCCTCAGGCGATATAGCGACTACCTCTCTGGTCATGAGGAGTGCCAGCTGGGTCTCTTCAGGATGCTCCGAGAAGTCGTCTCTAGTTATTATACCTAAAAGTTCCTTGCTCCCTCTCTTCACTACTGGCATGCCTGAGATATTCTTCTTTATAATGAGCTCCAATGCCTCAGCTACGCTACCCGGAACCTCAGCATATACTACCTCCTTCGTCATAATGTCCTTTACTTGCATTTTAAATCCCCTTTAGAAATAATCTATCTGCGAATAATCAGCACAGGACAGGTAGCAGTCCTCATTACTTTTTCGGCGACGCTTCCAAGCAAGAACTTGTCCAGCCCGCTTCTACCCGCTGTACCCATAATAATAATGTCCACATCCCTCTCCTCAGCGGTCTTGATTATATCGTCGGCGGGACGGCCTTCCTTGAGGAGAAGTTCGAACTTTACCGTATTTTCCTTAGCCGCGTCTTCCACCATGCTAAGGGCCTTCTTTCCTTCCTCATCCAATAGGCTCCGCATATTCTCCCATATTGCCTCTGTAGGTATGCCTGTGAAGGCCGAGATGTCTATCACATACAGACCCAGTACTTCGCCTCCTACAGCCTTCGCTAATATAACGCCATGCTCAACAGCTCTGTTCGATGTTTCCGAGCCATCTGTCGGTAGCAAGAGCCTCTTATACATCTTTCCTTTTATCCTTCGAAAAATTTATCCCCTACCAGCACACCTCTGATATCGCAGCCTTCGTAACGGTGTATTATTGCTAGGATAGAGTCGTATATATAATTTCTCCTCCTAAGGATAATAAAGATCGCCCTAGCTCCCTCTTGGATGGCGTTACTCTCTAGGCCTAGCATCCTTCGTCCGTTGAGAGTAGCGGCCTTCAATATCTCTTTAGCTTGGAATTCGTGGTCCCTACTCAAGCCGCGTAGTACCTTAAAAGTGAACTCCATTTCTCTGAACATGTTTAGGGAGTTCACCATCACGTTGTCGGTGCCCAGTGCAACCAGCCCATTGGAGAAGATATCTCTAAGCTCCGGGATGCCTATTGCGAGCATTGCATTAGCTCTGGGGCAGAGGACAATGGGTACCTTGGCTTCGAAGCATGCCTCTAGACTCTCTCTTGAAGCATTGGTGGCGTGCACTATGAAATTAGGCTCCAGCTTCAAAGCATCCCGTATATCGTCCTCCACTTCACCAGCATGAATCGCAAGGAGCTTCCCACGCTTTTTAACCTCTTTTGCAATAGCGTGTAGCTCCCTGCTTGGATAATCGGCAACCCCGCTTATACCTATTCCATCAGCTTCACCTAGTACTGCACTGAGATCGCCGTTCGGCCTTCCAAGGATTACCGCCTCATGGTGCTTTACTAAGCGTCTGAGCAGCCGGACTCCATGGGTTCCTCCTTCCCGGAAATCACAAAAAGTAGTGACGCCGAGTTTCAACATTTCCTCCAAAGAAGCACGCATAGCAGTGCGTATACGTTCGTCTTTCTCCCTCAAGATTTCGAATTTCAAACCCTTTTTACCTACCCTATCCGCTATATGCTCGTAGGCCCCTAGGTCCTGTGCTATAGAGTCCCCGAGGTGCACATGGGCATTGGTAAATGCAGGAAAAACTATCCCTTTTTTGAGATCTATGGCATGCTTATAAGGGCACCTCCCGCTCCCGATTTCAGTGATGTATCCTCCATCAACCGAGAGGTATCCCCTTGTTGCCTCTAGGTCTTCTCCTTCCAGGATTGTTGCGTTTTTAAAGACTCGTTTCATCGCTTTTCCCAGCGCTATTTATTGCATGAACAGGGAATGTTTCCACAGTATCTGCAGTGGCCGGGGTATTTCTTCTCCAAGAGCTCCTCTATATTCATGTCAAGAATATTAGCCAGAGAGACCACCCAGGCTATTACATCGGCCATCTCCTCGCCGAGGGCATCTTCATCATCCTTCCTCATAGCACGAGAGAGCTCTCCCACTTCCTCTGTAAGCCAGAGAAGAGTCTTGTCTTTCCCTCTTTGCACATCTCTTTGATAGTATAAACGCTTCATCAGCTCCTGAAATTCCTTCACTTGCATTATACTCAACTAGGGTAGTAGATTTAGATAAGGCTTTTTATTAAGCATTATAATAGATGAGGACATGATCATCCTTAAGTTAGGCGGCAGCCTGATTACAGATAAAAAAAGAAGATTCTCTGTTAGGGGAGAAGTGCTCAAGAGGGTTGCAGCGGAAATCAGAGAGGCTGGTGTCACTGCGGAGGGGGGTCTCATTATCATCCATGGTGGGGGCAGCTTTGGGCATCCACTGGCAAAGGAATACAAGCTCCAGAAAGGCTCGAAGGTAGAGGAACAGATACAGGGGGTTGCTCTAACTAGGAAGGCTATGGGAGAGCTTAACAACTGTGTGGTGAGCGCGTTGGTGGAACAGGACATTCCAGCTGTAGTTATACAATCCTCGGCAGTCGTGGTTTGCAGAGATGGAAGGATTCACGAGTTTAATTTGGAAGCATTAAAAGGATTCCTTACATTGGGCTTAGTGCCAGTGCTTTATGGAGATGTAGTCCTAGACGAAGAGCAGGGGTTCTGCATCCTGTCTGGAGACCAAATAGTGTCCTATCTTTCTAGAATTTTCAAGCCTGACAAGATCGTCCTAGCTACAGATGTGGATGGAGTTTTCGATAAGGATCCAAAGAAGTCGAAGAATGCAAAGCTCCTGAAAGAATTGGCAAACAGGGATTTACATGCTATAGATTTCGGTTTAGAGGAAGACGCTACAGGTGGTATAAGAGGCAAGCTCCTAGAGTTATTGGAGCTGGCAGAGGAAGGCTTCCAATCCCACATAATTAATGCCTTGAAAGAGGATAGAATGAAGAAAGCTTTATTGGGAAAGGAAGTAATAGGCACAAAGATCAGGAGCAATACTAGATGATAAATTCAAGGAAGTTCGAGCATATCATGATAGCCCTCGAAGAGGAAATCGAGAGTAGGATAAAAAACGGCTTTGAAGACGTCATCCTAGTGCATAGGGCTCTTCCAGAAGTCGATAAGGATGGGATAGATGTAAAAACAGATTTCTTCGGGAAAGAGGTAGCGGCACCCATCATGATAGCTGGCATGACCGGGGGGCATGAGAAGACCGAAGAGATAAACAAGAATCTAGCTTTGGCTGCGCAAGAGCTGGGCATACCCATGGGAGTTGGGAGTCAGAGAGCTGCTTTAGAAGATGAAAGGCTCGCCTCTACATATTCGATCGTTAGGGAAGTTGCGCCTGATGCATTCCTTATAGCGAACCTCGGGGGTGTGCAGTTCTCCAAGGACTATGGTTTGGAAGAGGCTAGGAAGGCGGTGGAGATGATCTCTGCTGACGCCTTAGCTATTCACCTAAATCCCCTGCAGGAGGCTATACAGCCGGAGGGAGATGTTGATTTCAAAGGCTGCCTAGAGAATTTGGAGAAGCTTAAGGACCTGGGCGTCCCTATAATCGCTAAGGAGACTGGCGCTGGAATTGCTAGGGAGGAAGCTATGCGCTTAGAAAGGGCAGGCATTGCTGGAATAGACGTTGGAGGCCTAGGTGGTACATCCTTTGCTGCTGTTGAACACTACCGGAGCAAAACAAACTATGGAAAGCTCTATTGGGACTGGGGGATACCTACTGCTGTCTCAACCATAGAGTGCATCGAACATACGAAGTTACCAGTCATCTCCACAGGCGGCATAAGAAACGGTTTAGAGGTTGCCAAAGCCCTGGCTCTAGGAGCCATAGCGTGTGGAATCGGCCTTCCACTTCTACGAAAGGCGGTAAAGAGTTCTAGAGAAGTGATCGGAGAGCTCTCTACGGTTATAGAGGCGCTTAAGATAGCAATGTTCTTGGTAGGAGCAGAAAACATAAAAGAACTGCGAGAGCAAGATATTATCATTGTGGGAAAGACGAGGGAATGGCTGGAGGCGAGGGGCATCGATTATGGGAAGTATGCAAATAGAAGCAAGCTCTAATATTCTATTAGGTTAGGTTAGGTGATATTAAAATGGATTTCATAGCTGTAGGAGGATACGGAGAGGTAGGGCGGAATATGACTTACCTCAGGGAGGGTAATGATGCGATAATACTGGACATGGGGATAAGGCTGGATAGAGTTCTCATCCATGAGGATACTGATATCTCCAAGATGAGCCAGGCGGAGCTTATCGCAAGGGGTATAATCCCTGATAATTCCGTCATTACGGGTGGTGTCAAGGCAATAATTCTGGGGCATGGGCATCTGGATCACATAGGGGCTGTCTCCGTCTACTACGACAAGTACAAGGATGTGCCCATTATAGGAACGCCGTATACTATAGAGCTTATAAAGCGGGAGCTAAGAAATAAGAAAGCTCGCCTCTACCCCCTAGAGATGGGCAGTACTTTCCGTATTTCCCCTAGTATGAGCGTGGAGTTCGTAAGGATAAGTCACAGTATACCTCAGACCGTTATGGTAGTTGTGCATACTCCGAAGGGGCGATACGTCTATGTCAATGACTTCAAGTTGGATGA
>JAZGAD010000024.1:0-4645 GCA_036444275.1 Hydrothermarchaeales archaeon (SeqCode)
ATTTTAGGAGCCACCGGTTTAGTGGGTCAGAGATTTATCCAGCTCTTGTCTGACCACCCATATTTCGAGCTAACCGATTTAACGGCATCCTCTAAGAGTGCTGGGAAGCCCTATGCCAAGGTGGGTAAGTGGTACCTAGACGAGCCCATGCCAGAGGATGTAGCGGCCATGGAAGTCAAGGCTACTGACCCGAATGGTCTGGATGCTGAGATAGCATTCTCAGCCCTGCCATCAGATATCGCCAAGGAAGCTGAAGTCAAATTCGCTGAAGCTGGTTTTATAGTGGCGAGCAATGCTTCTGCCTACCGGATGGAAGATGACATCCCCCTACTGATCCCTGAGGTTAACCCAAATCACCTGGGTCTATTGGACGTGCAAAGGGAGAAAAGGGGTTGGGATGGCTCTATAATCACGAACCCTAACTGCACTACTATAATAGCCTTCCTCTCTCTGAAGCCTATATTCGACGAGTTCGGCATCGAGAGTGCATTTATAGCTTCTATGCAGGCCGTAAGTGGTGCAGGCTATGAGGGTGTTGTTTCTATGGCAATCATAGACAATGTGATACCCTTCATAAGCGGTGAAGAGGAGAAGCTGGAGGAAGAGGGACTGAAGATATTTGGAAAATTCGATGGCAACGTCGTGATACCCGCTGAGTTCAAGGTTTCAGCTGCCTGCAATAGGGTGCCGGTCTTAGATGGACATACGGAATCCATCTTTCTGAAGACGAGAGACGAATGCGATATCCAAGAGCTCAAGAAAGTCATGGCAGAATTCAAGGCACTGCCCCAGGAACTAAAGCTTCCCACTGCTCCTGAGAACCCGATAATTATCATGGAAGAAGAGTACAGGCCCCAGCCAAGGTTTGATAGGATGCGTCAGAAGGGAATGGCAGTGAGTGTTGGCAGACTGCGGAAGGACCCAATCTTCGATTTGAAGTATACAGTCATGGGGCACAATACTATCAGAGGAGCTGCTGGAGCCTCGGTTTTAAACGCCGAGCTCTTGCTCAAGACTAGGGATATTTGAAGCGAGCCGTGGAGGGGGCTTAAATTAAAGATGAATACCTTAGGAGTGGACCACGGTACTAAGAGTATTAGGTTCTATGTCTATCCAGCGGAAGTCTCCTTCGAGATAGACAGGAAGGCGATGCTTCAGGTCTCACTCCTGAAGGAAATAGAGAAGCACATTGCACTGGAAGACATCGATTTGGTAGGTCTCACCTATTCCATGGGAGACGGGATCACTAAGATAACCGATATAAAAAAAGTGACGAACAGAGGGGTTTTGGCTTTTGAGACCGGAGGATATATTGGTGGTGGAACCAAGGTCTATGACGAAATCCAAGGTTCAGGCTTAGATGCGGTGGTTATTCCTGGTCTGCATCGTCGCATTGAAGTACTGGATCCTAGGTTCAAGGCACTCTATTCCCACTGTGCAAGTGCAGAAAAAGTAAGTCTTAGCTATCATGCCTGCTTAGAGACCGGTGTAGAAAATCTGATAATCGCAGATATAAGCTCAAATACGGTGACCATAGGCATAAAAAATGGGAAATTCTTTGGAGCCATAGATGCCTGTCTTGGAGCTATTGGCGTCTTCCATGGGCCGCTGGACTTAGAGACTATTAGAAGGATCGACCGTGGTGAAATAAGCGCCAACCAGGCCTTTTATTCTTCGGGTGCTGTAAAGATGTACCCTGAATCCCCTGGGGATATACTGGAAGCTAGGAATGAGAGAGCGAAGCTAGCTCTAGATTCCCTGATTCTCAGCGCCGAGATGGAGATCCTCAGCTTTACAGGCGAGATTAATCCAGATGCCATAGTAATAACGGGCTCCTTTGGAATCCACGAAAAGATCTTCAGTAGACTTAAGAAAAAGCTAGAAGAGATAGCACATGTTCATAGGATAGACGGCTATGCAGCAGCTAAGGGAAGCGCCGAGATAGCCAGAGATATATTGAATGGCAAGCGTGATTTTTTAGGGATAGACGTGGATTATGCACCAACTCTATACGACTGATACCACCGAAAGCTTAATATAGGTCTTTATGTCAAGGTTATCTTGCCTATGGGAGAGGAAAACTCTTTTTTCAATCCCCATAGGCCCCCTCCCCCATTTAAGTAAAAAATCTACAATATTTATGGCCCTATCAAATTTGCAATTACCGAGCTATTTAATTTAAAATCCGGGGAAAATTTTAAAACATCTATGATATGAGGAGAATCTAATTCAAGCCATAGAAGTAAGAAGGGCTCGTGGTCTAGGGGTTATGACGTCACGCTTACAACGTGAAGGTCGGGAGTTCAATTCTCCCCGAGCCCATTTTGATTTTGGTTTGATTTAACGCTTTCAAATAGGAGCGACTTCAGCATGCTTAACCCGGTTCTTTGAGAGGTTTCTTAAAAATATAGCTGAGAGTCCCTCCATGTGCAAACGGAATACATAGGCACCCACAGGTATATCCACCCCCTGTTTGCTAGTAATGTAGAATTCAGAATAAGAAGCATGCTCCGGGGCGTATAATGCCCTCAGACATTCAGTCTCCATCAGCCTATTCCCATCCGGGTCATGGCATGTGAAAAGCTCAGTGCAAGTCATCCTGCCTACTAACTCCTTAGACTTCCAGCCAATTAAGGCCTCAAGAGCTGGGTTCACTGCGACTATCCCCTCCTCATCGTCTACCAGTACTACTCCATCTGGGTTTCGGTAAAAGAGAGCCTCGAAGACACCACTTTCAATCTTTGGTAGCTTCCTAGCGACCGTCCCTTCTTTTCTTTCTAACCCCGATATTTCTTTGATACACTTGATGAGAATATCTCTGCTGAAAGGTTTGGCTATGTAATCATTTACGCCCAGCCTATAGCCCTTCTCAATGTCATCGAATCCCTTCTTCACAGTAACCATTATAATAGGCAGCTCCTTCAGCTTTTCCTCTCTACGAATGGCGTCTACAACTTCCAAACCACTCATCTCCGGCATCATGATATCCAAGAGTACTAGGTCAACTGCCTCATTATTTAACATATCTAAGGCTTCTTTTCCGGAATACGCTGGGATAACAGAGTGCCCCTCCCGCTCTAGGGTGATCTTTATCAAGTCCACAATGTCCCTCTCGTCATCGACTGCCAGTATTTTCATTAATAAGATTATTATATCTCGGTGATATTAAATATTTTCATGAGAAAGCTGACCGTGGAGTGGGACAGCTATGAGATGCCATCCTATGGCTTTTCTACTGAGAAGAAGGAAAAGTCCGGGATCGTTGGCGGCCTTGGCGTAGTGTCCGATGAAATCCTACCCAGGATATCTGGGCATACCAATATAATTGGGCTGGGCATGCACCGCCTCAGAGGCAAGGACCTCCCGGTCTATGAGGAGCTAGACGGCTACAGGGTTATCAGGCCCCTCTACGGCCTATATCCAGATGAGGCCGTAAAGAAGTGTGCCCAACTATTCCAAAAAGCAGGCGTGGAATTCAACGCAGTCCACACTCAAGAAATCCCTTACCTCCCATTTCTATCAGACTACGGCCTCGCTATACCTGAGGTCCGAATATCTGATCCCTTAGACCTCATATGTGCTCATGACTGGATGGCCATCTTAGGTGCCTATGAGAAATCCCTCAATCAGCATACTCCACTCATCGTCTTCCTCCATTCCCTTGAGTCCGGTAGGCAGGCAGGCATGGTGCACACGCCCCTCGGCCCGAAAGAAGCAAGGTATAACGGTTACTATGCAGGCAGCAGGACTATACGCGACATCGAGGTCTTGGGCCTTAGGAAATCAGATGTATGCTTCACAGTAGGAACGACTATGGTCAAGGAGCTGATGGATGTCGGCAGGATGCACGGTGTGGACATAGAAACGATAAAGGATAAGGTGTACCCTATCCACCACGGTGTTGATACCAAGGCCTACCGGCCTATCAGTAACACGGAGAAGGAATACGACCTCATCTTTATAGGAAGATTCGCCTTGGTGAAAGGGGTACTTGAGCTGATAGATGCAGTTAAAATTCTGAAGGCCTTACACCCGGAAATAAAGCTAAAGATCATCGGCGGCGGTGAGCTGGAAAAAAAGATAAATGAGAAGATCCAGCGGGAATACCTCCAAGCGAATATAGAGGTATCTACCAAGTGGCACCAGAGGGACGAGAAGACGCTGGAGATCAACAAGGCAAGGATAGCAGTAGCACCCAGCAAGTACGAGCCCCACGGCCAGTTCGACTTGGAAGCAGGTGCATGCGGCGTTCCCTGTATTAACGGCACAGGCGGCTTCCTAGAGCGCATGATCCCTGGTGTAACAGCGTTGTCTTGTGACCCCTTTAACTCAAGGGATATAGCAGAGAAGATAGATTCCCTGCTTCAAAACCCTAAGAAGGCAGAGGAGATGGGTTCCAATGCACGGGAATTCACTGAAAGATATTTTGATTGGGATGAGCGTGCAAAAATATATCCGCTTATATTTGAAGCGGTCGTTGAAGGCGATCTAAAGCGCTTGAAAGAGATCCCACTTATAGTAGAGGTAGATAAGACAGAATTCACTTAGACGCATAGTTAGATATACCAAGCAAGCGGCCGTAGTCTAGCGGTAGGACTCAAGCTTCCCAAGCTTGCTACTCGGGTTCGATCCCCGGCGGCCGCAT
>JAZGAD010000025.1:0-3188 GCA_036444275.1 Hydrothermarchaeales archaeon (SeqCode)
ATTGAGGCTTAACGTACCTACCAACTGGGATAATTCACTTATAGAGAACATAAGCTCTTTTCCCGTAGAGTGTATATACGGGAAACTGGAGGAAGATCTAATCGGAGGGGGAAGACCTACCTCTGCCCTTCCAAAGGTCACGAAAGAACATGCAGAAGAGCATATCAAGTTAGCGCATGAAAACGGCATTGCTTTTAACTATCTTTTGAATTCAGCCTGCTTGGGAAACCTGGAATACTCCGATGGATATAATCAGAAGATATTGGAGTATCTGGCATGGATAGAGGGTGCAGGTGTGGATTATGTCACTGTTTCTATACCGTATCTTATCGAGGTAGTAAAGAAGAGATTCCCCAGACTAAAGATTGTAGCTTCTGTATTCTCGCACATTGAATCAATACAACAAGCGCAATTTTATCAGTCGCTAGGTGCAGATGAAATCGTTGTGGTACAGAGCCAGAACAGAAACTTCGAGTACCTAAGCAAGATATCTAAGGCAATAAAAAACTTGCAAGTTATCGTCAACAACGGCTGTCTTTTGGGGTGCCCCTACCGCCGCTATCACGCGAACATAAATTCACATGCCTCACAGTCCCAACGTCAGGTTAAATCCATTCCAGTTGACTATCCTGTTTCAAGTTGCTGGAGGGCACGACTCAAAGATCCTAGTGAGATCATCAAATCCCCCTGGATCAGACCTGAGGACCTGCACTACTATGAAGAAGTGGGCATCGACAAGTTCAAGCTATCAGGAAGGACAAAGACCACTGAGTGGATAACCAACGCTGTTAAGGCCTATGCTGAGAGGAGATACAACGGCAATCTATTCGACATTCTAAGCCTGCCCCATGGGAAGGGGTCTATTAGCAGGCAAAAGAATATGCCCTTGGTGGACGTTGAGGTTGATAATAACATGCTAAACGATTTCATACCGTTTTTCATGAATCATGATTGCAGTTCAACAGTATGCAGTCAATGCGGCTATTGTATTAGTATAGCTGAGAAGGCAGTCAGAATCGATCCTGAAGAGGCAAAACTAGCAATCGAGAGATATAACGATTCCGTGGAAGGTCTCATCTGGAGGTAGAATAGTGAGGCTCGGTTTTTTTACTAATGCATTTAGATTTTTTCCTCTAGATTATACTCTTAAAAGTATAAGCGATCATGGCTACGAGGGAATCAACCTCTGGGCAAAGGGGGATCATGTAACACCATTCGATGGGGAGAAGAAGTGGCTGGCTATAAAAGAAGAGATAGAGTCATATGGCCTAGAGATATATGCTGTCAGCGCTCATCTTGACTTTGTCTCTCCAGACGCTGAGAAGAGAAAGAGAGAATACAAGAAGTTTATGGGTGTCTTGGACCTTGCCTACGCCCTGGGGATAGACCAGGTTCAAACAGCATCAGGAGGTCTGTATGAAGACTTCTCCTTTGAGAAACAAGGCGAGTACTTTGTTTCTATGATGAATGAATTCGGCAAGGTAGCTGAAGATAGAGGAATCATCATTGGACTAGAGCCCGAGCCTGAGAAGTGGATGAGCACCCCTAAGCAGACGATCGATTTAATCAAGACCCTGCGATATCCTGTGTTTAAAGCTGTCGTAGACATGGGACATGCCTTTGGTGTAAATGAAACTCCAGAGAGCTATATCCAACAGTTCAAGGACTACCTGCTTAACGTCCATGTTGACGATGTAAACAAAGGGGATTTCCCCCACCGGCACCTTATACCAGGGGAGGGGGACGTGGACTTTGTAGAGGCCTTTAAGATGCTACGAGAAGTAGGATATAAGGATTGGCTTACCGTTGAGTTGAACAAACACAACGAGGACCCCGATACTGCAGCTCGTCTCGCAATGGAATATATGAGCAAGTTTGAAGAATACTGGAAGTAAAGGATATTCATTACTAGGCAGAGAGATGATTGATCAGAGGAAACCAAGAAATATCTATCTAAGATCTGCGTGGTATGGTGAAACCTCGGGTTTTAATCCATATAACGAGGTCCCAAGGAACTTAGAACAAGCTATTTCTATGGGGAAGAGATCGCATCCAGAGAATCTGGAATCCCTTATAAGATTGCTTTATGAAACCAACCGCAGATATGGCGTTTTAACGCATGAGGTAAAAGAGAAGATTGACTCCATAGTAAGGGGGATAGCGATAACATCCCACCAGCCTATCTATCTTGGAGGCCCGTCTTTAATCCTGAATAAGATGGCTCTTGCTTCGGAGGTTTCTAAGATTTCGGAGCTATCTCCTCTATTCTTCCTCGCCGACTTTGATGAGGTTCACAACGAGATCACCCATGCACACCTCCCCAGTTTGAGTCCTGCAGGCATTGCACTCTCACTCCCAAGAGATATCATCAGGGATTATGAAGGCTGTCCTGTCTATACTCTGCCATTACCTAGTGAGGCGCATTTAACTGATACGTTGGAAAGAATCAGACAAAACTATGCAGAAGTCATCAAAAAAGCGTTTTCCTCTCCAGTCGAGAAGAGGCTGTATATTGAACGATTGGAGGAAGCTTTGTCTCTAGTTAAGACTCAATATCATGCTTCCAGAAACTTCAGCGAATGGACCCTGCGTATACTAGGCAATATCACGAACATTACAGGTGAACTCAACATCATCTTTCTTGAATCATCTTCTAGGGAGTTCAGGAGACTTCTCCAAGAAGGTTTTGAGTATCTAATGCAGGATAAAAACCTTGATACATTTATTAAAACCCTAAACAGGATTCACGATGAGCTTGAGAAAAACAATATCACTCCGACCATGAGAAAAAGGGACAAGAAATATGTTCCATTCTTTTATGAGTGCCAGAATCATGGATGTAACAGGAGGAGGGTTTTACTGGAGCGTGAGAATGCCATATTAACCGGAAGATGTAAGAAATGTGGCACTGCATACGAGTTTTCAAGAAATGAACTCCCAGATATAGTGGAGGATATAAGCCCGCGTATCGATTCACGGCTACTCGTTTCCTCCTTCGCTATCCCCCTATCAGTGCAGATCACAGGTGGGGGTGAAACAGACTACATGGCACAGGTGCTTCCTGCTATGCGTTCCATAAAGATAGAGCCCCCTGCCACTTTGCTCTATAGTAGGATATACTATAATAATGTAATAAGAGCCCATCTGGAGGCAAAAACAAAGCAGTTGCTTGAAAAATATGGATTACC
>JAZGAD010000026.1:0-12825 GCA_036444275.1 Hydrothermarchaeales archaeon (SeqCode)
GCACTGGTATAGAACTCTGCGAATAATAGATCGCAGGAGCGGGCTTCCTCCAAGCCCTTCAGGGTGAGGTCCCTCTCGTCATTCAGCCCTAAGCCCACGAAGACGAGCATAGAATGATTTATGACTGCGAGACTTTAAAAATTTGTATATGGCTGAAGGGGTTAGAATCAGAAGTGCAGATGCCGAGAAGGTTAAGAGAGAACTCTTGAAGCGGAAAGTACTCGATAAAACGAAGAAGCCTAGGAGGGAGAAGGGCTATGTCATATTTCCAGTTACTGAGAGGATAAAAGATTTTGAAACCGTAGTTACTACCTTTGAGACGCAGAAGTTGAAGAAATTCGAGGACCATCTAACGGAATTTCTCTCCCCTGAAGAGGCAGACCAGGTTCGCACATCCTTTGACATAGTTGGAGATATCGCCATAATAGAGATACCAGACGAGCTACAGGCGAAGGAAGTCGGGATTGCTGAAAGCCTTATAGCAGCTCACAAGAATATCAAGACAGTTTTCAAGAAGACCGGCGAGGTAAAGGGCAGGGAGCGCTTGAGGGGGTTGAAATTCCTAGCCGGCGAGGAGAAAACAGAAGCAATTCATAGGGAGCACGGCTGCAGGTTCAAAGTAGATGTAACTAGGGTATACTTCTCCCCGAGGCTGAGCTATGAGAGGCAGCGTATACTAGAGCAGACTAAAGACGGCGAGGTCATCATCGATCTATTTGCTGGAGTCGGTCCCTTCTCTATAATCCTAGCGAAACACCGGGATGTAAAGGTGTATGCAATTGATATAAATCCCAAGTGTTATGAATATCTCCAAGAGAACATAAAATTGAATAAAGTAGGGGACAAGGTTACTCCCCTGTTGGGGGACTGCCGGGAGGTTGCACCTAAAAATGTTGCCACGAGGGTTATAATGAACCTGCCGAAGAGCTCTGAAGAATTCCTTGATTTAGCCTTTGACGTCCTCAAAGAGGGAATCATTCATTTCTATTCGATTTCGCCAGAAAGAGACCTATTTGATTCGAAAATAAAGATGATTGGGAGTGTTGCAAGGGATGAGGGAAGAAAGGTAGAGATCGTAGGCAAACGCGTGGTACGCCCATATGCGCCGCGGAGGCATCATGTTGCTATAGACGTGAGAATACGAAAATAAAATATTATTTCTGCTTGGGGGTTTCAAGCAAATTTGACATCCTTTATCTTCTTTTTGATCTCTTCGTCATAGGTCTTGAATGGTACTCCCAGCTCATATGCCAATTGTATTGCTATAGCGTCCATCCCTTTGATCCCACTACTTATCGCTATCTCCTGGGCATCTTTCATCCTCTTCTCGGTGAGATCGTAGACTTTGATTTTACCTTCGCTAGTCCAGTCTCTCAGGATGTCTCTTGCTTCCGATGCTTCTTTTCGTCCTATCCTCCTGCCCATTGCTCCACAGACTTCTACTGGAACGATCCTTGAGACGTGAGCTCGGATCTCTTTGGAATCCATCGCCTCAATGAATGCTTCCGCGTCATCGTGGAACTCGTCTTTTTTGACTAGCGACGCTAAGAAAACGTTTGTATCCAAGACGATTTCCATCACTTCGTTCTATCCTCCTTTAATGCGGATACAGTGGATATGTCGGCTGGCCATTTCTTGCTCACCGTCTCGCTCAAGCTCTCCCATCTTTTCATTGGCCTTTTTATGGGTTTTATAAGTATCCCCTCCTCTGTTGGCAGTTCTTCAACTAGAGCCCCCACCGTAATGCTATATCTTTCCCTCAATTTTTTCTTTAGGGTAACCTGCCCTTTTTGCCCAACTATTACATATGCCATACTTTACCTCCAGTAATACCAATTATATATTCATACTTAATAAAATTTCTAACTTCAATAGAATTATTTGTAGAAATAATCTATAATCGTGATTAGTTCGATATTTTAAGAGGTAAGTGGTGAGGGGGAATGCCCGTCCTTTTGCTGGCGGCTACGGTATAGCTATTTTTTCCTTTCTCTTTCTCTCTCTTTTTTGCTGTAGATGCAGCCACAGTAGTCCTGCCTGTACAAGCCATGCTTCTTGCTGAGCTCCACACTGTGCTTGAAACCGTTTTTCTTCTTGAAGTCAGCCGGGTAAAAACTGACACCATGCTTACCTACGAGTTCTTCTCCGATGGTGTTTATTACCTGCGCATCCTTATGGGGACTTATGGTTAGCGTAGTAGCAAAGCAATCGAAGCCTTTCTCCCTTGCTAGTCTCGCGGTTTCATCCAGCCTTAAGCGATAGCAGATAGGGCATCGAGCCCCTCCTTCGGGTTCTTCTTCAAAGCCCGTAGTGGCATCGAACCACACCTCCGGATCATATTTACATTTTTCTAGTTGAACTCCTATTTCCTTCGAGAGCCTTTTCATCTCTTCCAACCGCGTTGAGTATTCTCTTTCTGGATGAATGTTGGGGTTGTAAAAATAGACGGTAACACGGTAATTTTTCTTCAACTCTTGGACCACATGGGTAGAGCAGGGCGCACAGCAGACATGGAGCAAGAGGTTTGAATTTTGCATTGTTTTTAAATTATTATGGACGAGGGTATATGTCTATTGTCGAATTCCCGGTCCTTCCCGACCCAGATTTCGTACTCTTCCAGTACGATCTTCTTAGGCTTTGCGATCATCATACTCTTGCCTGCTTTTCTTTATACCTAACTGTGCCCGCATTTATTAGAAACTTTTGCAGCGGGCAATAGTATTATTTGAAGAATCATTGCAGGAGTTAAGTTTATGTATCATCATACGATACACTTCTCTATATGCAGAAGGCAGAGAGAATCCTCAGCGACACAATTCTGCTTTCGGAGATAGAGGTAGTCGACATTGATGTCTGGAGGGTTCCAGTGTCAAAGGAGTATCCGAAGGGGATCCGGTATTCCTACAACTACCGTCTGTACGTGGATGAAAGGTGGGTCGATGTGGTCAGGTGGGATAACTATCACGGTGCAAGACCCCACAAGGATACAAGGGATCCGGAGACAGGTAGGAAGAAGAGAGAGCCTGATAGGTTCAGAACCCCGGATGAGGTCATGGATGTGATTTACTCGATGAGGGATGAAATAAAGGCAAAGTGGAAGGTGATGAAATGGAAAAAGAAGTCTTGAAGGGTGTCCTCAAAGAGAGGTATGAGGTAGCTTTAGAGGGTGAGAGGTTCCCCAGGACTCTGATACTGAAAAAGGAACTTGCTCCCAAGATATTCACGCCCAAGAGGATGGAGTTGCTTGAGTCGATCCTGCGGCAGGAACCCTCTTCAGTTAGTGAGCTGGCTGAAAACTTGGGTAGGGCCAGGGAAAACGTGATTCGAGATCTGCACTATTTGGAGGGCTTGAATCTGGTCAGCTATAAGAAGAAAATGGCCAAGAAGGCGCCGAGGGTTAACGTCGACTTGATATTGATACCCTTAGAGACCACCACCCTAACCGACTATCTAAAAGCAGAAGCGAAAGCAGAGGCGTAAGATCACCTCTGTTGGAACAATGAGATATCACTGTCGGTCTGGGTAGTCATTGTTTTTTACGGGTAAACAGGTAAAAATGGGTCCAAGTCCCTCATTTATGTTCATATATCTAGTTATTCTAAAATAGTAGTTACTTGTCAAGAAAAAGTCCAAATCCAGATGGGACTGCTTGTCTATTTCGACGAAGCAAACTGGGGAGAACGACTGCAGAGGGGGAATCCAGTTATCCTCATGATTGCCTCCGGCTATATCTTTGCTATAAAGAGTCCTGCAAAGACAGGAAGACAGGATATAACGGCTAGGGATTACTTCGAATAAATTCGAAGCTTAAGAAAAGATTATATACTCTTTCTCTACTTATATTTAGTGTAATTTGTGAATTGGAGGTAAAAAAATGCGTTATGGGTGGATTTTCCTTGTATTGGTTGCGCTTGCATTAGCAATTCCTGCGTCGGCCTTACAAATAATTACTGATGGCACGACGATAATCATCGGAAATGAGACCTGGCCGAAGGAAGGCTATTACACCGTTGAACATCTGTCCGTAACTGGGGTGCTTGGCCCTGACGGGCTAATAGATTTTTCTGGAGATGTAAACGTTCGGGGCGCAGAGGTGGCAGTATCTCTATTTTTCAACGTTGAGGATATTGGTGTCGCATCATTATTCGTGGACGGTGAGGCTGCTCAGATATTTTTCACGCCTGATAAGGGATATTTCTTCGTTGCGGACGAAGGGCAACATAGCATAAAGGGAACAGCGAAAGTCAGGGAAAAAAGCCTTCAAGAGAATAGAGTGCCCCTAGGCATCATGGGCCCTGTTATTGTAGTGGATATGGACCTAGAGATAAGGGGTGCTGATGACAAGTACATTCATATATCGTCACCAGTGGAGGGAACTAAGACCGCTGAATTGGGGAGCACACGCTATCAAGGAGAGTTTTACGGAGTCGCCAATAAGACCCTAGTCATTGAGTGGCAGGAAAAGGGGTATAAGCCCGAGGAGGCTCCCACCATACCAAAGATCTTCACCCGGACGGTGAGTCAGGTTCACTTCACCGAAACAGAGGTTCTCTCAGACAGCCACGTAGTATATGATAGCTATAACCAAGAGATTACATCACTCAGAATTCGAATCATAGGAGATATCCTATCTGTTTCATCCAAGACTGAAATCCAGTGGGAGACCGTCGTAGAAGATGGGAAGACGGTGCTGGTAGTTACTCCAGTGGAAGCCGTGACCCACATCGAAATAGACATCAAAACCCAACTTACGCCAGGGGATTATCCAACTTCCTTCAGGATCGACTACCCAGTGGTTGCAGACGATGTGACCTCGCAGGACTGCTACTTCGTGGTTTCTTCTGATCCAGAGATATCTGTGAAGACGACTCCCCACGAATTCAGGGAGACCATCTTAAACGAGGTTCCTTATGTAGTGGAGAAAAAGCTGAAGGCCATCGCATTCAAAGGGGTTCCAACCGGCTACTTCGACTTCGAGGTTCAAAAACTCGAGATAATGCCCGTGATAACAGCCTCTGCTGACTACGGCAGATACACACACGTAGTCCTTGAGGATGGCGGTATCCTCTCTGATGTAACCTGGCAGGTGAAGAATACTGCAGAGGAATACATGTTCGTCAAGCTGCCAGAGGAATCCACCCTTTTCTACGTAGGCATAGATGGAAAATCAGTGAAGCCTACTAAGAGTGAGGGAGAGCTGGCAATACCATTGAAAAGGTCACAGAGGACCTATCCCATAGAAGTCATATATTATAATCCAAATGAAGTTGGATTCGCTGGCCGAGCCGAGCTACCCCTACCCACTACCGGTATTCCCATAAGCAACTTAGAGATCGGCGGCTATATCCCGCGGGATACCTATTTCCTGGGTGCGGAAACCAACCTGCACACCAACACCCAGAGCGATTTTCCTGAGTGGAGGAGTATGGTAATGTTCTTAGTCTTCCTGTTGATCATCTCCTACTTCTTCGCTCATGTAGCCGTCAAGGAGGAGCATCGAAAGAGATTCGCTGGACTGGCCACTGTTTTCTTGTACTTCCTGAATATTTTCCATGCAGGCCTCTTCGCAATTCTCGTAGTGTTTGCCTTGGGTTATTCCATGAAACAATATCTCAGCATCAAGAGGGGAGAAGTGAAGTGGGTACTCGCTGCAGCTGCTGTGGTCCTGATAATACTGGTAGTGATATACGCTTTAGGGTCGATAAGTAGGAGTGCTGGGGCACGTCTAGAATATGCCCAGGCGCCTGCGATGGAGCAAGAAGTGGCATCGCTAGCAATCATGGAGGAGAAATTAGCTAAGGAACCTAGCTCTACGCCAGCGCCTACTGTGCCGACCAAGAAGGGCGTAGAGGGGGTGAGACTCCTGGTGCCTACGACAGGGAGATATGTATCCTTTTCGGCCCAGTTCGAGACTCTGGACAAGACGCCTAGCATAAGGATATATCATATCAATAAGGATATCATTTACCTTCATTACCTGCTTGCCATCTTTCTGGGCTACCTGGCCTACATTAGATTCCTGTCTTGGAGACAGGTAGCTGCTCGTGTGAGTGAGGACTAAGATGGATGAATCATCGAGGGAGGAGAAGCTACTCATCCTGCCCTTGAATGACAAGTATTCCAAGAGGATATCCAGGGTGCTGGCTAATGATACCTCGCGGAAGATACTTGAGGCTCTTTGTGAAGAAGCATTGACGGCCACTGAGATCTCTGAGAAGCTGGACTTGCCGCTCACTACCTTGCACTACAATATCGAGAACTTGATGGAAGCGGGCTTGATTAAAGTAGCTAGGACGAGGTACAGCGAGAAGGGCAGGGAAGTTAAGTATTATGAGCCAACGAGGAAATTCATAGTCATCGCACCAGGGGACATAGGGGAAGAAGAGGTCAGGAGCACCCTTAAAAAGGTCTTATTTGGGGTATATTTCCTCTTTGCAAGCGCTGTCTCGGGTTATGCTTTTCAGAGGATATACTACTACTTCTGGAGGATGGAAGCTGCTGCGCCTATGGTGATGAGGGCGGCGGCGGAAGCTGAGAAGTTACCGATGGAAGGGGCACCAGCTGCGCCCCTGATGCTAACTCCAGCACCAAGCCCAACTATGGAAGCTGTTCCCAGAGCCGTTGAAAGAGTAGGACCAAATCTTGTTATATGGTTCGTCTTTGGGGCTGTATTTGCTTTGGTCTTGCTCTTTGTATGGCGAAAGATAGGAATGAAATGGAAGACTGAGGCCTAAAATCATTATCTAATTATTGTACAGCGATATTTGACTTTGGAGAACAAGAAATGACAAGGCTTTTGGGGGTATTATTGATAGTAGCATTATTAATTGCTGGTTGTGTCAGTGGAGATCAAAAACACATCACCTTCTCCGAACTTGTCTCCCAGTCTAGACGATATTCTGGGAAGGAGATCTGCACAGAAGGATACTATCTTAAAGAAGGATACTATCTTAATAATGCTTTTGAGGTTTCAGCGTTGGGAGAAAGCTATGAATCCGCAGGCTACGGTTTTGTAAAACACAAAGAGCCATTAATCTGGATTCGGATAGAAGAACCTTTAGCTGAGGATTTCTGGAATCAACTGAAAAATTATACTGAAGCCTCTGGGTCTTATTTTTTTGACGAGATCTCTGTTTGCGGAAAGTTTGAATACGGCGAGGGATATGGACATCTCGGCGGTTATGAATATCAAATTAAAGTCGCCGAGGCAGCGGTGATTGGAACAAGCACGACCAAACCAAAAAGATCTATGCCGCATATACCAGACGATTTTGAAGTTGTTTACTCAAGCCAGGCCTTATATGTCCCCTGGGGTGGTTTTTCGTACCATATCTATAGAGACGGATTTGTGATCTATCATTCTGATTATGGACACCTTACCAAGGATTTTAGGGAGGACCTAGCTACTTTCGTTTTGACCGGTGAAGAGCTTTTTTCAATCTATAGGAGCATATTGGATAACGATTTTTTTGGGCTAGATGAGTATTATACCGATCCAACTGTCGTTGATGGGGGAACGACTTTTTTGAATGTCACCGCAGATAATAAGACTCATCAAGTTTGGGTTCAGAATGCTGATGTTCCGAGTTTTAACGCCGTAACAGAAACGATCAACAATATTGTGGCTAAAATGGATTTTTGAGGTTGAAAGGAAAACCATTTAGTAACATGGTTGAATGTCTAGAATAGGGGGATATTCCAAAGTGAGAATATTCAAAACGAAACAAAGAATTTTAGTTTCGATAATTCTAATTGTGGCATTATTAATTTTGGCATGGTCCCCGTGGATAACAAAAAGTTATGCAGAAAACATAGTTATTTCCCCATTTGAAGAAAGTCAAAAGGATATTATTGACGGTTGCGGTTTTAATTGTCTTGGATGTGGGGTGACTAGTTCAAATAAGGTTCTTTTTGGCTATTCTGTTGATATTGAATACGGATGTGGGATGAGCCCATATACCCAAAAGGCCACTTTCTTTGTTTCTTTTCTAAGAACTGTTCATTACAATGATCTTGGTCCGTTGAAACATCTTTCGAATATACAAGGTGATCCTTTTGGTGCGCCACCCAAGGGAATTTCTCCTAATTGTGGTCCTGAAATGAGATACAAATTTGATGTAACAATTGATTCAAAAGATGATTTTGTAGATTTCATAAAAAACAACGAAATAGATCCATGGGTAAAATTAGATAATTTCAAAAATGAGCAGCGAGGAGAAGTTAATTGGGATAGAGTGTTAGGTTCAATAAAAACCGATAAAATAGGGAGTAGAACAGTTTATGCACTGGATTATTATCCAAGTGAATGCTCACAGCATACATTAAAAATGACTAACGACGGCCATGTTTCTGTGTACGGTTGTTGTGGAAAATAATAAGAACCGTTGGATAATTGGGATGGACGGACTCGGCAACTATCGTTCGCTATCTCACTCAGTGCTATCGCACAGCCACAACAGCGATTTACTGGGACCAAGAAATGAAAATTAAGCCTCCGGAGGGATTTGAACCCTCGACCGTCTGATTACAAGTCAGACGCTCTGGCCAACTGAGCTACGGAGGCATCTTAAGTGCTAAAGGTTATATTGTAACTCTCTTAATCTTTATTTATGATTTGTTGTGGTGTCGACGAAGCTGGAAGAGGCCCGGTGCTCGGCCCATTAGTTGTAGCTGCGATTGCATGCGAAGAAGACAATTTTCAAGGTTTAAAAGAAATCGGCGTTAGAGATTCCAAGAAGCTGAAGGCTCGTAAAAGGGCTGAGTTGTATGAAACATTGGTCTCGCAATTCCAATATCAGGTAATCAAGATCCAGCCACAAGAATTAGACTCTTACAGAAGGAAAGGGGGGAGTCTGAACGAGCTTGAGGGCGCTAAATTCGCAGAGCTGATCAACCGCCTGAAACCCTCCAAGGCCTATCTGGACTGCGCTGATGTATCACCAAGCAACTTCAGGCGCCTTGTGATTAAGACTCTCACACATCCATGCGAACTGGTAATAGAGCATAAGGCCGATGATAGGTATCCAATAGTGGGAGCTGCCTCCATAATAGCGAAGGTGGAAAGGGACCGTGATATAGAACTCCTTAAAGAAGAATACGGCGAGATAGGGAGTGGCTACCCTTCTGACTCGAAGACGATTGCATTCATAGAGGCATGGTACAAAGAGAAGCACGAATTCCCAAGCTTCGTCAGAAAGACATGGAAGACTTCATCCCGAGTGAAGAACAGAAAACTACTCGAATTCTAGCTAGCTACTGTCCTCCCCTAACATCTTTCCCATGCGCTTTTTCAACTCCACTAGATCGTTGCTGAGACCGAAGTAGTCAGCGAATTTCTGGGTCGTAGAGAGCAACTTTGTCCTGCCTTTAGGCTCAGCCGACAAAAACTCCTTATTCAAGAGCGCCTTGACATGTACATATCCCACGTAGCCCCGTGCCTTAATCACTTCTGCTTGGGTTATCGGCTGCCTCAAAGCTACTAGAGAGAGGGTTTTAAGAACATCCTGGGAAACAGCAGGTTTAACCAGGTCAATGAGTGGTGCTGCGAATGCATCTCTGGCCTGCATGAAATACTGGTCCTTTCCGATCCTCCTTATCTCTAGGGCGCTTTCCTTTTCCTCATATCCTTTTATCAAGCCATCAATAATCTTCTTCACTTTACCCTTCTTCAGCCCGAGTATCCTAGAGAGCTCCTCCACAGATATGGGGTCGTTAGATACGAAGAGAGCCGCTTCCACTAACTGTTGTTCATCATTCATCTTAATTCCTCAGGGTTATGAATATCTCTCCGAAAAGTTCCTTCTGCCAAATCTTTACCCTTTGGTCCGAGGCGAGATAGAGGAGTGAAACTATCACCTCTACTATGCAGCTTTTACTCCTCTCGGGTAACAGCTCTGAAAACTTGATCACCTCATGCAACTTCGCCAGCTCCTTGATCTTCTCGTACAGCTTCAGGATCTTCTCTTTTATGCCCTCCTCGTCAACCTGAATGACCAGCTTCCTCTGCCTAACTTCCCTTGGAAAGTTCTTCCTTATCATCTCCTCGCTGAGTGCTCTCTGCAGTGCCTCAATGAGCTCGAATAAAGTTGCTTTTCGCTCGGCCCTCCTCCTAGCCGGCACACTTATCGACGGCGCTTCTCTATCAGCGTCTACAATTTCCTCTTGGTCATAGGCATAACCATCCCAGAATTCATCCTCAGATTCAATTTCCTCAGGCATTAGAGTATCAGACTTCATCCTGAGCAAGATAGAAGCAGCCAAGAGCGTCTTACCAGATAGACGGAGATTTATACTGCTCATCTCCTTCACCTTCTCCAGAAATCTATTAGCTATGCCTGCTATGTCAATCTCCCAAGGGTCCATCTCCTCAGAGAGCACGAGGTCTATAAGCAGGTCAACTGGATGCATCTCCACTTTCTTGCAACTCCACTCCGATTATCTTACTTATCCCATCCTCATTGGTAACGCCGAAGAGCTGATCAGCCGAGGTCATCAAGTCCTCCCTTAAAGATACGACTATGAACTGCGCTCTTTTAGAGGATTCCATTATAAGCTCCGAGACACGCGTCAGGTTCGTATCATCCAGGTACATGTCTACTTCGTCTAGGATGTAAAAGGGCGCCGGCTGATAGTGCTGGACTGCAAAGATAAAGGCGAGTGCCGTTAAAGTCTTCTCGCCACCTGACATGAGTTCGATGTACTGGGTGTTCTTCCCGGCTGGCTTAGCCCGTATCTGTAAGCCGCCCTCTAAGGGTTTTTCATCTTCTAATAGGAAGTCTGCCTCTCCACCGTCTGAAAGCTGGGAAAAGATATGCCTGAAGTTCAATGCTATGTTCTCGAATACCTCCATGAAGATGCTCTTCTTCCTGTGGTCGATCTCTTCCATAAGCTTCAGGATCGCTTCTTTCTCTTCTCCAAGTTTCTCTACTCTAGAACTCAGGGTATCGAACTTCTCCTTTACTTCCCCGTACTCCTCTACTGCCCGCATGTTTATAGGCTCCAGAGCTTCTATCTCTACTTCCATTCTGACTATCTCCTTCTCCAGCTCTGCGATATCCATGGGTGCTATAAGCTCTATCTCGAGGTCGGCGTAGGCCTTCACAGCATGCTCTACATCCTCCAGTTTAGTCTCGTGTCTCGCCTTCTCTATCCTCGAGTCTTCCATAGTTCTCCTTATGTCAAGGTGCTTCTCCTTCAGTTCCTCTCTCTTCCGCTCTATGGCTTGCAGTCCCTTGATGAAGAACTCCCTCTTATCCCTCAAAGCTCTTATTTCTCCAGTTACCCCCTTCTCCTTCTCCTTCAGCTTAGCTAGGCTTGCTTCCAATTCACTTTTCTTGGCTCCTATCCCCGAGAGTTCTTTTGCTGCCTTCTTTTTAGAATAAAAAATGTCCAATAGGCTTTTCTTAAGGGCTAGGAACTTTGGATGCAGGACCTTCTGTACCTCAGATTCGTTTAGGCTTATCCTCCCCTTTTTCCCCTCTCTCTCTGTCTCTAGCTCAAGGAGTCTCGTCTCCAGTTCTTTTATTTCCTTAAGTACTTTTTCTTCCCTCGATACATCGAGCTCCTTCTCCAGGGCTTCTTTCTCACCCTTGAGACTCAATATTCCGGCAGATGCTATCCTTATCCTTTCACCAGCTTTCTTGATGATCCCCTCAGCCTCAGTTATGCTAGCAGATATTTCTCTAGCAAAAGCCTCTTTCTTTGCCAACAGCGTCGTTAGTTCTTCAACTGTATCTCCTCTAGAGTTCAGTCGCTCTCTTAGGAGCTCCTTCTCCCTCTCCAGCTCCAACTCTGAGGAGGATATCTCTTCTAGGCTTGTTTTTAATTCCTCTTCCTGTTTCCTAAGCTCTGCCTTTTCCTTCTCCAAACGCTCTATGTCGTGTCCCAGCGTCTCCAGTTTTTTCTTTGCCGCATTTACCGCCTCGAAACCCCCGCTTGGCTTATAGTATCCCCCACTCATTGCACCAGACGCTTCTACTAAGTCGCCGTCTAAGGTGACCATCCTGGCTCTACCGATATTTTTCTTGGCAAATGCTATGTCACGCACAACTACGGTATTCCTGAATACATAGGCAAATGCAGGTTTGAACTTAGAGTCGTATTCCACTAAGTTCAAAGCGAAGCCATAAGCATGTTTGGCTATTGCCTGTTGCTCGGCGTTCGGCTTCGTTGCCTTGAGCTTGTTGAGTGGCAGAAAGGTGCATCTTCCAGAGCGGTTCTTCTTTAGATAGACTATACATTCCTCAGCCACGTCCTCGTTTTTTACTACAATGAAATTCAAGCCACCGCCAACAGCAGCTGCCAGTGCCTTGGAGAACTTTGGATCAACTCTCCCGAGTTCAGATATAGTACCAAGGATTCCTCCTATCCTCTTCTCATCCCTCAGCTTTAGAATCTCAGCGATAGCTCTGCTGAAGTTCTTCTCGCCAGCTTCTTCTATGGCGTCGCATTTTGCTTTCAGCCTCTCGAACTCCCTGACCTTGACTTCGTAGGCAGTTGCGAGCTTATCTATTTCCTTTCTTACATCGATAAGCCCCTCGATGGTAGCCTTCTTCGTCAGGATATATTCTTGGAGATTCTCCTCTGCGTTTTTCCTGTTTTTGGCGAGCTCTCTTAACTCTGAATTTAGCTCTTTAAGCCTAGACTTTTTGTCCTTAAGCTCCTCCCTCGTCTCTATGAGGATTCTCTTCCTTTCTGCGAGCTTCTCCTCTGATAGGGACTTCTCTCTTTCAGCCTGTAAAAGTGTCTCTTGCTCTGTCTCCAGCTTCTCTCTCAACCCCTTCAGGTTCTCTCTAAGTTCTAGTGATGCTCCGTCCCCTGAGATTT
>JAZGAD010000027.1:0-21259 GCA_036444275.1 Hydrothermarchaeales archaeon (SeqCode)
GGAGTATATTCGACACTAAAAGGACCTCTTCCCTCCAGTGATCAAAGACAATCAAATCCTTCACGAACATGAACTCGGCATCGTTCTGCTGTAGATCATCTACGGTCTGGGCACCAATGTCCTCGAAATACCTTACGATGTCATAGGAGAAGTAACCCAACAAGCCCCCGAAGAACCTTGGCATTTTATCTCTATAGACGTTATAACCTGAGAGCATTCCTCGAAGCACATCAAGTGGCTTCTCTACCTCTTCTTTTTTCACTCCATTTATCGAGAGCACTCTATCCTTTATGCTGAGGACCTTTTCTGGAGAATTCCCAAGGAAGGAGTACCTTGCTATCTTCTCCCCGGTTATCGCGGACTCCAGTAAAAAGGAGGGTCCGTCCTCCCGAAGTTTGGCATAGATATCAGTTGGCTTTAGCTCTGACTTCACGGCCTTAATACTGGGTATGACGCAGGGGAAGCCCAGCTCTTCAGAGATCCTTCGAACGTCTTCAAGTTCCATAGACAAACTCCCTTAATGTTTCCTTTACATTCTCTGCCTTCATCAGGGCACTTCCTACCAGGGCTGCATCGCAGTACTCAAGGACAAATCTAAGGTCCTCTTCAGTGGTTATACCAGATGCACTCACCTTTATGCCGTCTATCCCCTTGGAGAATACCCGGCTCCTGTCCAAGTCAATCTCAAGGGTATCCTTGTCACGGTTGTTTATCGCAAAGAATCTAGCACCTGCTTTATCAGCTTTCGCTACGTCCTTGAGCGAGTGGACCTCAACCAACGGCTCCATACCCCGGTCCCTACAACTACCGATGAAGCGGCCTAGATCTAAGACCGAGAAAAAGCTGGCTATGAGCAGTAGGGAATCTGCGCCGTAGTAGTAAGACTCCGGTATTTGAGCCTCGTGGAAGATGAAATCCTTCCTTAGCACAGGCACTTTTGATGCCTTAGAGACCCTTTCTAGGTTGTTCAAGCTACCCCCAAAGTATTTTTCCTCAGTAAGCACCGAGATACCGCAAGCTCCCCCTTCTACAATATCCTGCGCTAAGGCCCCTGGGTCTACTACCTCTCTAAGCTTACCAACTGGTGATGAGGGCTTTATCTCAGCTATTATCGGATTATTTGGTTCCTCTAATATAGCGTTTTCAAAACTCCTAGGCGCCCTATCTATCTTAACGTCACCCTCGAATGCCTTATACCTAGCTTTACAGTCCTCAAGGATAGTGCTGAAATTTACTTTCATATCTTCACCAATGTTCATAACTGTACTTTAATGTATAGTTATATACTATATAAACATTTGTAGGGCTTATAACTTAGTAGAAAATTGACTAACCTAAAAAATATGTCGAGCATCTATGGCGATTGGTACCTAACCTAACCGTCACTGGCCAAAAGATATTTATCTTGTTGAAAAGCTATCTCAGAGCATGGCACTAGAAGGTCCTCCCGGAGAGGAAAAGAAAGTAGGGGACATAATGCAAGAGGATGTCATCAGTGTCAATTTCAATACCCCTGTGAGTGAGGTCATTAAGATAATGAAAGGGGAAGGCATATCGGGTTTGGTGGTAGTGGATCTAATTGGGGAGGTGGTAGGGGTGGTCTCCACTCTGGATGTCTTTAAGACATTCATGAGCAAAACCAAAGTGGATTCTCTCGTCGCTGAGGATATAATGACTCCTTATATCATAAACGTCGTACCAGAGGATTCCATATTCAATGCTGCTTCCATCATGTTGGAGAACAATATCCACAGGTTAGTGGTTGTCGTATCACCGAGTAGGCGGAGACCCATAGGCATCGTCACAGCCACTGATGTGATTAATAATATATAGGTTGGTCACGCCAAAAGAGAGGCCGTATGGAGATCAAAGACACCTGCTGTTTCTGCGGCACTTGTGTGGATGTGTGCCCCAGGAATGCGCTAGAGCTATTGGATACCGGCAAGGTTGATGTAGACCCCTCAGCGTGCATGGAATACCGCTGCAGGAGATGGAAGTGCAGTCTATGCGCCATGATATGCCCTGTAGGAGCCATCCTCATCAGGTGAATTGTGGGTGAATGTATGGACTATGACGTTGTAGTAGTAGGGGCTGGACCCGCTGGGAGCATGGTTGCTAGGACCCTCGCTGAAAATGGAGCAAGCGTTTTAGTAGTGGAGAAGAGACCTGAGATAGGCATGCCTGTCAGGTGCGGTGAGGCAACAGGGCTAAGGACTCTACAGGAATTCGCTATTCCAAAGGATGAGCGGTTTATAGTCAATGAGACTAATGGAGTGTATATCTTTTCTCCAGATGGCACTAGGGCGGAGATGCTGAGCAGCGAGCCTAATACTTATATATTGGAGAGGAGGTATTTCGATAAATACTTGGCAATTCAAGCGGCTAGAGCCGGCGCAGAGGTTGTGACTAAGGCATATGCTACCGGCCTTTTGAGAAATGAAGGTGCCGTGAGGGTTAAACTCAAGCGCTTCGGGGATAATACTACAATCAAGTGCAAGTGTGTCGTTGGAGCCGATGGCGTAGAGAGCAAAGTGGGGAGATGGGTAGGTATAGATACGAGGACACCCCTTCAACAGATGTCCTCTAGTGTCCAGTTCGAGATAGCGGGAGTTGATGTGGACCCTGATATCTTAGAGTTCTACTTTGGCAACCGGGTAGCGCCCAAAGGATATGTATGGGTCTTCCCAAAGGGAAAAGACGTAGCCAATGTGGGCCTAGGGGTAAGGGGGCATTCTGCTACAGCCTTCTCATACCTTAAGAAGTTTATAGCGTCAAAGCCGAACCTGAGGAAGGGAAGCGTAGTGGGAATCGTTGCAGGGGGAGTGCCTGTTGAAGGACCGGTTAAGAAGAGCGTAGCAGATGGCGTGCTCCTTGTCGGAGACGCGGCTAGGCAAGTGGATCCTCTCACCGGAGGAGGGATTTATAATGCAATGCACTGTGGCGTTATAGCTGGACAGGTGATAACGGAGGCTCTTGAAAGGGAAGACTTCTCAGCGGCAAGCCTCTCTATCTATGAGGAGCGATGGCGAGCTGAGATAGGGCAGAAGCTCCTGAAATCCCAACGTATCAAAGAGGCCATGGAAAAGCTCAGCGACAGCGATTTGAACAAGATAGTAAAGGCTATGCAGAATGTGAACTGGGGGGACATGAACATAAAGGATGTGACTAAGATGGTATTCCGCATGCCACCTGAGCTCCTGAACTTCATTAGAAACCTGCTCAAGAAGTAAACTCAAATTTTAGAGATCCTCATTTGTGAAATAAAACCAAAATATAAAAAGCCGTTAGGCATATCCAATTCCAATGGAATACAAGCAGGTCATAGTGGTAAGAGGGGACCTAAAGATGAGCAGAGGCAAGACCTGTGCTCAAGTGGCGCATGCATCCCTTGGCAGCGCGGAGAAGGTGCAGGAGTTTAGAAAGGAATGGCGTGCGGCTTGGAAACGTGAAGGGCAGAGGAAAGTCGTAGTAAAAGTGGAGGATGAGAAGACGCTCTTCGAGTTACTGCATCAGTCAAAAGAAGCTGGAATTCCATGTTATCTCGTCGAAGATGCTGGCTTAACAGAACTGGAGCCGGGTACAACTACCACTCTAGGTATAGGCCCAGCACCCGGGGAAATAATAGATAGAATAACCGGCGATCTAGAGTTACTGCGATGAAGACGAGAAGTCCTTATCCCCTTGACCGATTTTTAGGTTTAGAATATTTTATCACTACGACTCCAGGCATAGGTGGGAAGCTACGCACCGTCACCAAGGATTTTGTAGTAGAGGAGCTTCATGGAGATGCTGTCGAAACACCTGGAGATTACACGCATTTCACTCTCGAAAAGGAAAACTGGGATGGTATGGGGGCTGTCAAGGCGATGGCTCGTGCACTAAAGGTTTCTCTAAAGCGCTTCGGTTTTGCTGGCACCAAAGACAAACGGGCAGTGACAAGGCAGAGAGTGTCTGTCTGGAGGATAGAGCCTGAAGAACTCCAGAGATTAAGGATAAAAGGAATAACCCTTTCGGACTTCGTGAAATCAGATAGGAGGATATCTCTGGGCGATTCCCTGGGAAACAGATTCGAGATAATCATCAGAGACGTGGACATGGATCCAGATAAAGCGAGAGAGATAATAGATGAGACAATTGAACAACTCACGGAAAGGGGAATTCCAAATTACTTCGGTTACCAGCGTTTTGGCATCAGAAGGCCTAACACGCACTTGGTAGGGCGGGAGCTCGTCAAGGGAGATCTAGAGGGGGCTGTGATGGCCTATCTCGGTAACCCAGTTGAAGGGGAGAGCGAAGATGTACAAGAAGCCCGGAGGTTCGTGCAGGACACGAGGGACTTTAAAAAAGCGCTAGAGATATTTCCAAAGAGGCTCGGCTACGAGCGCTCTATGCTGGACGCCCTGTCGAAGAATCCCCGGGACTACGCTGGAGCATTAAGGAGGCTGCCGAAGAAGATAGGTAGGCTTTTAGTACATGCTTATCAGGGCTACTTGTTCAACAAAGTGTTGAGTGCAATGCTAGAAGAGGATATGGAAATAAGAGGAATAGAGATCCCTTTATTTGGGTATAAGGGTGAATTCAGCAGTGGCAGACAGGGAGAACTTGAGAAGAAGATTATTGACGATGAGCATACATCCATGAGGCGCTTTCACATAAAGGCGATGCCCGAACTCAGCTCTGCTGGTGACCAAAGGAACGCTTGTATAAGCACTAATATAGGCTTCCAGTTATCAAAGGAAGTTACAGACAAGCTCAAGGTTGTGGTAGGATTTGAACTGCCGAAGGGGAGCTATGCCACAGTTGTACTACGCGAGCTCATGAAGAGTGAGCCATTAAGCTACTGATCTCCTTCTCTAAAGCTTCAAGGGGATGCTCCATATTCTTCAGCTCTGTCTCAGCCGCAGTCCTCATATCTATTTTTTTATCCTCTATCGCACTCAGCCGAACTAGTATCTCATTAAGGTCAGTGGCATGTTCCATCAGCCCCTTTTCGATGAGATATTTATCCACCCCCAGTAGCTCTTGGGGATAGTAAGAGATGGTAGGGGTACCTAAGAGGGCACTCTCCCTATTCATAGTTCCGCCTCCGCCCAGAAATGCCTTGGCGTGGTAGATGAGGCTGAGGGAATCGATATTCTTGACGTTGACTGCGCCGTCGTATTCCTCGCTGCCCCTA
Source organism: Hydrothermarchaeales archaeon (SeqCode) (assembly GCA_036444275.1). Classification (GTDB taxonomy): domain Archaea; phylum Hydrothermarchaeota; class Hydrothermarchaeia; order Hydrothermarchaeales; family JAZGAD01; genus JAZGAD01. The sequence goes on from JAZGAD010000027.1 coordinate 5,177, forward strand.
GGTATGACTGCACATTCATAGCCTATCTCTACGAGGCTTTTGATCAATTTTTGTGTAAGAGAACTCTCCCTGAAGTATGCTGCTGAGGAAGGCTCTGGTCTGATGAGCACGTAATTCCGGCTGGGGAGAGCGACATCACGGCTGGGCTGGAAACCCCCTATGTTAGCGACCTCGCATATTCCCTTGAAGCTCTGCAGCTGCCCCCAACTTGCCCCCTGCATGAGGAGCTTTCCACGTTCAAGTGCATCCGGCACTATAATCCTATGACAGAGAGGCAGAAATAGCTTGTTCTGGTGCTCCGCATGCTCGTTGTCCACGAATTGCAGGACCGGGATACCTAAGCCAAATGCCACCCTAGGGAGCTCTACCGAGTGCTTCGATATCGCCAGATGCACTTTTCCTGCAATTTCGGATATAAGCTCTGCTAAAACAGTTGCCCTTGTAGAACTCTCAATCAGCTTATCTTTTATGTCTCTGCCGCCGTGTGACCCTACTGGTGTGTTGTCTATCCTATGCTTATTCAGCATTTCCCGTAGATTCCCGAAGTCCCTAGAAGTAACAAGGACTTCGTCGTCTTCCATGCTTCTTATGAATTCCTTAAAGAACATCACGTGAGGTGGGTTAGTTATGTCTATCCAGATCACAGGAACACCTCCAGTGCAAATGCGATGCTACAGAAAACAGCCTCAACTGCCCAAACCCTGTGCACTACATCAATCTCTGTCATATCATGCCTCACCAGGAATAATCGAGGTAGTGATATATTTCCTCCTTCAGGAGTGTAAAGCTTTCCCTCTCTTACCAGCGTAGGCTTTTGAGATTCCCTCGTCATAACGCCTACTGAGAAATACTTCAAGGCAGCGTCTATGGCGTAGGGAACGAATACCAAGCTGCCAGCTAATTCGAATTTGCCTAGAATCACGGCTGTAAAGAGAGCTGCACCAATCGGCAGGGTGCCAACGTCCCCAGGGAAGGCTCTAGCAGGATATCTGTTGTAGTAAAGGAAAGCCAGCAGGACGCAGAACATGGTAAAGGCGAGGGCAAAACTGGCTTGCGCATTGTTAAGTAAAGCGAGGAGGGCTATGCCCAGAGATGCTATCGCGCCTGTACCCACTTCCAGGCCGTTGAAGCCCGCCAGCATGTTGGTGAAGTTGCATGCTATAGCAAAAAGGAGCGGTAGCGCTAGAAGATATATTATTCCAAGATTATAGCCAAAGAGGGTTGGCTTAGCGTAGGGAACCAAGACCAGCCCAACTATTGTTAGGGAGAGCATCTTCTGCATTGGACCTAGTTTTCTAACGCCGTCGACAATGCCTATTGCACCTGCCAATATGACTACTAGTGTGCCTATTATGAGCTCTATCCATCCATAGTACAGGTAAGCAGCGGACAGTGATACCAGGAAACCCAAGAGTATCGCGAGGCCCACCATCTCCGGCACCTCTCGTCCATCTTCTTTATGCAGGTCTATACCTATGACGCCCCTGTTCTTCAGCGTCCTTGCAATGCCGGGCGTAACTGCTAGCGTTATGAAGAATGACAGGAAACCGAAGGCCAGTAGAAGTAGAAACATCCCTCTCCCCTAAGCAATCTCGAAGAAATAGAGGCTGCCGTCACTAGCTGCTACCGCGAGGTATTTATCGTCTGGTGAAAACACTACTCGATTCACATAGCTCCCTATGGGATATTTAACAACTAATTTCCCATCCCTATTAAGAAGGTAGAGGTTCTTATCCCAAGAGCCAACTGCCACATAGCTGGCATCAGAGGAGAGAGCCACGCCGTAGTTCAGGCGCCCTGTCTCGTATTTCCATAGAAGACTATTCCCCTTATAGAGATAGACGTCATTGTCATGAGCAGCAACAGCTACGTAGTCTCCATTTGGAGAAACATCTACTCCGAGAACAAGGCTTCTCGACCCACGGGTATCCTCCCAGCTCAGCTCCCCTGCAGCATCAAAGAAATAGGTGTATGCATCGTCGCTCCCTGCAACAAGCCGGCCGTCAGATGTTAGGGCTACATCCCAGACACCCCAGGCGCTGTGCCTTGTCTCATGCTCCCATAATATGGCGCCTTTTTTATCCATACGAATGATCTTATCATTATCCAAGCCAAACACGATGGAATCACCTGTGGGGGAGATTGCTATACCCTTGGAGAGGCTCTCTGTCTCCTTTTTCCAGAGGAGTTTTCCTGACTTATCAAATAGGTAGACGGTGCCGTTGGGTATCACATAGCTGGTTGCAACTATACGATCCCCGCTTGGAGTAATATCCACGTCATTTACACTGCCCCTGGCCTTAAATTTCCAGAGGAGCTCGCCACTCTTATCCAGCACATGCACATGATGATCCCAAGAGCCTGCGACTACTATATCGCCGTTGGTTGAGACTGCAGCACCGTAGACATCCTTTCCGGTTTCATAGCTCCAGAGGAGTTTCAGCGGCGTGTAATCAGCCTTTACAGGTGCCTGAGTCTGCTGTGGAGTAGGAGCAGGTGTTGACGGGGGTGTAGGGGCAGGAGTTGCTGCTGGTGTTGAAGTCGGAGTAGCCCATGGTAATTCAGCTGAGATTGTTGGAAAGGGGGATTCAGTAGGGATTATAGTTTGAGCAGGTAGCTCAGGGGCAAGTGTAAGGGAAGTTGGAGCAGCTTCTTCTGGGGCCTGGACGCATGCAGCTACAGCCATTAGACACAGAAGCAATAAGGGAAGCCTCATCTTTCTTTCCTCGCGAGTGCTAGGTATAGCAGGGAGAGATAGAATAGGATACTTGTCAGCTGTAATCCTACTTCGACCAATATAAAGGAATGGGTCAGGGCTATGGCGTAAAGACAGCTTCGAAACTCGTCTTCCTTAATTCTATACATAAAGCCGAGGTATCCCCCAATGAAGAGAGCTGTCAATGCTATGCCGAGGAGGCCGAAGTCCAGCATCCCTGGTCCGAAGAGGGTAGAGGTGATTATGTGCGGCTTAGCGTAGAGTTCAGGGAGCACTGTCGTACTGACTATCCTTTGAGAAGGATCTAGAAGTGCCCCGCCCATGAGATAGCCGAGGGGGTATGCCATCTCCACGATCCTGTTAAATACCGAGAAGGTGAGCCCGGCACGATAGAAAATGTATAAAGCTGGAGGTATCTTCCAGCTAGCGTAGGATATCCCGGCTATGTGGGTGCTTACAGCTGTTAATATTAAAGCTACGATTGCGAATGCAGAGGCAACCTCTTTGGTGCTTATCCTGCCCAGCAGCAATCCAGTGATACTAGCTGAGATTAAGACAGCAACTGCATCGGATTTAAAACCTGAGAGAACTCCAAGGGCGCAGAGGAATAGCACTCCTGGAATCGCTTTTCTCTTCTCGTAATAGGCTATCAATAGTGCGCCAGCGAAGACAGCAAATCCATGGAATAGCGCCCTAGCGGGAGCTACTGCAGTACTATCTCTTAAAGAGGCGCTCACGATGGGCACCCCCTGATAGAGAATTGAAAGGGCGAAGAGACAGGCTAGGAAAAAGGCTGCGATGGTAAGGCTCGCTGTATCTAAGCGCTTGCATATCACCAGTAAGAGTATAGGAAACCCCAAGGAGATACCCAATATCGTTAGCACAGAGACGGGAAGTGCCAGGTACAGCGCTAGGAAGGTAATGGGGAAGATCAGCACCAGCACTAATCGAGGATCTAGATTTACCTTCAACCGCCCCCCAAGGACCGCTGAGGCAGCTAAGATGAGGATACCGAGAAGACTTATTATATACGCCGCGGCAGTTGGACCAGCGAAGTGTCCTTCAGGTCCCAGTAGGAACCTGCTAGTGGCATCTATCCTGAAGGAGATGACGGCAAAGCCCAAGAAAATGAGGTAGACAGCCGGCACTGCTATCTCCGGCCTAAGGACCTGCCGAACCTCTAATTTCTTCATAGAGTCCATCCACTTCATTGCTAGCACTCTCCCAGCTGAATCTCTCTGCAGTCTTCCTACCATTTACTATCAATCTCTCCTTTAGAGCATCGTCTTTCAGGACTGAAATAATCTCTTTAGCTAGTGCCTCCGGATTCTCTCTTTCTACTAAGAGGCCATTTTTGCCGTGCCCCACCACCTCTGGTATCCCACCGGTTCTGCTAGCAACTACGGGCACACCCATGTGCATCGCCTCTAGAAGGATCATTCCGAATCCCTCTTCCCTTGAAGGCAGTACCAAGAGGCTGCTTCCCTCTAATACCGAGTTAAGGTCATCCCTTTGCCCTAGGAAATACACGTCTAGTAATCCAATTTTTCTAGCTAGTCTAAGTAGCTTCTTCTCCTCCCGGCCCTCGCCAACGATGACAAGCTTCGCTTCAGGTATTTCACGCTTCACATTTTCAAAAGCCTGCAGGAGGACATCGACCCCTTTCTGCGGCACCAAGCTGCCTATGTACGCTATGATTGTGCCCTCGATATTAAGGCTTTCTTTTTGTACTTCCTTACCTACGGGCAAACCGTTGTACACGACCTGTATCTTCTCCTCTGCTACACCCAGCTTAGAAGTCTCCCCCTTAAGGAAGTTGCTCACAGCTATCACGGCATCTGCGCTCTTCAATGTAAATCTAACAAAGGGCCTTGCCAATGAATTTCTACCTAGCACCGTGATATCTGAGCCATGGACAGTAACGATGAGCGGCTTCCCCTTTATTTTCTTTAAAATTACTCCTAGAAGGCCTTGCGGTACAGCATAGTGTGCGTGGATGAGGTCGCATTCAGTTCTTAAGCCCTTAACGAGGCCGTAGACCAAGAAGCTTAGTGCCCTCAGTATAGGCAGGTCTACGTACTTTTCGTAGGTCAGGATCTCGAATTCATTCATCGAGTGCTTCATCAGGTTTTCCACGTGTGCAACCACTCCACCTCTCTTGGGCTTCCATTGTGTTACGAGGAGCACGCGCATGGAACCTCCCTTAGCCTAAGAGACTAATAAATCTGCTCCTTAGAAGGGGTAAGCCAAGACCTCTAACGCGAACCTCGCCAGTGCCTTCTTGTCCTCAAGGTTATGCATCATGGTCTTGCCTTTGAAGCACTTCACCCCCGGCACTTTGAATCCGTCCTCGCTTTCATCTAGTATAATAGAGCCTATGAATTCAGAGTAGAGCTGAGCCACTGTTTTGGAGCAGACCTCCAAGCCCTTTGCTTGCATGAATATTGCAGCTGGGCCCGATACTACTTTTCCGCCTACAATAGGCGATACGGCAAGGCACTTGGATCGCTTATTTATTAGTGCCTCTTGCATACCGCTGAGAGATGTAATTGGAAGTATGCTTGAAATAGGGTTGCTTGGACCTATTATCACGCTGTCAGCTTTCTTCAGTGCCTCGACTGCTTTCTCACATGCCCTTGCATTATCTGCGCTCTTATGGTAAACATCGCTAACACGTGGCTTACCTCGATGTGCAATGAGGAATTCGTGAAGGCCCATCTCCCCTTCATCAGTGGCAACAACTGTCCTAACTTCGTCGTCGCTCATAGGATATACTTCTGTCCTTACTCCCAGCCTCTTCCTCTGGACTTCTATGGCCTGGGAAAGCGTTTTGCCTGACCTGAGCAATTGTCCTCGTTGAATATGTGTAGCTCTATCTCTATCCCCGATTCTAAGGACCTCTTCGTGTCTCAGGTTATTGAGCTGTTCATGGGTAAAGAAAGTGTCGCCCTTTATCCCATACCACGTCTCCTCGTTGATCTGCCCGCTTAGTGTGTAGAGCACTGTATCAACATCTGGAGAGAAGTAGCCGTGCGGGAGCCACTCGTCTTCAGATGTATTCACTATTACAGCTATCTCCTCCTCTCCTAGCACCTGTTTTAAGCCCTGCAGCAGCTTAGGCGTGCCTGTACCCCCTGACAAGAGTGCGAGCATTACGTTACCACCTGAAGATGTCTCTCTCTTTCTCCCTTACTAAGTCGCCTGCTTTCCCCTTGCCCAGCAGATTAAATCCCCTTATCACTACCACTGGCACGTACTCGGCGGCTTCGCCCATAACGAGGTTTGCCGTCGTGGCAAGAGAGTCGGCTACAGCTACTCTTGTTACCTTTAATTCCCTGCCGAGCATGTCCTTCTCGCCGCGTCTATCCCACAGAGCTTTGGCACCCGATACGCCTATGGCAATGCCTATTGAGCCGTGCCTGAAAGGCCTTCCAACCGAATCAGCTATTACTACACCTATCTGCTTCTCGCTCTTCTTTTCTAGGTAAGCTCTAATCTTTTCAGCACTTCTATCAGGATTTGTAGGCAGGAGCTTGGCCTTTCCATCCTTAACGTTGCTCTGGTCTATGCCGGAATTAGCCAGTATAACGCCGTCTTTGACCTCGGTTATTATGAAATTGTCCCCAACAGCTAGGACCTCTTTGGACTCGCCGAGAATGAGCTCCACTAGCTCCGGATCCTTTCCAGTTATCTTGGCTAGTTTTTTCGCCTTATCCGATGGTATTACATCCTTTAAGTCTACGACTCTACCCTCTGCCTTCGAGACGATCTTCTCGGTTACTACGACGATGTCCCTATCCTTGAGCATAAGCCCCTTTTCCTCTAGGGCTGAGAATATAAGCTCCCCCAAGTCATCTCCCTTCTGTATGATGGGTAGGTTGTCCAAGGCGATGCACTCGATTTTCATTCACGTCAGGTTTTTAATCTCTTCTTTCAAATAATTAACTATGCGGGTGTATTTCGAGACCTATGGGTGCACAATGAATCAGGGTGACAGCGAGGCCATGATGGGTGCCTTAGAGCTGGAACATGAGCTCGTAGAAGACGCTGGGGAATGCGATGTCGCTGTTATCAATTCCTGCGGCGTGATAGAGCACACTGAACGGAAGATTCTGAAGAGGGTTCGAATATTCAAGGAGATGAACAAGCGCGTTGTAATGGCTGGGTGCTTGCCAGCGATTAATCCTAGTGCAGTAGAGGAAGCAGGCGTAGACGAGGTAGTGAAGAGGAATCCCGGTTCGATTCTGAGTGCTGTGCAAGGAATAGAAGAATTAAATCAGGATGAGGTTCTCCATGCTCCTCGTAAGAGAGGAAGTGCTGTTGTAGCAATAGTGCCTATCGCAGAGGGTTGCTTGGGTAAGTGCAGCTACTGTGCCACTAGGATTGCTAGGGGCAGGTTGGAAAGCTCTCCCATCAACTTTGTAGTGGATGAGGTAAGGCATGTTCTCGAGCAGGGTTTCAAGGAGATTCAGCTGACAGCGCAGGATACTGCTATCTATGGCAGGGATCGTGGTACAAGCCTTCCAGAGCTCTTGATGAAGATCAGGGATATACCATCACCATCGAAGTTCAGGGTTCGCGTAGGGATGATGAACCCGAAGTTTGCTATCGAGGTCTTGGATGATTTATGTGACGCCTATGACCATGAGAACATCTACAAATTTCTGCATTTGCCTGTGCAGAGTGGAGACGATGCTGTCTTGGAGCATATGAAGCGTGGATATAGTGTTCAGGATTTCATCGAGATCGTTAATGCTTTCAGGAGGAGGTTCCCAGAGCTCATGCTGGCGACTGACGTTATAGTTGGTTATCCAACAGAGGATGAAGAATCTTTTTTAATGACGTATAAACTCATCGAGGATGTCAGACCCGACGTTCTCAACATAACGAGGTTCTCTTCTAGACCCGGAACTCTTGCTTCAAAGTTGAAGGACATGCCAGATAGGTACAAGAAGGAGAGATCAAGGAAGTTGACGTCACTCCAGACGGACATAGGCTTAAGGATCAATGAGAGGTTAGTTGGTAAAGAGCTGGAGGTCCTCATTACAGAGAAGGGTAAGAACGGCACTATGAAGGGGAGGACGAATTTCTATAAAACTGTGGTACTGGAAAGCGGGAATCTGGGAGAATTTATGACTGTGAGGATTAAGGGGGCTACTTTTTCTTATCTAATTGCAGAGGCCTAATAGCGTCTGGGTAGTGTATTGTAATTAGACAGTTCAAGGAAATCGAAATCTTATTTAACTTTAACACCCCATTTTGCTATCATGACACAGATCCAATTATCCGAGGATACCTTCAAGAAGCTGGTTGAACTCAAAAACCATTGGTCATTCCATCATAGGAGGGTTACTAATACCGAGGTCATAAAACTGATAGAGGAATTCAAGATGAGGGTCTTCGGATACAACAGCTCAACACCAGTCGAGGAGATCGAGAGGATAGCCAACTCAAAGACTAGGGATCAACTTGAAGAAGAAGCAGATAGATTCGCCAAGGGAATCGCTGAACTGCTCAAATCTGGCCATGACTTCGAGCCAGAGTATACCATTGATGAGCATATAAAGAAGATGCTCGAAGTAATCAATGATAGCGAGGATGTGGCTTCGCCGGTCTTTTAATTTTTTAGTTTGGATCAAACTTCGCCTGGTAAGTGCAAATTGAACTCGTATATTGAGTTGATGCCTACCCCCAAATATATTAAGTGTCTACGTTCCCTCAGGCGTGACCAACCGCTAAATTGAATGGTGCTCTAAACACCCCTGTTATAATCAATCTACTATTTTTTGAAGATTTCCTCAAAATTATTGCATTTATTTGAGGATTTAATAAGACATACCGAAAAGTATTTAAAGGATATCATATTCTTTTTCTAAAAACCTGAAGAAAAATACAAAGTTAGGTAGTAAAATGATGGAATTCAGCAGCGTAGACACAGCCTGGGTGATGATCTCTGCATCTCTCGTGTTCATAATGCACCTTGGGTTCGCGACTGTGGAGGCGGGCTTCACCAGGTCTAAGAACACAGGGAGCATAATAATGAAGAACATATTCACCATAGCCATGGGCACCCTAGTTTTCTTAAGCATAGGCTTTACCCTAGCATTTTCAAAGGGTAACGCATTGTTCGGTGGCTTGAACCACATCTTTCTAATGGACGTCGGCCTAGATCTATGGCCTGGGCTCACTATACCCAGTCTGACATTCTTCTTATTCCAAGCGATGTTCGCAGCGACCGCTGCCACTATAGTATCGGGTGCAGTAGCGGAGAGGATAAAATTCAGCGCTTATGTAGTGTTCTCCGTGATTCTTGTTGGCTTGATATACTCCACAGTAGCCCATTGGATTTGGGGCGGTGGTTGGCTCGGCAGTATGGAGACCCCGTTCCTGGACTTCGCGGGTTCGACGGTTGTACACTCCGTCGGGGCTTGGGCTGCCCTGGCTGCTGTTATAATCCTGGGTCCGAGAATAGGGAAGTTCAACGAGGATGGTACCCCAAACGCCATACCTGGCCACAATATTGCAATCGCAGCGATAGGCGGGCTCCTGCTCTGGTTTGGATGGTTCGGATTCAACCCAGGCAGCGAACTCGCATTGAACGCGAACGTGGCTTTGATCGCAACCAACACAAATATCGCAGCATCAGCGGGCGCAATGGGGGCAATAGGGCTGACATGGTTGCGTTTTAAGAAGCCAGACGTAGGCATGACTATAAACGGATTCTTAGCGGGCTTAGTAGGCATCACAGCTGCCTGTGCATTCGTAACGCCCTTATGGGCCCTGCTTATAGGCATTCTTTCAGGCATCATAGTAGTATACGCTGTTGATGTCCTTGAGAGAATCGGGAAGCTAGACGACCCAGTAGGTGCTATATCTGTGCACGGAGTATGCGGCGTCTTCGGTACTCTCAGCGTCGGCCTCTTCGCCAGCGAGAACGGGCTAATAACCACTGGTCAAATAAGCCAACTTATCTCCCAGATCACTGGGATAGTAGCAGTGTTCATCTTCGTCTTTCCGGCGTCATTATTAATATTCAAGGCGGTGGATATACTAATTGGCACCAGGGTTAGTGAGAGAGAAGAGATCGAGGGTCTCGACGTGACCGAGTTTGGAATGTCCGCATACCCAGAGTTCGTTGGCACAGGGGCACGGAATGGGAGATAGAGCCATGAAGAAGATAGAAGCCATCATAAGAAGAGAAAAACTAGAAAACGTGAGAATGGCACTCGACGAGGAAGGTTTTGCAGGCATGACCTTGACCGAAGTAAAGGGTCGAGGTAGACAAAAGGGGATCATTCAGCGATGGCGAGGTAGGGAGTATCGAGTAGAAGTTCTGCCCAAGGTTAAGCTTGAGATAGTTGTCGACGATGCAGACTTGGAAAAGGTGCTCAGCACGATAATAGAAGAAGCCAAAACAGGGGAGGTCGGTGACGGCAAGATATTTGTTTCCCCAGTGGAAGACGTCGTGAGAGTTAGAACAGGGGAGCGTGGAAAAGGGGCCATATAGGGGTTGCGATGGTCATAGACGCTCACACAATTGTAAACACGTAACTATTATGAAAACCGCCTTATAAATGGCAACGAAAATAAGCCCGAATTAAGCTCCTTTTATATCGATTTTGATGAAAACCGAGCAACTGTAATATTTGCTCTGCTTGACTTTCTTCGAAATATGGGTTCCTAATGTACTGAGCGCTCCATCTATAGGAATGCTCTTTGAAGCCGCATTCGATGGTGAACTTGGATTTGAGGTTATGGGAGGTCCAATTGTCTCGTAGAAGGATAATTCAATCTTTGCCGGGTTTATCCCTTCATTTTGTAATAATCTGCAAAGATATCGCCAAATGCAGAGCAGAAGTAGTCCATGGCCTCTTTTATCCCTTTTTCTCCCTTTTGGGTGAGTGAATAGATTACCTTCCTGCCCTCCTTCGTTGAAGAAATAGCACCAGTTTCTTTTAGTTGTTTTAGGGCAGGATAGATCGTCCCAGGGGTAGGCTTTCCTCCCTTCATCCTCGCTATTTCATTGGCGATTTCGTCTCCATACATTGGTCTTTTTGAAAGTAGCCAGAGGATGCAGAACTGAAGCATGCCACGCATATCACAGCAGCTTGGAGGGCATATATTGGTTTCAGGACCACATTGTTTTGACATAATGCTAATTTTTGTTAATAGATATTTAAAACTATTGGGCATCCGATATATTTATATGTGTTAATATCGGATATGCGATATATAGGATGTCCAATGAGTAAAGAGGTGAAAATCAAAATGGCAGATGAAGAAATAAAAAAATCCATAAGAGAAGCCTATGGCAGGATAGCTCAAACACAAGAAGGTTGCGGATGCACCTGCGGACCAACATGTGGACCAACCGACGTGCCAGATAATACTGACTTTGCCAAAATTATAGGCTATTCAGAAGAAGAACTGAAAGCCATACCAAAAGAAGCTAATCTAGGTCTAAGTTGCGGAAACCCAACAGCAATAGCCAGCCTCAAAAAAGGCGAGACTGTTCTAGACCTCGGCTCAGGCGCAGGATTTGATGTTTTCCTAGTAACGGCCAAGGTTGGTCCAACCGGAAAAGCTATAGGAGTGGATATGACACCCGAGATGCTTGAGAAGGCAAGAGAAAACGCCGAGAAAAACGGGATTGAAAACGTCGAGTTTAGACTTGGCGAAATCGAGAATTTACCTATAGGGGACAACTCGATTGACGTGGTTATAAGTAATTGTGTTATCAATTTAGCGGCTGATAAGCCAAGAGTCTTCCAGGAGATTTACAGGGTTTTAAAGACAGGTGGGAGAATAGCTATTTCTGATATGGCTCTTCTAAAAGAGCTGCCTAAAAAAATTCGAGATAGTATCGATGCCTATGTAGGATGTGTTTCCGGAGCTGTGCTTATTGAGGAGTACAAAAGGATTGTGGAAGCATCTGGATTAAAGGATGTAAAAATCACAATCAACGGCGCGTCTAGCTGCATCGATCCAGACACAAAAGATCCGATAGGCAGAGCTGTCCTAGATAATATAGGGGAGAATGAATCTCTCGACAGCTATGTGGTCAGTGCAAATGTAGAGGGTCGCAAATGACAGAAATTGACCAAGAAAAGAAATGAACACAAAATCAACGGTACCATCTACACAAATGTTTATAATCGCTCATCCATAGAAACCTCGCCATGCTTGAGCTTAAATATAGGGACGCCATGGGCAGGATCTGTCTATTGGATTTTGGAAAAGGCAAAGTCTTGGAAACGCCTGCCATCCTGCCGGTGATTAGTCCCAAAGTCCAGCAAGTCTCTACTAGAGAAATCAAGGAGATGGGTTTCCAGGGAGTTATAACGAACTCATATATCATCTATAGGGACGCTGCACTAAGAGAGAAAGCTTTAAAAAAAGGCGTGCACAAGCTCATAGGCTTCGACGACTTTGTCATGACTGACTCCGGCTCCTACCAGCTCTATGGCTATGGAAAGGTTGAGATAGCGCCTGAGGAGATAGTCAGATTCCAAGCAGCCATAGGAAGCGATATGGGCGTGATCCTAGACATACCAACGCCCCCTGATGCCCCTCGTGATAAGGCAGAGGCAGATGTAAAGGAGACCTTGAAGAGAGCGGAAAAAGCCTTAGATGTAAAGGGGGATATGCCTTTAGCAGGGACAGTGCAGGGATCAACATATCCAGAGTTGCGAGAGGAGGCGGCAAAGGGGTTAAGCAAATTGCCCCTTGACCTGTACCCGATAGGTGGAGTTGTACCTCTAATGGGAAACTATAGGTTCGCTGACCTAGCCAGGGTGGTACTACATTCTAAAAAGCACTTGCCTTTAGAGAAGCCTGTCCATCTCTTTGGCTGCGGGCACCCAATGGTCTTTGCCTTCGCAGTAGCATTGGGCTGCGACTTATTCGATTCAGCTGCTTATGCGCTCTACGCCGAAGACGACAGGTACATAACGCCGGACGGAACTCTGAGGCTCAGCAAGCTCTATGAATTCCCGTGCAGCTGCGAGGTATGCACACAGTACTCCCCAAAGGAACTCAGAGAGCTGGATAAGGAGGATAGAGTAACGCTTCTTTCAAGACACAATCTCTCAGCTACTATGCAGGAGCTGCGCAGGGTTAAGCAGAGCATCCATGACGGATCCCTCTGGGAGCTTGTAGAACGTAGGGGCAGAAGCCATCCATATCTCTTAGACGGGTTGAAGGCAGCCTTGGAGTATCCCTATATTGAGGAGTTCGACCCAATAACGAAGGGCTCTGCTTTCTTCTACTCCGGTGCTGAGTCTCTGCGCAGACCAGAGGTGGTAAGGCACCTTCGGAGGCTTAAGGAGATAGAATTCAAAGCTGAGAAGCTGGCGTTGCTGCCATGGTTAGGAAAGCCCTATTCCAAGTTATATGGCACCTCTAGCAATCTAGAATATCACGTATGCGTGGCATCGCCTGTCTTCGGCATTATACCCCTAGAACTAGAAGAGGTCTACCCGTTGAGTCAGCACGAGGCACCAACACAGCTAGATTCAGACCAGAGGGCGTTCATGAGGACAGAGGTGAAGAAGTACTCAGAGGCTTTCCAAGAGGTATACGTACACAAAGATTTGAAGGGGCTAGAAGTTAAAGGGGAGCGCTTCGAGGATGCATCTTTTGGCAAGGGTGATGATGAAGTAAAACTGAGAGCGATAGCTGATTATCAATTCGGCAGGGGCGCTGGAAAGATGCTTATCCGAGATGTCGAAGTGGAGCGCGCGAGGAATGGAAGGATAAGGAGGATACATTCCAAAGGCGAATTACTTGCTACTTTACGGGCCTCTGACGGCATCCTAGTGCCGACCGCTAAAGGCGCTGAACGGCTCCTGAAGATGACTTCTCCCAAGAATAGAGTAGTGGTGAGAGACGATATTACAGAATTCGTAAGAGACGGTAAGAGCGTATTCGCGAAATTCGTCTCGATGTGCGACCTAAAGATACGCCCCTACCAAGAAGTCCTGGTGGTAGACAAGGAGGATGCACTGCTCGCTACTGGAAGGGCTATTCTAAACGGCAGAGAGATGCTGGCATTCGAAAGGGGTATAGCAGTTAAAGTAAGACACAAAGGCGATAAAGAACATGAAGGGCTAGGCTAGTCTGGCACTACTCTAAACAACGGCTTCTTCTTCACTGGGTTTTACCAAGAATTTGATCGATGGGATCTCACCCTTTTTCAGCTGGACGTTGAACTTTTCGAAACCGACCACTTCCCCTGTTTTAACGTCTTTCTTGATCAAGAATTCCTCTTCTGGCTCCTCGCAGATCGCCTCTCTGGGTTCTCCGAACCAAACGTCAAGGGTATTTCCAACTGGGTCGAAGACTACTAAGACTTCTTTTGATTTCTTTGCCATATCACGTTCCCTCTCTTTATTTTATCAGCAAGGTATGCGGTTACTATGAATCCTTCACCGTTCAGTTGCTTAATCAGCACACAAACATAACGATTCTCTAAGTTCTTGTACCGCCTGTAATAAAGCTGAACCTTTGGATCTTTCCTGCTTTTCCTGATTTCATCAGGCTCCCTTAGCGTCTCTTTTACCTCTTTTTCGTATCTCTTGATTATCGGATGCTTGGATTCTACGATGAGCGTCCAGTATTCCTCTGTTGTCCTTATAGTTATGCCCAGGGGCGTTTTAACCTTCAATATTATCCTGCCTTTTATCACATAAATACCTCAATAGGCCTGGCCTGTTGGTGTATCTGGCAGGGGGTATAAAACTTTTTATGGAATTGGTCAGGAAAAGAATGGACAGAGGTGTTGAACCTACACAAGAGCTAGATTAGTCCCAGTAGATGTATGCCACCTATGGAAGCCTTTGTTATCAAATTTGTTTAGCTTGCACCTGTATTTCCCCATCATAGCCAGAATTTCGAGGTCAACATTTACTGATAATCGTTCCTAAGTTAAATGCCGCATTAAATCCTAAGGGGAAATGACTTTGATACAAACCCAATTTCAGAAAAACGGAAATAAAAGAGCTTAAAATAACGATGATATCAGAAACTATGGTGAACGGTCAAGAATTTCTTTTCTAAAATAAAAATAATGGAAAAACCGAGTGTGGCTGAAATCAAACCAGGTAAAACTGAATCCATAGTAGTAACTATCTTTTGATAAGGGAGTCGTAATGCGCCCAACATCAAACCAATAAGAAAAAACATAGTGAATGATCTATATTTATTTAATATATATTCTACGACTCTCGAAAAAGATAAAATACCAATTAAAGCACCGAAACCAAATGTAAACATTTCCAAGAACTGCAAATTCTTCAGTACAAAGAGCATATATTCATACTGGTTCAAGAAAAGCAATATGAATGCACCAGAAATTCCAGGTAATATCATTGCGCATATGGCTATGACACCAGAGAGAAAAATAACAGGTAAAGAATGCCCAATTTGTAGCGCGGCTAACCCCGTGAGTAGAAAGGCGAATAAAAATCCAATAATTAAAAATAAAACATTTTTGACAGACAAGCCATCCACCTTTTTATAAATTAAAATTGTTGATGCCAGTATTAATCCAAAGAAGAAAGCGTATGTGGGGGCAGTAAAGTTTTGCAGAAAAAAATATATTATATTAGACATGAGCCAAAGTGCTGAACCAATACCTGCAATCAATGGAATAAATAATTTAAAATCTATGTTTCTGATATTTTTATTTGCTTTATTGAGATCGCCTTTCAGAAAATATAAAATAAATTTAAAATCTATTTTACTTATCGAATGGACCAATCTTTCGTAAATACCAGTAATCAAGGCGATTGTCCCCCCAGAAACGCCTGGAATTATATCGGCTATTCCCATAAACAGCCCTTTCAGGAATATAATCAAAGTCTCTCTTAATTTCATATTATCCATGTATCATATTACCTTTTTTTATATTAATCATTATGGACATTGTTTTCCCAAAAATGGGTTCGGAATTTCTACTAACGGCCGGCGGGTATCTGAAGTTTGTAGAGTGAAGCAAATTTGGGCTGAATGTCAAGGCCCGAAGCCAGATACCCGCTTGTTAAGCGGAGTTAGACCATTTTTATATCCAACCAAGAGGCAAAATTGAAAAACGCTTAATGCGGAAGATGGGTAGATATAATCAATACAACTATCCTTGGCGGATATCCCTTGAAGGCTTCCAAAAGAGCGAGTTCTACAGCCATTTGACATCAATACAATCTCTGAAAATATAAATATGCGCCACTAGCCCAAGTTATTCTATTCTTCCAGTTTTGATATTCTTTCCCTTTGATACAAAATGAAAGGTGGATGATGAAGGAATTCTTACCACGTTTGATCGCATGGGAAGTGACAGGCCGCTGCAATCTTAACTGTGTTCACTGTCG
>JAZGAD010000028.1:0-91741 GCA_036444275.1 Hydrothermarchaeales archaeon (SeqCode)
CCCTCACCTCTTCGAAAAGTTTTAAGGATATTTTCAGTATTGAATAGATGATTAGGCTCCAAAACAAGATTACATAAATCCATCCCACAATAAAGTTGATAATTTGACCAGCATCATGAATCAACCATCCTAATAACAGATATAAAGGCATTATTTGCCAAAATCCAATAAAATGTGCTATTTCATAAACGGTAGTTCCTTTTCTTACATAGACTACAATGATAAGTATGAGTATCTCTAAAAAGACGGTTATTCCGATACTAACCCAAAGCAACTTGTCATGAATCAATTTTTTTATGGTATCCCTAATCATCTTTTTCACACGCCTTTAATTCTACGGATTGAATCTCCTTGTTGTCTGCGGTTAGCCCATCCCATACAAATCCTCAATCTCTTTCTGCTCTTTTTCAACTTGTTCTTTTCTTTCCCTCGACGATTTCTGCCACTCCCCAATTATATCCGGATCACCGCCCTTGAGCTTGCCCTCGAACTTGTCTATCTTAACCAGCGCCGGTATCCTCGTCATCAAGCCCAGAACAACTGCCTCACCAATATTCAGCGACGTCAACTGCGACAGCAAGTCGTCACTTAACCTCTCACTGGCCTGCTGCACATGCCTCTGATCACTGGGCTCTACCAGACGCATGATTATCGCATTGTTTGCCTGTGAAAGAGAATTCTGATCCAGGCTCTTAGGCCTCTGACTAACAAGACATAAACCCACGCCGAACTTCCTGCCTTCCCTTGCTATGCGGTCTATCCAATACTTCGACAGCGTAGACCTATAGGTCGGAGCGAGTATATGCGCCTCCTCCAGGATGCAAAACGCTGGAGGCATCTCCTTCTTCTTGCGTCTTCGGAGTACCTTCCGCAGCACATGGCTCACGATCACGTCGGCATAGTCCTCATCCACACCACCCAGGTCAAAGACGTTGGCCTTACCCTGCTCCAAGGCATCGAGGATATCGGGTGCATGCTCGTTCAAGATGCCGCCATACTTATCCCTGAAGTCGTCGAGCTTACCTATCACGCCGGATACAGAATTCTTCTCGGCCGGAGATAGCGCCTTAGCATCCTCATTTTTATTTTCTAAGTATGCAATCATCTCCCCTACGAGAGAGGAAGAGCTGGAGCGTATCTTCTTGTCTGCCTCCTTATATGCCTCCCGCAGAAACCGCTCTTGGATGTATGCCTTCTCGTCTATGTTCACGAGCTTCTTCAACTCATAGAAGGACAGGTAGATGGGATTGAAGCTGGGCGTCACCCTCTTAACAGCTTTAAATTCTGCGTCTACGTACTCTGAGTGCATGTCGAATATGATGGGCATGCCCTTCAGCTTCAGGATTCCCTCAACGATGATGCTTACTGCATTTGATTTCCCTGCCCCTGTTATAGCTAAAACAGCGAGGTGCCGCGTAATCATCTTATTCGCATCTACGCGTACCTCAACATCGGGATGAGCGATAAGCGTTCCAATCCTTATGCTCCCCTCGCCGAATATCTTCTTAAGGATCCCGGAGTCGGCTCTCTGCACTTTCGTGCCAGGTGGAGGCGGCGCCTTTGGCATCTCTAGCTTGTCAACGTCGCCCAGTAGGTGGACGCTGCCCCGGACGTACTGCTCCTTCACACCCTCAAAGCGGAGGATGCGCTCCACAACACTTGGATCAAGGATGTCTTCGGTAATTGAGGGGCTTCCGCGAACCAGGCCTTCTATCATGCCCAGCACGGTTTTGCCATCGTATTCTAAAGTGACATACTCGCCGGATCTGGGCATTGTTTTAGAGATGAAGACTGCCTGCGTTGGAGATGCTTCCCCTATGCACATACCGAGATCCACTATAATACCTCCCTACCAGTTTTGGCTAGTAGTCCTAATGAGTTGAATATCCCTTGTATATCCTTATTGGATATAACCACCTTGCGATGTGCTTTCCTCAATAGATAGGGATAGCCCTCGACACTCGTACTTCTAATCTTCTCCAGTATTTGGACTACTTCGCCTTCGCCTACCTCCCTCGGGATCTCAATGAGTAAGACGCCCTTCCCATCCTCAAGCCTTGCATAGAATGAGGTGAAGACCAGACTGTTGAAGAATTCGTCGTAAGCAGGAAACTTCCTGAACAACTTGGATACAAGGGGCTCCTGTAAAGGCTCTGAATAGCCGGATTCCTTTACCAATTTTTCAAACACAGCCATATCAGGCAGCTCACCCATCAGAGAAGTCTTGGAGGAAGTCTTTGAGACGCCCACCAGCTTGCCCATGCCCTTCTCAAAGAGTCTTTCAAGGCAGAATAGATATTCCAGGTACTCGAGGAAGGCCAGCTTCTCGTGCTTCTTCTCCTTGAATTGCTCTGCGAATCCATGTGCTGCTATCGCTACCCCTATTTCGCCAGCGTGTTTTTCAAGTTCTGGTAGCAAAGATAAGACCTCTTCCTTTTCTTTGGCGTTCAGTTCAAAATCAAAATCCTTGGGTGTGCCCAGGTCACTGCTCAACGAGCCATCGATGAGGAATAGTTCGGAGGTGTCTAGTGCTTGCAGGGACGTCTTAAGCTCGAAGATAGAGCGGTATAGGGCGAGGCGCTGCTCAACGCGATAGGGGTGGAGAAGGTCTACATCAGAGCCCTCGAATTCCCTTATATTACCATCGTAGACGAGGGCAAGTGCATTGACGGCGTAGAGTACGAAGCTCTTGTAGCACCTGTAATTTATGCTGCCGTCTTCTGCTCCTATAGTTACCTTTTGCTCTTGGAATTCTGTGCTCCGCCACATTTTGCGTAATTCATCGGCATCCTCTAGATGGAGTAGCCCTTCAGCTTTAGCTTTCAATGCCTCTCGTTTTTTTGCAAGGACCTCGTAGGTGGTGTCAAGCATTCCATCGCCTTAAAGTAAATCGCTGCCCAAGGGATTAAATATTTTTGCTGGTGAGTATAGCTTGAATGGATAACGAAGTTAGGCGAAATCGAAACGATGAACGAACTGAAAATGAAAGGATTTGATTGCCTTGCCTGAAAATAATAAACAGCCGGATAGAGATAATTCTGATCAGATAGCCATAAGCCGGAAACGATTAGTTAGAGTATTGTTAATAGTTGCAGGAACCTTTTTTGTAGGGATCGGAGTTGTTGGAATATTTTTGCCTGTTTTGCCTACTACCCCTTTTCTTTTACTTGCTGCTGCATGCTATGCTAGAAGTTCAGAAAGATTTTACAATTGGCTCCTAAATAACAAATGGTTTGGAAATTACATTAAGAATTATCGAGAAGGAAAAGGGGTTCCATTAAACGTAAAGGTTTTATCCATTTCTTTTTTATGGATAACAATAGGATATTCAGTTGTCTTTGTAGTTCACATTTTTCTACTTAGAATCATTTTGAGTCTAATAGCGATTGGCGTTACTATACATATCCTTTCTACTCGAACTTTAAAACAATGAAAATGTGATGATGACATATGCTTGAAATGGTTTCGGAACAGAAAACTTTTACACCTTCGCCTAACAGAGCGTAGCTGGCTACGGCCTACGCGTCACCCAAATGTTGGCTTCGCTTTAAAGTAAATCGCAGGGCAAGGGATTAAATATTTTTACTGGTGATTATAGCTTGGATAAAATATTGTTATATCAATCAACCCAACTGCCGCTATACGCAGAAATCGAGCCAAATGTTCATAAAGAAGAAGATAAACTTGTGGCATCATAATAGTTAAATTCGAAGAGAGATATAGGGGAAACTGCAATGAATAAGATTAATGATATCATCAAGGAGTTTAGAGTGGAAATTGAAAAACTCTATGGCAAGAGGTTAAAGAATATAATCCTGTATGGTTCATGGGCGAGGAATGAAGCTACAGAAGACTCTGATATTGACATGGTTGTAGTTTTCGAAGGAGACATTACACCAGGGAAAGAGATAGACCGGATGATAGATATTATAACGGAGATAAATCTAAAACATGGAGTTTTGATATCAGTTTATCCTGTATCTGAAATAGACTATCTTACTTTGAAAAGCCCATTACTCATGAACGTTCGAAAGGAAGGGGTATCTGCATGAGGGAGGTAGCATCTCTCATTGAGAGGGCGAACAAGTATCTTAAAAGTTCCAAGATGCTTCTTGAAGATGGGGATTACGAATCCTCGGTATCCAGAGCGTACTATGCGATGTTTTATTCCGCTGAAGCTATATTACTTACAAAAAATTTGTCGTTTTCATCTCACAGAGGCGTGATTTCTGCTTTCGGAGAACACTTTGTTAAAACTGATACTTTCCCGAGAGATATGGGTAGGGAGCTTAATCGGGCATTTGAGAAAAGGCAGTTAGGAGATTATGAGTACACATTCGTAATATCCCAAGATGAAGCTGAGGAAATACTTGAGGAAAGTAAACATTTCGTAGAGGAAGTAACCCGATATTTGAAAGAGAGTAAGTTCCTATGAAGAACGCATGCAGTCGCCCCACCGAGCATATCTGGCTGCCGCCTACGCTTCACTCAAATGTTCGGCTTCGCCTTTTGCACTTCGCTTCGCAATGATAACTAGGATAAGAGAGGACAAAAGGGCCAAGCGATCGATACCTAGGCGAGCTGACGAAGCTCTACAGGAGGAAATAGCAAGTTTTTTATTTCTGAACGGGATACTTTAGAATGGGTGAATGTATGGCGGAAGAAGAAGTAAAGAAAGAGATGATAGGAAAGGTATTTACCTATTTTTCCAATGCGAACGTAGCAGGCATCAAGCTGGAAGGAACCCTGAAGGTTGGAGACACCATCCACATCCAAGGACATACTACTAATTTCGAGCAGACGGTAGATTCTATGCAGATAGATAGGGACCCAGTGGAGCAGGCAGGTGCAGGTGCCTCCGTGGGCATAAAGGTCAAAGAAAGGGTTAGGCCCAACGACAAGATTTACAAAGTTCAGGGCTAGCTACGCTAGGCTGGGCACTTCGCTTTAATTTAATTGCCGCACTTCGTAGGTGCCGGAGTTGGAGAAAGAGTCGAAGACGTGGTACTTAGATTGATTTTTCATATTCTGCCATCTCATTTGTTACCCTCCCCTCCATCTCACGCGTGACATTCTCGCTGGTTCTATTCAGGCTCTCTGCAGTAGCCCTTGTCATCCTTGAGTAGAGGGCGAATACCACGATTGATGCCACTATGATGCCGCCAGCTAGTAATATGTATTCGATGGCACCCTGTGCTTCTTCCTCGGCTAGGAATTCTCTTACCCTCTCCCTTGCTAGTTCAATCCTCTCCATTTGTCACTAACAAAGTTGCTCCTTATGATATAAATTTGGTTAACAGATTTAAATAAATGAGTGTCATTTTAAATCTGGGACAGAACCAGTGGAAGGGACTGACAGTGTTCTTTTAGATCTTGTTCTCGATTGGCTACTAATGCTTAATCTTAATCAATAGATTTAAGAAGTAAGTACGTATTTCTACGTATGAGTATGTATTCGCTAGAGCATGACCCGAAGACAAAGCTAACTCTCTCCGTAGACAAGGATGTTATACAACATGCCAAAGAAGCTGCACAGCAGAGGAAGATTCCTGTTTCAAGGCTTGTGGAGAACTATCTAAAATTTCTAAGCAACCCTGAGGTTTATTGTTTTAGCTGCGGAGAAAAATTCGAGGCTAAGAACTCGAAGGTATGTCCGAAATGCGGCTGGTTGATTCATGCCGGATGCGAAGCCTGCAGGTGCACATTGAGTGAAGAAACAGCCTCCGCAGTCTTCTATATGAGGAAGCTCTACGAAGATCTTCTAGGGGGAAGGGTGGAATAATATTCCTTGGAGGAGTGAGGTCCCATGCGTGACGTTCAGAACTACAAAGCGGAACATCAAATCAAGCTCTCCAGAGTTGGGATTTTAAATCTGGAGTATCCTGTGACGATTAAGCGGCCAGGTAGGGAGCATGATGTCATTCTTGAGGTGAGCATGTCAGTGGATTTACCAGCGGGACAGAAGGGGGCGCACATCTCGAGGTTTATCGAGAATATAGAAGAGAACTTCAGCTTGCCCCAAGAGACAGAAGGCATTGAGAACCTAGCCAAGAAGATAGCGTTGGAACAGTTGACCAGTCATGAATACGCAGAGAAAGCCGTGGTTGAGCTAAAAACGAAGAGGGATTATAACAAGAAGGTCTACGAACTCTATGGGAGCTACGACACGAGCAATGGCAGGAAGATGGTGGGAGTAACGGTCGTGGGAGCTATTGCATGTCCCTGCAGCATGGAATTAACTAAGGGGTTAAGTCATAACCAGAGAGCGATTATTAGTTTGGAGTTGGAGGCTAATGGGATAAAGGTGAATGCGGAAGAGTTAGTAGAGATATGTGAGAGGGCTTTTTCTGCACCGGTAAAATTGACGCTCAAGAGACCTAGGGAAAAAGAACTTGTCGAAAAAATGCATGCTAACCCGATGTTCGTCGAAGATGTGGTGAGGAAGTGCGTCTATGAGGTAAGGGCAGGGTACAAAGGGAGTTACTGCAGGGTGAAATGCGTCTCCCAGGAAAGCATACACCCCTTCGATGTGTTCGCTGAATGGAGCGGTGAATTATGAAGGCTGTGGTGATAGTATCAGGAGGCCTCGACTCGACGACATTGCTTTACTGGGTATTGAAGCAGGGTTATGAACCGCACGTGCTTAGCTTCGATTACGGGCAGCGGCACAAGAAGGAGCTGGAATATGCGAGGAGGACTTGTGAAAAGCTGGGAGTTAATCACAAAGTAGTGGACTTAAGGAGTATCCGTGAGTTACTTCAAGGCTCAGCTCTTACTTCGGAGAGCATCAAGGTTCCTGAAGAGCATTACACCCATGAGGGCCAGAAGATAACCATCGTTCCGAATAGGAACGCGATAATGCTGAACATCGCCATTGGATACGCAGTGAGCATTGGCTCCGATAAGGTGTTTTACGCTGCCCACTATAACGACAGGGCAATCTATCCGGACTGCCGTTGGGAGTTCGTGCAGAGCATGAATATCACGGCAAAGCTGGCTAACGATAATCCTAGGCTTGAGATTGTTGCACCATTTGTTCATACGACCAAGGCCGAGATTGTTAAAATAGGAAGCGAATTAGGGGTGCCCTTCGAGGACACATGGTCCTGTTATAAGGGAAATGAGAAAGCCTGCGGCGTCTGCGGCACGTGTAGGGAGAGGATCGAAGCCTTTCAAATGAACACGCTTCACGACCCAATGGAATACGAGGTAGAGGTGTAGTGAAAATGATGATGGCTCCGATTAATGAGATATTCTGCTCGGTACAAGGGGAAGGACCTTACGTGGGCGTGAGGCAGGCCTTCGTGCGGTTCGAGGGATGCAATTTGAGCTGTAAGTATTGTGATACGCCAGAGGCGAAAAGAGCTGGCCAAAAATGCATGGTGGAAGTAACACCAGGTAAGAGAGATTTCACGCAACTGGACAACCCGTTGGATAACGAGAAAATAGTAGAGGTAGTCGAGAAATACGGCAAAATACACTCTGTATCCCTAACTGGAGGGGAACCGTTGTTACATGCGAATTTTATCAGGGATTTAAAGGTGAACGCACCTCTCTATTTAGAGACGAACATGACCCTTCCTGAAAAGGCAGCGCTGGTTAAGGATCGTGTGAGGTACGTGGCAGGTGATTTTAAACTCAGCGACGCTTTTGACGATTCTTTTGTTTACGACGGTATAAGGGAAGCGACTATTCGAAGTTATAAAGTTCTGAGAGGAACGAAAGATAGGGACTGCTTCTGCAAAGTCGTGATTCAGAAGGACAGTAAAATGGACGAAGTTCTATATAACGTGGAGCAGATTAACGAGTATATCTCGACAGTAGTGTTGCAGCCTTTAACGCCATTCAGCAATGCGCAAAATAAAACATCTATCACCGAGGTCCTGAAGATGCAAGAAAGATTAGCGGACATCGTCGAGGAAGTGAACGTAATACCACAGACGCACAAGATTTGGGGGGCATTGTGATGAAGCTAGGAATAATCGAGTACATAGACTGCGCTCACTATCTGCCCGAGCACAAGAGCTGCGGCAAGATGCATGGGCACACCTACAAAATCGAGGTAACCATCGAGGGAGAGAAGAAAGAAGGCATCGTAATAGACTTCCATGAACTGAAAGCGCGAGTCAAGGATGTTCTTGGCGAATACGATCACTGCGCCCTCAACGAGATCCTCGAATTTCCAAGCTGCGAGAACCTCTGCGAGAACATATACGCCAAGCTGGAGAAGAAGCTGGAGTTTCCATTTACCTTGCGCGTGTGGGAAGGCAAGGGTAAGTGGGTTGAAAAATAAATAACCTATCTGACTAAAAAAATTATTTATACACTCCGTTCCTAGCTTCTAAGGGTGACATGTTCTACTTTCAAACTACGAATAGACACAAGTTCGCAGAGGCGCAAGAAATCCTCGGTGGCCGCGGTATAGAGATCGAGCGCATACCCAAAGAATATAGAGAAGTCCAGGCCGCTAGACTAGAGGAAGTTGCCCTTCAAGCGCTTGGAGAAATAGAACGCAAAGGGGTCTTCATAGAGGATTCTGGTCTATTTGTCAAGGCACTAAAGGGATTCCCAGGGGTATATTCAAGCAACACCCTCGAAACCATAGGAGTAGATGGGATCCTCAAACTCATGCAAGGCGTGGATAATAGAAATGCAGAGTTCGTCTCCATAATAGGCCTTAAGACAGAAGAGGTAAAGTTATTTAAAGGAATAGTGAAAGGTAGTATTTCTCTCGCTACGAGAGGAAACAGCGGCTTCGGCTATGATCCTATATTCGTACCAGAGGGGTATGAAAGGACTTTTGCGGAAGATATAAAATTGAAGAATGAGATATCGCATAGGCGGAGAGCGCTGGATAAGCTTGCCAATTACATAAAGAAAGGAGAATCAGAATGAGTAGAATGTATTCTAGGAAGAGAGGAAAATCAAGCTCTACAAGGCCCTATAGAACCTCTCCTCCGAAATGGGTTGAATACTCCCAAGATGAAATAGCGGAGATTATAGTAAAGCTCGCCAAGAAGGGAGAGCACCCAAGTAAGATTGGAGTAATACTCCGAGACCAATATGGTATCCCGACCACCAAGCTCATGACCCAGCAGAGAGTGACCCAGATACTAAAGGAGAAAGGGCTAAGTAAGGAGATCCCAGAAGACCTAATGAACCTCATGAAGACTGCTGTCAACCTGGAGAAACACAGAGCCACAAACAAAAAGGATATGGTCTCTAAGAGGGGTATGCAGTTAGTGGAGTCCAAGATCAGGAGGCTCGCCAAGTACTATAAGAGGGAGGGAGTACTGCCCGCAGAATGGAAATACGATTTGAAGGCCGCGAAGTTGCTGGTGGAGTAGGGCATGGTATTGGTAGAGTAGAGCCACATGGATGCGATGCTTAAAGACCTGGAAGAGGCCTCTAAGCTGCTGAAGGAGCACTTGGAAGAGGGGAAGGCGGTAAGGATAGTAACCCACTACGACGCCGACGGTCTTAGTTCTGGAGCGATAGTTCACAAGTGTTTAGCCCGGCTTGGAGCGAGTGTGCATACAAGGAGTGTTAAACAGCTCGATGAAGATGTGGCCACCGAGATCTTCTCTGAAGATGAAGATACCGATGTAATGCTCTTCGTGGACCTAGGCTCGGGGCAGGTAGATACGATAGCCAAGCTACGTAGCTCTTCAACCCCTACGATAATCCTAGATCACCACCAGTTCAAGGACGAAAATGAAGAACTAATGCATATCAACCCACACCAGTATGGGATAAATGGGGCAAGAGAGATCAGTGGCGCAGGCATGGCATATCTCCTCGCTAAGGCCATGGACTCAAGGAACATGGACCTATCCGGCCTGGCCGTTGTAGGTGCTATAGGGGATATACAAGACGCAGATGGCAAGCTGATAGGCCCCAACAAAGACATCCTAGAAGACGGGGTAAAAGCTGGAGTGGTGAAGGTAGAGAAGGATCTAAGGCTATTCGGGAGACAGACCAGACCACTATACAAGGCCCTCGAATACACTACTGATCCCTTCATACCTGGCGTGAGCGGGTCAGAGTCAGCATGCATACAATTCCTAAACGACCTTGACATACCGGTGAAAAAAGGCGATTCATTCACACTTTTAGTCGATCTAAGCGAGAGCGAGAGGCAGAGACTAGTCACAGCTTTGATTCTGAGGATGATCGAGCACAAAATAGCTCCGGAGCTCGCTGAGAGCATAGTGGGCGACGTCTACACCCTCGTAAAAGAGAAGGAGAGGACGCCTCTGAGGGACGCCAAGGAGTACGCTACGCTCCTGAACGGCTGTGGAAAACACGGCAGCAACGGCATTGGAATAGCAGTATGCCTTGGCGATAGAGGAGCCATCTATAAAAAATCCCTAGAGATGCTGATGAAGCACAAGGGATATATCTCCACCTGCTACACATGGCTCTCTGAAAACCTTGACAGAATAAAAGATATGGAATCCCTCTACTACTTCCACGTTGGAAAAGAGATCGACTCCAATGTGATAGGTACAGTGGCCTCTATGGTGCTCGGCTCAAGACTCCTGGGCTCAATTAAGCCTGTTATAGCCTTCTCTGAGACTGAAGAAGGGGACATTAAGGTTTCGTCAAGAGGCACAAAGGAGCTAGTAAAAGATGGCCTGAACCTGGGTAAGACCATGGGTTATGCTTCAGAGAAACTCGGAAAGGCAGATGGCGGGGGGCACGACATAGCAGCTGGAGCTACCATAGAGAAGGGTCAGGAAGAAGAGTTCCTCAGATACGCGAGAGAAGAGATAGAGAGGCAGTTAAATGCTGGCGAAAGCAAGGGTTGAATTCCGCTATGAAGACCGAGAGACAGCTGAAAAGATAGCCAGATTGCTGGAGATTGACAATCGGGTAGCCCCTAGGAAGTTGAAGCTGAAGACGTATAGCGAGGGCGATAGGGTGATTACCGTTTTTGAGCACGGAAAGTTGAATACCTTCCTCGCCACAATAGACGATCTGCTGTTCTCTGAGAAGCTGATAGAAGGATTGATAGGATATGTTGGATCTAAACCTTGTTAGGAGCGAGCCAGAGGTAGTGAGGAGGGACCTGCAGAAGAGGGGTGCCTTGGATAAACTCACCCTGCTGGACGAGCTGTTGGAGTGGGACGAAAAAAGAAGAGAACTCATAACGAAGGCCAACAAACTGAAGCACAAGAGGAACATCATCTCCCAGGAGATCTCTGAGCTCAAGGCAAGCGGCAAAGACTTCACCCAAAAAAAGAAGGAAATCGAGAAGCTGCCAAGTGAAATCAAGGCCATAGATGAAAAGATCAAGAAAAGCGGAGAGGAGGTAAGGCAGCGCCTCTATCGTCTGCCGAACTTGCTGCACGAATCAGTTCCAGAAGGCAGTGGCGAGGAGGACAATCAGGAATTGAGAAAATGGGGTGATAAGAAGGAGTTTGACTTCACCCCTAAGGATCATATTGACTTGAGCCTTGACCTTGGGCTAGCAGATGTCGAGAGGGCTGCCAAGGTCGCTGGAGCAAGATTCTATTACTTGAGAGGAGATTTAGTGCTCCTGAACTATGCCCTACTCAAATTCTCTTTGGATTTGCTAGAGAAAAAAGGCTTCGTCCTATATCAGCCACCCTATATGCTCCGCCGGAAAGGGGTGGAGAGTGCCACTGACCTAGCGGACTTCGAGGAGGTAATCTACAAGGTTGAAGGCGAGGACCTATATCTTATACCCACTTCTGAGCATCCTTTACTCGCTCTGCACCTAGACGAAATCCTAGATGGTAAAGGCCTGCCACTAAAATATGGTGGGATAAGCCCATGCTTCAGGAAAGAGGCAGGGGCTCATGGTAGGGATACCAAAGGTATCTTCCGGGTGCATCAATTCGAGAAGGTAGAGCAGTTCGTCTTCTGCAAACCCGCAGACTCATGGAAGTTGCATGAAGAGTTGATAACAAACGCTGAGGAGCTTCTTCGAAAGCTGGAGATCCCATACCGAGTTATGAATGTCTGCACGGGTGATATAGGAACGGTGGCAGCAAAGAAATACGACCTAGAGGCGTGGCTTCCGGGACAGGCGCGCTACCGAGAGGTTGTATCCTGTAGCAACTGCACTGACTACCAAGCAAGACGAGGAAATATTCGCTACCGGGATAACCCTGGAGAGCCAACGCAATTTGTACACACCATCAACAGCACTTTGACTGCGAGCGAGCGAACCCTGATAGCAATAATGGAGAACTACCAGCAGAAGGATGGAAGCGTGAGGATACCCCATGCCCTTATACCTTACATGAGTGGTAAAGAGGTGATAGAGAAGAAGTGAATTACTAGGGCAAACAGCCAAGAACGCTGTGACTGAGGATACCCCCATAGATAAAAAAAGTAGTAACTGAATGGAGTCGAGTAATTGAGCACACCTCATGTGAGTATCAACTTTAAGCCCTTCTTCTCTAATACTCAAGTCGGGTAATGACCATGATAGGGGTACTCACTACGGAGGATTTCAGGGTCATTCTATCCAATTTGGGTAAAGTAGTAGGCATCGTGAGCCCAGTCTTTCTAGTGCCGTTAATAGCTGTTTACTACTACGGCGAACTAGAGTACATCTGGGATTTCGTTCTCCCCTTTTTGCTAGCCCTTGTATTGGCTGCCGCCTTGATGTTTCTATTTCGCACCGAGCAGGAGATGCGGATTCGTCATGCCGTTGCACTGACGGCTATCAGCTACTTGGTCTTCTCCTTTCTCGGGGCTATTCCAATCCTCAAGGTCTCACCTACCTTTTTAGACGCCCTATTCGAATCAGTCTCTGGATGGAGCACTACAGGGCTATCGACGATAGCTGCAAACGCCGATACATTCCCACATTCCATTAACCTCTGGAGGCACCTGATGCAATATATTGGTGGCTTGGGCATAGTGGTCATGTCCCTCGTGGTCCTTTCAAGAGCTGGCACTGGTGTAGAGAGCACCGTCTTCTATACTGCTGAGGGACGAACAGAGAGGATAGGCGCTAGTATAGTCTCCACTGTCCGCTCTCTCCTATCCATCTACGTCGTATTCTTCGTCTTTGGAGCTATTGCCCTCAACCTCTTCGGCATGACCTGGTTTGACGCCATCTGCCACTCTATGGCTGGTTTCAGCACCGGCGGATTTTCGACACATGCAGAAAGCATTGGATTTTTCAGAAGCAATTCCTTGGAGCTGATTACCCTCATAATAATGGTGATGGGAGCAACGAATTTTGCCCTCTATTACGTCCTAATCAGAGGCAGAATCAACGAGCTATGGAAGAACCTCGAGATCAGGATCTTTGCCATCTTATTAGGTGCACTCGCTCTGCCGACCATCCTATGGCTAAATAAGGAGGCTTATCCTGCGTCAGAGGGCTTTAGACTGGGATTCTACCAGATAACCTCGGCACTGACCACAACGGGCTGGATGACTGAGCCGAGCGGTAAGATGGCAACCCTATGGGCGCCATTCGCCTTAGGTCTAACCGCCCTAGCCATGAGCATAGGGGCCAGCACTGGATCCACCGGAGGGGGCATTAAGAGGATGCGTTTTGGGCTCCTGCTCAAGTCCATTCGGTGGAAGGTCCAGGAGACCCTATCCCCTGAAGCCGCAGTCATAGTCAAGAAGTTTCACCACATTGAGGACAGGATCTTAGAGGACAATACCATGAATGATATCTTCATAATGGTCTCTGCCTATGGGGTTCTCCTTGTGCTATCGACGCTGATAACCGCTGCATATGGCTATTCCCTCGGCGATTCCTTCTTCGAGGCCTCCTCAGCCTTAGGTACTATAGGCATGAGCTCAGGGATTACAGGCCTTGGAATGCCCGGAGCCTTAAAGGTGGTTTTCATGATAGATATGTGGGCCGGCCGTCTGGAGGTCCTGCCCGTGTTAGTGTTCCTCGCCTCCCTAAAGGGCTTGATCATGAGGTGAGATGAGAGAGGAGTTCCTCAAGGTTTTTTCTTCTCGTCAGGACTAGAATCTTATCCCCTGCCTTGAGACTAGTATCCCCGTAAGGGATCACCCCTTTACCATCTCTGTATATAATTAAGACCCGAGATTCTCTTGGAAACCCCAATTCCCTTATGCGCTTCCCAGCAGCAATGCTGCCCTCTTCAATGATGTGCTCCACTATCTCGAAGTCCTCTTCCAGTACACATACCGTCTTTACTCCCCCGATTACGGCATCCCTGAAGGCAGTAGCCGCAATATATGCTGGTGTAAGTACAACATCAACGCCCAATTTCTCGAATAGCTCTCTATCCCCTCCCCGATTCGCCCTGGCTATGACCTTGCCTACTCCTTTTATCTTAGCTATCTCGCAGGCCATAAGGTTCGTCTCGTCGCTCCCAGTTAACGCCATGAACACCTCCATATCCATTAATCCAGCATCCTCTAATTCATCCACATCGGTTCCATCGGCATTAATAACAGCTATGTCCAAGTCCTCGGCTAGGGCCTCCGCTGCCTTTGCATCCTCTTCGAAAAGCGTTATTTCATGGCCGTCTTCCCTCAGACGTCTAGCGACCTCGCCTCCTAGACGACTTCCCCCTATTATCATTATGCGCATATTCTTGCCTCCTTTTAGTCTACTCCGACATCAGGGAAAAAGGTACTTCACTTGTATGGGCCCTCCTATGAGGAATGAGTAACAGTTATATATAAGGTTTCTAAAGTAGATACCTCCTAATCCTCTCAACGGTATGTGACAAATTTTGGAGACAGTAAATGGCGAGAGCTACGAAAAAGCGGAAAGGAATCGACACCTGGAAGAGCAAGAAGTGGTATGAGATTCTAGCGCCCGAGATGTTTGACGAGGCCAATATAGGTGAAACCATTGCCTCTGATCCCTCGGAGCTTAAGGGTCGTGTGATAGAAACCACTATGCATGACCTAACGGGGGATTTCTCTAAACATCACATAAAGCTGCGATTCCAGATTGTAGATGTGAAGGGAGGTAAGGCATATACCAAATTCGCTGGACAATCCCTCTCAAGGGATTACATGAGGAGCCAGATAAGAAGAAAGACCACCCGAGTGGAGGGTGTTACTGATGTAGAGACCAACGACGGGCAAAAGCTCAGGGTTAAGACCATTGCCCTTGCAGTAGGTAGAGCGCAAACTGCACAGGAGCGGCTGATTCGTAGGATAATGTCTGAGCGGGTTAGAGAGATTGCTCGATCATTATCTCTAAATCACTTTATCCGTGAAGTGGTACTAGGAAAGGTTTCCACGGAGATGTACAGGAGGGCGCAAAAAATTTACCCCATTAAACGTGTGGAAGTAAGGAAGATGAAACTTCTGGAATCCAAAACGTCGCTTCAAAAATAGCTGAATTTAAATCGGTGGCACAATGCTATTGGAATTACTGGTATTATCGATCCTTGCATTGACTATATACACGCGGGGCGTTTTAGATCTGAAGGGCACACTCGTAGCCACTATTCTAGGGGGGGTGATACTCTTCCTAGCAGGCCCCCCTTGGTTCCTCCTTCTCCTGATATTCTTATTCATAGGTTATGTTGCCACAAAGTACCGTTATCCCTATAAAGAAGGGCTCCATACCGCTGAGGGAAACATGGGAAAACGGAGCGCCACTAATGCCCTAGCCAACGGCCTGATACCGACCTTCTTTGCTATCATATGGTA
Organism: Hydrothermarchaeales archaeon (SeqCode); assembly: GCA_036444275.1. GTDB lineage: Archaea > Hydrothermarchaeota > Hydrothermarchaeia > Hydrothermarchaeales > JAZGAD01 > JAZGAD01. Next base: position 15,646 of record JAZGAD010000028.1, read on the forward strand.
TATCACCGGGGGAAAAGCTCTAAGCCCACTCATTGCAGGATATATAGCTTCCATAGCAACTGTCACAGGGGATACCCTTTCCTCTGAAATAGGGGTTCTGAGCGAGAAGACACCTGTATTGATAACCTCTTTCAAAAAGGTTTCACCCGGCACTCACGGCGGCGTATCTTATCTAGGGGAGGTCATAGGTATTCTAGGCACGGCTCTGATAGGTATCTCTGCTTGGCTGCTCGGAATAGCTTCATTGGCTGTGGCTCTTTCAGTAGCAGTCATAGGAGGCGCCATCGGGTTTCATTTTGACAGCCTATTGGGAGCCATCTTCGAGAGGAAGGGACTTTGCAGCAACGCCACTGTGAATTTTCTATCCACGATCGCTGGAAGCCTTACAGGTCTATCATTAGCACTAGTCCTCTGATCCATATTTGTATGCGGAAAAGTATTTATCGATTCAGGGTGTAGCTTTTTGAGTAGAAATGAAGGCCCTTATGTTAATCCTTGATGGTGCGGCGGATAGGCCTCTGAGGGATTTGGATGGGAATACACCCTTGGAAGCAGCTACCGTGCCCAATCTTAACGCCTTAGCCAGCCTAGGCGTAAACGGCCTCTTGGATCCTATCGCGCCTGGGATAAGAGTCGGCTCTGATACTACGCATCTCGCCTTACTTGGCTATGATCCCTATGAGATCTACTCTGGCAGGGGGCCCTTCGAAGCCCTCGGCATTGGCCTCGATCTAGGGAAAGGCGACATAGCTTTGAGATGTAATTTTGCCACGGTAAAGGAAGACACAACCGTGTTGGATAGGCGTGCAGGAAGGATAAGCGAGGGGACCCAAAGGCTGGCTGAAGCATTAACTCAGATTGATTTAGGTCAAGACATAATCTTCAAGGAATCCGTAGACCACCGAGGAGTGCTCGTCCTCCGGGGTAAAGGACGCGAACTCAACCCACGGGTATCAGATTCTGATCCCCACCGCGTTGGTGAAAAGATACAGCGAGTTGTTGCCCTCGATGATTCAACTGCCGCTAAGGCCACAGCTGATTTGTTGAATGACTTCTCCGAGAAGGCTAGGAAGGTGCTCAAGGCGCATGAAGTCAACAAGCTTAGGAGGAAAGAGGGGAAACCCCCAGCTAATGCCATCCTCTTAAGAGGCTGTGGAAAAGCTGTGCCCACCGAGTCCTTCAGAGACAAGTACTGTATGAAAGGTTCATGTATGGCGACAGTGGCGATAATAAAGGGGATAGCCAGAGCAACCGACATGGACCTCCTCGATGTTCCAGTAGATTACTCCACACGGGTGAAGCGTGCATTAGACTCCCTGGAAGAATGTGACTTCCTCCTCATGAACATAAAGGAGCCTGATGAGGCATCTCACGACCACGACCACGAGAAGAAGATGCAACTGATAAAGGAGATAGACTCGGCTGTAGCACCCCTCCTTGACTTCGTAGAGGAAAACTACCTCGTAATCCTCAGCGATCACACTACCTCTACGAGCTACGGAGACCACACAGGCGACCCAGTGCCTCTAACCATCGTAGGTCCGGAAGTAAGGAGCGATGAGATTGAGAAGTTCAATGAACGTTCAGCTGCAAAAGGTGGCCTTGGACGGATACGTGGCCGGGATCTCATGCCCATCCTAGTAGACCTTATGAATAAATCAGAGAAGTTCGGAGCATAGGCGATGCCTAGCATAGAGCACATATTCAGGGCCTACGATGTACGCGGGGTATTCAATGTCGAACTTACCGCTGAAATAGCTGTTAAGATAGGCGCCTCTTTTGGGACCTATTTAGGGGGCGAGGGCAGAGTCCTTGTAGGACGCGACGTTAGGACGAGCAGTGCTGCCGTAGAAAATGCCTTCTCAGCGGGACTTGCTTCCACCGGGGTAGATATAAGCTCTACAGGACTGGTTCCGATACCGGTGGCAAATTTCAAGATTATGAAGGGGGGCTTCGATGCAGGTGCCTATATAACGGCCTCCCATAACCCACCCGAGTATAATGGAGTGAGACTCAGGCGCTCTGATGGGTCCGGTTATACCGAGGAGAATCAAGCGGTATGGAATATAGTCCTCAAGGACAAGGTGAAGCTGGCGCGGTGGAACAAGCTGGGCTCAATAGAGCGTATCGAAGCAGAGGAAACTATAGGTGAATACAAGGCTTTCCTTTTGGAGAGGATTTCTCTTAAAGACGCCCCCAAGGTGGTACTGGATATAGGCAATGGGTCTGCATATCACGTAGCCCCTCTGCTTCTTAGTGAAGCTGGTGCAAGGGTAGTAGCTATGAATGAGAAGCCAGATGGTACATTTCCAGGGCGCCCCTCTGAGCCTAACGATGAGACTCTAGGCGGTCTGCGGAAGAGAGTAGTAGAAGAGGACGCTGCCTTTGGAGCTGGTTACGACGGCGACGGCGACCGCGTGATCTTCGTCGATAATAAGGGTAGGACGGTGCAGACCGAGAAGATAGGCATAATCCTAGCGAGAGACCTCTTGAAGAGGAAGAAGGGTGTAGTCGTGGCTAATGTCTCGTGCTCCATGATCGTGGAGGAAGAGATAGAAAAACTTGGCGGAAGTGTGAAACGTGTGCGCGTGGGCGATGTATTTGTGTGCGAAGCAATAAAGAAATACAATGCACTATTCGCTTTGGAAACGAGCGCCCACCTCTTCATGCCGGAGTTCTACATCTTTGACGATGCCATCTTGGCTACGCTGTTGCTCACAAAGGCCCTGGCGGAGAGTGGCAAGAGGCTCTCAACCCTCGTTGACGAGATCCCCAGCTACCCCTATAAGGAGAGGAATCTCAAGTGTAGTGACGCCGTAAAATTCCAAGTTATGGATGATATCATTGAGAGCTTTAGAGGCAGGGGATACGAACTTGATATGACAGACGGCGTGAAGGTAAATCTTGAGGACGGCTGGATGCTGCTTAGGCCTTCTAATACTAATCCGCTAATACGGGTTGCCGTGGAAGCGAAAAATGAGAGGAGACTGGAGGAATTATTAAAGATAGCTGAGGAGGAATTCAAGAAGGCTGTGGGAAAGGTAGGGTAGTTTTAAATTGGAATGAAATGATTCTACTAACCAGAACCACTTTAACACATCTGAGATGATTACACGATGAAAGCTGTGATCCTAGCTGCTGGCCGTGGAACCCGCTTGGAACCGGTGACTTCGGATATGCCAAAATGCATGCTCCCTTTAGCGGGAAAGCCAGTTTTAGAGCATATTCTGAATGGAGTTAGGAGGGCTGGAATAAAAGAGACTCTGATGGTGGTTGGTTATAAAAAGGACAAAGTTGTGGAGCACTTCGGTGATGGCAAGAAGCTTGGGCTAAAAATCAAATATGTACATCAAAAGCAACGCTTGGGCACAGCACATGCCATCGGCCTAGTCAAGTTAGACGAGGATTTTTTGGTTCTGAATGGCGACGCCCTGATCTCAGTTGAGGATATCAAGAAAGTTGCAGACAACCATGACGGCGTTGCTACCTTGGGGGTTAAGAAGGTTGACGATCCGCAACAATATGGCGTTGTGAGACTGGAGGATGGAAGCGTAAGAGAGATAGTTGAGAAGCCTGCAAAATTCGTCTCAAACATGGCCAACGTCGGCATATATGCCTTCTCTCCAAAGGTCTTCGAAGCTATAAAAAAGACTGAGAAGTCGGAGCGAGGGGAATACGAAATCACCTCATCGCTACAGCTGTTGATAGACTCTGGCGAGCCGGTCAAAACAGTGGAAATTACTGGCCTATGGAGCGATATCGGCAACCCCTGGAACTATCTCGATTCCAATCAGGCCCTGCTGGAAGCACTGAAAGGCGAGATAAAGGGCGTAGTAGAAGAATATGCTAAAATTAAGGGCGAGGTATACCTCGGCGAGAACTCAGTGATAAAGTCAGGCACGTATGTAGAGGGGCCAGTATGTATAGGTGAGAATAGCACTGTTGGTCCAAACGCCTTCCTCAGAAGCTTCACTACTATAGGGGACCACTGCAGGGTTGGTAATGCCGTTGAGATAAAGAACTCCGTAATAATGGACCACACTTATATACCTCATCTCTCCTATGTCGGCGACTCCATTGTGGGAAGGAACTGCAACTTCGGAGCTGGGACGCTAGTAGGTAATCTAAGGCTGGACGAGAAAAGCGTGAAGATGCGCATACGCGGCGAGCTCAAGGACACTGGGCGAAGGAAGATGGGCTGCATCATCGGCGACAACGTGAAGACTGGATTAAACGTGATGATAAATGCTGGACGCAAGATAGGCCAGAACAGCATGATCGGGCCGGGTGTAATAGTGTACCATGATGTCCCTGCGAACTCCTTTATTTTGGAGAAGCAAGTGGTGGAAGCGAAGTAGTTATACGTAGTCACAAGTCGAATTAAAGGAATAATTGGTTGTATTTACCCTAGATACAGTGTCTGTAGATGGCCATTCGCCATTGAAAGCATAGTAGATGGATTTCAAGGCTTGATTTCTTACCGTGTTTCCAACAGATGAAGAGGTGCACGTGGGGCTATCTTTCATATATTCCGGTACTTCCAAGTATAATCTAATAAGGTACGAATCAAGATTGCCCTCTTTTCCTGCAGATTCCAATTCTAATCTATCGATCCTCACTACACCCTCAGGGGTTTCATTCATATCCCCCCCTCGAAATCCTATCCCTCGCATGCTAGCGCCGAATGTAGCTCCATCTCGCGCTGCGGCCAATGCCTTGTTTAGCTCATTTTGCCTCGTAATATAAGGGAATACACTCAAAGCCATAGCTACAAAGAGCCCTACGATGACCACGAATTCAAGAGCAATCTGCGCCTTTTCCTCCTTCATTTCAATCGACCCTTGTCCCATTTCGATAGATAGCAATATTATCCCAATAAGCGTATATCACCACATAGCTGCCGTTGTTCCTTATAGTGGTCTCGGGATATTGCGATGTTGGATCCACTCGGTCGATGTTTAGAGGGATTATAGGTATAGTAGTCGTCCACTCGCTGCCACCCGTCTTCGACATGTTCTTGCTCACATTTATGGTCCTACTATTTAGGTCTATCTTTAGCGGCAGTATTAGCCCTATCCCAGGAATCGTCAGGTTTTTCATCTCCTTGTAGTCCAGTATCTCTGAGTCCAGCTGCAAACTGAATCCCTCGCCATTGGCATATACATTGTTTATAGCACTAGCCAATACCTCGCCCATCATCTTAGCTTCACCTGCCTCGCCTACATCTCTAGCGAGATAGTATCTTGCCCAGCTAAGGTTCACAATAGATGCCAGCACGATAATGGCGGCCCCCACTACCAAGACAGCCTCCAAGGTGATCTGGCCACGTTCGTGCATTCTTATCTACCCCTAGAAGCCCGATGGCGGCTCGGCTAGACTTGTATTACATTCGATGCCACTTAGGCTGCTGCTGGTGCTCGAGGTTATATTCTTCCAGTAGAGCGTTATAGAGTAGCGCTTTCCAATGTCCTCTACAATGGCGTCTTCACCAGCGGCTGAGAAGCTCCAGCCAGTGCCGTAGAGGCTTCTAGTAAAGTTATGTGTCTCTTGCCGCTTTATAGTCCCATCGGACTTCCTTCTCATGATCAAAACCGTCGTGATCAGGTTGGCACCATCTGGAGAGCATATCCTCGTCGCTATGTGGATTACAGGCACAGGTGATGCATTCGTCGTGTTCCCAACGGAACGGAACCCAGGTACGTAAACATCAATGGTCCTCTTTCCTCCTGGTGTGACTACCGTATTTGCGGCTGACGCTATCTGCTCAGTAGCATACCTCGCTGCTGAGACAATCTCTATGTCATTAGCCGCAGCTTTAACCCTAAAAGCCATAGGCCATGAGATTCCCACTAAGACGACGATGAACATCCCGAAGATTATTATCGCCTCTATAGTAATCTGTCCTCTTTCATTCCTCATCGCAGCAACCCCAATATATCTCCTGATACTAAGGAAAACAGCAGGCCGAAGAGGATGACCGGTGCGAAAGGCATGCTCTTTTTTACCGTAATCTGATCCTCCAACCTTCCATCTTTCACATATCTTTTTAGGGTAGTGATTTCTTCCATGGTTAAGCCGGCAGCCCTAGGTACAGCAATCAAAACCCTCTCCTTATGGGCCCTTCTCTCTTCTTTGCTCTTGGCGAGGGCCTTTACTCTCTCGATGATGCTCCGCTTATCTCTAACTATCTTTCCATTCTGGATATAAATCTCTTCTGCTATCGATTTCCCTTCACTTAATCCTGTTATCTCAGCCTCTTCTTTCAGAGCATCCCTCAAGATCTTCAATGTGTTCCAGAGCAACGATAAGAAGGCGAAAAAGAATGCTGCAACGACGAAGTATACCGCCAGTTTTTCTAGACGGAAGAGGGGATCCTGTGAGATTACGAAAAAGGCGAGCAATAGGCCGCTAGCAGCGTACTTATAGGTATCCTTGACCACTGGTGCATAGAGCACTATTAATGCTGGAACTGCGAATATAGGCCTTCCCAACAGCCAACCGAATGTTATAGCCGCCGTCAAGAAGAAGGAGCCCTTAATGTATTCCATGTCTCTGAGGGGCTTCAAGAATTCTAAGAGGGAGAGTTTAGTGTAGGATACGAGTATCGAATAGAGGAGTAAAAATGGAAAGGCTAATAGAAAGGTGTTGATGAGGATGGTTAAAACGAACGGATAGGGAGAGATAGAAGGAGTGAAATAGTTCCTTAAGATGCTTGGGTATCTTGGTAAGAGTGCTGCTAGAAATAGGAATTCCTTGGCATCTCCAGCGCTCCAGCCGCCGAGAACCCAGAAAAGATAGCCTACGATGAAAATCGCTGAAATGCTTTTCACCAAGGAAGCGAGGAGAGAGATATCCCTTGAGTAAAGAGCGTATAAAGAGTTGCCAGCTACCCCTATCCCGATGAGAGGAAAGGAGAGTTTATTAGGCACTATCCCCTTTTTCAAGTCGGTCACACTCGCTATAGCTACTCCAGCGACAGCTAGTACGATAAAAAATATATCCCACATGGCTATCTCTTGAGTTTGGATATACTAAGAGTCCTCTCCGTCTCCACCCACTCAGCCGTAACATTGGCGAATGCCTGGATAGAACCTCGCAAACTGAAAAAGGCTACCGCAGCTACAACTACCCCTCCAGTTAGGATAACGAATTCTATACTGACCTGCCCCGTCTCCTGGCTAACAAAGCCCATTTTATCATTAACTGCAGGACCTACATATAAATATCTTGCCATAAATGGTTGTTTCATGCGGATAATCCTCCTGGTAGCAGTCTTCTCTATCCTTGCTATAGTGCCCCTTCTCCATCCTGGAGAATTCTATGACAGCCGTGAAAAACTCGCTCCCCTCTTCCGCTTGGCTGAACTAGATAAGTGCGTTAGGGAAGGGTATTCCCAATGCGGTGGATTCCATATACCTATGGCGGTAGAGGAAGCTTGGAGCGCATGAAAAAAGATATAATGCTTCACTAAATTAAAGTATTCTATGGACCGGATGTCCCTAAAAGAAAAAATTTACAGCAAGAAGACCTTGCTCTCTTTTTCGGTCGCTTTCGCTATTCTTTATCTCCTACTTATAAAGGTGGATCTCGCTAGAACTCTGGAGATAATGAAGGGTGTTAGGCTGAGAATATATCTCCTCGCAATAGTGGTCTTCTATACAGCTTTCTTCCTCCGAGGACTGCGGTGGAGCAAGCTATTGGAAAACGCTGGGCTCACTACTCCCTGGAGGGATGCCACTGAGATATTATTCGTATCTTGGTTCGCTAATTGTCTTATACCAGCGAAACTCGGTGATGTATACAGGGGCTACTTGCTAAAGAAGAATTATAAACACTCTCTCTCCAAGACTATGGGTACAATATTTGTTGAACGTGCCTTTGATATTATAGCCATAGTTGTCCTTTTGCTCCTTACGGGATTCATCGCTTTCAAAGGCGGGATGCCCATCACTATCCTTCGATCCCTAAAGGTAGTAGGGGCCCTATCAATATTCTTGATCCTGATTTTGATTTTTGTGGTCTACCAAGAAGGGTTCATATCAAGGTTCGCCCCTAAAACGTTAAGAGAAGTCATAGAGAGATTCGAGGAGGGGATATCCCAGTCCTTGAGGCGGCGTAGTCTGCCCATCATCACTGTGTATACCCTAGTAATGTGGCTTTCGGACGCCTTACGGCTGTTTCTGGTTACGCGGGCGATAGATTTCCCTATCCCTATATCACTATTAATCTTCGTTTCCTTTACCGGGGCCTTGCTTACCGCCTTTCCCGGCACTCCAGCAGGCCTGGGTGCTGTTGAGTTAGCCATCGCCGGGCTACTCATCTTGATGGGAGTTACAAAAGAGGTTGCGGTTTCGATCGCAATACTTGACAGGCTTATCACCTATTGGAGCTTACTTATCTTTACAGGGACTGCTCATGTACTCAGTAGCAAGACCTAAACCTGAACTCTCAGTAGTTATACCAGCGTATAATGAGGAAGAGCGCATAGAGAGCGTGCTCAGAAACTACGCTGACTTTTACCGGAGCTATGAGATTATTGTGGTATGCAATGGCTGCAGCGACACAACACCAGAGATAGTTGCCAAGCGGTCGAAAAAAGATCCGAGAATCAAATCGCTGAATTTCGATGAGAAGTTGGGTAAGGGAGGTGCAGTTATTGAGGGTTTTAAGGCAGCAAAAGGAGAATTAATTGGTTTTTTAGATGCAGATGAATCTGTTGTTCCAGAGGATTATCTAAAAATAATAGACGCCGTAAAATCTCTAGGTTTCGATGGAGCTATTGGCTCCCGTGGGGTAGAGGGAGCTGAGATAATTTCGGATCGCTCATTTGCTAGGCAAGCTGCTAGCAAGATTTTTAACATGTTAGTCAGGAGAATAACGGGTTTGGAATTTTCCGATACCCAATGCGGTGCCAAGGTCTTTAAAAGAAAGCCTTTGGGCAAAGTGAGAGATGCTATTTTTTCCGTTGGCTATGAATTTGATGTTGAGCTACTCCTACGGCTGAAAAGGCGGGGGTATAAAATTGTAGAAGTGCCAGTGAAATGGACGCATAGCGGTAACTCTAAATTTAGCTTGATCTATGCACCTGCGATGTTCTTTGGTCTATTATTACTGCGGCTTAGGAAGTAGAAGCATCACAGCGCATGCTTTTTGGATGGTGTAGCTAAAATGGGTGCATTCAGGAAATTCAAATCTAAATTTGATCAATTCGTCGAAGATGTTATTTGATTTAATCCCTTTGAGAATGTAGGGTGAAAGACTGCTGTGCTGTTAGTGATTCTCCAGAGTAATAATATGGTAGTAGTTATCTATTGGAAAAACATTGCTGTTGAGGTTTAGCGCCAGTTTTTTTATTTCTTTATCACCCACCCAAAACACTAAATGAATAGACTTTTTTCTTACAACAGATTTTTCTATTAAATCGTTTATTATCATGCCCCTATCCTCGTAACCTTCGGTTGGATTTGGGTAATAAAACATGACTCGGTCGTCTATCACTGCCCTGTCCCAGGGGGAAAATTTTGGTACTATGACGACATCACCCTCATTTGTTAAATCCCCCAAAGTGTTATGACTGCGTATTTGATATGATCTTTCCAAATTACCCACTTTGAGTTCGTGGACGTTAAGGAAATTTGAAAATGCAAAGGCGCCGATGAACATGAGGACTAGAAGAAAAGATGTTACACGAGACTTCATTTGAATGTGCACTAAACAAAAGATAGATAGTGCAATAGCCAAAGAGAGGGAGAGTGCTTTGATTTTCATGTATTCAAGGCTCCTTATGGCTATAGTAGGTGAATGCAGATAGGAATACCCTGTGAGGATTAGAAGCGGTAATACCCAAAACCTATAATTCTTGTAAAATTTAGTCATGAATCCCGCGCTAAGTAAAGTCATGAATGGTAGAATTGGGAGGAGATATCTCATACTGAAGATCTTCCCGCCGAAGTCTGGGGATGTGTAGAGCAAGATCGACAGGAGATATATAAGGTTAGGGAATATGAGGGATTTTTTTCTCATGTAGAAAAGACCAAAAAAGGAAGTAACTAGAAAAGGAGATGATTCCAGGATGGACTTTTGGATAATCCAACGGCCCCATCGATCAATTAGGTATCCACGATAAATCACCATGCCGATAAAATTATTAATGACTGTTGAAAAAGAAAATCCGAAGTTCAGACTATGTTGCCCCATTATAGAAGGTGAAACTTGAAGGTTATACCAAAAGATTGCGAGAAGGGTCGCGAGAAATATTGGAACTATGAGGCCGTTGCGTTTTTTCTTCAAGACATACAAAAATAGGATGCCGATAGGTAAAAGCAGATAGAAGGCTGCCAAAAGGGCGATTACGGAACTTAGTAGGAATAATCCCGGGTTTTTTGCGTTCTCATCGAAGTAGAGCCACGAGACTTGCGCACCTAAGAAACCCAGGGTCACTAAGGCGTGGTGCCAAAGGCTTGTAGAATGGAAAAGAGAGTAAGTGCCAAAAAGATATAGAAGAACTGATAAAAAACCTGCCTCTCTGTTCCCCCAGATTTTTAAAGATCCATAATAAAGCAAGACAAGGGTTAGTGAAGTTATGATGGCATTAGAAATCTGCAACCCCATGAGCCCAAAGATTCTATAGAATGGAGAGCTCATGAGGGGGTAACCAATTTCTACTGCTGCATAAATATGTTCTTTGTTGATGGAGAAAGAGGGAGGGATGGCCAGCCGTTCGTCAATGCGTCGACCAATGAAATAGGAGTCAACTTCAAGCGAGAAACCCTCTGCAATAGATCTACTCAAGTAAAGATTGGCGTTTTCATCAGTTGAAAATAATCCCGGAGTCATCAGCCCCAAGTAGATTGCTAGAGAGAAAACAATGATAATGAAGATTACTTTAAGTTCGGATAGAGATTCATTCGATCTAGATATCATTTTCAATCCCAAAATTTACTCGACTTCGGTAAGGATATAATCGGAGTTTTCGTAAATAATTTTACTTGTGTTTACTTCCCTTCCAAGGTTCTTGGGGTACACTACCATAGTGATGCCGTAACTTTCGAGTATGTCGTCGTCCATAGTCTTGAAATAGGCGACAGTAATATTATCTAATCTTAAGTATTTGGCTAAGAGAAAAACTGAAAATACTTGCGCTAGAACTATGAGGATTAATACTGCCTTGAAGGAAGCCAGCAAGCTCAAATATTTGAAAGTAACGTAGCGGACTCCTGTAACAAGATAATAAAAGCCGGGAGGGTAATTAGCAAATGCTACATACCCATTGTTTATATATTCAGTAAAACCTACAAGTTGGCGAGTCGGCACTAAGAGATTTGCTAGAACCCAGGTCTTTAGATAGTGGAAGGGAACATCCCAACCCATAGGTATCCCTAGATCCAGCAGATGCCTGGAGAGAAAAATGACGTAAAGAAAGGTTGAAAGTAGAATAAACTTGGATTTAAGTGTGTCTTCCATAAATTATCCCTTCGTTATAGTAGTATTTCTCCTTATTTATACTCATTAGGAGTCAATCAGAAGCTGCAAAAGAATGCCTTCGGGTATAGGAAGATTTCCTTAGGCGAAAATATATGCCCCGCCTATACACTATATAGAGGTGAATTTCATTGCACCTTTATTCTTTCTTCCATTCAAAGCACTTTCATTTCAGTTAGCTCCTTCCAATCCAAGCCATTGTATATATTAGTTAGGGGTTGCAAAAGGATGAAGAAGATGTTGAATCCAAGGGTTAGCTTAGGTGTTATCATAATATGTACTATCCTCATAGCAATTCCCCTATTCCGCCCAGGATATATAGATACTCATGATGGCAACTACCATCTGTTGCGCCTGATGGATATGCACAGGAGCATTGAGGATGGTGGTTATTATATCAGATGGCTGCCTGATTTGAACAGCGGGTACGGGAGCCCGATCTTTAATTTTTACCCGCCCTTGGCATACTATGTCGCAGAATTATTCCACATTGTAGGTCTCGGCTTCATCGATTCTATGAAATCTACTTATTTCATCGGATTTCTTCTATCCGGGATTGCTATGTACATGTTTGCGAGGGATGTGCTAGGTGAAAAAGCGGGACTTGTAGCGGCTGTAGCTTATATATATGCTCCCTACCACTTGGTAGATGTTTACGTTCGCGGTGCCTTCGGTGAGTTCCTCTCGTTTGGACTAATCCCACTGGTGTTATGGTCTTTTTACAGACTTGCAAATACGGGGGATAGAAGGTATGCGGTGAGCGCTGCCCTTTCTTACGCCCTGCTAATAACAACACACAATGTGAATGCACTTATTTTCACCCCGATATTTTTACTTTATATAGTTTTTTTACGCTCGAAAGAAAGGCGTAGGCATGACTTCGCCAAGTTCGCTTTTCTGGCAATGTTATATGGCATCGGACTAAGCGCGTTTTACTGGCTCCCAGCGTTATATGAAAGTCAGTTTATACAGATTTACAGGACAACCTATGGTTACTTTGGCTATCCTCTGCATTTCGTTTATCCAAAACAGCTATTTTTACCGTACTGGGGCTATGGTTATAGCGTGCCTGGCATAAAGGATGAGATGTCTTTCCAAATAGGCACGGCATATGTAATGCTGTCGCTTCTATCTGTGGTGCTCATTAAAAGGGCGGGAGAAAAGCATCGGGTAGCAAAACCCCACATAACCCTATTTCTAATAATTACGGCTATAGGTATAATGCTCATGCTACCGGCGTCTACGCCTGTATGGGCGCTCTTGCCCTATGTAGAGTTCATTCAATTTCCATGGCGCATGCTGGGCGTAACGATGCTAACGACCTCTTTTTTATGCGGCGCAACTACACTATTATTCGAAGATAGGCTGAAAGACCTGGCAGTCCTATTTTTATTATTGATACTAATCCTTCCCCCATTAGGTTATGCAAAGGCCAATTACACTCATATCAACGAATCAAAGTGGACTCCTGAAAGAATTTTGGAATCAGGCTATAGCGCTACTGCCCGAAACGATTATTTGCCAATCACTGTCTTGGAAATAACTAATAAATCTGCACCCGACAGGATATCTGTGATATCGGGAAATGCTATAGTCGAACTTCTTGAACACAGAGCAACTGTATATCGAATTAGAGTACACGCAGATACGAAAGCAGAGATCAGGGTCGACAATTACTGGTTCCCAGGCTGGAGGACATATGTGGATGATATGGAGGTCGAGATAAAGGACAATAAGTTCGGTGTCATACAGTTCGAAGTTCCTACTGGCAATCATATAGTTTTAATTAGATTTGAAGATACATTCATAAGAAAAGTTGGGAAGGCGGTGTCTTATATGTCCCTGTTGTTGCTTTCTGCTCTCTATTTTTACGAAAGGGAAACCTCTCGAATATAAACTACGGCAACTTCATCTCGATATGTCTCTTCCCAATATCTGCTTTCGAGAAGGATTACGTCTAAGGGCTCGCCTATAGGGATCAGAACGATGCTGACCTCATGTTTATCCAGAACCTCTCTCCACTTAGGTTCAATGCGATGCACGGTGAGGTATTCGTATATAAAATCCCCATACATATCTGCCCTTCCATCAATAAAAACCCTATAATTTGGATAGAGGCGCAATATAGCGTAGCCCCCCCAGTGGTATACATTATACATATTCCCGGAATAGTTGTTTTCTAAAAGAAAGTCTACAGCATTTTCAGGGAACCTATTAGGCTGGGGTGAAGTCGCCAAAGCACTGCCGATTGTGAAATAAGCGTATAGAAAAGATATTGTGCCCAGAATGACGAAGGTATAAAGAAAGCCCCTTAGGAATATCCTGTTAACTCTAATATCGACTCCATCGAGGTATCCTCTTACAGTGCTTTCAGTATACTTGGCGATTATTGGAGCGCACACTAAGGCGTAAAGGGAGATATTCCTAGTAGCGAAGAGGGAGAGATGGGTGAAGATAATGAGCAAGATGAGGTCTCTATTACTTACTTTTATTTTAGATTTCGCCAGCGCTATAATACTCAGCAACAGCATAGCTTCATAGGTACTGAACTGATGGAAAATAGGTGAACGCCATTCCAGGATGAATTTTGCATGGATGGATTCATAGGCGTACTGAATAGGGTATAAAAGCAGCTTATAGGTGTACGGGTTGAATAAGGAGGCAAATGTACATGCACCAGTAATATAGACGAGTTTCCTAGATTTTGAGGTAAGAGCATAGATTCCAGTTAATAAAATGCCCAGGATGAAGCCACCATGGAGATTCGCCCAAAGCAACATCAAAATCGGCAATGTCCAGAGCTTATCTATCCCCTTTGCATATAGATCTAGGATGTAGATATATACCGAGACTAAGGCAAAGGTAAAAATCATGGGACGCTCTAACCAAGCACCTTTACTCATTTCTATAACCGCTAAAATGAGTAGTATGTTGAAGAAAGGGCTTGTAAAAAATGATGATCTCTTATATAAAAAGCCGAATGCAATGAGTATAGCTAAGGCTTTTAAAAGCACCAAACCCTTGAAGCCTAATGCTTCGTAGGACAAGAAGAATATTACCTCGGATAGCCACTCATGATCAAGCCACTCCGTCCCATAGTTAGTATGGGAAAAGACATCTATGCGGGGTATTTCGCGATTTTCAAGGATGTATCTTCCAGTGGATAGATGCCACCAAAGATCGTAGTCAGTTATGGGGCTGATGGAAGTGAGGACAATAATGACGAAAAGGCTCAAAATGGCGAGTTTTTTAATCATATTTTAGCCTAGCGCCCTCGATTATGTCTTCGCCGTTATAAAAAAGAAAAAAAGAAAAATAAGAACGCCCTATAAATGCTATTTCGCTCGTTCGGCGTTCTTACGACGTCATTCCTGCTATCTCGTTTGTTATTATGCTTTGCATCTCCGTAGTAGCATTGCCGGTTGAAGCCTCCAGTCTCTCTCCAGCTGTTCTCGTCATCCTTGAGTAGATGGCGAAGATTACCACGGCTGCCACTATGATGCCACCAGCTAGCAGAATGTACTCGATGGCACCTTGCGCTTCTTCTTCTTTCAAAAATCTCTTTAACATTTTTTTACTAACCTCCATTTCCCGTTATTAAACAGCAAATACACTCGTCTACTATATAAAGTAAATCTTTGCATATTTGTAAACTCTGGGTTTACGAATTTGTTAATTAGAACATTGCCATCGCCTTTGGCATACCCGTCTTTACTACTATGAAGACGACGTAGGCTATTAGGCCCATTGGCACCATAAATTTGAATCCCTTCTTCATACTACCGTACATGACAACACCCATCATTAGTGCAGAGCTAACAGCTTGTGCGACCACATAGAAGGTTAAAGCATCAACAACCTTGTATATCTCCCCTAGGGGGAATTGTCCGCCTAGGTCACTGGTCATGCTAGCCATTACATCCGGTAAGGCAGCGACTACACCCATGACAAACGGCCCTGCCATAAGGGATGCCATAGCCAAGAAGGATATCTGCTGGGAAGTCAGGGTCTTTCTTTCTCTCTGGATTGTTCTCACTGCACGCATGTCATCGCTAACCTCGTCGAGGACATCGCTAATAGGCCCACCGAACTCAACCCCCTCTAACAGGAGGTGCATGGCTCTACTCACTTCTTTGGAGCCAACCTTGTTTGAAAACGCCATAAGAGCATCCTTAAGGGATCGTCCCCGCCGCATCTCCACCACTATCTGAGCGAATTCTTCTGACAACGGACCGTATTCGGATTCAGATATCTCCTTTATCACACTCTCCAACACGAGCCCGGTTCTTATCGCTACAGACATATGATGAAGGGCGTCTGGAAGCGCTTCCTCTACACTCTCCCTCCTCTTATCAGCCTGCATCCGTGGGATAACCATCATTGCGGCTACGGCTCCTAAGAATATTCCAACGCCAACGACAAATGAAATGAGTAAAGACACCACTAGGAAAAGAACTGCGCCAATAAACAGGAAGATTCCGATCCATTCAACTGCTGAAAATGCTAGATTGGCATTAGCTAGCGACATGTCCAGATCTCGTCGGACCTTGTCAGGCACTAAAAACCGCGGGATACGGATCCTCTTTACCACGCCCGTAATTCGATTCTCAGCCATCTCTCTATCTCCTTTCTTTTCACCTTACACTTTAGGTTCAAACCTCTTTATCATGATGGACATATAAACACCGATTCCGAAGAAAGCCATATAGAGTAGCCACATAATCTCAGGCGATATGGGCAGGCCTTTCATTGCTATCCCAAAGGCTATCACCAGGGTTGTTATAAGCACAGGCGCTACTACGACGGCGAACATGTACATCATGGAGAAGGTATTCAGGATCTGTATGAAGTCTTTGAGCTTCATCCTCATCTCGGTAGAAACTTCTTCTGCTATGACCTTCAGGGTATTTGCCAAATTACCACCTGTGCGCAGAGTCGAGATTATCTGCCTCGATGCCTTCTTTAGGCCATCAGACTCTACGCGCAGATTCATCCTCTCGTAGGCCTCCTCTATGGTGGCACCCCTCTCTATTTCCAATATAGCCCTCTTGAATTCCTCGCTGAGAACACCGTAATCACTCATCGATACCGAACGCATAGTTTCCAATAGTCCTGAGCCGGAAGTGAGCTGCGTAGACATGTGCCTGAGAGCGAATGGCAATTCCCTGCTGAAGCCATCAGACCGCCCTTTCACCTTAGACTTGGGATACATCTTCGCGAATATTAGAGTAAACAAGGCAATAGGCAAAGCAAGAACCAACCCTAAGGCACCACCAGAAGCGCCCAGTACAGTGGCCAGGCCAATGCTGAAGACTATGCCGAAAACGACTCCAGTAATAACGCTGACGCCTACAGAAAGTGCTATGTACTTCGAAGCAGGCATCAAGATATTTGCCCGGTATAAGTCCTCTTGTATATTTGTGAAAAATGAGGACGGCCCAGCAGTATAGCCTGAGAAGAGATCCGAGATAATGTCAATCAGCCTCGCAGAGAAGGGCACCTTCAGTTCTTCTCTGTCAAGCTGGAATTCCGGCTTAACCTCTTCCTCAATCTCTGTACTAACAGCCTCCTTGATCTTGGTGAGCTTCTCCTCCATTGCTTTACGCCTATCGCTATCTGTTTCCTTCTGCCGATCCAACAGGGCCCTTGCTGCTGCATCCTGCTCTTTGAAGACCGTGGATAGCTCTGCAGCCCTGCGGTAGGCTCTCTCGGCTCCACTCAACGTGCTCTCTCCAACCCGATCCACAAGCCTCAACAAAATATTCGCCATTTTTTACCTCAGCCCCCCAATCTCGGTGAGCATCTCTTCAGGGTTAGTATAGTACCTATTGAAGACCTTAGCGACTTCAGCTATATGGGTAATATCGTGACCAAGCATCCATTCTAGCACTGCCTTTCTCCTCCGCATCTCCTCGTTGAATTCTTCCATACTAATCCCCTTGAGCCTCGCTATCTTCTGTTTCAAAATGCTCGGGGTACCAGTCGGTTTTAGGTCGTCTTGCCTTGGGTCCCATTCATAGACATTGTTGAGAAGCACTCTGTCTTTCTCTACGCCGCCGACTTCAGCAACCTCAGTTATCCTTCTTAGTGTCGCCCCCTCATGATAAATCTTGTTCTCCATGAGTATAAGATCCAATGCTGGAAGCATGATACTCGGGACATTCATAGGCGGGTTAGTGAGCCGTGTCACTGTCTCCCTCGCGCTGTTGGAGTGCAAAGTACCCATACAGCCATCATGACCAGTGTTCATGGCTGTAAACAATGTACGTGCCTCTTCACCTCGCACCTCGCCGACGATTATCCGGTCAGGACGCATACGAAGAGTATTCTTGACGAGGTCATCCATAGTAACCTCTCCCTCGCCTTCTACATTCGGTGGCCTCGTTTCGAGCCTTACGCAGTGCTCTATAGGTAAACGAAGCTCGGCTGTATCTTCAATGGTTATCACCCTATCGGTGCTGGGTATGAAAGAGCATAGGCAGTTCAGCGTAGTCGTCTTGCCGCTTCCGCTTCCACCTGCAACAAGGATATTTCCTGGCTTGATGGCTAGGCCCTCAGCGACGAGCCAGAGGTAGGCACTTACCTCTGAATTTAAAGTCCTGAAGTTAATCAAGTTCACTACTGTAAGGGGATCTTTCCTGAACTTCCTTATAGTAAGGGTGGGCCCGGCGAGGGATATAGGGCGTACAGTAGCATTTACCCTTGAGCCATCAGACAACCTCGCATCCAAGAGGGGGGTAGACCGATCTATTCTTCTGCCAACTGAGCTGGCGATCTTCTCTATTATTCTCACCGCGTCATCCTCGGTGTCGAAGGAGAGATTCGTCTTGCAGGTGCCGTATTTGCGGTGGTTTACATAGATAGGCTTCTTAGTTCCCACCATCATGATCTCTTCTAGGGAATCGTCTGCCAGTAGATACTCCAGGATTCCGTAGCCCGTCATGTCCAGAGCGATCATATTGGCTACGTCCTTCCGTTTGCTTGGTCCGATTGAGGTATATTTCTTCTCCATTATCTCCAAGATTTTAGTAGTGAAGAGCTCCCTAGCCGCCTCCTTGTTCTTCAGGGTAGTGGGATCCACTTCTATATCGCTTATAGCCTGCTTCTCTATATCCCTAAGGAGTGCTTTTTCCTTCTTCGAAAGAGGCGGGAGGGGTATTATATATCTGAGATTCTTTTCCGCTCCTATCCTCACTACCTTGTGAGACGGCTCCCGTTCGATGACCTCCTCCATTTGTTCTGTAGATGACTCATCACCTATTATATCCTCCAAGAAGCTGTATGCGCCCTTCTTCGTTTCTTTCTTGGTCTCCTTATCTTCCTTCTCCCCACTGAATTTGGCCAGCAATTTCTCTGGGGTTGTATAATACTCGTTTACCACGTGCCCCACGTCTTTGATGCCTCTTAGCCCCTCGCGAATGAGGTATTCCAGTACCTCTTTCCTCCTATTTAATTCCTCCTCCACCTCGCTCAGTTTAACACCCCTTAATTCAGCTAGCCTAGCCTTGAGAATGCTTGGCGTGCCAGTGGGTTTCACCTTGTCGTCCTTAGGATCCCACTCGAAGATTATATTCATCTGAATCCTGCCATCCTCTATGCCGGTCACCTCTGCTATTTCTGTTATCCTCCTCACGGTCTTCCCCTTGTATGTGAACTTATTCTGCATTAGGATGAGATTCAGAGATGGTATCATCACAACCGGGACACTCATCGGGGCGCTGCTTAGCCTGGTAATAGTCTCCTTGGCGGTATTGGCATGTATGGTTCCAAGGCAGCCGCTCTGCCCGGTGTTCATAGAGGCTAGGAGCGTCTTAGCTTCGCCCCCCCTGACCTCGCCGACTATTATCCGGTCAGGACGCATACGAAGAGTATTCTTCAAGAGCATATCCATGTTCACCTCCCCACGGCCCTCGATATTCGGTGGCCTCGTCTCCAGCCTGACCCAGTGCTCCAGTGGCAATTGCAGCTCGGCTGTGTCCTCAATGGTTATCACCCTATCGGCGCTGGGTATGAAGAGACCCAGACAGTTCAGTGTAGTCGTCTTACCAGAGCCTGTTCCCCCCGAGACAAGGATGTTAGCTGGCTTCGCTCCATAGCCATCTACAGCCAGCCATAGGAATGACGCAAGCTCGGGTGTCAGGGTGCCGAAGTTGATTATATCTACAACAGTGAGGGGATCTGCCTTGAACTTCCTAATGGTGAGAGACGGGCCGTCAAGAGAGACCGGTCGAACAGTGGCGTTTACCCTTGAGCCATCAGACAGCCTCGCATCCAAGAGCGGCGCACTCAGATCCACGCGCCTCCCGATGGAACGAGCGATCCTGTCAATTATGCCTAGCGCTTCCTCATCTTCATCGAAGATTATGTTAGTCTTGCACATACCATGCTTCCGATGGTAGACATAGACGCTCTTCTTCGTTCCCACTAGCATTACTTCTTCCAGGGCATCGTCTAGGAGCAATGGCTCCAGGAGCCCGTATCCTACCATGTCCTGGACTATTAACTCTGCTAGCTCCCGCCTCTTGTGCTGTGGTATCCCTTTTGAATTAGAATCCACTAGCTTCATGACTTCGTTCAGGAAGACCTTTTTCTTCTTCTCCGGGTCCAAAATGCTCTCTGGATCTATGGTTATCTCTGCAATAGCCTTATTCTCGATCGTTTTAAGGATCTTCTTTTCCTTTTCGTCCAGCTCCGGTAAAGAGACCACATAGATAGGAGTCTTCTCATCCTTCTTCCTCACGATCTTGTATCCAAGTCCCTCTTCTATGACCTCTCCCTCGATCTCCTTCTCGAATTTACTGGCCCTGTCAACTAAGCCGAATAAATCGTATTCCTTTTCAAGGATCTCTCCCCCGTCTATATCCTCTATCCTTTTGCCCGAAAAACTAGGTGCCATTTGACTCCCTATGTATATCGTATTCTTACTATGTAAAAATATTTCTTAACTTAGAGGCTAAGGAAGCTTGCAATGCATGGTAATGGAGTACACCCTCAGCTGTCTCATTCGTTTTATAGTCAAAGGAAGCTGTCTCTTTAGAATAGAGCGAGTACTTAGAGTCCCTGCCAACTGCTATACAGGTATTCTCCCGAAGCTCAAGCATTACCCTTCCGCTCACCCTTTCCTGGCTACTATCTATAAAGGCATCCAAGTCCTTCTTCAAGGGTTCAGTCCACAGGCCGGCATAGACTAGCTCGCTCCAGGCAGAGCCTACAGCCTCCTTGAATCGGAGCTCCTCCCTAGTCAGCACCAACTGCTCCAGCTGCGTATGTGCCGTGATGAGGGATATCGCCGCTGGACACTCATATACCTCTCTGGTCTTGATACCCAAAATGCGGTCTTCCACTATGTCTATCCTACCCACGCCGTGTCTCCCAGCGATGCCATTCATCTCTGCCACTAGATCAGCCGGTGGAAGTTTTTTTCCATTCAACGCCACTGGTACACCAGCTTCAAATGCTATTTCCACGACTTCGGTCTCAGCTACGGTTACCTTGGTCCACTCAAAGATTTCTTCTGGAGGTGGGTTATTCGGGTCTTCTAGGTCGCCGCCTTCTATGCTCCTGCCCCAGAGGTTTTCGTCTACACTGTAGGGCTTATCCAAATCCACTGGTATAGGTATGCCTTTCTCTTCAGCATATGCTATGCTCTCTTTTCTGGTGAGATTCAGCTCTCTAATAGGTGCTATAATTTGCATACCTGGTGCTTGTGACCTGAATACTGTTTCAAACCTGAACTGGTCGTTTCCCTTGCCTGTAGCACCATGAGCTAAGGCATCTGCTCCCTCTTTCTTTGCGACCTCTACTACTTTGGATGCTATCAGGGGTCTGGCTAATGCCGTGCTCAAGGGATATCCTTCGTAAAGGGCATTTGCCTTCAATGCACGGAAAGCATAGTCCCTCGCGAATTCCCCCTTAACATCGAGGGTAACGTGCTTTGCTACGCCCAGCGTCTCTGCCTTCTTTTCAGCTTCTTCTATGCTCTCTTTTGGTAGGCCTACATCCACAATGACGGTGACGACATCGCATTCATACTTCTCCTTCAAGAGCTCTATACATACACTGGTATCTAATCCGCCGGAATAAGCTAGCACAGCCTTCATTATTCTGGCCCTCCAAAATCCTCAAGTCTTAACTCATGGACATGACCCTTATGGTATTCTTCCAAAGAGCGAATGCTGACATCACCCCTGGCTACGCTTTCCATAGCCTTAAGCGCTGCTTCAGCCCCAGTGACCGTGGTTATATAAGGTATGTTGAGGTCCACGGCATATCTTCTGATGTAGAACCCATCGGTATATGGGATCTTCCCTCCTGTTGGGGTATTTATAATCAGGTCTACTTCACGCCGCATCATGGCATCGAGGATGTTAGGGGATCCCTCGCTTATCTTCTTCACCAGCTCGGCATTTATGCCCTTCTTATTCAGGGCCTCAATCGTCCCTTCGGTGGCGAGTATCTTGAATCCCAATTCATATAATCCTTTTGCTATACTGGAAATCGCCTCGGCATCCTTTTTCTTAACACTTAAAAAGATCGCCCCCTTGCTGGGGAGGATGTTCCCTGCTGCGAGTTCTGCCTTGAAATAAGCCTTTCCAAAGTCGAAATCTATCCCTATAACTTCACCAGTGCTCTTCATCTCTGGACTCAACACGGGGTCTACACCGGGGAGCTTGGCAAAGGGAAACACTGCCTCTTTCACCGCTACATGGTGAATCTTGCGCTCGCCCACATAGCCCATCTCCTTCAGGTGTTTTCCCAGCATGACCTTAGCCGCTACCTTGGCCAGGGGCACACCTATGCATTTGCTCACATACGGCACGGTCCTGCTTGCACGGGGATTCGCCTCCAACACGTAGACCTTACCCTCTTTTACTGCGTACTGTATATTCAAAAGCCCGACAACATTGAGTTCCTTCGCGAGTGCTATAGTGTATTCCTTGATCTTTCCAACTGCACTTTTATCCAGCGTCTGGGGCGGTAAGACGCATGCCGAGTCTCCGGAGTGGATGCCAGCATGCTCTATGTGCTCCATAATTCCGCCTATGAAGACGTCCTTTCCATCACTTACCGCGTCGACATCCACTTCCACAGCTTCCTGTAGGAATTTGTCTACTAGCACGGGGTGTTCCTCGCTCACCTCGATGGCTTCCTCCATGAACTCCTCCAGCTGGGCATCATCATAGACTATTTCCATTCCCCTTCCACCCAGAACATAAGAGGGCCTTACCAAGACGGGATATCCCACCCGCTTCGCTATCTCCTTAGCCTCTTCCAGCGAGTAGCCTGTTCCATAGTCTGCTTGGGGTATACCCAGCTTATTCAGTACCTGGGTGAACTTCTCTCTGTCTTCTGCACGGTCTATATCCCTAGGAGAGGTACCCAGTATGTTCACACCAGCTCTAGAGAGGGGTACAGCAAGATTCAAGGGTGTTTGACCCCCGAACTGGACTATAACGCCGTCCACTTTCTCCTTTTCCACGACATTCATTACATCCTCAAAAGTAAGGGGCTCGAAGTAGAGCTTATCCGAGGTATCGTAGTCCGTAGATACCGTCTCTGGATTATTGTTTATTATTATCGCCTCTATCCCCTCTTCACGCAACGCTAGTACACCGTGGACACAGCAATAGTCGAACTCTATACCCTGAGCGATCCTAATTGGACCCCCTCCAAGGAGCAATACTTTCTTCCTCTTGCTTACTTCCACTTCTACCTCGTCGACGCTCTCGTAAGTGGAGTAATAGTATGGAGTCTTGGCCTCAAATTCAGCGGCACATGTATCCACCATCTTGTAGGCTGGCCTCGACTTCTTCCTCACCTCTGTTTCGGGCATGCCTAGGAGGTTTGCAAGCTGCCTGTCAGAAAAACCCAGCCTCTTCGCCTCTTCAATGCTGGCTGATCCATTTTTTAACTCTTTCTCCATACCTAGGATATTTCTAATCTTATGCAGGAAAAACGAATTAATCCCTGTGAGCTTATTGATTTCTTTGATAGTGATACCTACTTTGAGGGCGTCGTAGATATAGAAGATTCTCTTATCGCTCGGTACCTCCAGGTTTCTCTTTATTTCCTCTAGATCAATCGCCTCTTTCCTTCCATCAGCACAGAGGCCGAAGCGCTTGATATCCAGAGATCGGATAGCCTTCTGCAGGGACTCCTCAAAGGTCCTGCCTATCGCCATTACCTCGCCGGTGCTCTTCATCTGCGTGCCAAGCGTGGTGTCTGCTCCCTTAAACTTGTCAAAGGGCCATCTTGGTATCTTTGTCACAATATAGTCTAATGCCGGTTCGAAGCTCGCTGGCGTTTCCTTGGTTACGTCGTTGGGTATCTCGTCTAGGGTCATGCTGACTGCTATCTTGGCTGCTATCTTGGCTATTGGGTAGCCCGTTGCCTTTGACGCTAGGGCAGAGCTCCTCGAGACTCGTGGATTAACCTCTATCACGTGGTATTCCCATGACTCTGGATTGACCGCGAACTGGATATTGCAACCTCCCTCTATCCCTAATGCCCTTATGATCTTCAGGGCGGCGCTCCTCAGCTTTTGATGGTCTTCATCGCTTAGGGTCTGGGCTGGCGCAACAACTATACTCTCTCCAGTGTGTATGCCCATTGCGTCTAGGTTCTCCATGTTGCACACAGTTATGCAGTTGTCCACAGAGTCCCTCATTACTTCATACTCATACTCGTACCAGCCCACGAGGGATTTCTCTATAAGCACTTGATGGACCATGCTTGCTTCCAAGCCCCTCTTAACCACTTGTTCTAGTTCGTTTTCGTCTTTCGCCGTTCCCCCACCAGTCCCACCTAGGGTGTAGGCAGGACGGATTATGACTGGATAGCCTATGCTCTTCGCAGTTTGCTTCGCTTCCTCAATGGATGTAACAGCAGCACTTTCAGGGATAGGTTCTCCTATATCCTTCATGAGCTTGGCAAATAGCTCCCTATCCTCTGCGGTTTTTATCGTATCTACCGATGTGCCCAATACTTCTATTCCTTCCTCTGCTAGAGCGCCCATATCAGCTAGCTGCGCCACTAGGTTCAAGCCTGTCTGGCCGCCCATCGTTGGTAGAAGGCCGTCTGGCTTCTCCTTCTTTATTATCTTAGCCACTATCTCAGGGGTCAGAGGTTCAAGGTATATTATATCAGCTATTTCACTGTCGGTCTGGATGGTGGCAGGGTTGGAATTAACTAGGACTACTTTGTAGCCTTCTTCACGGAGTGACTTGCATGCTTGCGATCCAGAGTAGTCGAACTCTGCTGCTTGCCCGATAATTATAGGCCCTGAGCCTATCACCATGATCTTTTTGATATCACTGCGTTTTGGCATCTCAAATCATCCCCAAAAATTCATCGAAGAGGTATTCATTGTCTTTTGGACCTGGATTAGCCTCTGGGTGGTACTGCACCGAGAATATGGGAAGCTCCCCGTGCTGCATTCCCTCTACAGTGTTGTCGTTTAGATTTATCTTGGCGACTTTGAAGCCTGTGCCTTCCAATGAGTCTGCATCTACTGCGAAGCCGTGATTCTGCGACGTTATATATACCCTTCCGGTGTCGAGGTCCTTCACTGGCTGGTTGCTCCCACGGTGCCCGAATTTCAACTTATATGTCTTTGCTCCTACGGCTAGGGCGAGCAACTGCTGTCCAAAGCATATGCCGAAAAGGGGCTTCTCTTCCAACAGCTTCTTCAGAACCTCGATTGCATATGGTGCTTGCACCGGGTCTCCAGGTCCGTTGGAGACTAATATGCCATCTGGCTCGGCCTCCAATATCTCTTTAGACGTAGCGAACGCGGGGAATACCGTGACGTCGCATCCCCTCTGCAGCAGGTTTCTAAGTATGCTGAGCTTCATGCCACAGTCCAATAACGCTACCTTCTTTCCTTCGCCTGCATACCTCTTTATCTCTTTAGAGGTAACCTTGCTCACTAGGTCTAGCTCTGAGATGTCCTTCTGCTTTCTTGCCTTTTCCAATAGTTCCTTTCCGTCTATCTCTGCCGTAGAAGTCTTCAGGGCAGCTTTCATCGTGCCATATTTCCTGATATTGATGGTGAGAGCGCGAGTATCAATGCCGGCTATGCCTGGTATATCTTGCTCCAGCAGGAACTCGTGTATGGTTTTTTCAGAACTCCTATGACTTGGGATTTCGCATGCTTCTCTCACCACAAAGCCCTCTGCCTTTATGCCGTCGCTCTCGAAGTCTTCAGCATTAATTCCGTAATTCCCTATCAGGGGATAGGTCAGCATGAGTATCTGACCCTTGTAGCTCGGGTCGGTTAATGCCTCTTGATAGCCGCACATGCTAGTATTAAAGACCACTTCTCCGAAGACCTCTCGCTCAGCACCGAAGCCTTCGCCTTCTACTATCGTACCGTCTTCCAAGACCAGAGTAGCCTGTAGACCTTTCATTAGCTCACCAAAAGCCTTATATATGATTCAACTACTTAAGATTTGTTACATATTTGACTCAAATATATAAGCTTTGAAATATTTGATAAAATGAGTGTTACGATTTCCGAGGCTACACACAAGGCCTTGTCAGGATACCCTTACCTAAAAGAGTACTTGGCACTGGGGATAGTAAATAACAGAGCTTTAGCTAGAAGCCTCCTTGACGAGGTGAAGAAGGATTTGGGTGGAGATGTGAATTTGCAGAGCGTGGTCACTGCTGTACGTAGGTTCCCGGTATCTAAAGCTAGATCCGGGAAAGATAGGATATCTAGCATCTTGTCCAAGAGCGAGGTGAACCTAAAGTACGACGTCGGTGTCTTGACTATGGGACTTGACTCCGAGGTTCTCGAGAGGATGGAGGAACTTCAAGCAACAGTGAGGAATCCACATATGCTTCTACAGGGCATTGAAACCCTCACCATAGTAGTGGAGGAAAAACAGCTTGAAGGACTAAGAGAAATCTTCGGGAAAAAGGTATTAGACCTCAAGAAGGATTTGGCCTTTATCGTGGTCAAGAGCCCGAGGGATATTGTAGAGACCCATGGCGTGATTGCATACCTCGGTAATATTCTAGCCCTAGAGGGTATTAATGTTGTGGAGATGATGTCCAGCCACACAGAGACCTGCTTTATCGTCGACGAAGGAGATGCACTTAAAACAGTTGAGGCTATACGGAGGGAGATAAAGAGGGCTAGATAATACCGGAAACAGGCACCTAAAGAATCACGTGGGAAAAAGGTGACAGAACTACTAATGGCAATCAAGCCTCTGCCGACCCACCAAGTGTATAATGGTTTGCACGATAAGCGTGTAAATAATTTATATCGCCTATTACTTATTACTCTAAACGTAACATCAGCGTAGCACAAGCACAGAAATTCTTATATACTCCTACCTTGGAGTTAAAGTCCACTCCAGTTAGGATACAAACAACAAAAATTTTGCGCTGGTAAATAAAATAAGTTAGTGGTGTAAAGATTGGGAAGGCGTCCGCATCATCCTAGGAGAGGCTCCTTGGGCTACAGCCCGAGGAAGAGAGCTGCATCACCTGTAGCTAGAATCAAATCTTGGGTGAAAGACGACAGGGTGCGGATGCAGGGCTTCGCTGGGTATAAGGCTGGTATGACGCACGTTGTGCTGGATGAAGGCACAGAGAAGACCACATCTGCTACAATCATAGAGACGCCTCCAATAAAAGTCTGTGGGATTAGGGCCTACGGCAAAGACACTTCTGGATTGAAGGTGATCTCTGAGGTATGGGCGGGGGATGTAGATAAAGAATTGATGAGAGTTTTTCCCGTGCCAAAGAAGTTCAAAGGCAACATAGAGGATTTAGAGAAAGTCCTATCGGATGCAGAGGAGCTTAGGCTCATAGTCCATACTCAGCCCAAATCAACAGGCATGCCAAAGAAGAAGCCATCGCTTATGGAATACTGCATCAGTGGGGGCATAGAAGAGGGCTATGAATACGCCAAAGGAGTCTTTGGAAAGGAATTAAGGATCTCTGATATCTTCGAAGAAGGGGAATTCGTGGATGCGGCAAGCATAACCAAGGGCAAGGGTTTCCAAGGCCCGATGAAGAGGTGGGGCGTGAAACACCTGCCTAGAAAAACCCGAAAGGGGCACAGGACAGCCGGTACCTTGGGCCCATGGCACCCAGCTGCGATGATGTGGCGGGTTCCCCAGGGCGGGCAGATGGGCTATCATCAGAGGACAGAGCTGAATAAGAGAATCTTGAAAATAGGGGAAAAGAGCGAGGAGGTCACGCCGAAGGGTGGTTTTCTAGGCTACGGCACCATAAGGGGGGACTATGTTGTAATGAAGGGCTCGATACCTGGACCTAGGAAAAGGCTGATTAGGCTGAGGCCGGCTACGAGACCACCGAAGAAGGTGGAAGGTATGCCAATAGTGGCCTATATAAGCACGGAGTCCAAGCAAGGAGCGAGACGGTGACGAAGCTTAAAGTTTATTCCCTGAAGGGCAAAGCAAAGGCCAAGGAAACGGTAGATCTCCCAGAGGTATTCAACGAGAAAGTGAGATTGGATCTCATTAAGAGGGCTGTTCTGGCTTCTCAGTCAGCGCGATATCAACCGCAAGGTGTTAACTGGTACGCTGGAAAGCGAACGTCCGCAAAGTCCTGGGGTCCCGGCTCCGGGCACGCGAGGGTTCCCAGGGTTAAAGGTACAAGGCATCCTGCAGGGGGTAGAGGTGCTATCGCACCCATGGCTGTTGGAGGTAGAAGTGCCCATCCGCCGGTGCCCTTCAAGAAAATTATCAAAAAAATAAACAAAAAAGAGAGAAAGATGGCATTAGCCTCGGCTATAGCTGCAACTGCATTAACGGAACTCATAGAGAGGAGGGGCCACGTTGTGGACAAACTGCCGCAACTACCCCTTGTTGTAACTGACGAACTTGAGGAATTAGAAACAGCTGCGGAGACTAGGGATGCCTTTATAAAATTGGGCCTCTGGGGCGATTTGGATAGAGCTAAGAATAGGAAGATAAGGGCCGGGAAGGGCACGATGAGGGGCAGAAAGTATAAGCAGAGGAAAAGCGTTCTAATAGTCGTAGCTAATGACAGAGGCATCTCCCACGGCGCATGTAATCATCCAGGCGTCGATGTAGTTACAGTAGACAGTTTGGGTGTTGAGGATCTTGCGCCAGGCACTCATCCGGGGCGCTTGACCATATATACGAAGTCCGCCTTACAGAGGCTGGATGAGAGGTATATTCATTCATCAACCATAAGGGAAAAGAAAACTAAGAGCAAGTAGAGAGGCAGATAAAATGGAACCCATGGAAGTCATAATGCATCCGGAGGTCACTGAGAAGGCCATGAAGTTGGTGGAAATTGAGAATAAATTGATCTTCGTGGTAAACCTAAGGTCTACAAAGAGGGATATACAGGAGGCTGTGGAAAAATTATATGAGGTTAAGGTCGCTGATGTTAATACGCTAGTAACACCCAAAGGCCTCAAGAGGGCCTACGTGAAGTTAACTCCAGAGTTTAAGGCCGACGAGGTAGCCGTCAAGATGGGTATATTCTGATTAGAGGTAGCGAAATGGGAAAACGCATAACAGCTCAAAGACGAGGAAAAGGAACCAGTGTTTATAAGGCTCCATCCCACAGGTATCTGGATAGAGTAAAGCATCGCCGGTACGATGAAGAGGAAAAAGCGGGAGCAGTAAAGGGGAGAATAGTAGACATCCGTCATGACCCAGCCAGAAGTGCACCCGTTATGGAAGTTCAATTTGAGACCGGTGAGAAGAGATTCGTCCTTGGTTTGGAAGGTGCAAAGGTAGGAGACGAGATAGCATATGGCACCTCAGCAGAGGTTATCCAAGGGAACACCTTACCTCTAAGGTCCATACCAGAGGGCACCCCTATTCATAACGTGGAAAATAGGCCTGGAGACGGTGGAAGATTTATCAGGGCTTCAGGTACCTACGGCGTCCTCATAAGCCGGGAGGACCGGAAGACTGTAGTCAAGTTGCCTTCAGGAGGACTGAAATCCCTTGATTCCAGATGTAGAGCAACTATAGGTATCGTCGCTGGTGGAGGCAGGAGAGATAAACCCTTCCTAAAGGCAGGAAAGATGTGGCATGTCCTTAAACCGACGGCTAAGTACTGGCCCATAGTCAGGAAGGTCGCAATGAACCCAGTGAGTCACCCCCATGGAGGCGCCTCTGGATCACCTGGAAAACCCACCTCTGTAGCCAGGGGTACACCCCCAGGTAGGAAAGTCGGTATGATTGCTCCTAGGCGAACAGGGAGGAAGTAGTTACAATTACAAGTGATTGGCATGGTACGAAAATTCAGTTTCAAGGGCAAGAGCTTGGAGGAACTCCAAAAGATGCGGATAGATGAAGTTGTAGAGCTCCTGCCATCTAGACAAAGAAGATCCCTGAAGAGAGGCATGACTCCAAGCCAAAAGAAGTTTCTTCAGAGAGTGAAGAGGGCAAGCAAAGGCGAAAAGATAAAGCTTCGCACCCACTGTAAGGATATAATAATCCTGCCAGAGATGGTTGAACTAACCATGGAAGTCTACAATGGCAAGGACTGGTATAGCGTGACGATTAAGCCTGAGATGATTGGACATTACCTAGGCGAATTTGTACTTACAAGAAGGCGAGTTACTCATGGGATGCCTGGTATGGGTGCTACAAGATCAAGTTTATACATTCCTTTAAAGTAGGTGATTATATGGCGCGAGCAGGATATTCTATTGCATTAGAAGATGAGGAAAAGATCGCAAAGGCCCTTGGAATGGAACTCCGGATATCCCCCAAGTCGGCAGTAGAGATCTGCCGAGAACTGAGGGGAAAGGACTTATACAAGGCCAAGACTTTGCTAGAGGATGTTGCATCCTTAAAAAAGCCTGTGCCTTTAAGGAGATACAAAAAGGGAGTGGCTCATAGGAGGGGGCTGGACAAGGCGTATGCAGGGAGATATCCAATGAAAGCAGCTACTCATATCCTGAAGGTCCTAGAAGGTGCTGAAGCCAATGCAGAATACAAAGGCCTGGATCCAGAGAGCTTGTATATAAAGCATATATCTGCCCAGAGGGGAAGAATAATAAGAGGTTTTCGGCCGAGAGCGCATGGAAGGGCAACCCCCAATGATGAGGTTACGACTAACCTTCAAGTGGTTCTAGAGGAAAGGTGATGGAGTGACAATAGAGCGGAAAATCATCACTGAGAACCTAAAAAAACTGGGGGTAAAGGAGTATCTTGAGAAAGAACTGGACCGTGCTGGATGTGGGGAAATAGATATTCAACGAACACCCCTTGGAACACGGGTGATGATACATGCCCAAAGACCTGGCTTGGTGATTGGGAGGAAGGGGAGTTCTATCAGGAGACTTACAGAGGTGCTCCAGAAAGAATTCGAATTAGATAATCCCCAACTAGAGGTCAATGAGCTTGAAGTACCTGAGTTGAACGCCAAGATCATGGCTGATAATATAGCATCTGCAATAGAGAGGGGCATCCATTTCAGGCGGGCTGCATATACTGCGCTGCGCAGGATAATGGAAGCAGGGGCAAGAGGGGCCGAGATACAGATCTCTGGCAAGCTCACTGGAGAACGATCTAAGTCAGTGAAATTCACAGATGGCTACCTAAAACACTGTGGAGAACCAGCAATTGTATACGTGAAGAAAGGGCTATCCGAGGCATCTCCAAAGCCAGGGGTAATAGGGGTCAAAGTGAAGCTAATGCCTCCAGGGGTAAAACTCCCGGACGACATAGAATTCATAAATGTAGAAGAGGAAGTAGAAGAGAAGAAGCTCAAGCCTACAGAATTAGATGCAGAAGAGGCCTCGGTACCTAAGAAGACAAAAGTAAAAAAGATTAAAAAGAGGAAGAAAAAGAAAAAGGAAGCACCCAAGAAAGCCGAGGAAGGAGTAAAGGCCCCAGAGGGCGCAGTAAAGAAGAAACTAAAAAAAGGAACTAGAAAGAGGAACAAAAGCAGCAGCGACAAAAAAGTGAAAAGAAAATCGAAGAAGAAAAAAGGTGTAGCAAGTGGCGATACTAAGAAGTGAGGAGATTCGAGAACTGACTCAAGATGAGATGCAGGATAAGGTCTTTGAGTTGAGGAATGAGCTCTTAAGGGAGCGTTCCAAGGTTGCCTCTGGTGGAGTTCCAGAAAACCCTGGTAGAATAAAGGAGATAAAGCGGACCATAGCTAGGATCCTTACCATCGAAAATCTGAAAGACAAAGAGGTGGTAAAGCAAGAACAGAAGTCAGTAAAGGAGGAAAGGAGTAAATAAATGGCTGTTTGCGAAGTCTGCGGCTTGCCAAAAGAACTTTGCGTCTGTGAGGACATAGCCAAAGAGGCCCAGAAGATAAAGGTATTCACCACAAAAAGAACCTTTGGAAAGCTTATGACCGTGGTGGAAGGGATAGATGATAGAGACATAGGCCTGAAGGACCTCGTTAAAACCCTGAAGACTGAGTGCGCTTGTGGCGGGACTCTCAAGGATAGACGCATTGAACTGCAAGGAGACCATAAGGAGAAAGTTCGGAAAATGCTCCTGCGGATTGGGTTTTCAGAGGACCGGATAGACGTAAGATAATCCTTATGACAGAGATCAAGATCAAGCCGCGAGATTTAATAAGACACGAGCTCATAGGACTGCAATGCAGGGTGCTGGACGCGACCGATCCCTCTATCGTAGGGTGCGAAGGTGAAGTCGTGGATGAAACCAGGAATATGCTTATATTGAAGAACGACGTTAGAGAGAGGAAAATCCCAAAAAAGGACGCAACTTTTCTATTTGCCTTACCCGGGCGAAAGGTAAAGGTCAAAGGGAAGCTCCTCGTGGCACGGCCAGAGGACAGGATTAAGAAGCGTATTCTGCGATCCTAGAGATTAGATTAGACGAGGTGCAGAGATAGATGGATATCGGTGTAGATGTAGAGTTACCAAAGAAGAAATGTGAAGATAGAAACTGCCCCTTTCATGGTTCCCTCAAGGTACGGGGCCAAATAATTAAAGGAAACGTTGTAAGCGACCGGATGTCCAACACTGTTGTGGTGGAAAGGAACTACTTGCATTACCTTAGAAAATATGAGAGGTATGAGAAGAGGAAGTCAAGATACCTAGTCCATAATCCGAGCTGTCTGGATGTAAAGGTCGGAGATGACGTCAGATTCATGGAATGTAGGGCCCTAAGTAAGGCAAAAAGTTTCGTGGTAATAGAAAAAGCAGGGCCTATAGAAGAAAAAGAAGAGATAAAAGTAAGTAAAGAAGAAAAGGTAGAAAAAAAGAAAAAAATGGTCAGAAAAACGGGTAAAGTTGCAAAACGAAAAAACGAAAAAAAGAGTAGGAAGAAATGAAGGCGATTGAAGCTAGGATCAACAAGGCATTACCAGCAGGCGCAAGATTAGATGTTACGGACAACTCTGGGGCAAAGGAAATAGAAATAATTTCAGTTATAGGGGGAAGTGGGGTGCGGAGGAGGCTGCCCAAGGCTGGAGTTGGCGACTTAGTGGTGGCCAGCGTAAAGAAGGGTACCCCTGAGATGAGGAAGCAGAAAGTCTATGCAATAATCGTAAGACAGAAAAAGGAGTACAGACGCCCAAATAACATGCGCATCAAGTTTGAGGACAACGCTGCTGTTATTACAAATGAAACTGGAGAGCCCAAAGGAAGCGATATAAAGGGGGCAGTCGCAAAAGAAGCAGCCGAGAGGTGGTCGAAGATCGCCAGCATAGCTAGCATAATCATATGACGTTATGGAGGGATGAAAATTTCTAAGAAGCCTAGGAAGCAGAGGAAAGCCCTTTACAACGCACCGTTACATAAGAGGCAGAAGCTCATCAGCGCGAACCTATCCGAAGAACTCAGAGAAGAATATGATAGGAGGAGTCTAGGTGTGCGGAAAGGGGATACCGTCGAGCTGACTAGAGGAGATTTCAAGGGGCATAAAGGAAAGGTAGATAGGGTAGACCTCAAGGCTGGGTGGATATATGTGGAAGGAGTATCGGTACAAAAGGCTGATGGGAGCGACCGCTTCTATGCAGTGCACCCATCTAATGTTATGTTGGTTAAGCTGGAGATGAAGGACGAAAAGAGGGAGATGGCAACTAGTAAAGAAAACGAAGGCGGATTATAGTATGCATCTTAAGAGATTAGCAGCGCCGAAAACCTGGAAGCTGAAAAGGAAAGAGAAGAAGTTCGTAGTTAGACCGTCATCTGGGCCTCATGGAATCCGAGACTCTATACCCCTCCTACTGGTATTAAGGGATATGTTGAATTATGCGAAGACAGCTCGAGAGGCTAGAAGGATATTGAATGAGCGGAAGGTAATGGTAGATGGGAAAGTCAGAAAGGACTACAAATTCCCCGTAGGATTAATGGATGTGCTGGAAATCCCAGCTCTTAAGAAGGCTTGGCTTGTCCTCCTAGACAACAGGGGGAAATTCATACTTCAGAATCTCCCTAAGTCCAAGGCGAAACAGAAGTTGTACAAGATTTTAGATAAGAGCGTAACTAAAGGAGGGAATATCCAACTGAACCTCCACGATGGGAGAAACCTCTTGGTGAAGGTGAAGAATCCCAGCTCACCGACGGAGGATACATATAAAACCAAGGATACCGTAGTAGTGGATCTGTATAAAAAAAATATCAAAGAGGTAATACCCTTCAAGAAAGGTAACTTAGCCCTCGTAACCGGGGGGACGCATAGGGGGGTAGTGGCTAAGATCGAGGATTTTAAGGTTCTTCGTAGTCCACAGCCAAATATCGTGATTCTAAGTTCCGAAGGGGCGAACTTCGAGACCATAGAGGACTATGTATTCGTGGTAGGGGAGAAGAAGGCAGAAATCCCAAAGGTGATGTGATATGAGCACTGATGAGAATCCTATGAGACAGCTTAAAATCTCTAAAGTCACCGTCAACATTGGGGTTGGAGAAGGTGGCGAGAAACTGGCCAAAGCAGAGACCTTGCTGGAGAGCCTGACAGAGCAGAAACCCATTAAGACCCACTCCAAAGTCACTAACCCAAGCTTCGAGATAAGGATTGGGCTACCAATTGCATGTAAGGTAACCCTCAGAGGGGAGAGGACTGAGAAGTTCCTGAAGAAGGCATTAGACGCTGTAGACTTCAAGATCAAAGGCTCTAGCTTCGATGACTACGGCAACGTTTCCTTTGGCATACGGGAGCACATCGATATCCCCGGAGTCAGATATGACCCAAACGTGGGTATCTTCGGGATGGATGTCGCTATAACTATTGAGCGTCCGGGTTATCGCATAAAGAGGAGGAGGATTAAGAAGAAGAGGATTCCAAAGGAGCATGGGATCCCTAGGGAAGAGGCAATAAATTTCATCCAGGAGAAGTATAATGTTAGCGTGGTTAGCTAAATGGGGTGATTATCATCAAGGGTAGTGTGGGTAAAGGTATTAGGATGTGTAAGCGGTGCGGTTCCCATGGACCTGTGATAAGGAGATATGGTTTATATATTTGTAGGCATTGTTTTAGGGAAGTTGCTCGAGAGATAGGTTTCAAAAAATATGCGTAGGTGATGAGAATGTTACTGGATCCCTTGGCAGATGCACTTTCAAACATAAAGAACAATGAACGTTCCGGAAGTTTGCTGTGCCTGATAAAACCGGCATCTAAGCTTATAACCCAAGTGCTCAAGGTGTTTCAGGAAAACGATTACATCGGAGAATTCGAATTTATTGACGATGGAAGGGCGGGGAAGCTGAAGGTTAAACTCCTGGGCAACATCAACGAGTGTGGAGTGATAAGGCCTCGGTATCCGGTAGGCAAGAGGAAATTCGAGAAGTTCGAGAAGAGGTACTTACCAGCCCGCGGTTTGGGAGTTCTTGTTGTCAGCACCCCTCAAGGTGTAATGTCGCACCGAGACGCGAAGGAGAAAGACACTGGTGGAAGGCTGTTGGCTTATGTCTACTGACTCTGTTTATTTAAGTGATGCATAATGCCTAAACTGACTAAGATTGAGGAAAGGATAATGATCCCTGAGAACATTGAAGCCAGCTTAGAGGACGGCTTCATAAAGGTAAATGGTAAAAATGGAAATGCCACTAGAAAGCTCTTCTATCCGGGTGTAGAGATTCGAATAGAGGGAAGAGAGATAGTGATTAAAGCGAACTACCCCCGGAAGAGGCAGGTAGTAATGATAGGTACCTTTGCATCTCACATAAGGAATATGATAACAGGCGTAACTGAGGATTTCATGTATAAGATGAAGGTAGTTTACTCTCATTTCCCAATGACTGTAAAGGTTGATGGAAAAGAACTCTCAGTAGCGAATTACCTTGGAGAGAAGATCCCAAGGAAGACAAGGATCGTAGGAAACTGCAGTGTCGCAGTGAAAGGTAACGAGATCGAGGTCTATGGGAATGATATAGAGGATGTGGGGCAAACCGCGGCAAACATAGAGCAGCTCACCAGGGTTAAGAAAAAGGATTCTAGGGTCTTCCAAGATGGAATTTATCTGGTTGAACGGAATGGAGCGAAGGTGTAAATGGTAAAAAAAAGTAAAGGGACGAAGCCCAAGTTCAAGCGGCAAGAGTCTTCCAGGTACAAAAAACTTAAAGGCGGCTGGAGGAAGCCTCGAGGACCTCATAATAAGGTACGGAAATCGCTAGGAGGTAAACCTATTGCGCCAAAGATAGGCTATCGGGGAAACGCTGTGCAAAGAGGGCTACACCCGTCTGGATATAAGGACGTGTTGGTGTATAATCCCTCTGTACTTGATGATATGGACAAGGCAAAACAGGCCGTCCGGATAGCGTCTGGTGTGGGAGATAAAAAGGCCAAGAGCATTATGGAGAAAGGAGAAAAATTAGGTCTGAAGATCCTGAATCCTAGGCTGTTTCCTATAGATGAAGAAGAGGAAGAAGAAGAATAGCGTTACTGATGTGGTAGCTTAGGATAAGGCAAATAAATTTGAGGATCGGCTGAAAAAAGGAGAATTACGAAAATGGATTTGAAAACCCAGAGAAGAATGGCTGCTTCCATACTTAAAGCTGGCAAGGAGAAAGTCTGGTTGGATCCCGACGAATTAGAGTCTATAGCCGCATCTGTCACCAAGGATGACATCAAGAAACTGATAAATCAAGGGGTCATTCAGCTCAAAAGAGATGAAGGAACGAGTAGTTTTTGGAGCAAGAAGAGACGCATTCAGAAAGCAAAAGGCAGAAGAAAGGGTCACGGCAGTAGAAGCGGGGCTAAAGGAGCAAGGTTCCCGAAGAAGAAAAGATGGATATCTATTATACGGCCTATAAGACAGGTTCTAAAAGAACTGAGGGAGGCTGAGAGGATTGATGGGCCTACTTATCGAAAACTCTATGTAATGGCCAAAGGAGGCATGTTCAAGTCCAGAGCCCACTTGGATGCCTATTTAAAAGATAATAAAATAATCGAGGAGATCTAACGCATGGCAACAGGACCTAGATACAGAGTTACCTTCAGGAGAAAACGTGAGGGAAAGACTGATTATAGGAAGCGTCTTAAGCTCCTTCTATCTGAAAGGCCCAGGTTTGTTGTGAGGAAGACCTCTAAGCGTTTCCTGGCCCAGCTGACCGAATACCAGCCTCAAGGAGATATAGTACTAGCATGTAGCGATTCCAAGGAGCTGGCGAATTATGGCTGGAAGGGAGGGGGATCGAATCTCCCGGCAGCCTATTTGGTAGGCTTGCTCTGCGGTCAGAAAGCCTTGGAAAAAAAGATAAAACAGGGGGTATTGGACCTTGGATTAGCAACCCCTATTGCAGGTGGCGGAATTTTTGCGGTTCTCAAAGGAGCTCTCGATGCCGGTTTGGAAATAGCCCACCAGGATACAACCATTCCCAACGAAGGTAGGATAAGAGGTGAACATATCGCGAGTTATGGTACCGTATTAGCGGGGGATAAGAAGAAAAGATTCTCGAAATATCTAGGGAAAGGATTGGATCCAGAGCATTTACCAAAGCATTTTGAAGAAGTTAAAAAAAGGATCATTGCAGGAAAACAAGGGGTCGTGGGAGTAGGAAAATCAAAGCCGCACAAAGGGAAAGAGAAAAACCCAAGACCCACTAAAAGTGGAATGAAAAACTTAAACTAACGAGGAGATCGTATGAACCTAGAAGATTGGATACCAATGACAAAGCTTGGGCGGATGG
The DNA here is from genome assembly GCA_036444275.1 of Hydrothermarchaeales archaeon (SeqCode). GTDB lineage: Archaea > Hydrothermarchaeota > Hydrothermarchaeia > Hydrothermarchaeales > JAZGAD01 > JAZGAD01. Next base: position 53,216 of record JAZGAD010000028.1, read on the forward strand.
TGAAGGGTGGTGAGATAGCAGATATTAGGGCGGTCTTTAGATCGGATCTACCCCTTATGGAGTCTGAGATCATCGATGTCTTGCTTCCAGATCTAGAGGATGAAGTTATCGATATAAATCTCGTACAGAAAATGCATAAGTCTGGTAGACGAGTGAGGTTCAGGGCTACGGTCGTTGTAGGAAACAAGGACGGCTATGTCGGCCTAGGGGACGCCGTTGCAAAGGAGGTAGGGCCTGCCATAAGAAAGGGAATCAGAGACGCAAAGCTGAACTTAATCGAGGTGCGGAGGGGTTGTGGAAGCTGGGAGTGCGGCTGTGGCACAGCACATTCAGTGCCATTTGAAGTTACTGGAAGCGCTGGAAGCGTTAGGGTGACATTGTTTCCAGCTCCTAACGGCATAGGTCTAGCTGTAGGAGATGTCTCTAAGAAGGTACTGAAGCTAGCCGGGATAACTGACGTTTGGTCAAGGACTGACGGTAAGACTAAGACTACTCTAAATAGTGCCAATGCCACATTAGATGCCCTGAGGAAGACATCTCTAATTAAGATTACAGAAAAGCAGGCGCAGACGGTTGGCCTATTGGAGGGGAAAACAGAGTAAATGGATACTCGACTAGGTGACTAGGTATATGAAGAGATTAGCAGTAATAAGGATAAGGGGCAGATCTAAAACTGACCGAAAGGTGGAGAGTACCCTCCAGATGTTGAGGTTGAGCAGGGTTAACTACTGCGTCCTCCTAGATGACAATGAAGTATATCGTGGTATGCTCAAGAAGGTCAAAGACTATATCACCTGGGGAGAGGTGGATGCGAAGGATATCACATCGCTCTTGAAGAATAGAGGAGAGCTCACAGGCGGAATTAGGCTTACTGACTCCTATGTCAGGAACCAGACAAAATTTAAGTCTATATCAGATTTCTCTAAGGCATTCCTAAAGTTTGAAGCCGAGTTAGAGACTATACCTGGATTAAGACGTTTTTTTAGGATGCACCCCCCTAGGAGGGGTCATGAGGGTATGAAGAAGACCTTCAAAGAAGGGGGGGCGTTGGGATGTAGGAGTGATATTAAGGGGCTCCTGCACAAAATGCGGTAGGCATATCTGTTATGTGAAGAAGAGTAGATAGAAATGGCTAGGAAGAATAGAAAGATCAGGAAACAACGTGGCTCGCGCTCATGCGGTGAAGGCTCCAATAAGCGGCATAGGGGAGCTGGTAACAGGGGCGGCGTAGGCATGGCTGGGACTCATAAGAGCAAGTGGACCTGGGTCATCAAGCACGCACCAGACCACTTTGGACGCAGCGGTTTCAAAATACCCTCTAAAGCGAAACACGTGCTCAATGCAATTAACCTCTGGCAGATAGAGGAGATAGCGAATAAGGCTGAGGTAATGGGAGAAGAAAAGGAAGCCTTAGGTATAGGCAGAGAAGGGGGTAAGTTAGTAATCGATGTAACCGAGTTTGATTATGATAAGGTCTTGGGAAAAGGAACGATAACTAGGCCGTTGGTGGTGAAGGCCGGGAGTTTTTCTAAGATTGCAGAGGAAAAGATTAAGGGAGCTGGGGGAAATGCCATCGTGATAGGGGATTGAAATGGGTGTACTCCACAGATTCGAGTCCTTCTTGACATCGCTACCAGAAGTGGAAAGTCCGAGATATGCTTTGTCCTTCAAGGAGAGGATGAAGTGGGTTGCTTTGATCTTGGTAGCCTATTTTCTTCTTACCGAGGTAGCCCTCTACGGTTTGGATCCAACTACTATAGATTTCTTCGGCAATCTAAGGGCTGTTATCGCCGGAAGCTTTGGGTCGGTAATCACCTTGGGCATAGGTCCTATTGTTACTGCATCTATAATCCTCCAAATCTTAGTTGGTGGGAAGCTCATAGACCTGGATTTAACAGAACCCAAGGATCAGGCTATATTCCAAGGCACCCAGAAGGCTTTAGCACTGGGTTTTACAGTATTTGAAGCTGCTACCATGGTGTTAATGGGGGCTTTACCGGCGGTGAATAATGATCCCACTATCCAGCTTCTATTAATAGTTCAGCTTACCCTTGGGGGTATTCTAATCATATATCTGGACGAAGTAGTCACCAAATGGGGATTTGGAAGTGGCGTCGGCCTCTTCATAGTCGCTGGGGTATGCGCCCAGATTATGATAGGCGCCTTGAATTTTCTTCCAGCAACCCCTGGGGAAGCAGTCCCTGCCGGTAGAATTCCGGCCTTTATCTTCTTCTTGATGAATAACGAAGTGAGATGGGATGTCCTGGTTCCCATTTTGGGTACTTTTATGGTCTTTGCGCTTGTGGTTTATGTAGAAAGCGTAAGAGTAGAGATCCCTCTCACCTACGGTAGGTTTAGAGGGGCGCGTGGTAGGTACCCCATAAAATTCATCTATGCCAGTAATCTTCCAGTAATATTCGCCAGCATCCTAATGGCTAACGTTCAGCTCTGGGCTAGATTGATGGAGGGTGTCGGTTATCCTTTACTCGGCACCTTCGTGGCTAACCGCCCTATAAATGGCCTTGCTTACTACATGCAGAGGCCTAACCCCATATACAGCCCGGACTTCCACTTATTCGATACAAGCGTTTATATCGTAATACTAATAATCCTCTCAGTAATCTTCTCTAAATTCTGGATTGAAACCACAAGTATGGACGCTAAAAGCGTAGCTAAACAACTCCAGGAGGGCGGGATGGTCATCCCTGGATTCAGAGGGGATATAAGGATAATAGAGAAGGTGCTGAATAGGTATATTCCAGCCATCACTATCTTGGGAGGCGTCGCAGTGGGAGCATTAGCAGCCTTTGGGGACATGACAGGAGCACTTGGTGGAGGAATGGGAGTACTTTTAGCTGTGGGAATAGTTTATAATATGTATGAGCAAATGGCTAGAGAACAACTTTTCGAGATGCATCCTTTGCTCAGGAAAATCGTAGAATTCTAGAGGTGGTGTGTAAAAATGGGAGTAATTGTAGTCACAGGAACGCCGGGAGCTGGGAAAACTACCGTCTTGGAAGGGGCCCTTAAAAAACGCAAAGGATTTGAGATATTGAACTACGGCGATGCGATGTTCGACTACGCCAAGAAGAAGAAAATAGTGACGAGTAGAGATGAACTCAGAAAGCAACTGCCAGAGACCCAAAGAGAAATACAGAAGATGGCTGCAAGGAAGATATCCGATAATGCAGTGGGAGCATCGATAATAGTTGACACACATTGTACGGTAAAGACACTTAGGGGTTATCTACCAGGTCTGCCCAGATGGGTCTTGGAGGAATTAAAACCGGAGAGCATCATTCTAGTGGAGGCAGAAGCAGGAGCGATTGTTGGGCGGAGGGAAAAAGATACATCTAGGCAACGGGACGAAGAGCTTGTTGAGGCTATAGCAGAGCATCAGGAGTTGAATAGGGCAACAGCTATGGCGTATGCTATGTTCACCGGTGCCACAGTGACGATTATTAAAAATCGCGATGGCAAACTAGACGAGGCTATAGAGGAAATGCTGAAAGTTTTTGGTTAGGTACGTTAACATGTTCGAATTCATCACAAAACCTATTTTTCTAATCTTTGATTCTACCCTAGGGCTGTTCTTCCATATCTTTAGAGATAATCAACCTGCGAATGTCCTATTCGGAATCTTCGTTGTCTCGGCTATAGTTTCGGCGCTTATAGTAGTTATTACCGCCAAGGTGATAGATCAAAAGAAGATGAAGAAACTTAAGGCTAAGATGTCCAAGATTCAGGATAAACTGAAAGAGGCACAGAAGAAAGGCGACGCCAAGGAAATGAAGAAGATCCAGAGCAAGATGATGAAGAACTCCAGCGAGATGTGGCAAATGTCTATGAAGCCCATGCTCTATACCATGCTCCCGATTATATTGGTCTTCACGTGGCTGAAGGAGTATGAATACCTAGCGACCTTCGTAGAGCACCAGGAAGGCTATGTTGTTGCACTGCCTTTTATTTTGCCTAAGTTTGGGGATAAATTGGGGTGGTTAGGATGGTATATCCTCTCTTCTTTCGCTACCTCCCCCCTCATAAAAAAGCTCTTCAAGATAGAAGGGCCCTAGATAAGCTTAAATGATGGATAAAAGGAGTCGAAAGCTAAATAGAAAAAGACAAGGAGGGATATGCATTGATAGTTACCATTGGAGGGGATATAGGAAGCGGTAAGACCACTGTTGCTAAGGCGCTGGCCGAAAGGTTTCATATAGAAAACATCTCTGCCGGCGAGGCCTTTCGAGCGATGGCTCAGGAAAGGGGTATGAGCCTGGCCGAGTTCTCAAAGCTTGCTGAGGAGGATCATACCTTAGATAGAGAGTTGGATAAGAAGCAGGTGCAACTCGTAAAGGCTGCGAAGGATGTAGTGGTAGATGGGAGGCTCAGCGGCTTACTCTTGCAATCAGAGGCAGACCTTAAGATCTGGCTTAGAGCTCCACTGGAGGTTAGGGCCAAGAGGGTTTCGGGTAGAGAGAAGAAGGACTTTAGGCAGGTGTTGGAGGAGACCAGAGAGCGAGAGGAAAGCGAGCTCAAGAGATATAAGGAGATATACCAGATAGACTTGAGAGACCTATCCCCCTATGATGTGATCCTGAATACAGAATTATGGGGTTCTGAAGAGATAATAAATATAATAGGAAACATGATATCATTGCTAAGTAAAGGAGCTGGAAGCCATGGATGTAGGTAGAGTTTGCGTTAAGATAGCTGGAAGGGAAGCCGGACAGAAATGCGTAATAGTGGACTGGATAGACGAAAATTTCGTTATCATCGACGCCCCAGGGGTGAAGAGGAGAAGATGCAATCTCCGGCATCTGGAGCCTATGGAAAGCAAGATCGAAATAAAGCAGGGCGCCACCACAAAGGAAGTTGAAAAAGCCCTTAAGAAGGCCAAGATTTCCTTGGGCGGATAGCATGAAGGATATAGGAGCTGAACATTCAATTTTCAATGGGCGAAAACTACTCCTCAACTCCAAGGCCTCTACGAACTCTGATTTCGGCTGTCCGCCAGAGGAAAGAGCCGTAAGGGAGTACATACGTTATGGGATGATAAACCTGGATAAACCAGCTGGCCCAACGTCACATGAGGTTGTCTCATGGGTAAAGAACATTATGGGGCTCAAAAAGGCGGGTCACGGCGGCACCCTCGATCCCAGGGTTACTGGCGTACTGCCCATTGGCCTAGAGGAATCCACCAAGATAGTTCAAGCATTGCTGCCTGCTACTAAAGAATATGTCTGCATAATGCGTCTACATGGGGATACCCCTGAGAAGAGGCTGAAAGAGGTATTTAAGGAATTTACGGGGGAGATACTCCAGAGGCCTCCAGTGAAGAGTGCCGTCAAGAGGCAGCTCCGAACAAAGGTGATCCACCATCTCAAGCTTCTAGAGGTGCAAGATAGAGATGTCTTATTCACCGTAAAGTGTGAAGCAGGCACTTATATAAGAAAGTTGTGCCACGACGTAGGGGAAGTCCTTGGATGCGGTGCACACATGTTGGAGTTGAGACGCACCAAAAGCGGCCCCTTTAAGGAAGAAAGCCTGGTCACACTCCATGACGTGCTCGATGCCTATAGATTTTGGAAGGATAATGGGAGAGAGGACCTCTTGAAGAGGGTGATAGTTCCGGTGGAAAGTGCCTTAGGTGATACGCCCTTGTTGGCCGTTAGAGATAGCGCTGTAGATGCTCTGTGTCATGGTGCTGATCTAGCCGTGCCTGGAATAAGCAAGTTAGATGCAGACATAGATGAAGGGGATATGGTGGGAATCCTTACTCTAAAAGGAGAAATCATTGCGTTAGGAGAAGCAAAGATGAGCACTAAGGACATCCTGCTGGAGAACTCAGGTATAGCTGTCAAGACCAAGAGGGTGATCATGAAGCCTGGTATCTATCCAAAGATGTGGACGAGCAATGAATGAACATTATTATACAAGAAAGCCGACTTCAAAGCCAAAGGCCGGTATGATAAAGGTCGTCTTGAGGGGAAGACATTATACATTTCTTACCTCCAGTGGGGTATTCTCTTATAAGCGTATTGACAAGGGCACCGAGCTCCTAGTGGAGAATATGATAATTCGAGGAGGCAGAGTCTTGGATTTAGGATGCGGCTATGGTGTCCTTGGAATTGTTGCAGCAGAGTTCGCAGAATATGTGCTTCTCACAGAAATCAATTCACGAGCCGCGAAATTAACAATGAATAACCTAAAGCTGAATAGTGTAAGAAATGCTGAAGTGAGAGAGGGAAACCTATATGAACCTGTGGGTGAGGAAAAATTCGATGCAGTCATATGCAATCTTCCTATGGCCGCTGGCCTAGATACGGTCTTTAAGATCATAGATGGATCAAAAGAGCATTTGAAGCGAGAGGGAAGCGCCCAGTTCGTGGTCAGAAAGGGAGCTAAGAGAGTAGAAGAGAGGATGCTGAAAGTATTTGGGAACACTAGGACTCTAGCGAAGGAAGGTGGGTACAGAGTATTTCTCTCTACTGCCGGGGTAGCCTAGAGGCAAGGCGCCGGCCTTGAGAGCCGGTTGAGCTCTGCTCATCATGGGTTCAAGTCCCATCCCCGGCGTTCCATAAGAATTAAATGGCACACACGATATACCGATATCTGCAGAGGTAAAACAGCTTTCAATCGCTTGACATCTAAATAATTAGAATAGTATCTCTGGATGTAGATGTAGTAACAATGATTGATGCCTATGACTTTGGAAGGATAGTGATTGATGGCAAGAGATACAATAGGGATGTATTAATCCTAGCAGACAAGGTAAAAGCAGACTGGTGGAGGAAGGAAGGACACCTACTTCAAATAGATGACCTCGGAGAACTCGTGAAAGAAGAGCTTGAAGTCCTCGTTATAGGCACTGGTTATTCTGGATGTATGCAGATTTCGCCAGAGGTCGTAGACTATTTTCATTCGAAGAGCATCGAGTTAGTAGTTAAAAATACGAAGGACGCCTGCAAAATCTTCGATGAACTTCAGACAGACAGAAAAGCAGCTGCCTTCCACTTAACCTGCTAATAGCCTCTTGAAGGTGCAACGGCTATAGCTTCCGATTTCCACCGCAGAATTTTGTAATATAATCCACGGCTACCCTTCTTGTATTTCTCAGTATCTCACCGTCTATACCTGGAACACCGCAGATCAGTAGGAGGACGTTCCGGGTATGCAAGGTGATCTTTGTAGTATCTGCATCCCGATAGGGGTATATGGCGACAAGCTTTCTTCCATCTGAGACAACCACCTCGTTTCCCTTTAGTATTAACGGCCTGTCCATCCCTATCCCAAGAAACTCCTCCCCTTCCTCAGCGAGCCTCATAAGCAACTTCCCTTCGATTTTATCACTATCAAAGGCGGCTATAGCTATCTTGGTCTCTATGGATGCGAGGTTATAGGCATCTACAAGAGTATTGATGGTAGGCAGAGGTTTACCCCTTAAGATGCGCCTAATAAGGGCTTCAGCAGCAGGTCTTACCTTCGTAGGGTCTATGCCAACGCGCCAAAAGAAGTTGCGATACACCCTGAAGATTGGGAGGTCCTTCAGTTCAGCTAGGTTGTATCTTTCCTTTACTCTCTGAGTGACCTCCTCCTTAAAGCTTTCAAGATCTCTGTTTTCTCTCTCCACCCTCACTCCCGTAATCTCCTCCACTAAGGCCTTGAGATCAGGAAATTCTTCCTCCAGCATTGAAGAAATATCTAAAGACATATAGCTTAGATTTAGTAAACTTGGCCTAATAAATTTCTGGTTTGGATTTTCAAAATAAATCAGAATCTATATACCAGCAAGCACTAAAGAGCTGACCTGGACACTTCAGCTGGGCACCTCTACTTCCTTCAGGCTGAAAAAAGCCACAGAGTCGCCTATCATGCCGTTGTCCACGGAGAACTCAAACCTTATCCTAACCAAATCAAGGAGCCTATCGATATCTTCCGGTTCTAGTACTTCTAATCTCTCGATAATTGCTTCGTAACCGAATTTATCCTTAAGCCAAGCGGCACATAATCTCTTCAGTCGCTCCGTCTTCCTATCACTATCTTCAAGGTATTTTATATGAAGGGACGGCACGAACCATCCATCTTGCTCTACTGCCCTATCCTTAAGCTCTCCCCATTCCTCCTCAGTCAACTGGAGAATATCACTCCCCATTAATCCACCTCCAAAATTGTATTTTCCTATAATATGCTTGGTATATATAATTTTCTATTTGTGTTATTCAATTTCCACTGGAAAAAGATTAAAAATATTAAGAAATTTCAAAATAAAATATGGAAAATCAAAATAGTAAGATTAATATAGGGATATATCCAAATAAGTTCTTGCGGTTAGAGCATGCTAGGGAAGGACCGAGAGATAATTAGAAGGCTTATGGAAGATCCAAGGACAAGTTTCTCAAAAATAGCAAGAGATCTTGGTATTTCCTCAGAGTCAATTAGGCAGAGGGTGAAGCAGATGCGGAGGGAAGGAAAGCTGAAATTTTATTGTGTCGCAAATGGCAGGCTGTTCGATAAGCGGAGGATTACCATGATCCTTTCGGTTCCCCTCCATGAAAAAACATTGGTAATAGAGAAGCTGAAGGCGCTTCCAACTACTCTAGAGATACATTCCGGGGTGCTGAAGGAGGCAGTGATACTGGATATAATCTCTCAAGATTTGGATAAGGATACCCACGAATTGCTGAAAAATTTAGAGAAGTTAGGCGTTGAAGTAAAGGAGATGTTTGAATCAGAACTGGTTCACTTCGACCCTACAGGGATACTCGACTGAAAACAAGTTTGCAGGTAATATGAATTTTCTTTTCTTATGCGATATCTACATACTGACGCCTGTAGTGTAGACAATAGCGTCGAAAAACACCTTTAAGAATCTGGGGATTTTTAGCACAGCTCCGAAGGGCGTTATCTTTATTCCACCTGTTAAGACCATAGCTGTCAATCGTGCTCCAAATACCGGGGCAGCGACAACCAAGTCGACTGGACCTTCAGCATTCTTCAGCCTGCCTTCCCACCAGTTCCGGAGCTTCATAAGGGAAGCGAAGTCTGCCTTTATGTAGATGTTGTCCCCACTATTACCGGCTCCATCAGCTATATTGTATCTTGCCCAAGCCAGCTTCCCGTTTTCTGTTCTAAAGGAGAATTCGAATATAGCATCTCCCTTGTGCGTGATCCTAACAGAAGTAGTGGTATCACTCCATTCCCTGATCGCTTCTTGTATAGCTGGGAAGTTTTCTATGCCCAAATTCAGCTCGTTGATCATCTCGTCTATAATCCCCGCTTCCTGTGCCTCAAGCCACTTGGCCTTAAGCTCCTCAGCAAGCCTCAGAATCTCAGCGTCAGTAAGAGATACCTTGAGCTTGAGCCTGGGTTTTATACCGTCGATCTTCAACCTCTCGCCGCCGACACCTCTACTCGACCTAGCCAACTTCCTTTCGATCTTAATTTCCCCTTCCCTACGTCTCATATCCTCTATCCGTCTCTCCTTCTCCTCCAGCACTTTGAGCCTCTCTTCTCTAATCTCCGCCGCAACATCCTCTGGCATAACTTCAACCTCTACCTCTCTCTCAATTTCACGGGGAAGTGAAGGCGTCTCTATCGTGGCTACAGCTTCTTCGATTTTCTCCCTAGGGATAGGTGAGGGAGGAGGAGTCGAAGGCATCAATACCATCCCCTCTTCAGTTATCTCCACATCCGCCCTCAGCATCTTGGCCTTCTTCTTGGTTACTATCTGAGGCGGAGGTAAGCGTATCTCTGGCTTCTCAACCCTTACAGCAGGAGCATATCGTAAGGGTCTTATGCTAAGGCCTCCCTCGAACTTGTATTCGAAATCATCCTCCCAAATCTTGAGGTCGACATGGTCTGTCTCTACTTCTACCTTTAGAGACGTGAATTCCGGGAAGGCTTCGCCTGATATCGCCGCGAGATATGCAATCTCAGTGTCGTAGCCCTCTAAGGTGAAGTACAGCTCGTTGATCGACCTCCTCAACTCAGCGGCTCCAATACTCCCTGCCTCGTAGGCGTCTATCCTTTCCTTTATCTTTTCTTTCGAGAGGGAATTTACGACATCAGCCCTCTTCTCGATGAGCTTCTGTAGGCGCACCTTGGTCTGCTCTTTTTCATAGCGCTTGAAGGCAGAGTTTATCTTCTCTGCGAGAGCATCATCCATACTCTTCCACTGTACCTCTATATTTACCTCCAGATCCCGGCCCTTCTCCTTCGCTTCCCTCACGAACGGAGGCACAAATGTCTCGAAATAAACGATATTGACGTCATAGGCACTGGTGGTGCAGACCATGACGCTTCTCACTGCATCTGCCCTCTTGTCATAGGAGTGATACCCTTGGCTCTCGGCTAGAGCTATGCCTATAATGTCCTCTTTTTCTGCTTTATCTAGGAGGTCATTGAGTTCATCCTTCTTTAGGAGCATGCTATACAGGAATTTCCCTGGCGATATATCCTCCTGGCAGCTTGTCTTTATACCGGAGATCATGTTCACCAGCTCCCCTTCGATCTGCTGGTCCCCTGTGGAATAGGAGTCCTTCGCCGCTATAATGCGTGTTAAAACTTCACTCAGATCCTTTTCACGCTGCTCTCTCCAGAAATGCTCATTAGCCCTCTCGATATCCTTTCTCACACTCTCCCAGTTCCTCCAGCGAATGCTCAGATCCAGTGCGCATTCCTGTCTTTCCTTGCACCATGCCCCTATACCAGTAATGATGTCATCTTTATCGGATAATAGGTCCCTCCAGTCTGCTATGCTTATCTCGCCGGTCTCATAATCGTACTTCATATGGGGTAGTGGGCTGTCTTCACCCAGATCCGAGATCATTATGTAGTCCCTTATGTCTTGGTCGAGCTTCTTCATGCGCTGATTCAACTCAAGCCTACGTAGCTCAACATCGTAGGTCGTAACCTCATCCCTCCGGTATTTTTTGACCAGGATGATGAAATCCCTGACATTTCCCACCAACAAATCCGCATCCTTTCCTGGATGGAGATCGCCCCTGATTTTAGCGACGAGCTCTTTCCGCCGGCGTTGCTCAGCATCTTCCCAGGCATCCCGTTCAGCTTGCCTGATGACTTCCTTCTGACTTTTGGAGAGTTCTCCCATGTCTAAGTGGATGAAGAAATCACCCTCGTCTCTCTTCTCATCGTACCATCGGTTGAATGCGAACCTAGCTCTCTTCCCCTCGTGTATTATGAGGCCGTGCCCAACTTCAAGGTCTCCGTACTCATCCTTCCAGATATCAGGAACACCAGGACCATTTAAAATAACATATATGCCTATCTTCCTAGAGTCCTTCCGGTGGGCCTGAGACATCCCCTGAACCTCGGAGTTAAGGAGGATGTAGTCGTAGTAGAGTTTGTATAGATCTCCCCCGGTATTCTCGAAGTCCACGAGTTTTGCCTCGAACCCTGTGGTCTTCCCTACGATGGCCTTGCCTACCGCTTCCTGCTCAGAGGTGAAGCTGTAACGCTTCTTAGCCTCTATAAGGAGCTTCTGCTTCCTGAGCCTCTCAGCCTTCTTCCACGCGTCTTCTTCGGCTCTCTTGACAGCTTCCCTATAGGCATCGTTATCGAATATGCTGGGTCGCCAGTTGAGATTAATGGACATGAATCCCGTACCGGTGATCTTGCTGATTTCCTCCGGTGTTCCAATGGGCACGGGCTCCGGCGTCCCCCTTGGAGTGATCGCAATGAATGGCTCTCCAGCGGTGGTGTAGACAACCTCCTTGCATCCCCAGTTGAAATTCAGACTAGCGGGCTCTTCCGTGTATATGTTCTTCCACTCTATGAGGCGCAGCTTTCCGTATTCATCTTCCCCAAGTTCAACCGTACCAGGGGTGTATATCATAATATAAGAGGCGATCGGATCCAGATCGTCGCACCTCAATGCATCGCCTAATCCATTCACCTTGGCTCTGAGCAGGGCAGACTTGTACTGGAGGCCATATATGCTATCGGCGGAGGGGGAGAAGCCATTCAACTCGTCTACTATTCCAGTGACCTCTTCCACCACGTCCTTTGCTATCTCCTCGTTTTCATCGCTTATGGTGAAGGTATTCAGATATTTCTGTATTTTTTCATCCATCTCAGCTCTACGCACTTCCTCCCGGGCATCATTCCACGCCCGGTTTATAGCATCCTGGTAGGTCTTACGGCTGGTCTCGTCCCAATTAATGTGTATCCAAAAACCCGCTTTCTTCTCAAGCCTATCTACGTGGCGGTTGAAGTTTACTGAGAACCATTCCCTCGTGGAGCTCTCATAGACCGTCAATCCAGCCAGGTTCACATCCCCAAATTCATCTTCCCAGACCTGTGGAGTACCCGAGCCGTGTTTGACGACATACGCGGTGGCATCCCTTATAACTCCGTAGTCATAGTCCCTATATCCCTCAGTTTTCATTTCGGCCGTGGCTGCTGCGTAGGCAAGGGCATAAGCGGAATCAGAGGATGGGGAGGAATCGAAGGCGGATGCGTGGGTCCGCAGGTCATTGAGCAGGGCAATGAGTTCTTTAGCTATCCTTTCGCTCTCTCCTGAAACTGTTACGCTCACCCTATCCAACATCTCCCGCTTCCGCTGCTCATCCTCCCACTCCCAGAAGTCCCTCCTAGCCCTTTCAACATCTAACTTTTGGTCTTCAGTGAGGCTGAAGGTACGCCAATTGATATTGAGGTCAGAATATGCGTTGATATTCCCGGAGGGATCCTCGTATCTGTTGAGGCTGAAGTGGAGCTTTTGGGGGATCATCTCCTTCCAATTGTTGATGTGGATAGTGGTACCATCTGTCCAGTAGTTTGGCTCCCCCTTGGATTTGATCATGATGTAATCCTGGACTTCTTTCCAGTCGCTTTTGCTTATGTCGAAAAGGGACTGTAGTGGTTTTCGTATCATATAGGCGCTTTTCATGCACTCAAAATTCATAGAATAGTAATCTGTATCCAGGACCAAGTTGTAGCATGTGTCTGCCAAAGTTACAATACTACCTGCTATGCCTTGCTCTTCAGAACTCAAGCTCAATCCATTAAGATGGCTCTGGAGGTCGGATTCAGGCATAGGCGTAGCTACCGGGGGAGGGGTAGTCTCAGGGGGCACAGTAGGAATCACTGTTGGAATCGGAGTCGGAGTGGGTGTTGGGGTAGGTGTGACTCCAGCGTTTGCATCTACAGTTGCAGATGCATTTGGAATCAGAATCAGCAGGCATAATAAGATCACAATTGCGTTCTTCATTCTTACCCCTTTCTAGAGGGAGATGTTATAATACATATTATATAACTATTGGCTAAACTTCGAATTAAATCGAAGTTAATAGAAGCTAAATCTTTATTTGAAGGTTTTAGCCGACGGAAAGGTAGAAACGAACGAGGACACAATGATGGAGTACCTGAAGCAAAGGCGAGTGAAAGCAATTTAGCTGATTTTAGAGAATTTTTGATGCCGAAACTATCTCTCTCACACAGAGGGATTACGTTTTCATGGATGGGAGCGCCGGGGATGGGATTTGAACCCATGAGTTCCAAAAGGAACACAGGCTTCCTGTCCACTGAATACTATGAATTCCAGGCCTGCGCCATACCGGACTAGGCTACCCCGGCAAACAGAAAAAAGTATATCCCCCCAGCTAAGTTTTCAGTTCGATTTCAATGTTAACGCCGTCAGGCACTCTGACGCGCATTATCTGCCTCATAGTACGCTCGTTGGCTTCAATGTCTATGAGGCGCTTGTGAATCCTCATCTCCCACCTCTCCCAAGTAGCTGTGCCATCACCCGAGGGGGATTTCCTAACTGGAACCCGCAGTTTATGTGTTGGCAGAGGGATAGGCCCTGACATATCCACGCCAGTTTTCTGAGCTATCTCCCTAACCTGAGAGCATACATCCTCGAGTTTTCTATGATCCAAACCACTTAACTTGATCCTTGCCTTCTGCATCTCCCTGAATCACCTACTTAACTGATGTGATATCTACTACCATACCGGCAGCTATTGTGGTGCCCATATCCCTAATGGCGAACCTTCCCATAGGTGGGATCTCCTTGACCTTCTCTATCACCATCGGTCTAGTGGGCTCCACCCTTATCGCTCCTGCGTCCCCTGCTTTAAGAAACTTGGGGGCCTTCTCCAATATGTTGCCTGTTTTAGGGTCCAGTTTGCTTATGAGCTCAACAATCTTGCAGGCAACCTGAGTCGTGTGCGAATGGAATACTGGTGTATACCCAACTGTTATCGCGCTCGGGTGCTGTAGGACCACTATCTGGGCGGTGAACTCCTTGGCGACTGTGGGTGGATTCTTTGCATGACCACATACGTCTCCCCTGCGTATATCTGTCTTACCCACACCTCGGACATTAAAGCCAACATTGTCACCAGGCTCGGCCTGCGTTATGTTTTCATGGTGCATCTCGATACTCTTCACCTCACCACTTACCCCAGCTGGCTCGAATACTACAGTCTCCCCGACCTTCATCACCCCAGTTTCAACTCGGCCAACAGGCACGGTGCCTATACCTGTAATGGAATACACATCCTGCACTGGTAGCCGCAGGGGCAACTTAGTTGGCTTCTCAGGTACCTTCAAGGCGTCTATTGCTTCAAGGAGATTCTGCCCATCAAACCACGCTAAGTTATCGCTCTTCTTTATAACATTGTCCCCCGTCAAGCCTGAGAGGGGTAAGAAGGTTAGTTGCTCCGGCTTATACCCCACCATCTGGAAGAGCTTCTGAAGCGGGGCTTTGAGCTCATCATACTTCTTTTGGTCATATTTAACGGCGTCCATTTTGTTTATCGCGACTATTATTTGTCCTATGCCCAAAGTCTTAGCCAAAAAGACATGCTCCTTGGTCTGAGGCATTAACCCACCTTTCTCATCCCTCTGACTAGCGTCCACTACGAGCACAGCTGCATCAGCCTGACTTGCACCCGTTATCATGTTCTTGACGAAGTCGCGATGGCCGGGAGCATCAATGACGGTGAAGTAGTACTTATCGGTTTCCATCTTCCTATGGGCTATATCTATCGTCAGCCCACGGGTCCTCTCTTCTTTGAGCCGATCCATAACCCAAGCGAACTCGAAGGTAGCCTTCCCTATCTTCTCAGCTTCTTCCTTGTACTGCTTTATTATATGCTCAGGTATCATCTTCATCTCATACATCATCCTTCCAACAGCTGTAGACTTCCCATGGTCCACGTGCCCGATAAACACTAAATTCAAATGCGGTTTGGCCGTCATATTATTACCTCCTGTTTTCGTCTTTATTTTAAGTTAATTTAAACCTTTCCGTTGCCTTATCTTCTTAATTACTTCGGCTTGGAGATCCATCTGCAGTTTCTCGAAACCAGTGAACTCTGTGGACCACAAAGCTCTGCCCTCGGTAGCTGACCGAAAGTCGCCGGCAAAGCCGAACATCTCGGCAACAGGACATTTAGCCTCAATGATAACGAGGGCATCCTCTTGGCGTAGATCCAGGATCTGTCCCCGTCTGCTCTGGATTTCCCTAGTCGCGCTTCCCATATAATCCTGTGGAACATGAATGAATACCTTGACTTTAGGCTCCATTAAATGGACATTAGCTAGGACCATTGCCTCTCGAATTGCGTCTCTAACTGCCGGTATAACTTGGGCTGGTCCACGGTGAATGGAATCCTCGTGAAGCTTGGCATCCACCAGCTTCACTTTCATCCCTGACACCTTCTCCTTTGCCAGAGGACCTGCATCTATAGCCTCGTGGAATCCCTCTTGAATGAGTGCTATAACCTCATTGAGATACTGAATTCCCCTAGTCACATTGGTGAAGACATTGTTTTGGTAGACTTCCACTATCCCCTTCGCATCTTTCTTCTCCATACCAGCCGTTTCAAAAGCTTTAGCTAGCTCTTTCCCCTTCAAACGCGAAGGTTTGAGCTCGCCTTCAACTAAGGCTCTAAAGATCGACTCTTCTAAGGACTCGACAACAAAATAGAATTTATTGTGTTTATTAGGTGATTTACCCTCCACCGAAGGCGATACCGCGTCCACAGACTCCCTGTACACAACTATGGGTGTTGATACATCTATATCTACGCCACGCTCTTTGATTCTATGGGTAATGATCTCCAAGTGAAGCTCTCCCATGCCTGATAATAAGTGCTCACCGGTTTCTTCGTTTATCTCCACATGGGTCGTTGGATCTTCTCTTGAGATAATATTAAGCACTTCTATGAGCTTAGGCAGGTCCTTGGGTTTCTTAGCCTCTACTGCGACGGTAACCACGGGCTCGGAGTAATGTTTGATCTCCTCGAAGGGCTCTATTGGTGCATCTACCTCAGTGATAGTTTCTCCAGCGCGAATGTTCTTCAAACCAGTGACCATAGCTATGTTACCAGCGACGACGTGATCCGTGAACATCTTCTCGGGCCCCATATAGACGCCCACCTGTTGTGTTCTAGCTGTTGTCTTCGCATTTATCATGCTGACCTCTTTCCCCTTCATTAGTATGCCAGAGAATATCCTTCCAGTCGCCACCTCCCCTGACTGTGGATCAATCGAAATGTCAGTGATCATCATGCCAAATTTGCCCTTTTGATCACACTCTACCATGGCTTTTCCCGTAGGGCTCTCCATATCACCGGGCCAGATTTGGGGCACCCTGTAGCGCTGGGCTACGAGGGGTGTTGGCAGGTGCGTTATCACCATATCCAAGATTATATCGGATAGTTTGGCCTTCCTAGCCAGTTCTTTCTGCTTCCCCCCAATGTTGTACTCGATTATATCCTTAAAAGTGATGCCAGTCTCCTTCATTAAGAGCACGTTTATAGCCCAGTGACTATAGGCAGAGCCAAATGCGACACTACCATCCTCTACGTTGACCTGCCATTGCTCTTTGAACTCCTTTGAAGCCATAGATCTTATTATCTTGTTGAAACCGGAGATAATAGTTACAAACCTGCGCTGCATCTCCTCAGGTGAGAGCCTCAGCTCGTTGATGAGCCTATCCACCTTGTTTATGAAGAGAACAGGCTTGACCTTTTCTTTTAACGCCTGTCTTAAAACAGTCTCGGTCTGGGGCATTATCCCCTCTACTGCATCCACAAGGACGATGACACCGTCTACAGCGCGCATTGCCCTAGTAACGTCGCCACCGAAATCCACGTGCCCAGGGGTATCGATCATATTTATTAGGTAGCTTTTCCCTTTGTGTTCGTGTACCATAGAGACATTGGCTGAGTCTATGGTTATACCCCTGATCTGCTCCTGGAGATCTGAGTCAAGATAGAGTTGTTGACCAGCTAATTCCTCTGATATCATACCAGCTCCAGCTAGGAGGTTGTCGCTGAGCGTAGTCTTGCCGTGGTCGATATGCGCCACTATGCCCATGTTCCTTATGTACTCGAGCTTGTCCATCAACTTCTCGATTTTTTTAACCATATCTTCCCGTCTGCCCATCGTAACTCACCAAAAAAAGTTATCTAGCGGCTCTGGCGATTCTTTCCAGCTCCTCTTTCTTAGATATAGAATAACACTTTAGATCATATCTGGCAGCAGCCATTATTTCCTCAGCTAATACACGTTCTATTGGTTTCTTGTTCTTGAAGGCAGCCCTCGATGCTCCGACTGTGACGAATCGGAGGGCCATGTCAAGCCTGCGTTGGGGGGATATATCTACGCTCTGATGGTAGGCTATTCCACCGTACTTTATT
The DNA here is from genome assembly GCA_036444275.1 of Hydrothermarchaeales archaeon (SeqCode). Taxonomy (GTDB): domain Archaea; phylum Hydrothermarchaeota; class Hydrothermarchaeia; order Hydrothermarchaeales; family JAZGAD01; genus JAZGAD01. The sequence continues at coordinate 70,891 of JAZGAD010000028.1, forward strand.
CTTGTCGTGTCCTCTCTGGGTGCGGCATTGGATAATGCTTCTACCAGCACCTGAAGGGGATTTCTCTTCGCTTGCTTCTCTATAATAGAAAATGCATCCCGCACAATCTTGTAGCCCAAGTGCTTTTTACCCACGTTCCTACCACTGCTCCGCTTATGCTTTTTTCCATCATGGCCCGACACAAGAATCCTGTTTATCAGCCTCTCCACTATGTTCACTTCAGACTTACCGAAGGGGCTAGCATGCCTTCCACCGCTGTGTGGGATGTGAATGGACTTGAGATTTATGCAGGCCCTTAAAGCCGGATCCCTCACCTCCACTTCACTAGTATCCCAGAGCCCAAAAAGCTTAAACATATATCTGCCCTCTAACTTATCTTATAGGTTTCTCCTTCCTACCCCTTACTAGTTCTTGAAGGGAGACATTGTTGACCTTGATGACTTTGAACCTCACACCAGGGATATCCCCCATGCTTCCACCCTTCCGTCCCCCGATACCGTCTATCACAACCTCATCGTGCTCATCTATAAAGTTAATGGCACCGCTCCCCGGGGTAAATGCTGTAACCTGCCGACCGCTCTTAATAAGCTGGACCTTAACACACTTCCTAATTCCAGAATTCGGTTGCTTGGCTTCTATTCCAACTTTCTCTAGGACTATGCCTCTAGCCATTGGGGCCCCCTCAAGAGGATTGGATTTCTCCTTCAATTTCAGGACCCTCCTCTTATACTTAGGGCTATTCCACCTGAACTGCTTTCTCCTAGTGCGCAGCTTTCTTCCCGAACCTTCTCCTGTTGATTTCTTAGCCATCATATCCACCTCATACCATCGTGATATCTATATGGTGGTGCCTTTCAGCAAGGGTCTGTGCCTTATGGAGGTTCTTTCCTTTCCTACCTATTGCCTGCCCTTTGTCCCTGACATCCATTTCTACCAGGGCCACCTTCTTTTCAGGCTTATCCACGATGGATACCTTTTTAACCCTCAGTGGGTGAAATAGGTTCCTAACGAATTCGGCTGGATCCTCAGCATACTCCATAACTTCTATCTTCCTGCCTATGTTCTGTCTGACCTTCTGGATATTTGATCCTTTTCTTCCAATCGCTAGCCCCATATCCCCCTTTTTAACGACGAAAATTATTTTGTTTTCCTCTTCATCTATAATGCAGTCCTTAGCTACAACCCCGGTTGTATTTTCAAATAGAGCTATATATCCGATCTCATTAGCTGAAAGCTTCAGTGACATGCTACTTTCCTTCTGTTATCTGTCCTCTACGTTACCCAGTTCTACTTCACTATCCCCCTACCCAGCTCCAAAACTTCAGAATCCCCTGCCTCAAAGATCCCAAGCTGCGAAACGATGAATGGCTTGCCACATATAGAGCCCAAGGCTAAACTTGAGCCATCGAATTCATACACCGGGGTCTTAGAGAGTTCAGCATAACGCTTCAAATTATTTTTCAGCGCTGAAGGACAATTTGCAGCTACAATAGCTAGTTTCAACTCCTTTTTTCGGATAGCTCTGAGGGTCTCTTTTTCTCCAAGAACTACTTTTCCGGTTTTGACTGCCGTTCTTATCGCTTTTCCCACATCCAATTGATCAAGCCCCTTTTTCTGGTTTCCTCATGACTAACTCAACCATGCCTGTTCCAAGCCGCACTGGTCTGCCAACTATCACGTTTTCCACTATACCCGCAAGTTCCTCAGTTTCTCCCTTGATTCCAGCCATAAGCAGGTGATCCACAGTGATTTCAAAGGCGGCCCTTGCAAGGACAGAGGCCTTCTGACCAGAGACACCATGTCTGCCTATCGCCTTCACAGTTCCATCGATGGTCATCATATCTGATATGAGCATGAGGTGCCGTACATCTATGCGTAGGCCTTGCTCGTCTAGTGTGTCCAATATCTCGTTAATGATAGCATTCCTCGCAGCCTCTATACCTAATACCTTTTCTATCTCCAGTATATCGTTGGTCTTGGTTCGTCTTATGTTAACACCCGGTATACGTAACACATCTTTTAAGTTAGAGCCCTCAGTATAGATCACATAGCCTTCAGACTCCCTCCTCATTACCACCCTCCGGACACCCTTTATACCTCTTAAGTATATCTCTCTAGCCTTGTTAGCGAGCTTCCTCAAGTCCTTGAGAGAAGGGGAAGGAAGCTTTAGGGATATCTTCATCTTCCCTGCGTCCCAATCAACTTTACACTTCAAGCTGCCTAACTGCTCTATAATATCCTCGACTACGAGCTCCCGCCGCTTCATCTCATACTTATCTAGAATCAGCGTCACCTCAGAATCTATGAGGTCTATCTCTGCTGTCTCCAATACCTCTCCAATGGTAACCGTCGCAATCTGTTTGGCGACCTCCTTGGCCTTATCCTTGTCCTTGGCGTAATTTTTTTCTAGATAGATAGTCATAGTCGGCGTCGAGGGGATCTTCCTAGCATCTACGATTTCTATGATCCTGGGCAAGCCGAGGGTGACGTTGAGTTCTGCAACACCAGCATAGTGGAAGGTACGCATCGTCATCTGTGTGCTGGGTTCACCCATACTTTGTGCAGCTACTACGCCAACAGCCTCCCCGGGTTCTACCAGAGAGTACTTGTATCTCCTCTTTACCTCGCCGATAATCTCGTCTACGTACTTAGGTTCAACTTTACTCTCTGTAAGTCCCTCGCACAAAGCATCGTATATGCTCTCGGGGAGTTCTTTCTTTATTTCCTTTAGCTTTTTCTCTATTGCCTTGTCCACCTGCTCAACCCACCTTCGCATACCTTTGGATAATCTTTTTTACATTAACAGCATCACCCCAATCAGTCCTGGAGGTATCTGCTCCGTCCTCACCGTGCTTGAACTCCACAATGACACCTCGGGTATCTCTCACAGTACTATCATACTCAACCTTCAGATCCTGAAGAGCGTTGATGAGCCTCCGCTGCATGTAGCCGCTCTGGGAAGTTCGGACCGCGGTATCTACAAGGCCTTCTCTTCCACCCATGGAATGAAAGAAGTACTCCAAGGGGTCTAACCCATTCTTGTAATTAGACCTGACAAAGCCTTTTGCTCTAGCTCCTTTGTCCTCTCTCTTGAAATGAGGCAAAGTCCTTCCAGCATAGCCCCTTACTATTCTCTCCCCTCGCACCGCCTGCTGGCCAATACATGCTGACATCTGAGTGAGGTTAAGGAGGCTACCCCTAGCCCCACTTATCGCCATAATTCTAGCGCTGTTATCTCGCTTTAACTGCTCTGATTCGCGCTCCATGTACTCATTTGCAATACTCCCTGTTTTATCCCTGGCTTCACTCAAGGTCTGCATAATCCTCATCTCCAAGGTTTCTTCTAGGGTGCGCCCCGGGAGTTGCTCTAGAATCCCTTCATTATAGGCCTTGATTAGTTCCCCGACTTTAACCTTTGCGTTATCCAGTATTTCCTCTATTCTCTCATTAGCCTCTCTGGGGATGTCCTCATCATCTATACCCGTAGAGAAGCCTTTTATGGTGATAACTTGGATTACCAGCTTAGTTACCTTATCCAAGAATTCTCTGGCCTCGTTAGTTCCATAGTCCTTTATCAGTCGGTCTAAGAGTTCACCGGCGAATGCGCCAAAGGACTTCTCATCCATGACCCCGCATAATAGTTTACCCTCCCGAATCACTACGCATCTATCATCTTCACATCCCTCTAGTTCGCACTTCTCGGCTATCTTGGCATTATAGATCAAGTCAAGGTCCTTGGGGAGAAGGAGACTGAAGAGTTGCTTGCCTGTATAGTACTCTTTTCCATTTTCTTCGATAGGCGGGGGTAACTCTCTATCTATACCAGAAGCATAAAGGATCTGCAGAGCTTCCTCCTTAGAGAATTTGGTCTCTTTCCGTGTTAGAAGATAGGCCCCTGATATATGGTCATGTATACCGCCTATAATGGGGCCCCCGAACCTGGGAGAGAGCATCTGCTCTTGAACACGCATCAGAACTCTAGCTTCAGCTCTGGCTTCTTCCCCCTGGATAGCATGGAGATTCATCTCGTCGCCATCGAAGTCAGCATTATATGGGGGACATACACAGAGGTTGAGTCTGAAGGTCTTATAGGGCATAACCTTGATTTCATGAGCCATAATACTCATCCTATGTAGGGAAGGCTGCCGATTGAAGAGAACCACATCACCATCCTGTAAGTGGCGGTGCACTCGTCCCCCAATTTCCACCTTCTCTAGGACTTCATCCATGTTTTTGATCCTACCGAGCCGTACCCTGCTTCCATCAAGGCGTTCTATATAGTTTGCACCGGGATAGTTGTCTGGGCCGTTGGAGATTAATTGCTTAAGATAATCAATGTTATCTGGCGTTACTCTAACTGGAACCGTGAGTTCCTTGGCTATCAGCTCTGGAACGCCTACCTCATTTATGCTTATATTGGGCTCTGGAGAAACAACGGTTCTAGCTGAGAAATTCACCCTCTTGCCGGAGAGGTTGCTTCTGAAGCGTCCCTCCTTACCCTTCAAGCGTTGGGTCATTGTCTTCAGGGGCCTACCTGAGCGGTGCCTCGCTGGTGGAACTCCAGCAACCTCGTTGTTGATGTAGGTGGTTATGTGATATTGAAGTAGCTCCCATAGGTCCTCTATAATCAACTGGGGAGCTCCAGCCTCAATGTTTTCCATAAGCCTTTGGTTGATCCTCAGTATATCCACTAGTTTATGAGTCAAATCATCTTCGCTTCTCTCGCCTGATTCTAGGGTTATTGAAGGCCTCACAGTTACAGGCGGCACTGGGAGAACAGTCATAATCATCCATTCAGGCCTAGCTACGTCTAGGTCAAATCCCATCACCTCAGCGTCAGCATCTGTTACCCGTTCTAATCGCTCTCTAATATCAGTGGGGGAAAGCCGGTTCCCTTCTTCAATGAAGCTCGTTGGCTTGTCGAATTTTATATTGAATTGCTCCTCGCCACAGTATGGGCACTTGCTCATCCGTGCAGTTTTGAAGAGGTCCTTCACTATATCGGCATCACTCTTCCCTACCCTCCTAGCCCGTTTGATTTGGTCTTTATATTCCTGGATCTTTTCTTCGGGTAGGCAGAGGCGTCCACATCTTTTACAAATAGCTCTCAAGAACTTACTGATAACCTTGGCATAACCCACGTGGGTCACTGGTCTAGCTAGCTCTATCCTTCCGAAATGACCTGGGCAGTCACCAACCCGACTTCCACAGGTTTTACACTTCAATCCAGGATCTATCACTCCAAGCTTTGGATCCATAAGCCCTCCTTCAATGGGATAACCATCTTCATCGTAGGTGTCTGCGGTGATGATCTTGACCTCTGCCATCTTCCTTATGTGATCCGGCGAAAGTAAGCCGAACTTTATACCTTCAATCTTCTTCGGGGTTATCCTCATCTCAATCCTCCAAATTATGCCTTATCCCCCAGGATCAGCCGTGGGTTTACTGCAAGGGATTTCAACTCGTCTAGTAATAGCTTAAAGGCATATGATACTTCTACCTCTGCTGCATCTATATCACGCCCGCAAATAGAACAGTAAACGGTATCTCGCATCCTATCGAATACTGCGATGTAGCCACACTTTTCACAGACATGCATTACATGCCTGTCGCTCTCATCCAGCAACCGCTCTTTAAGGAGGAGCGCGGCTCCATAGCCTATGAGACAGTCCCTTTCCATTTCACCGAAGCGCAGGCCTCCTTCTCTAGCCCGTCCCTCTGTGGGCTGTCTAGTCAATACCTGAACAGGGCCGCGAGAGCGTGCATGAATCTTTCCAGATACCATGTGATGGAGTTTCTGGTAGTATGCGACTCCTATGAATATCTCAGCTTCTATTCGTTTGCCAGTAACGCCATCGTACATAATCTCCCTACCGGTATGCTTGAAGCCGTTCCTCTTCAGGGCTTCTCTGAGTTCCATCTCAGGCGTGCCTGAAAAGGCAGTACCATCTATTGCATTGCCCTCAAGAGAAGCAACCTTGCCGCCAATCATCTCCAGTACTTGCCCAACGGTCATCCTAGAGGGTATGGCATGAGGGTTTATGATCAAATCGGGTATAATGCCGTCCTCAGTAAAGGGTAGATCCTCCTGGGCTGCAATCAGTCCTATAACCCCCTTCTGGCCGTGCCTAGATGCAAACTTGTCTCCTAGTTCGGGGATACGCTGGTCCCTCATCCTTATTTTTGCCAGCTTGTTACCGTTAGAGCTTTCACTAAGCATTACCAAGTCCACTATACCCCTCTCCCCGTGCCTTATAGTGACTGAGGTCTCCCTCCGCTTCTCTCTAGCCACGCCGTATTCGCTGATCTCCTCTAAAAACCTGGGTGGAGAGGTCTTCCCTACTAGAACTTGCCCGGAAGACACCTCTGAGCCCGGCTCTATAAGGCCGTCTTCGCCGAGGAACGCGTAGTCCTCGTCGGCTCTATAACCCCTGATTTCAGGATCAGGAAGTTCAAACGTATCTACCTGGCCGCCAGGATACCTCCTTTCCTCTGCCTCATAGGACCTGAAGAAAGTGCTCCTTCCAAGGCCTCGTTCCACAGATGCTTTGTTCATGACCAACGCATCTTCTATGTTATAGCCTTGATAGGATAGTACAGCCACTACGTAATTCTGGCCGGATGCCCTACTGTCATAGCCTACGGCATCCATGATGACAGTCTCTACCAGCGCCCTTTGAGGATAATGGAGTAGGTGTCCTCTTGTGTCAGAGCGGTACTTATAGTTGGAAGCATAGAAACCTAGGGACTGCTTTGCCATTCCAGCCCCCATAGTATTCCTAGGGGACGCGTTATGCTCAGAATATGGTAGTATGGCGGCACATACACCAAGCGTGAGGATAGGGTCTATCTCCATATGCGTGTGTTCCTTGGTGAGTTCCTCTAGCGAGATAGCTATGTAGGTGTTTTCCTCTTCCTCAGAGTCTAAGTACTCCACCAAGCCTTTGGAGACAATATCATCCCAGGTGAGCTCGCCTTTTTCTAGAGCCTCTAGTTCGCTTTTCTTTATCTTCGGCCTACCTTTTTCCACAAGCAGGACTGGTCTCCTAGCCCTGCCAGCGTCAGTGTTTACAGATACCTCGTTGGTATCCTCATAGTAAGTCACATTGGTCTGCCGGGATATCCTTCCTTTCCTCCTTAAGTCTTTGAGCTTCTGCACAAATCCGAGAGGATCTGGATGAGTCCCTATAAGTCTCCAGTTTATGTAGATATTCGCATCCATCACGGTCCACCTTTTTTAATGGGTTTTACCCCCAACTCGTAGAACATCGATTCTATCTCGGCGTCGTCATAGCCAGTTGAAAATTCGCAAGCTAACGCTAGATTCTTCACCAATCCACAGTTTGGGCCCTCGGGTGTTTCAGCAGGACATATCTTACCCCATTGTGTCGGGTGTAAATCCCTGGCCTCGAAATGAGGCTGTGACCTACTAAGGGGTGAGACCACGCGTCTCAAGTGGGATACCACGGATAAATAGTTCGTCCTATCTAGAAGTTGACTAACACCAGCTCTACCGCCCACCCAATTGCCAGTGGCTAGCGCATGCCGCATGCGCTCAGTTAATACGTCTGCTCGAACTGCAGTCTGGACACTGGGCTCTTTTCCCCTAACAACAGCCCTCTCCAGTTGGTACTTTATGTCCCGTGTAAGGTTATAGAAGGCCACTCTAAAGAGGTCCTCCATTAGGTCGCCGGACAACCGCAGGCGCTTATTGGCATAGTGATCCTTGTCATCTGGCTCCCGGTTTCCAAGTGTAAGCTCCAAAACCCTTACCACCATCCTACTTAAGTAGTGGGCCTTTTTCAGCCTGTCTTCGGGCGCAGTGCCAACATGAGGTAATAAGTAGCGGTCTATGACCTGCTCTGCCCTCTTAATCCGGTACTCCCGCATCTGTCCAGTCGCCACCTTCTTTCCTATTATCTCTATGGCGGCCTCCTTGGTCTTAACATCCAAGTATTCTTCTAGATTCTGGAGTACGTCTTGGAGGATCTCTGGGTCATCCGAGATCGTAGTTACAATCTCTTGATCTGTCTCAATACCTAGGGCCCGCATTAGAATGACGAATGGTATACTCCCTGGCACTGATGGAAATGCTACCTCTAGGAGCCCCTCTTTACCTCTCTGCACAGTTACGAGGGCTCTGAAGCCGCTTCTTCTAGAAAATACTTTGGCCACTTCAACTACCTTGGAGTACTTTTCATTGCGCTCCAGCATGATCTTATTCGGTGCCAAATCCTCGATTGTTACTAAAGCTCTCTCCGATCCATTGACTATGAAATATCCACCTGGGTCAAGAGGGTCTTCCCCGGCATCTATAAGCTCCTTCTCGCTCAACTCATAAAGGTTGCAGACCCTGGACTTCAGCATCGTTGGAAGCATGCCTATCTTGACCTTCTCTGATGCCCCCTCCTTCTCGTCCTTTTTAGGCGTCATTTCCAAGTATATGGGAGAGAAATAGCTCAGGTTGCGCAGTCTAGCCTCGTTGGGTTTTACTTTATTAATGGAGCCGTCAGCCTCTATAACCTCGGCCTTGCCGACCTCTATCTTACCCAGAATGATCTCGAGCCCCACATCTGTCTCAATCTTCCCTAGATCCTCTACTATTGCTTGAAGCCTGTTTTCTATGAAATCGTTATAGGAATCTATATGCTGCCTCACAAGTTCCCTCTTCCTCAAAAAGGAGAGCAGAACCTGTTTTAAATCCAAACTAGCATCGCTCACTCCCGCACCACCACCCTGTAGAAAAGACTCACTCCAGCGGTCCTGCTCTTTCGGGTTACCTCTAGTGTATCCCCTATATTAGCCTTGACTTTCTTTACTGCTGCATCTGTAACCAGAATCTTGGGTAGCTGTCCTTTGCTGACATTCAATTCCTTGAGAAGTCGCTCAGCTTCTTTCTTACTCAAGATTCTGTGTGGAGGTACTAACTCATGCTTCAGAATATCCAGCTTCAAATTCTCCCTCCGATTATCGTACCTCAAGTGCTACGGGCCCGGCAGGATTTGAACCCGCGACTCCCGGCTTAAAAGGCCAGAGCTCTAGCCAGACTGAGCTACGGGCCCTTTGCTCTTTAGAGGATGATTGTTCATAGTAAAATGAGCTTCCTACGATCTCCATATTCTCGTCTCTCCATTTTTAGGCGTCACATAGTGACGCCCTGGTCGGGATTTGAACCCGAGTCACGGGAGTTCTACTTTCTTCCGAAATTGACAGTCCCGTATGATAGGCCTCTACACTACCAGGGCTAACTTCCCTTAAGGCCCTATTTTATCTGCTGACCGACTGAGCGCCCTCACTCTATCCTCTGTCTCTAAACTGTTAAAATCATTGGGTTGGCAGCGTCTCCGGTTTCCCATAGGCTCACGCACCATAGTACACCCGAAATCGCTGGGGGACTTTACTTCCGTGTTCAGCTGGGAACGGGTGTGACCCCCCCGCTTTGGCCGCCATGCCCATTTTAAGTTAGGTATATATAAAGCTTTCTATTTTAGACGCGGATATTTCGGAGTTACCTTCTCATCCAGACTGCTGGTGAAATCGTCACCTCCTAAGTGTAATATAGGTTGAATCTTTTCTAAGATATATCTGCCATCAAAGATACCGTCGTTCACAGTTATTGATACTACCTCGCCTATGAATATAGTGTGATCCCCTGCTTTCACGTAGTCTGCAACCCTGCACTCTAGGTGGGCCATGCATTCTCTAATTAGCGGAGGCCTAACCTTTTTTGCGGGTATAGGAGTTAGCCCAGTTGCCTTGAATTTATCTACATTTCTACCAGAATTTCGTCCGCAGAATAAAGTCTCCTTAGCGATTTCCATAGTTGGTATGTTGACCACGAATTCCCTAGATTTCATAACAAGACCGTGGGAGTACCTCTCTGGCGCTATGCTTACGGCTACTAAAGGAGGTTTGAAGGATACAGGCATCGACCATGCCATGGTTATTATATTGGCATTGCCCTCTTCGTCGATAGAAGTAAGGAGAATCGTCAGCCTCGGGTACATGAGATGCATCGCATGACTTAGAGACACGTCTACCTTAGCATTCATTTTACTCACTCTATCCATCCCATTTTAATTATTTTGCTTCTTTTTCCATACCCTTAATATGGATTCTGATTTCAAAAAGCTTTAAATTAGAATAGGGATATTCAAGGTTAGGTGTGAAAATGGCAGAAGTAACTGATGTTAGGATATATACAATGGAAGGTACTGGAAATCTGAAGGCATATGCTACTGTGACCCTGGACGAAGCTTATGTGGTCCACGGCCTCAAGGTTTTAGAAGGTGAGACCGGCCTCTGGGTCAGCATGCCGGCTTCCAAGAATAAGAAAGGTGAGTATAAGGATGTGTTCCACCCTATCTCAAAAGAAGCCAGGGGAGCTCTTGTTGATGCAGTCATTGAGGGCTATGAGAGCATGATTTCAAGGGGAGGGGCAGAAGGAGAAGCAAAAGGAGGAGGAAGCGAAGGAGAAGAAGAAGCTAAAGAAGAAGAAGCTAAAGAAGAAGCTGAAGAAGAAACATAGATCATATATCATTCATCATTCATCATTCACGTAAATACGTTCATAATAGGCAACGTAAGAATAAATATAATGATTACCGATTTGATTACTCAATAGTAGTCCCGATGGACTCTTCACTTTTTATCGCTTTCTCAATATTCTCCAATTTCATTCCATTTAGCACTATAGTCTTAATCTTCTTGTCCCTGATTATTCTGACGGCAGTAGGATCTATTATAGTGTTTACTCCCGCGGTATGCTCGTTGGAAACCATTTTTAGCAGTTCTTCGTAGCTTAGCGAGTCAAATTTTTTCGCCCCAGGCGTCTTCTTTGGGTCTGAGTCATAGATGCCGTCTACATCGGTGACATCTAGCAGCAGGTCTGCATTGCATCTAGCAGCCAGTTCAGCTGCCACCGCATCTGTTGTTTGACCAGGCTTTAAGCCTCCCATGACAAAGATCTTTTCTGATTCGCATGCACCCTCGAAAGTCCTAGACACGCCACTAGTATTCTCTCCGAGAGCTGCGCATAAAAGCATGGCATTCATTCGGGTAGCTGCTATCCCCACCTCATCGCACAATTGCTCGCCAGCTTCCAACTCCCGGGCATACGCTATATAGTCTCTAGCTATCTTGCCACCACCCACTACTACGAGGAGTTTGTAGCCTTCGCCCCGTAGAGCCACTAGGAGATTAGAGAAAGCCGTTATATACTCAAGTCTAGGAGTAGGGGATGCCAGCACCGAGCCGCCTATGCTGATCACTACCTTTTGGGCCATCTCTTTAAGTTTCGGCTACCAAGATATAAATGTAACATGTCACAAGGGGATATAATCATGAAACCATCGTCTATGGAGCTGCACAAGCTCAAAAAAGAGATAGAAGTCCTAGAGGCGAAGAAGGGAAAGGGCACAGAGCTGGTGAGCATCTATATCCCTCAAGATAAGAAGTTGTTTGATATATCAGGCCAGATGCGAGAAGAGTACTCGCAGGCTATGAACATCAAGTCAACTAGGACTAGGAAGAATGTGCAGTCAGCGTTGGAGGTAATAATGCAGAGGTTGAAACTCATTGATAAGGTGCCTGAGAACGGCCTTGTCCTATTAGTCGGTACCATACCACGGGGGACCAAGGATAAGATAGAGGTCTACATGCTTCATCCACCTGATACAATCCAGACGTATATATACCACTGCAATTCCCAGTTTCTTCTGGATCCAATAAAGGATATGTTGGTTGAAAAAGGCGCATATGGCCTGCTGGTGCTAGATAGGGGCGAAGCTACAATAGGCATGCTGAAGGGGAAGAGAATAGAAATATTGAAGAGAGTGGCCTCTACGGTGCCAGGAAAACATGGTAGGGGCGGTCAGTCACAGAAACGCTTCGAGCGTTTGATAGAGATAGCAGCACATGAATACTTCAAGCGCATCGCCGGATATGCCAACGAGATCTTCCTGAACACACCTAAGTTGACAGGAGTGATAGTCGGTGGACCTGGACCAACTAAGAACTTTTTCATGGACGAGGAATACCTCAACATCAATATCCAACAGAAGGTGATAGGCATTGTAGACATCTCCTACACCGATGAATTCGGTATTAGGGAACTGGTGGACCGCAGTTCAGAGCTCCTGAAAGACATGGATATTGTAAAGGAGAAGAAATTGGTGGAGCGCTTTCTGGAGGAGGTAGTCAAGGACAAGGGCTTGGCAGCCTACGGCCTGAAGGAAGTCAGTCATTACCTTAAGATGGGAGCGGTCGAGACTGTATTGGTATCAGAGGAACTGGAGTCTTTCAAAGTAAGCATAAGCTGCTCGTCCTGCGGCCATGTGGAGGAGAAGACTGTTAGGAGCCTCCGGAAGCTTGAGAAAGAGTTGGAGGGAAAACAGTGCCCCGCATGTAGTGAGAAGAGTCTGGGTATGGATGAATTCAAAAGCACTCTGGAAGAGCTAGAGGAGATGGCAGAGGCTACCAATGCAATTATCGAGGTAATATCTACAGAAACAGAAAAAGGAGAGCAGCTCAAGTCATTTGGAGGGATAGCTGCCCTGCTAAGATTTAGGCCTTGACAGTAGCGTGATGGTGTAGGGGGTAGGGTATCGTAGAAGTCTATTAGATGAGGGGGAGGTTATACGTAGTATGCAAAACGCTGAGACAGCCTAAATTTTAATGGAATGCTTCAAGCGTTCTTTAGCTTACTTGACTTTTGCTCCGAATTAAGAACTATGCCTTCGCTTTCTTTGGCATTAGGACTATACCTTCTCGTGTACTGTAGATCTCTACTTGGTCTTTTTCTTTTAGCCCAAATGATTCGACGATGTCCTTTGGTAGCCTGACCGCTAGAGAAGAACCGAGTTTTATCACACTCCTTCTCAATTTTGTGATATTCTGGGTGGCAAATTCGGCCATAGCTCGTTCGTGCTCTTCAAGATCAAGCCACTCTTCACCACACTTAGGACAGGCATCTGCCCTGACATAGATGCCCTTCTTCCATTCCACCATTCTTTCTTCCATTTCCTCATTACACATCGGACACTTCGTCATCTCAATCCACCTCAATAGTCAATATCCAAAGAATACCTTGCCTTATTGTGAATTTTGCACGGTATTTACCTTTCTTTATTATTCCAACTTCACCGTCCTTTTCTATGCGCTTGACTATTTTTCCTTCTTTCACAAGCTGTCTTGCGAAGTATATTTTTTCACCGACATCCATTGTGTCGTTGATCCTTTCTGCAATTCTCTGAGATGCGTGAAGTTTGATTTTGATGGGTAAGTTATGGATATCGTATTTCATATAATCAACTTTAACATTTAGTATCTTTTTAGTATATAAAAAATACTAAAATCGGAAAAATTGCTAGGAAAGACTCCTGATTAGACTATAAACCCCATATTTTGCCAAATTCTAGATACTCCACCGCACAAGGAATCTAGGAACAATCACACTCTAAACCTGAGGAGTGCCGCTATACCACCCAGGGACTGAAGCCTTTCCCCTGCCTCGTGTTCCGTGGATACAATTATTGCTTCCCCACCGGCCTTCTTAACCTTCTTTATGAATTTGTCGCATTCCTCATCGGTGCGCAGGTACACATCACTTAAAAGAAGCTTCTCAACTGCTCCATAGTCCAAGGCGCTCCTCACCTCCTTTAGACCATAGGCGCATAGCCCAGAGTCTTTGGCTATTTCCTTGAAGAGTCTTTCTACAAGCATTGTCTCCAGAGAAACTCTGCTATCTTCTGCGACCCTCTCTACTGCCCCCCTCTTTATCACCTCATAGACACCTGTCTTTCCACCGCTGCCAGTGCCTTCCAAGCGGCATATCTCGGCAACTTTAGGGTAGCGGTCTTTCAGATGCGCTAGGAGGTTCTCCTTCGTAAAACCAGGGCCACCGATGATTATGCCTTTGATGTCCTCTTTCTTAAATAGCTCTTGAAGTTTAGAGGCAACTTTGGCATAGAACTCTTTCACGCTGACTTCATGCTCCTTTTCCAGGCGCTTCCCAGATACCGGAGAGGTTATCCTGACTATGAAGTCCACGCCATAGCGTCTCATAAGTGCAAATTCTGCTTCTCCATCCTCTACGGCAACGACGAGAGCGAGAGGTGTCTTAGCTGCTTTCTCTGCCTCTTTCAACCTTTCAAACTGCCACTGCTTCCATTCCTTCTTAATCGAAATCACGTTGTTAAGCTGCACGTCCAGAGTGTGGTATGCCTCTAAGGATATTAGGTCCTCTGGTCCCTTTTTTATCTTGCCGGTAATGCGCAGGCGATTTATTGATGGGTGGAACTCCACGTTCTCCACAGCAATATCGAGAGACACTGGGACACGTTCCCCCTTATCTGCCCTCAGTTTTTCCTCGTCGCGTATTCTCCTATAGCTCCTGCCTGAGACTAGGTCGCCCTCCTGTATCACGCTTTTGAGGTACCATAAGTCGTCTAGGACCTCTGGCTTGAGCTTTATCACCCCTTCCTTCTTGTCTCTATGGATTATCTTCATTCCCGCACCATAAAGTCCTCTATGACGTCCTTCGCCTTCTCCCGTTTCGTTTGGTGCTGCATTAAGAATTTAGTTACCTTTTCCGCCAGGTATTCCTTGTGTTCGCCGCATAGCAAGCTCCCGCTTTTGCATTCCAAGTACTGCTTTTTGATCTTGGCGTCGTCATCTTCAAAGATATAGAATAGGTATTGGTAGACCGGGCAGATATCAGGGTTTCCGCCCTTCTCCTTCTGCTCCTTTGTCGTCGCCTGACCTCCAGTGAAGGCATTCGATATCTTCTCTCTCGCTGTTTCCGGAGGATCGGTGGTGTAGATGCTGCTTTCTGGCAGGGATGCCGACATCTTTTCAGTACCAGTCAGGCTTGGGAAGAACTTGCAGTGAATAAGGGCAGGCTTAGGATAGCCTAGGTAAGGTGCCACATCACGCGTAACCCTAAAGTGTGGGTCCTGGTCTATCGCACACGGTATTAAGCACGGGACATCTTTTCCCTGCTTCTCACTCTCGATGAATGCTGGAGCTGACTGCATGCAGGTGAAGAATATCAATCCTATATTCGTGCTGTTATTGAACCCGAAGACAGCTTTAGCTGTTGAGAAAGTTACCCTTTTCGCCACCCTTACAGCGAGATTATACAACTTCTTTATGTACTCTGTATCAAGGAATATCTCGGTCTTCTTCTGATCGAAGCCAAGTGCTATAATATCCAAGGCGTTTTCGTAGGCGTATTTCTTGGCATCGTCAAAGGTAAAATCCTCCTTGAAGAGGAATTTCTCATCGTCAGTGAGCTGGAACAGGAGTTTTGCACCGAATTTATCCTGGAGGTACTTGGTGAAGATCCAGGGCATAAGGTGCCCCAAGTGTGTGTCGCCGCTGGGCCCTCTGCCAGTGTAGAGAACGAACTCGTTGCCTTTTTCGTATTCTTTAAGGAGCCAGTCCAAGCTTCTGTGGGAATAGAATATCTTCCTCCGAAGCATGGGGTGAAGCTCTCCAACGTGCTTTTCCATCTTTTTAAGCAGTGCGCTGTCTATGCGCTGGGTTCCAAATTTCTTCACCAGCTTCTCATAGTTGATATCCCCTCTCACCTCCCAGGGCGTAACCACAAATTCCTCAGGCATATTCAGACCTCACGGTGTTATCCTATCGATGGAGTAGTAAGTCACATCGCCGTCCTCGTCCACGGCTGCAAAGATCAGTGTTTTCTTCACCCCTTGAGCTAGCCTCACCGCCCTAGCCACTTCTGGTAGAGATATGCTGTAGTCCTCTGGCACAGCATGCACTAGGTATTTGGAGTGTTCCTTTGGGAATCCCCCGCGCTCGTAGACGCGGAAGTGAGCACCAAATTTGAATCCGGTCTTGAGTACATAGCCCCTATCCCTGAGGTCGCTGTATACGCGGTATCTCAGGCTGAAGTCCCGTTCATCCAGTCTTTTCGCAAGGTCCGCAGCTGGCACTTCATTCCCGTCTTGCGTGACGCTTATGGAGCCCCTTTCCACCAGGTATAGAGCTTCCAGCGAGGAGAGCTCCAACGTGTCTCCAGATTGCTTTCCGAAGCCTTTTTGGCTGAGCTTATCTATGCTTGCCTCGTCGTCGACTACTATCTTGTCCTCAAGGAGGAGTACTGCCATAATATGAAGAGAAAACATGAAATTATATAAATATAGAGGTAAAGTAAAAATCAGGAGAAAAGGAGGCGGTAGCATGACTACAGTCAAATCGATTATGCACAGTGCAACCATCATCGACCCAGATACCACTGTCTTTGAAGTGGCCAAGATGATGCGGGACAAGAGCATAGGCTCTGTGCTTCTCAACCTGGGTGAGTCAAATTATGGTATAGTTACAGAGCGGGATATGGTCTTCACGGTTACAGCTGGCAATATGGATGCAAAAGTGGTGAAGGCAAGAGATGTGATGACCAAGTTGCAATACACCGTAGATTCTAATGCTAGCCTCGCGGAGGCCACTGAGATCTTCAATGAACATCACATCAGAAGACTTCCGGTTATGGAGGGCGGGGAGATAATAGGGGTCGTTACTTCCAGAGACGTTGCGAAGGCAAGTGCATCCGCGCGTGCATGAAGGGCTGGTAACAATTATTATCTTACTTGCTATTGAGTTCCTAGCGAAGTTCTGATATACTGCGTGAAGACCTCTCGTATCTCTTTGGTTCGGCGGCTCAATAGATCCATTAATTCCGCGAATTCCTCATCTGTAGGTTCTCTTTTTACATCCATAGCGTAGATTGCCCAAAACTTCGCTGTCAAGAGCCCCATCATATACGCACGCATATTCTCTTCAGTGGAATCGAGATCGCTGAACTCAAGCGCTTTCTTTATTAACTCGGGATCTTTAAGCACCGAATCAACTTCCGTTTCGATTGCATTTCTTACAGTAGAGTCCATGTGGTATCCCTTCATATCGCCTTTCTGGCTTTCCTTTATAAAGTCTTTGCTCTGCTAATTTTAGTCGCTTATAGTGCCTGATTATCTCTTTAACGCTACGCTCAACTTACTCTAAATGCTGTACAAATACAGTATTAATCAATTAAAATCCAGTTAAAAAGCCTGTAAAGGTAAATCCACTGCTGAGGAGAGCCAGGGGTGAGATTCGAACTCACGTAACGCGGATCTGCAGTCCGCTGCCTCGCCTCTAGACTACCCTGGCATTACGCCAAAAATGACTTCGATACCATTATAAACCTTTCTAGAATGCATAAAACAAGCCTTTTTCGAAGTATATCTCTGCCATTATGGATAGCCCGAGGAAGATGCTAATAAAACCCACTGCCCATCTTATCTTTTCATTAATGTTTTCAATGCCTGTAGTATACGTGAAGGGCAGGCTTAGGAAGGTGCTTATTATCAGCATTCCAAGTATGGATCCAACGCCGAAAACCAGGATAAAGAAGAGACCTAAGGTGATAGTGTCTATAGAGGCTAGTACCAAAAGCATGAGCGCTGCGCTTCCCGCCAGTCCCTGAATGCCCCCCGTTATGATGGATTTTCTTTCATGGTTGTGTCCATGATTCTCAGCCTCGTGGGAGTGTAGATGGATATGAGAGGCTCCCTTGTGACGGTGGAAATGTAAGTGCAAGGCAGGAACCCTTTCCACTATCAACTTCCATAGTAATGAGAATCCCAAAATAACCAGCACTAGGCCTACTATAAATTCCATGGCCCGAGCCAAAATAGGAGGTATCGCTAGTTTAAAGATCAGCACCAAGCCCCCTACTAAGAATAGTGTGATGCTATGGCCGACTCCCCAGAGCATGCCTAGGAAGGAGGACCTCAACATAGTTTTGTTCTCGCTTACGATAGTAGAGACTGCTACCACATGGTCGGCGTCGAGAGAGTGCTGCATGCCTAGTAAAAAGCCAAAACTTAAAGTCGCTAGCAATCCATCCATGTTACCTTTTTAAAAAACGTGCCACTATAAATATATTAGGGCCTATGTTACGGCACTTCTTTTCCTGTAGTGGTCATTACCAGCTTGCCGTGCTTCACTCCCCGAGAACTTATGAGGGAGTCTGATATCTCCTTTATCTTTTTCGCCATGCCCCTTAGAACCAGTATTTCGGCACAATTCTCCTCGTCGAGATGAACATGCATACCTGAAACTACGCTGCCGGCATGCTGATGCTGCAAATCCGTGAGCTTATCAGATACCCCGGAACCATGATGATATATTAAGGTAAGGGAACCCACCACCTCGCCCTCTCCAGCTTCCCATTCCCTTGTAACAAGTGAATTCCTAATCAAATCTCTTATGGCTTCCGAACGGTTCGCATAGCCCCTCTCCTCTATCAAAGCATCAAACTTCTCAAGGAGATCGCGATCGAGGGAAACTCCGAATCTAACAACTTTATGCATAAATATCAGCGCTGATAGAAGTCCTTGACCCTGACGCTGTCGTTTGGGTGTGGGGTGGAATATTCGTAGATCTTCAGATTCTCGGTAGCAACGATGGAATGCCTGCGATTCGGCTCTATCCTCACCACCTTCCCAGTCCTAACCGGTATCCTCTTCTTCTCGTCAGTGAACTCAATATATCCTTCTCCATTCAAAATGTGCATGGACTCGTCTTTGTTTGGGTGGTAATGCAAGGAGGTGCGGAAGTCCTTCTTCAGATAAAGCTCTTTCACTAGGTATTTAGGATTATTTACTATTATCTTCTCATAGCCCCAGGGCTTGTCCTCCCTATTCTCATATTCCTTACGCACTACCTCCAAGTCCTTTATTCCGTCTACCGATCGCCAGAAGGTACTCTTCTCGTAGTAGGGCGACATCTTCCCATCCTCTACCAAACGCGGGAAGACAGTAAACTCTACCTCCCGGCGTTCGTACTCCTGCTTGAAATAAGGAAATGCCTCCTTCTTTATGTAGTAGGTACCGGCGTTGATGTATATATCCAAGAAGGGTTTCTCCTTGAAGGATATCACCTTCCTACCGCTGAACTCCACTACGCCATAAGGGCTCTGCATAGCTGTGAGAGCCATGGTGATGAGAGCATCGTCTGCCTGCGCATGCTTTATCAAGTTCTTTATATTCAAATCGCTTACTACGTCGCCGTTCCTGACCACGATATCGGTCTTTATATTCTTCAAGGCATTCTTCAAGGCAAAGAGAGTGCCTATGGGCTTATCCTCCAGTAGGTAGTGGATCTTCACCCCCTTGAAGCTGGAGCCATAGCGCTTCTGTATCTGCTCCCCCAGGTGCCCAATGAGTAAGTAGACTTCTCCTATGCCAGCATACTTCAAATCCAGGATCTGCTTATCCAGTATGCTATAGCCGTCCTTCAAATCCAGCAAGGGCTTGGGCGTGCTTTCAGTCAAGGGCATGAGCCGCTTGCCATAGCCCCCTGCAAAGATTACTCCTTTAACTGTGCCCACTTTAACCACTTGTCCTATTTTATCCGATCTGTGTATTTTATCCTCTTACCCTTTTTCCCGAATACCGAGGAGAGGCTCACGAGATAGCGCCCTTCCTCGCCAGATAGGATTACTGGCTCCTTAGCCATGAGGGATGCAATATCCAGCTTAAACACACCGTTATCTATCTTTACATTCCAGATATCCTTTTCCTCCTCCGATTTCTCCTTCTCCTTCCCCTCCACTTTCTCCTTTTCTGTGCTCTTTATCTCCTTGGCCTTCAGCTTCTTCGCTTCTTCTTCTGTAATTTTCCTGATGTATAGGAATAGGGAATTGCCGCACTCACAGCCCTTTAGTAGCTCCTCGGATCCATCTTCGTATATCTTTCCGCAGTTGGTGCATTTATGGGGCATAGCTTGCCTGTCTCCCATCAATTTTTCTTGGCCGCTCGCTTCTTTCCTGTTTTGGGCGGAGTCTTGGCTTTTCTCTTCTTCCTTGAAGTAGCACTCTTAGCAAGCATGGATATGTAGTTCTCCTCCTTCTTTATGGCCTCCACCATCCGCGTAGGCCCGACTATTGTAAGTCCTGATCTCCTACCAGAGATGTAGTCAGCGATCTTATCCCGTATCCTCTCAGACTTGTGGTCCATTCTGTAGAATTCTATCCCATGGAAATTCTTTGTATCTATTTCACGCATCGTGGCCTCTATGAGCTCTGTCTCCTCTGTTGGATCCAATCCCTCCTCTAGTACCACTATCACATTTTCCTTGATCCTATGAAGAATGAAGTCTATCTTTTCTATCGTCCCCTTCTCGGAGAGGGTGTCCGCGGATATGAAGTCTAATCTTATCTCCATTTATACCATCATCCTGCTAGATGCTCCTCTATCGCAGCATAAAGCTTATCCAAGTTCTTACCCTTCATCGCGCTTATTGGCACGACGACGTGCTGTGGAAATGCGTTCTCGATGTTCGCCGGTTTAGCCTTTGGAAGGTCTATCTTGTTTGCCACTATGATAGCAGGTATCCCTCTTGCCTCGAGATTCCCTATTATGGTCACGTTAACCTGGGTGTATGGATCCTTGGCGCTGTCCATAACGACGAGCACTGCATCCACGTTGTCCAGCCACTTGATTGCTTCAATCACGCCCTTCGTTGCCTCCTTTGCTCGCTCCCTAGCCTCTTCCTTGTTCATTCCGTATTTCTTGAAGCTCTTGAAGTCCACCTGCGTCGCTATACCGGGCATGTCCACGATATTCATTCTAAGGGAGCCGTTGTTAGTATCGACCACAACGTTCTCTATCTTCTGAACCTCCCTCGTCTCATGGGGTATCTCTGAAACCTTTCCAACTTCCTTGCCGAGCCAGTCCATCGATATCTTATTCGCCAATGTAGTTTTGCCAGCATTGACTGAGCCATAAAAACCAAGTTGAATCTGCTTCTTTCTCTTCAGGAATTTCAGGATCTTCTTGAAGTG